>CANGHK010000001.1 GCA_947453625.1 Burkholderiales bacterium
CGATGCTCTGCCCACCTTCGACCAGGCGAACCGCCTCTTGCTTGAACTCCAGCGTGTACCGCGCCCTCGGTGTCTTCTTCGTCATTTTCCGTTCTCCTTGCTTGAATTTAATCACTCAGCAAGGGATACGTTTTCTGAGGGCAAGGTCATAGCGCTTGAGCCCTGACGCTCGCGTGACTACGCGAGTGCTAGACTTTACGCCATGAACGCCCACGTCGAACACCTGCTTGATGAGGCCCTCACGTTGCCCACTGACGAGCGCTCCGCCCTGGTCGCCGCACTGCTGGTCAGCCTCGAAGGCACCGACGACGCCCAGGTGGCAGATGCCTGGCGCGTTGAGATCGCGCGACGGCGCGCAGCATTGCACGCGGGGGCGGTCACCGCCGTGCCGTGGGCCGAGGCAAGAGCGCGGCTGACTGCGCTGTGAGTCGATTCCACGTTGTCATCTTGCCCGATGCAGAGGCAGAGATCGGCGGCGCGTTTCGGTGGTATCAAGAGCGAAACCCGCTTGCGGCCGAAGCGTTTCGCGCCGAGGTGCTACGGTGCATCGATGCGCTCGGTGAATCCGCCGATACGTGGAAACAGGACGAGGACGGCACACACCGTTGTCTGCTGCGTCGGTTCCCCTACACGGTCGTCTATGAGATAGACCACAGCGTCGCGTTCGTGCTGGCGGTTGCGCACCATCGGCGAGCGCCCGGGTATTGGCAACATCGATGAAGGGGCCCTGCGGGGCCTCTTTCTTCATCCCAGCTTGGCCGCCAGGTCGGAGGCGTTGGGGTTGTAGTACCGCTTGAGCGACTGCAGCGATCGGTGGCCCGTCACTGCGCTGAGTTCCAGGACGTTGCTCAGCTTCTTGCTGAGGTTCGTGGCAGCCGTGTGTCGCGTGTCGTGAAATGTCTTGTGCCCCAGGCCGGCGGCCGCGGTCACCTCGCGAAACCGGACACCGAAGCTGCCCACGTTCACCGGGAACGGCTTGTTCTTCTTGTTCAGTTCGACGAAGGGCCGCAGGATCTCGATGGCCCGGGTGCTCAGCGGCACGTTGCGAGCGTCGCCGTTCTTGCTGTCCCCGATGCGCAGCCAGGCCTCGTCGAGATGCACATTGGCGGTCTCGATCGCGCAGATCTCGCTGATCCGCATCGCGCTCTCCACGGCAAAGTCCATCATGGCTGGGATGTAGTGCGGGATAAACCTGGGGGGGAACGGCACGGGTCCAATTACGGCTTTTACCTTCGCGATGTCCTCTGGCGTCCAGGTTATCTCCCGCCCGCGGCTGCTTTCCTTGGGTCGCTTGACCTGGTGGACCGGGTTGGTCTTGAGGGGGATGCCCCAGGACTTAATAGCATGGGAAAAGATACCACTCAGGATGTTCAACTCCCGGTTCAGGCTTGACGGCGCGATGTCCTGGCCGCGCAGTTTGATCCAGTCGCGTAGGGCGCCGGGGATGTCCTGGTCCAGGCGCATGCGGATGAACTGGTCGCGCTTGATGAAGGCGTTGATCCGCACCTGCTCCCAGCGGCCGCCCTTGCGGTTGGGGCACTCCTCGTCCCGAAAGCGCTCGAGCACCGCCTGGACGGTTTCTTTGCGGAGCGCGCTGATGTCGGGCGCGTTGCCCTTCTCCATCTCGGTCTCCATCGACTTGGCCCAGGCCGAGGCCCGCGCCTTGGTGTCGAAAGTGTCCGACTGGGCCTTGAACCCTGCCTTGCGGACGATGGCCTGCCACCTGTCCCCACGCTTGCGAATTGTTGCCATGTCCTGCTCCCGTTGATGTAACGGGGATCGACTGTGCCAGAACTGTGACGGGGGTGCAAACATATCCTTATAAATCAATCACTTAGGTACTATATCTGGTTCCGTGCAGAGGCACCACCGTACCGTGCCGATCAGCCGGTCGCCGCGGTCCCCCCAACCAACTCGGCCAGCGTGGCCAGACTGTCGGCCTCGTGCAGCGGCTTGTCGTGGCGGATACGCAGCATGCGAGGCAAGCGCAGCGCGATGCCGCTCTTGTGGCGCGGGCTGGGCGCGATGCCCTCGAAACCGAGCTCGAGCACCAGCGTCGGCCGCACGCTGCGCACCGGGCCGAATTTTTCCACCGTATGGGCGCGGATGACCTGGTCCACCGCCTTGAACTCCGCATCGGTCAGGCCGCCATCGGCCTTGGCGAAGACCAGCAATTGCAACCCGCCCGGCTGCGCCGGTTCGCGCCGCGCGATCGCGTCGACCACCGCCTCGGCCTCGGCGGCACTGGCCGGCGGCCGGCTCCAGACCGCAAAGCTGTAGTCGGTGTAGAGGCCGGCGCGCCGGCCCTGGCCGGCCTGGGCATAGACCAGCACGCCGTCCACCGTCATCGGCTCGACCTTCCAGGTCCACCAGACGCCGTCCGCCTGGGTGCGCCCGCTGCCGTAGCCGGCGTCGCGCTGCTTGAGCATCAGCCCTTCGACACCGCGCTGGCGGCTCTCGCGACGCAAGGCAGCCAGCGCCGGCCAGTCGGCCGCCCGCACCAGCACCGACGGCTCGAACGGCGACCCGGCCAGCAAGGCCTCCAGCCACTCGCGGCGCAGATGTTGCGGCCGGGCCCGCAGGTCGTCGCCGCGCAGCGCCAGCAGGTCGTAGGCGATGAAGCGCACCGGCGTGTCGGCCAGCAGCTTGCGGCTCAGGGTCTTGCGCTTGATGCGCTGCTGCAGCAGGTTGAAGGGCGCCGGCACGCCGGCGATCCAGACCAGCAGTTCGCCGTCGAGCACCGTGCCCTCGGGCAAGGATCGCGCAGCGTCCACCACCTCTGGAAAACACTCGGTGAGCAGTTCCTCGCCGCGCGACCAGATCCACACCTGGCCCACCTGGCACACGACCTGGGCCCGGATGCCGTCGTATTTCCACTCGACCTGCCACTGCTCGACCGGGCCCAGACCGGCCTCGAACTCGGCCGGCACCAGGGCCAGCGCATGGGCCAGGAAGAACGGAAAGGGCTGGCCGGTGGCCGGACTGGCGTCGGCGCCCTCCGGCGCCAGCAAGGCCTGCAGCCGGTCGGCGCTGGGCAGGCTGCGCGCGTCGGTCCAGCCCATCAGGCGCTGGGCGATCATCTTGGGGTCGAGCCCGGCATGGCGGGCCAGCGCGCGCTGCACCAGCAGCTTGCTGACACCGACCCGCAAGCCGCCGCCGATCAGCTTGACCAGCAGAAAGCGCTCGTCGGCCGGCAACTCGTCCCACCAGGCGCGCAGTTGCAGCGCCTGCTGCGCCGGCGGCAAAGCGCGCAGCGGCAGCAGACGGTCGACCAGCCAGACCGCCAGGCCCAGCGCGCTGTGGCTGCGCGGCGCTGGCAAGACCTGGGCGATGGTCTCGGCCAGGTCGCCGACGGCCTGGTAGCAGGCCTCGAACAGCCAGTCGGGGATGCCCGCCACGGCGCTCGCCTCGGCCCGCAGCAGCGCGGTCGGCACGCTCTGCCGCGGCTTGCCACCGGCCAGCAAGTACAGGCCCCAGGCGGCGTCGGCCGGGTCGGCCTCGGCCAAGTAACGCTGCAGCGCCGCCAACTGGGCCTCGGTGTCGGTGCTGGCGTCGAGCTCGGCATGGAGCGCGGCGAAGCGGCGCATCAGGCCGGGACCTCGGGATCGACCGCAGCGGCGGCAGCGACGAGCGGCGCGTCGGCGACCATCGGCAACTCACCGCCCTCGCCGCCATATTCGGTGCGGAACGAGCCCGCCTGCAGGCCTTGCTCCTGCAGCCAGCGCACCATCACCGCCTCCTGGCCATGGGTGACGATCACGCGCTCGGCACCGGTGGCGGCGATGGCGCGCTGCAGGCCGGGCCAGTCGGCATGGTCGCTGAGCACGAAGCCGCGGTCCATGCCCTGGCGCCGGCGCGCGCCGCGCAACTGCATCCAGCCGCTGGCGAAAGCGTCGCTGAAGTCGCCCAGCCCGCGCGCCCAGGCGCTGGCATGGACCGCGGGCGGCGCCAGCACCAGCGCGCCGGCCAATTCGCCCGACAGTGCCCGCTGGCCGGCCAGACCGGCCCGCGTCAGCGTCTCGGGCAGCGCCACGCCGGCGGCGCGGTAGGCGGCGTTGATCGGCAGCAGCGCGCCATGCACGACGATGGGCGCTATGGCTGCGTCCACGCCGGCCAGCAGGCGCTGCGCCTTGCCGAAGCTGTAGGCCAGCAGCAGACTGGGCCGTCCCGCGGCGGCGTTGGCGCGCCACCAGCGGTTGATGTCGCCAAACACCTCGGCCTGCGGCGCCCAGCGGTAGATCGGCAAGCCGAAGGTCGATTCGGTGATGAAGCAGTCGCAGCGCACCGGCTCGAAAGCCGCGCAGGTCGGGTTGCGCTCGTCATGCGCGCTGAGGTAGTAGTCGCCCGAGGCGACCCAGACCCGGCCCGCGTGTTCGAGCCGCACCTGGGCCGATCCCAGCACATGGCCGGCCGGGTGCAGGCTGATGCGCACGCCCCGGTGCAGCACCGACTCACCATAGGCCAGTCCTTGCAAGGGCAGCGCCGCGCCCAACCGGCTGCGCAGCACGCCCTCGCTGATGGCGGTGGCCAGCACATGGCCGTGGCCGGCGCGCGCGTGGTCGGCATGGGCGTGGGTGATCACCGCGCGTGGAACCGCTCGCCAGGGGTCGATGTAGAAATCGCCGGGCGGGCAGTACAGGCCTTGCGGCCGGGCGATGACGAGGTCGTCCATGCGCTGATCCATGAGGTCGGCGCTGCGCTCAGTACTTGCCGCTGCTGCCGGCCAGGCGCAGAAACCAGTAGGCCGCCCAGGCGACGAAACCGCGCCGCAGCACCGCCCACGCGCCGGCGCCGGCGGGCGGCTGCAAGACCTCGCGCGCCACCCCGATCGCGGCCTCGATGCGCAGCGCCAGCAGGCCGGTGAACGGCGCGTCGTGCACGATCAGGTTGGCCTCCAGGTTGAGCAGCAGCGACAGCGGGTCGATGTTGCTGCTGCCCACGGTGGCCCAGTCGTCGTCGACCACCGCCACCTTGGCGTGCAGAAAGGCGGGGGTGTACTCGAACACCCGCACCCCGCTGCGCAGCATCTCTTCGTACAGCACCTGGGCGGCCAGCGCGGCGAAGCGGTAGTCGGCCTTGCCCTGCAACAGCAGGCGCACCCGCACGCCACGCTGGGCGGCACGGCGCAAGGCGCGGCGGAACAGCCGGCCCGGGTAGAAATACGGGCAGACCAGGTCGACCCGGCTGCGGGCCCCGGCGATGGCCTCGACATAGGCCCGCTCTATGGTGCGGCGGCGGCGCAGGTTGTCGCGCACCAGGAAAGCCACCCGCACTGGCGACAGCACCGTTGGCTCCGGGCTGTCGGCGGGCTGCAGCCGCAAGCGCGACAGGATGCGCCGCGCGCGCGCCAGCGGCTCGGCGCTGCGGGTCAGCGCCACCACCTCTTCGCGCCAGTCCGCGCCCAGCGCGGCGCGGCTCCACATCGCACGCACCGTCTGCTCCATCTGCGCCACTGCGGGGCCCTGCAAGCGAACCGCGAAATCCAGCCGCGGCGCGTCGGACCAGCCGTGGTTCAGGTCGTTGCGGTCGTCGATCAGGTTGATGCCGCCAACGAAACCCGCCTCGGCGTCGACCACGCACAGCTTGTGGTGCAGGCGACGCAACTGCCCCGGCTGCAGCAGGCGCCACCAGCGGTCAACCGGGCGAAACACCGCCAGGTTGACATCGGCGTCGGCCAGCCACTGGCGCAGGCGGAACAAGGTCGCCTTGCTGCCGAAACCGTCGACCACCACGCCAACCCAGACGCCGCGCCGCGCCGCGTCGGCCAGGGCCTGCGCGACGGCCTGGGCGGCCGGGTCGTCGTGGAAGATGTAGGTGGCCAGCCAGACCTGGTGGCGCGCCGCGGCGATGGCCTCGCACATCGCCGGGAACAACTCGTCGCCGCCGGCCAGCAAGGCCACGCGGTTGCCGCCGGTCAACGGCAAGGTCCCCACAGGCGGTGCGGGCGCAGGACGGACGGCAGACGGTGGATTCATGGCCGACAAGTCGATGCTGGAGAGTCGCTCAGTCGAGCTGCAACTCCACCAGCAGCGGCAGGTGGTCGGACATGCGCGACCAAACGCCGCCGCGCGGCACGGTGGCCGACAGGCAGTTCAGGCCACGGCTGTAGACCCGGTCCATCGCGAAGATGGGCACCGATGACGGGAAGGTGCGCTGGGCCCGCTCGGCGCCGACGCAGGCGCGCTGCAGCCCTATGACCCGCATCGGCCCGTCAAGCTTCTCGCCCCAGTCGTTGAAGTCGCCGGCCACCAGCAGCGGCGCGGCGGCGGGCACCTCGGCAGCGACAAAGGCCGCCAGGCGCTCGACCTGGCGCACCCGGCTGGCATGGATCAGGCCGAAGTGCGCCACCACCACATGCACCTCGACACCCCGCCACCGCACCGGCACATGCAGCAGGCCGCGCTGCTCGAAACGGTGGTCGCTGACATCGTGGTGACCGACCTCGCCCAGCGGCCAGCGCGACAGCAGCGCGTTGCCATGCTCGCCGTGGCGGGTGGTGGCATTGGTGCGGTAGGCCACGGCATAGCCCTCGGGCGCCAGGAAGTCGGCCTGGCCACCCTCGGGCCAGCCCAGCAGCGTGCGCTGGAAGTGCAGCGCTTCGCGCTGGTGGAACAAGCGCACCTCCTGCAGACAGACCAGGTCGGCGTCCAGCGCCTTGATGCCCAGGCCCAGGTTGTGGATCTCTAGCCGTTTTCGCGGCCCGACACCCCGCACGCCCTTGTGAATGTTGTAGGTGGCCACGCGCAGGACCGGGCCCACCGGCCTGGCAGCCTGCGGGCCGCCGGACTGGCCAAGACCCGACAGGCGCGAACTGCTGAACAGCGGGGCGCGCATCGCGGACTCAGCCACCCAGGCGCGGCAGGTGCAGCACGGCCTCGGCGTTACTGGGCGAAAAGCAGCGGTCAGCGGCCTCGCGCCAGGGCAGCCAGACATGCTGCAGATGCTCGCGCGGGCTCAACGTCACCACGGTGCCGGCCGGCACGCACAGGCCGAACACATGCTCGGTGTTGTGCGTGACCCCGGGCGCGTAGCGGTGGCGCCAGACCGGGTAGATCTCGTAGACGTTGCGCAAGCCCCAGTCGCGCAGGGCAGACCGGGGCATAGCCGGCGATCCAACGTCGATGCCGGTCTCCTCGGCCACCTCGCGCAGCGCGGTGTCGAACAAGGGCTCATCGGGCCAGTCTTTGCTGCCGGTCACGCTCTGCCAGAAGCCGGGCTTGTCGGCGCGCTCGATCAGCAGCACCTCCAGCGCCGGGGTGTGGATCACCACCAGCACGCTCTCGGGAATCTTGAACGCCTTGTCCGCCGGGGTCATGCGCCGGCCCGCCGCTGCCGCACCGCCTGCGCCAGCCCGCGCAGCAGCGGCTCGGTGTCGTCCCAGCCTATGCAGGCGTCGGTGATCGACACGCCGGGGCGCAGCGCCACGCCGGGCAGCAAGTCCTGCCGGCCCTCGTGCAGATGGCTCTCGACCATCACGCCCATGATGCGGCGCTCACCGCCGGCCAGTTGAGCGGCCAGATCAGCCGCCACGTCGATCTGGCGCCGGTGCTGCTTGGCCGAGTTGGCGTGCGAGCAGTCGACCATCACCTGCTCGCGCAAGCCGGCGCGCTCGAGCACCGCGCAAGCCGACGCCACCTGCGTTGCGTCGTAATTGGGCGCCTTGCCACCGCGCAGGATCACATGGCCGTCGGCGTTGCCGCGGGTCTCGAAGATCGCCGCCATGCCCGTCTTGGTCATGCCCATGAAGGCATGCGGCGCGGCCGCCGAGACCAGCGCGTCGGCGGCCACCTGCACGCCACCGTCGGTGCCGTTCTTGAAGCCCACCGGGCAGCTCAGACCCGAGGCCAGTTGGCGGTGGCTGGGACTCTCGGTGGTGCGCGCGCCGATCGCGCCCCAGGCGATCAGGTCGCTCTGGTACTGCGGGCTGAGCAAGTCGAGAAACTCGGTGCCTGCGGGCAGGCCCAGCGCGTTGATCTCGAGCAGCAACTCGCGCGCGCGGCGCAGCCCCTCGTTGATGTGGAAGCTGCCGTCGAGCCGCGGGTCGTTGATGTAGCCCTTCCAGCCCACCGTGGTGCGGGGCTTCTCGAAGTAGACCCGCATCACCACGATCAACTCGCCAGACAGTTCACGCGCCAGCGGCAGCAACCGGTTGGCGTACTGCATGGCCTGGTCATGGTCGTGGATGGAGCAGGGCCCGACCACCGCCACCAGGCGGTCGTCACGGCCCTGCAGCACCGCGCTGATGGCCTCGCGGGTGGTTTCGACCAGGGCCTCGATCGCGGCGGTGACGGGCAGTTCCTCGAGCAGCACGGCCGGCGAGACCAGCGCGCGCACCGCCTTGATGCGGGTGTCGTCGATCCGGGTGGTGTCGAGGGTGGCGTCGCGCGAACCGGCTTCCTGGTCGCGCTGGGGGGTGTCGATGGCGGTCATGCTCGCTGCTTTCTGAAAACCGATCAAGTGAGTGCCGTCGGGCGCAGCCGCTGCGCTCATTGGCGGGGCGCCACCCGGTCACGCAACCAGGCGCCAAACGTGGCTTCGTCGATCTCGCCCGACGCCAGCCCGAACATCGCCACGGTCGCCTCGGCTTGCGACGCGGTCAGCCTATGGCCGTTCAGCCCGAGAAACAGGCCGACCGACAGGAATGCCGCACGTTTGTTGCCATCGACGAAGGGATGGTTCTGGGCCAGCCCGAAGGCATAGCTGGCCGCCAGATCCGCCAGATCGGGCTCGCCGTAGGCTGCCAGATGCAAGGGCCGGGCCAGCGCCGAATCGAGCAAACCCGCATCGCGCAGGCCCGAGGCGCCACCGTGCATGGACAGGCTCTCGTCATGCAAGAGCTCCAGCAGCTTGCGGTCAACCCAACGCCAGCTCATTTGGCCAAGGCCCGGAAGGTGTCACGGTAGTCGCGCATGAACTCGCGACCCACCGCCAACTGCTCTTCAAAGCTGGGGTCGAGCGGCGTCAATGCCAATCCGTCGGGCGTGTCGGTGATGTAGACCGTGTCGCCCTTCTCCAGCTTCAGCCGCGCCAGCACCTCCTTGGGCAGGATGACGCCGACCGAATTGCCGATCTGGGTGAGTTTGAGGGCGTGCATCAGGATCTCCAGCGAAGTTATAACGTATGTTATACCTCGCCGGCGCTGAGCGCCACCCACCGGCTCACATCCTGCCGCCCGCCTCGGGCCCAGAGGCCCGCGGTGGACGGCAATCCGCTCAAGCCGTGACGCCACCCGGGTTGCGCAGCCGGATGTGAAGTTCCTTCAACTGGCTCTCGTCGACCAGGCTGGGCGCGCCGGTCAGCAGGCACTGCGCGCGCTGGGTCTTGGGGAAGGCGATCACGTCGCGGATCGACTCGGCCTTGGTCATCAGCGTGGCGATGCGGTCCAGGCCGAAGGCCAGACCGCCGTGCGGCGGCGCGCCATACTGCAGCGCGTCAAGCAGGAAGCCGAACTTGATCTTCTGCTCCTCGGGCGTGATGTTGAGCGCGGCGAACACCTTGGCCTGCACATCGGCCTTGTGGATACGCACCGAGCCGCCGCCTATCTCCCAGCCGTTGAGCACCATGTCGTAGGCCTTGGCGATACAGGCGCCGGGGTCGGTGTCCATCAAATCCTCATGGCCGTCCTTGGGCGCGGTGAACGGGTGGTGCACCGCGTTCCAGCGGCCGCCCTCCTCGTCTTGCTCGAACATCGGGAAGTCGACCACCCACATCGGCGCCCAGACGTCGTTGAACAGGCCATGCTCGCGGCCGAACTCGCTGTGGCCAATCTTGACGCGCAGCGCGCCCAGTGCGTCGTTGACCACCTTGGCGCGGTCGGCGCCAAAGAAGATCAGGTCGCCGTTGCACGCACCCGTGCGAGCGATGATCCCGGCCACCGCGGCGTCGTGCAGATTCTTGACCACCGGACTCTGCAGACCATCGCGGCCCTTGCCGGCGTCGTTGACCTTGATCCAGGCCAGGCCGCGCGCGCCGTAGATCTTGACGAACTCGGTGTAGGCATCGATCTCGCCGCGGCTCATCTCGGCACCGCCAGGAATGCGCAAGGCCGCCACACGGCCGCCCTTGGCGTTGGCCGGGCCCGAGAAGACCTTGAAGTCGACGTCGCGCATCACCTCGGTCAGCTCGGTGAACTCGAGCTTGACACGCAGGTCCGGCTTGTCCGAGCCATAGCGGTGCATCGCCTCGGCGTAAGTCATCTCGACATAGACCGGCAGTTCGACGCCCAGCGTCTTGCGGAACACGGTGCGGATCATCGCCTCGGTGATGGCGCGGATCTCTTCCTCGCCCAGGAACGAGGTCTCGATATCGATCTGGGTGAACTCGGGCTGGCGGTCGGCGCGCAAGTCCTCGTCGCGGAAGCACTTGACGATCTGGTAGTAGCGGTCGAAGCCGGCCACCATCAGCAATTGCTTGAACAGCTGCGGGCTCTGCGGCAGCGCGAAGAACGCGCCGTCGTGAACCCGAGACGGCACCAGGTAGTCGCGCGCACCCTCGGGCGTGCTCTTGGTCAGCATCGGCGTCTCGATATCGATGAAGCCCTGCTCGTCGAGGAACTTGCGCACCTCGATCGCCACCCGGTAGCGCAGCCGCAGGTTCTTCTGCATCGTCGGGCGGCGCAGATCCAGCACGCGGTTGGTCAGCCGGGTGGTCTCGGACAGGTTCTCGTCATCGAGTTGGAACACCGGCGTCACGCTGGGGTTGAGCACATCGACCTCGAGCGCCAGCAACTCGATCTTGCCGCTGACCAGATTGGCGTTCTCGGTGCCCGGCGGGCGGGCGCGAACCCGGCCCACCACCTTCAGGCAGAACTCGTTGCGCACGCCCTCGGCGACGGCGAACATCTCGGCGCGGTCGGGGTCACAGACGATCTGCACCAGGCCTTCGCGGTCGCGCAAATCGATGAAGATCACGCCGCCGTGGTCGCGCCGGCGGTGCGCCCAGCCCATCAGGGTGACGGTCTGGCCCATCAGCGCTTCGCTGACCAGGCCGCAATAAGTGGTTCTCATGACAAAAAACTCCAATGCTGGTTTGCAGGGGGCACGCCCTTCAGACGGCGGCGCCCGGGTGTTGAGGCTGGGATGGCGTGAATCGGGGCTGTGGCGCCAGCCCTCAGGACCAGGCGCTGAGCCGCGCGCCCGGCCCGGTCAATTTCGCGCCGGCGCCGTGGGCCGCGGCGCGGGCGGCGCGGGCGGCGGTGGCACCACCACGCCCATCGAGATGATGTACTTGAGCGCCTGGTCCACGCTCATCTGCAGCGGCCGCACATTGGCACGCGGCATGATCAGGAAGAAGCCTGAAGTCGGGTTGGGCGTGGTCGGCACATACAGGCTGACATGCTCGCCCACCAGGTGGGACTGCACCTCGCCGCCCGGCTTGCCGGTGACGAAGGCGATGGTCCACGATCCGGCATGCGGGTACTGCACCAGCACCGCCTCGCGGAAGGCGTTTCCGCTGCTGGAAAACAGCGTGTCCGAGACCTGCTTGACCGAGCTGTAGATCGCGTTGACGATGGGGATGCGCGACATCGCACGGTCCCATTGCCGCACCCACCACTGGCCGAAGATGTTGGTCACGAAGACGCCGGTGATCAGCATCATCGCCACCATCACCAGCACGCTCAGGCCGGGGATATGGCGCAAGGCCTCGATCGAGACATCGGCAGCCGGCGGCAGCACCGCCTGGCTGATCGTCAGCAGCCACGAAAACATGCCGTCCATCAGCCCGAGCAGCCACAGCAGCACCCAGATCGTGATGGCCAGCGGCAGCCAGACCAGCAGGCCGGCGATGATGTACTTTCTCACGCGCTACGCCTGAGCGAGACGGGACGGGCGGCCGACATGGCGGGCGTGCTCAAGGGGCGGGCGCGGCGGAGGCGGCGCTGCTTTTTCCCGCCGCGGCAGCGCCAGACGACGCGGCCGCGGGCGCCGGGGTCGACGCCGCCGGCTGGTCGGACGCCGGCGCGGCAGCAGCCTGGTCGCTGCCGGCCGATTTGCCCCCGCCGTCCTTGCTGTCTTTGGACGAGGCCGACGCTGGCGCGGCGCCCGAGCCCTTGAAATCGGTGGCGTACCAGCCCGAGCCCTTGAGCTGGAAACCGGCAGCGGTGACTTGCTTGGTGAAAGACTCAGCGGCGCAGACCGGACAGGTGTGCAACACCGGATCGGACATCTTCTGCAACACGTCTTTCGCGTGGCCGCAGGCTGAGCAGCGATAAGCGTAGATCGGCATGGCTAAACCCTTGACGCAAAACCCAAAATTATAGTGCCGCGGCCTGGCGCTCAGGCCCGCAGGCCTGCCACCCGGTGGTGCGAACCCTGGCGGTTGCGCAGCGACTGCGGCCCCAGCGACCCCATCACCATGCCCAGCACGGCCATGCCGAAACCGCCCAACTGGGCCGGAAAGGCCTCGCCAGCCGGCGTGACCAGCAGCAGCAGCCAGGCCAGCACGCCCAGCACGATGGAATAGACCGCGCCCTGGGTGGTGGCGCGCGGCCAGTACAGCCCGGCCACCAGCGGCACGAAGGCGCCGACCAGCGTGACCTGGTAGGCGCCCGAAACCATGTCGTAGATCGGCGTGCCCTGCGAGGCGATGGCATAAGTGCAGACGCAGACCGAGAACACCAGCACCGCGATGCGCATCGTCATCAACTCCTGGCGGTCGCTGACGCGCGGATAGAACTGGCGCCAGATGTTCTCGACAAAGGTCACCGACGGCGCCAGCAGCGTGGCCGAGGCGGTGCTCTTGAGCGCCGATAGCAGCGCGCCGAAGAAGATCACCTGCATCGCGAACGGCATCCTGGTCATCACCAGCGTCGGGATCACCCGCTGCGGGTCGTCCTTGATCAGCGCGGTGGCGGTCTCGGGCATGATGATCAGCGCACTGACCACCAGGAACATCGGCACGAAGGCGAACAGGATGTAGCAGACGCCGCCGATCACCGGCCCCCGGGTGGCCGCGCCGACATTCCTGGCCGACATCACGCGCTGGAACACATCCTGCTGCGGGATCGAGCCCAGCATCATCGTCATCGCCGCGGCGATGAAGAAGGCGATCTCCTTGAAACCGGGCTCGGGCAGGAACTTGAACAACTGCTTGCTGGTGGCCAGCGCCAGCACCTTGTCGGCGCCGCCGGCCAACTGACCGGCAAACACCGCGATGACGGCCAGCCCGACCACCAGGATGATCATCTGGATGAAGTCGGTGACCGCCACCGACCACATGCCGCCGAACAAGGTGTAGGCCAGGATGGACGCGGTGCCCAGCACCATGCCCAAAGGGACCGAAATTGCGCCGTCCGACAGCAGGTTGAACACCAGCCCGAGCGCGGTGACCTGGGCCGAGACCCAGCCCAGGTAGCTCAGGATGATGATCAGCGAGCACACCACCTCGACCGCCCGGCCGTAGCGCTCGCGGTAGTAGTCGCTGATCGTCAGCAGCGTCATCTTGTAGAGCTTGCTGGCGAAGAACAACCCGACCAGGATCAGGCAGGTGCCGGCGCCGAACGGGTCCTCGACCACGCCGTTCAGACCGCCCTGGACGAACTTGGCCGGAATGCCCAGCACCGTCTCGGAGCCGAACCAGGTGGCGAAGGTGGTGGTGACGATCATCACCAGCGGCAGGTGGCGGCCGGCGATGGCGAAATCGGCCGTGTTCTTGACGCGCCTGGCGGCCCACAGGCCGATGGCGATGGTGATCAGCAGGTAGAAGATGACCAGGGTCAGCAGCATGATGGCAAGACGCTCCGCGGCGGCGTGGTGACGGAAAGGGTGGCCGCCCCAACGCGGCCGGCGCGATTATCGACGCGGGACGGGACCGCCTCGGCACCCACGCACGCAAGACCCACGCCCGCCCGACGGGCTCAGGGCACGGAGGTCAATGCCCCGTCCAGCGCAGCAGGATCTGCGTGGCCAGCACGCCGGCAACGAAGCCGACCGCCGCGTACAGCAGCGCCTGCAGCAGCCGGTTGGTGCGGCGCTGCTCGACCAGCAGCGCCAGCGTGGCGGGGTCGGACTGGCGCCCGCGCAGCAGCGCCTGGTGCACCAGCCGCGGCAGTTCGGGCAGCAGCTGGGCGTAGCGCGGGGCTTCGTTCTTGAAACGCTCGACCAGGCCGGTCCAGCCCACCTGCCGGTGCATCCACGATTCGAGGAAGGGCTTGGCGGTGGCCCACAAGTCGAGTTCCGGGTCGAGTTGGCGGCCCAGGCCCTCGATGTTGAGCAGCGTCTTCTGCAGCAGCACGAGTTGCGGCTGGATCTCGACGTTGAAACGGCGCGAGGTCTGGAACAGCCGCATCAACACCTGGCCGAGCGAGATGTCCTTGAGCGGGCGGTCGAAATGCGGCTCGCAGCAGGCCCGGATAGCGCCTTCCAGCGCATCGACGCGGGTGTCGGGCGGCACCCAGCCCGACTCCACATGCAACTCGGCCACGCGCTTGTAGTCGCGCCGGAAGAAGGCCAGGAAGTTCTGCGCCAGGTATTCCTTGTCCCAGTCGGTCAGGGTGCCGACGATACCGAAATCGAGCGCGATGTAGCGTCCGAACGTGGCCGGCGCCAGGCTGACCTGGATATTGCCCGGGTGCATGTCGGCGTGGAAGAAGCCGTCACGGAAGACCTGGGTGAAGAAGATCGTCACGCCGTCGCGCGCCAGCTTGGGGATGTCGACCCCGGCATCGCGCAGGCGCTGGGTCTGGCTGATGGGCACGCCGTGCATGCGCTCCATCACCAGCACGCTGGCGCTACAGTAATCCCAAACCATTTCGGGCACCAGTACCAGGTTCAGGCCCTGCATGTTGCGCCGCAGCTGCGCGGCGTTGGCCGCCTCGCGCACCAGATCGAGCTCGTCGTGCAGGTAGACATCAAATTCGGCCACCACCTCGCGCGGCTTGAGCCGCTTGCCGTCGGCCCATGCCCATTCCATCACCCGGGCCAGCTTGTGCAGCAGGTTCAGGTCATGCTCGATCACGTCGAGCATGTCCGGGCGCAAGACCTTGACCGCCACCTCGCGGCCGCTCTTGAGGGTGGCGAAATGGACTTGCGCGATCGACGCACTGGCCACCGGCACGGTGTCGAACTCGGCAAAGATCTCGTCGACGCGCCGGCCAAAGGCTTTCTCCACCATCGCCACCGCCAGCACACCGGGGAACGGCGGCACCTGGTCCTGCAGGCGCGCCAGTTCGTCGGCCACGTCCAGCGGCAGCAGGTCGCGCCGGGTGCTCAGCACCTGGCCGAACTTGACGAAGATGGGGCCGAGTTTTTCCAGCGCCATGCGCAGGCGGGCGCCGCGCGGCGCGTCCAGGCGCGCGCGCCGGCCAACCGTGGCCACGCGCACCATGACCCGCACCCAGCCCTGCCGGAAACCCGACATCGCCACCTCGTCCAGGCCGAAGCGCAGGACGGTCAGGCCGATGTAGACCAGCCGAAGGAATTGACCCATCGAAGCCGGCGCTTCAGTCGGCGCGGGGTCGTCCGACCACCGACGAGACCGCTTGCAGCGCCGCCCGCAGCGCGCGTGCCAGGGCCGACCCCAGTTGATGCACCTGCTGTGCCACCGCGGGCCCGAACAGCCGGTCCAGGTCGTCGGTGACATCCCAGCGCAGGTTCTTCAGCAGCCAGTCGACGTCGCCGGCAAGCTGCGCGTCGCCCTCGATCACCACCGGCGGCATCTCGCCGGCCATCAGCCGCCAGGCCAGCGCCGCCGGGTTGGGCGCGTCCAGCCTGACCCGCAGATCGGCATCCGCCAGTTCGCTAAACCATTCCACCAGCCCGGCCGGGGTGACGCGAAACGCCAGCGGCGGCGGTGCCGGCAGCAAGCTCGGTAATTGCAGCAGGTCCAGGCGCAACACCCGCCCGCGGTGCGGCAGCAGTCGCTCGACCGCCTGCGGCTCGGACGACAGCACATGGTTGACCACCAACACCAGTCGGTCCATCAGGGCGGGGGCCAGCAGCGCGTTCAGGTTGTGCAACATTGGGCGGATTGTAGGCAGGAGGCCACGCCAGCAGCCCGGAAGCGCCCCGGAAGCGGCTGGAAATTGAACGAGAATGACCGCGGGGGACGGTGACCCCCTGCTCCAAGAGGGGTTCAGTCCCCGGACTCGCCACCGCTGAATCCAGCGGTCACGGCCGCGGGCCTTCCCCCCGGTTGACCGGTGCAAGACCACCCTGATTCTTGATGTTCGAAACAAGAACCCATCGAAATTTCAACACCGCGCCACAGTCCGTCACGGCCCTGATCGCCACACTGCTCGAGCCGGCCATCACCGTGCTGGTGTATGTGCTGGCGATGCACTGGAATGACGAGACGATAGGCCGCGCCGACCTGACGCTGTGCTTCCTGGTGGTGGCGCTGACCTGGCCCGGCATCAACCGCTTCCGCGACCGCCTGAGCTCGGCCGCCGTGGGCATCCTCGGATCCTGGCTCACCCTGGTGTCGATTCTGGCCGGCTTTGGCTACGGCACGCGCAGCCTGGACCTGTTCGACCGTGACGTCCTGACCTTCTGGGTGACGGCCACGCCGGTGCTGCAACTGCTGGCGGTGCGGGTGGGCTACGTCACGCTGCGCCGCCTGTCCGCCAACAGCCGCAACCGACGCACGGCAGTGGTGATAGGGGCAGGGTCGCTGGGCGTGAAGGTGGCCAAGGCGCTGAGCATCAGCCCGGTTCAAGGCATAGACTTCGTCGGCTACTTCGACGACCGCACTGACCAGCGCGTGCCCGCCGAGAGCGCCGCGCTGCGGTTGGGCGACCTGCAGGGCGCCGCGCCCTACATCCGTCAGCACGGCGTCAAGGAGGTGTTCATCACCTTGCCGCTGGGCTCGCAGCCGCGCATCATCGAGTTGCTGGAAAACCTGCAGGGCACCACCGCATCGATCTACTTCGTGCCCGATGTGTTCGGCATCAGCATCATCCAGGGCCGGTTGCTCGACTTCAACGGTGTGCCAGTGGTGGGCATCTGCGAGACGCCGTTCACAGGCACCAACCGCTTGATCAAGCGGATCAGCGACATCGTGCTGTCCAGCCTGATCCTGCTGCTGATCGCGCCGGTGATGCTGGCGGTGGCCATAGGCGTCAAGCTCAGTTCGCCCGGCCCGGTCATCTTCAGGCAAAAGCGCAACGGCCTGGATGGCGACGAGATCATGGTCTACAAGTTCCGCTCGATGACGACGCTCGATGACGGCGCCGTCGTCAAGCAGGCCACCAAGGGCGATGCGCGCATCACCCGCTTCGGCGCCTTCATACGCCGGACCTCGCTCGACGAGTTACCGCAGTTCATCAACGTGCTGCGTGGCAGCATGAGCATCGTCGGCCCCAGGCCGCACGCGGTGGCGCACAACGAGATGTACCGCCAGCTGATCAAGGCCTACATGGTGCGCCACAAGGTCAAGCCCGGCATCACCGGCTGGGCCCAGGTCAACGGCCACCGCGGCGAGACCGACACCATCGAGAAAATGCAGGCCCGGGTCGAATACGACCTGGAATACCTGCGCAACTGGTCACTGGCGCTGGACCTGGTGATCATCCTGCGCACCCTCAAGACGGCGTTCTACGACAGCAGCGCCTACTGACCCGCGCGGCAGGCCAGGCGCGCACCCGGCAAGCCACATCGACATCCTCCGGAGCACTCACCATGACCCCTCACCTGACTGGCCGCGGCCCTGTTCTGTCGGCCCAAGCGCTGACGGCGCTGGCGGCGCTGCTGGCCTGCGGCGCAGCCCAGGCCGACGAGCCCAACCCCTGGTACATCGGCGCGGCGCAGACCTTCAGCTACGAATCCAACCTGTACCGGGTCGGCTCGTCGCCCGGCGGCCAGGAGCAGACGCTGCCGCCAGGCACCAACAAGTCGGACCTGATCTCCACCACCGCGCTGATCGGCGGCATAGACCAGGCATTCGGCCGCCAGCGCGCCTACGGCAGCATCAACGCGGGCCAGAGCGTCTACCGCGAAAACAGCAAGCTCAACACGCCCATCTACGCGCTGAACCTGGCGTTGGACTGGTCCACGATCGAGCGCTTCCAGGGCACGCTGAGCTTCGGCGCCAACCAGAGCCAGGCCAGGTACGACACGGTCAACACCGGCGGCGTGGTCGCAACCCGCCAGAACATCGCCAACAGCCGCAACATCGAAGCCATAGGGCGCATGGGCCTGGTCACCAAGCTGAACGTTGAAGCCAAGTTCGGCTACAACGAGATCCGCTACTCCGCCGCCGACTACCAGCACAACAACTACCAGCAGCAGGTCTCCTCGCTGGGCGTCAACTACCGGCCCAGCGGCCTGTTGACCTTGGGCAGCGCGCTGCGCCAGACCCGCGGCGATTACCCCAATGGGCTGCTGATCGGAGGCCAGCATGGGGTTGACCGCTTCACCCGCAACGACCTGGACTTCACCGCCACCTGGGAACCCAGCCAGGTCAGCGACGTGTCGGGGCGAATCAGTGCCACCCGAACCCACTACCAGCACGACCCGCTGCGCGACTCCAAGGCGCCGACCGGCTACCTGGCGTGGAACTGGCGGCCGACCGGCAAACTGAGACTCCGCACCGAAATGCGGCGCGATTTTGGCCAATATGGTTCGGTGGCCAACTTCGGCGCGATCGTCGGCACAGGCGTGGTCGACTACAACCGCACCACCACCACGCTGCACCTGAACGCCGACCAGGACATCAGCGCCAAGGTCGCACTCAACGCCTCGATCGACCAGGCACACCGCACGCTGACCAACCGCTACCTGGTGCCCCAGGGAACGCTGGCCACCCAGAGCGGCAGCGACAACACCTTGACCTTCACCCTGGGCGCCCGCTGGACCCCCAGCCGCAACACGCTGGTGGGCTGCAACCTCAGCCAGGACCGGCGCCGCACCGACACCACGCTGTCGACCAATCTGGGTGCGGCCATCCTGGGCTGCTTCGGCCAGATCACGCTGCGATGAGCCAGCCCACCATCCTGCTGACCGGCGCCACCGGCTACATCGGGTCGCACACCTGGCTGGCGCTGCAGGCCGCCGGCTTCGAGGTCGTCGGGGTCGACGATTTCTCCAACAGTTCACCCGGGGTGCTGAACCGGTTGCAGCAACTGTCAGGCCGCAAGCCGGTGTTCGAGCGTGCCAATGTCTGCGATGCGCAGGCGATGAATGCGGTGTTCGGGCGCCACGCCATCGCCGCAGTGGTGCACTTCGCCGCCTTCAAGGCGGTGGGCGAATCGGCCACCCAGCCGCTGGCCTATTACGCCAACAACCTGGGCGGGCTGATCACCACCTGCCAGGCCATGCTGGCGCGGGGCTGCAGGCGTTTCGTGTTTTCCAGCAGCGCGACGGTCTACGGCGATCCGCAACAGTTGCCGATCACCGAGGACTCGCCGCTGTCGGCCACCAACCCCTACGGCCAGACCAAGCTGATCGGCGAGACGGTGCTGCGCGACCTGGGCGCCGCCGACCCGCTGTGGCAGACCGCCTGCCTGCGCTACTTCAACCCGGTGGGCGCGCATGAATCCGGGTTGATCGGCGAAGACCCGCGCGGCACGCCGAACAACCTGATGCCCTATGTGGCGCAGGTGGCCGTGGGCCGGCGCGAGCGCCTCAGCGTCTACGGCGACGACTACCCCACGCCCGACGGCACCGGCGTGCGCGACTACATCCATGTGGTCGACCTGGCCGAGGGCCATGTGGCCGCGCTGCGCCGGCTGCTCGACCAACCCGGCTCGATCACCGTCAACCTGGGCACCGGACTGGGTTACAGCGTGCTCGACCTGGTGGCGGCCTACGCCCAGGCCAGCGGCCATGAGATACCCTACCAGGTGGTGGGTCGCCGGCCCGGCGACGTGGCCGCCTGCTACGCCGACCCGGCGCTGGCCCGTCAATTGCTGGGCTGGCAGGCCCGGCACGACCTGAACCGCATGTGCGCCGACAGCTGGCGCTGGCAAACCCAAAACCCTAACGGATTCCAAGCATGAGCATTCTCGTCCAGCCCGTCATCATGGCCGGTGGCTCGGGCACCCGGCTGTGGCCGCTGTCGCGGGCTGGCTACCCCAAGCAGTTCCTGGTGCTGTCGGGCGACCCGACCAACCAGCTCAGCCTGTTCCAGCAGGCGGTGTCGCGGCTGCAAGGCCTGGCCACCAACGGCATCGCGGTGGCCGCGCCGATGGTGGTCGGCAACGAGGAGCACCGCTTCCTGGTGCTGGACCAGCTGCTGGCACTCAATATCGAGCCCATCGCCGCGCTGCTCGAGCCGGTGGGGCGCAACACCGCGCCAGCCGTCACGCTGGCCGCGCTGGCCGCGTTGGAAGACGGCGCCGACCCGGTGCTGGTGGTCAACTCATCGGACCAGACCGTCACCGACGAAGCCGCCTTCACCGCCGCGCTGCGGCGCGCGGTACGGGTGGCCGCCGACGGCGCCATCGCCATCCTCGGCATCACACCCGACCAGCCCGAGACCGGCTACGGCTACATCCAGGTGTTTGCCAGCGATGAAAACGCCGAAGCGCCGCGCGTGGCGCAGTTCGTCGAGAAGCCCGACCTGGCCACGGCGCAGCGCTATATCGCCGAGGGCGGTTATTTCTGGAACGCGGGCATGTTCGTGCTCAAGGCCTCGGTCTGGATGGCGGCGCTGGACCGCTTCCGGCCCGATATCGCCCAGGCCACCCGCGCCGCCTGGGCCCAGCGCAGCACCGACGCCAAGTTCGTGCGCCCCGGCAAGGCCGAATTCGCCGCCGTGCCCAGCGAGTCGGTCGACTACGCGGTGATGGAGAAATGCCCGGGCAGCGAGTTCGACATCCGGATGGTGGCGCTGGACGCCGGCTGGAACGACCTCGGCGCCTGGGAGGCCGTCTGGCAGGTGGCGCCCAAGGACGCAAACGGCAACGCCAGCGTGGGCGACGCCATCGTCAAGGATTCGACCAACACCCTGGTGCATGCCACCAGCCGGCTGGTCAGCACGGTGGGACTGGACAATGTGGTGGTGATCGAAACGCCCGACGCGGTGCTGGTAGCCAGCCGCGAGCGCAGCCAGGACGTCAAGCTGATCGTCAACCAGCTCGGTGCCTCGCAGCGCAACGAACACACCCTGCACCGCAAGGTGCACCGGCCCTGGGGCTGGTACGACAGCATAGACAACGGGCCGCGGCACCAGGTCAAGCGCATCATGGTCAAGCCCGGCGCGTCCCTGAGCCTGCAGATGCACCACCACCGCGCCGAGCACTGGATCGTGGTCAGCGGCACGGCCGAGGTGACCAACGGCGACAAGGTGATCCTGCTGGCCGAGAACCAGAGCACCTACATCCCGCTGGGTCAGACCCACCGCCTGGCCAACCCCGGCAAGGTGCCGCTCGAGATCATCGAGGTGCAGTCCGGCAGCTACCTCGGCGAAGACGATATCGTGCGCTTTGAAGACACCTATGGACGATCATGACCCACCCCCGAAGCGCCTGCACAGGCTCAGCGGATCGTAACCAACGGCTCAAAACAACGATATGACCCTCCTCGTCACCGGCGGCGCCGGCTTCATCGGCAGCAACTTCGTGCTCGACTGGTTCAAGACCAGCGACGAGCCCATCGTCAACCTCGACGCGCTGACCTACGCCGGCAACCTGGCCAACCTGGCTTCGCTGGCCGGCGACGGGCGGCATCTGTTCGTCAAGGGCGACATCGGCGACCGCGCGCTGGTCGACAGCCTGCTGGCCACGCACCAACCGCGGGCCATCCTGCACTTCGCCGCCGAGAGCCATGTCGACCGCAGCATCCACGGCCCGGGCGAGTTCATGCGCACCAATGTGCAGGGCACGTTCACGCTGCTCGAAGCCACCCGCGCCTGGTGGGGCGGTCTGGGGCCGGAAGCCAAGGCGGGCTTCCGCTTCCACCATGTCAGCACCGACGAGGTCTACGGCAGCCTGGCGCCCGACGCGCCGGCCTTCACCGAAACCCACGCCTACGCGCCAAACAGCCCTTACAGCGCCAGCAAGGCCGCCAGCGACCACCTGGTGCGGGCCTGGCACCACACCTACGGCCTGCCGGTGGTCACCACCAACTGCAGCAACAACTACGGGCCTTATCACTTCCCCGAGAAGCTGATCCCGCTGATGATCGTCAACGCGCTGGCGGGCAAGCCCTTGCCGATCTATGGCGACGGCCAGCAGGTGCGCGACTGGCTGTTTGTGGGCGACCACTGCAGCGCGATCCGCGCGGTGCTGGCCGGCGGACGTCTCGGCGAGACCTACAACGTCGGCGGCTGGAACGAAAAAGCCAACGTCGAGATCGTGCATACCGTCTGCGCCCTGCTCGATGAGTTGCGCCCCAGCGCGGCCGGCCCCTACACCCGGCTGATCACCCATGTGACCGACCGCCCGGGCCACGACCGACGCTACGCCATAGACGCGCGCAAGATAGAAGCCGAACTGGGCTGGCGCCCGGCCGAGACCTTCGAGACCGGCATCCGCAAGACCGTGCAGTGGTACCTCGACCATGCCGACTGGGTGGCCGACGTGCAGAGCGGCGCCTACCGCGCCTGGGTCGACAAACAGTACGGTTGAAGGGGGAACACCATGCAACGCAAAGGCATCATCCTGGCCGGGGGCTCAGGCACCCGGCTGCACCCGGCCACGCTGGCGATCAGCAAGCAGTTGCTGCCGGTCTACGACAAGCCGATGGTCTATTACCCGCTGGCCACGCTGATGCTGGCCGGCATACGCGACATCCTGGTCATCAGCACGCCGCAGGACACGCCGCGCTTCGAGGCTTTGCTGGGTGACGGCAGCCGCTGGGGCCTGAACCTGCAGTACTGCGTGCAGCCCAGCCCCGACGGCCTGGCGCAGGCTTTCATCCTGGGCCGAAGCTTCGTCGACAACCACCCCAGCGCGCTGGTGCTGGGCGACAACATCTTCTACGGCCACGACTTCCAGGCACGCCTGCAACGCGCCGACGACCATGGCGTGGGCGCCACCGTGTTTGCCTACCACGTGACCGACCCCGAGCGCTACGGCGTGGTCGAGTTCGATGCCGACAAGCGCGCGCTGAGCATCGAGGAAAAGCCCAGCTCGCCCAAGAGCAACTACGCCGTCACCGGCCTGTACTTCTACGACAAGCAGGTCTGCGACATCGCCGCCGACATCGCGCCCAGTGCGCGCGGTGAGTTGGAGATCACCACCGTCAACGCCACCTACCTGGCGCGCGGCCAGCTCGACGTCGAGATCATGGGCCGCGGCTATGCTTGGCTGGACACCGGCACCCATGACAGCCTGATGGAAGCCGGCCAGTTCATCGCCACGCTGGAAAAGCGCCAGGGCCTGAAGGTGGCCTGCCCGGAAGAAATCGCCTTCCGCAGCGGCTGGATCAGCGCAGACCAGTTGGAAAAACTGGCCCAGCCCATGCTGAAGAACGGCTACGGGCAATACCTGCTGCAGGTGTTGCGCGAGAAGGCGTTCTGAGCGCCTGGGCTCAGCCCAGCCCCGCGGCCACGAAATGCGGGTTTTCGAAGCCGGGCTTGCCGTAGACCAGCGCGGCGCCGTCGTCGGCCCGGCGGACGCTGCCGCCGGCGGCGGCCAGCACGGCATGGCCGGCGGCAATGTCCCACTCCATCGTGCGGCCCAGCCGCGGGTAGAGGTCGGCCTGGCCGGCCGCCAGCAGGCACAGCTTGAGCGACGATCCGGCATTGCCCAGGGCCGCCACCCGGCGCCCCGCCAGATAGCGCGCCAAAAACACATCCAGCGCCGCCTCGTCGCCATGTGACCGGCTGGCCAGCACCGTCAGGCCGGCGTCCGGCACCGGGCGGCAGCCGATCGCGCGGCGGCCGGCGGCGTCCTCCAGCCAGGCGCCCTGGCCGACGACACCCGAATAGAGGCAGCCGCCCGGCCCGCCCACCGCCGGCGCCAGCACCACGCCCAGCACCGGCACGCCCTGGTCTATCAGCGCGATGTTGACGGTGAACTCACCGTTGCGGGCCACGAACTCGCGCGTGCCGTCCAGCGGATCGACCAGCCAGAAGCGCTGGCCGGCCATCAGTTGCGGCGCATCGCCCGCGGCCACCGCCTCCTCGGCCACGATGGGCAGGTCGGGTGTCAGCGCGCGCAGCCCGGCCAGGATCAGCGCTTCGGCGCCCTGGTCGGCCTCGGTCACCGGCGACGCATCGGCCTTGCCCTGCACCGCGAAGTCGGTGGCGTAGATGGCCATCACAAAATCACCGGCCTGCCGGGCCAGTGCCTCGACAGCCGACAACCAGACCGCGGGGTCAACGCTAGGGGAATTCACAGTCACGACATCCTCGATTCAAGGCCTCGACCTTGTGCCGCCCGGCGCCTGGTCGGCGCGCCGATCAGCATCGCGTCGGCCCGCGCCGCCAATTCTGACCGCTGACTATGCGGGCCCCGGCCCGGCTTGCGCAAGATTCGCACGCCGCGGCATTGGACAATGCGGCTTGAACACCGGGCGGCGGCCGGTTGCCGGTTGCCGCGCGACGCCTGCCCGATCGCATCGGGCATCCTGAACATGGAGAAGCCAGCTTGACAACAGTGACTGCCGTCATCGGCCTGGGTTACGTGGGCCTGCCCCTGGTGGTGGAATTCGGCAAGCATGGCCGCACCATCGGATTCGACATCGCCGAGCACAAGGTGGCGGCCTGCCTGGCCGGCACCGACCCGTCACGCGAGTTGAGCGACGCCGACATGGCGCTGGCCACCTTCGCCGAGTACACCAGCAACCCGGCCGCGCTGGCCGAGGCCGACATCATCATCGTGGCCGTGCCCACGCCGGTGGACCAGGCCCATATCCCCGATTTCAGGCCGCTGATAGGCGCGTCCACCAGCGCCGGCCGCCACCTGAAGAAGGGCGCGACCGTGGTCTACGAGTCCACCGTCTACCCCGGCGCCACCGAGGACGTGTGCATCCCGGTGCTCGAGCGCGAATCGGGCCTGACCTGGAAGCAGGACTTCTTCGTCGGCTACAGCCCCGAGCGCATCAACCCCGGCGACAAGGAGCACACGCTCACCAAGATCCTCAAGATCGTCTCGGGCGACACGCCGCAAACCCTGGAGCGGGTGGCCAAGCTCTACGAGCGCATCGTGATCCCCGGCGTGCACCGCGCCAGCAGCATCAAGGCCGCCGAGGCCGCCAAGGTGATCGAGAACACCCAGCGCGACCTGAACATCGCGCTGATGAACGAGTTGGCCATCATCTTCGACAAGATGGGCATAGACACCAGCGAGGTGCTGGAGGCCGCCGGCACCAAGTGGAACTTCCTGAAGTTCAAACCCGGCCTGGTGGGCGGGCACTGCATAGGCGTCGACCCCTATTACCTGACGCACAAGGCCGACATGCTGGGCTACCACCCGCAGGTGATCCTGGCCGGGCGGCGCATCAACGACGGCATGGGCAAGTTCATCGCCGAGCAGACCATCAAGCACATGATCGCCGCGGGCAGCTACATCAAGGGCGCCAAGGTCAACGTGCTGGGCCTGACCTTCAAGGAAAACTGCGGTGACCTGCGCAACAGCAAGGTCATCGACATCATCAACGAGTTGAAGAGCTACGGCGTCGAGGTGTTCGTCACCGACGCCCAGGCCGATGTCGACGAGGCGATGCACGAGTACGGCGTGCGCCTGCTGACGCTGGGCGACCTGCCGCGCGCCGACGCCATCGTGGCCGCGGTGGCGCACCAGGAATACGCCGCGCTGACGGTGGAAGACCTGGGCAAGAAGCTGGTCAAGGGCGGCGCCTTCATCGACGTGAAGGCCTGCTTCGACGCCGACGCGTTGAAGGCCGCGGGCTACCGGGTCTGGCGCCTCTGAGGCGCGCCGCGCGGGCGTCACACACTCGCGGCAAACTCGCCACAAGGCCCCCTGCGCGGTCGGCTGCCCGGTCCCGCCCCGGGGCCGTGCACACCCGCCGGTTATGCTTTGAGCCTACGAATCGAACCCCGCCCTGCCCATGAAGACTGCACTGATCACCGGCGTCACCGGCCAAGACGGCGCCTACCTGGCCGAACTGCTCTTGAACAAGGGCTACGAGGTGCACGGCATCAAGCGCCGCGCCAGCCTGTTCAACACCGACCGGGTGGACCACCTCTACCAGGACCCGCATGTCGACAACCAGCGCTTCAAGCTGCACTACGGCGACCTGACCGACAGCACCAACCTGATCCGCATCGTCCAGCAGGTGCAGCCCGACGAGATCTACAACCTGGCCGCGATGAGCCATGTGGCCGTCAGCTTCGAGACGCCCGAGTACACCGCCAACGCCGACGGCATAGGCACGCTGCGCCTGCTCGAAGCCATCCGCATCCTGGGGCTGGAGAAAAAGACGCGCTTCTACCAGGCGTCCACCAGCGAGTTGTACGGCCTGGTGCAGGAGACGCCACAGAAGGAGACCACGCCCTTCTACCCGCGCAGCCCCTACGCGGTGGCCAAGATGTACGCCTACTGGATCACGGTGAACTACCGTGAGGCCTACGGCCTGTATGCCTGCAACGGCATCCTTTTCAACCACGAAAGCCCGGTGCGCGGCGAGACCTTCGTCACGCGCAAGATCACCCGCGCCGTGGCACGCATCGCGCTCGGCCTGCAGGACACGCTGCACCTGGGCAACATGAGCGCGCTGCGCGACTGGGGCCATGCCCGCGACTATGTGCAGATGCAGTGGCTGATGCTGCAGCAGGAAGTGGCTGAGGACTTCGTCATCGCCACCGGCGTGCAGTACAGCGTGCGCCAGTTTGTCGAGTGCGCCGGGCTGGAGCTCGGCATCACGATCACCTTCCAGGGCCAGGGTGTGGACGAGGTCGGCGTGGTGACGAAGGTCGACACCGTCAAAGGTGAGAAGCTGGCCAAGTGCAAGCCCGGCGACGTGGTGGTCAAGGTCGACCCGCGCTACTTCCGCCCCACCGAAGTGGAAACCCTGCTGGGCGACCCGAGCAAGGCCAAGGCCAAGCTGGGCTGGGAGCCGACCACGCCGTTCTCCGAACTGGTGCGCGAGATGGTGGAGTCGGACTACAACGCCGCCAAGCGCGACAGCCTGGTGAAGTTGGCGGGCTTCCAGGCCTACGACCACCACGAGTGAGCGGCATGCAGACCGACTCGCGCATCTACATCGCCGGTCACCGTGGCCTGGTGGGCAGCGCCATCTTGCGCCGCCTGCAGGCCGACGGCCACGGCTTGCTGATCACCCGCAGCCACGCCGAACTCGACCTGACCGACGAGCGCGCCACCCATGCCTTTTTCGAGGCCGAGCGGCCCGAGGTGGTGTTCCTGGCCGCCGCCAAGGTGGGCGGCATCGTGGCCAACAACAGCTACCCGGCCGAGTTCATCCGCGACAACCTGGTGATCCAGAGCAACGTCATCGACGCCGCGCACCGCGCTGGTGTGCGGCGCCTGCTGTTCCTGGGGTCGAGCTGCATCTACCCCAAGCTGGCACCGCAGCCCATGAAGGAAAGCGCCCTGCTCACCGGCCCGCTGGAGCCCACCAACCGGCCCTATGCGCTGGCCAAGATCGCCGGCATCGAGATGTGCTGGAGCTACAACCGCCAGTACGGCACGCAATACCTGGCCGCGATGCCGACCAACCTGTACGGCCCGGGCGACAACTACCACCCCACCAACAGCCATGTCATCCCGGCGCTGATCCGCAAATTCCATGAAGCCAGGCAGCGCGGCGACGCTAGCGTGACGGTGTGGGGCACCGGCACGCCGCGGCGCGAGTTTCTGTACAGCGACGACATGGCCGAGGCCTGCGTCTTCCTGATGAACCTGCCCGACGACCGCTACACCGCGCTGCTGGGCAGCGACGAGAGCGTGACCGGCCGCTTCGAGCCGCCGCTGGTCAACATCGGCGTCGGGCAGGATGTGACGATCGCCGAGCTGGCGGCCACGGTGGCGCGGGTGGTGGGCTATGCCGGCGCCATCGTCTACGACACCAGCAAGCCCGACGGCACGCCGCGCAAGCTGATGGATGTCGGGCTGATCAACCGCGCCGGCTGGCAGGCCAGCACCACGCTAGAGGCCGGGCTGGGCGTGGCCTACGCCGAGTTTGCGAAGCAGCACGCGGCCTGAGCGCCGCCAGCCAACCCGCCCAACCAGCCAGCGACGCTGCCACCTCGCCGTGCGCCCGCCACGCACCCGCTGTGCCAAACACATCACAACCTGAAGACCCGCACCCATGAAGATCACCATGATTGGCACCGGCTATGTCGGCCTTGTCACCGGCGCCTGCCTGGCGGAGATGGGCAACCATGTGGTGTGCCTGGACGTGGACGCCGCCAAGATCAAGATCCTGGAAGACGGCGGCATCCCCATCCACGAGCCCGGGCTGCTGGAACTGGTGCAACGCAACCGCGCCGCCGGCCGCTTGCAGTTCACCACCGACCTCAAGGCTGCCGTCAACCATGGCACGCTGCAGTTCATCGGCGTGGGCACGCCGCCCGACGAGGACGGCTCGGCCGACATGCAGTACGTGCTGGCGGCCGCGCGCAACGTGGGCCGCCACATGACCGACTACAAGGTGATCGTCGACAAGAGCACGGTGCCGGTGGGCACCGGTGACAGCGTGCAGGCCGCAGTGGCCGACGAGTTGGCCAAGCGCGGCGTCGAGATCAGCTTCGCGGTGGTGTCCAACCCCGAATTCCTGAAAGAAGGCGCGGCGGTAGCCGACTTCATGCGGCCCGACCGCATCATCGTGGGCGCCGACGATGAACGCGCCGTGCTGCTGATGCGGTCGATCTACTCGCCCTTCATCCGCAACCACGACCGCCTGCTGGTGATGGACAGACGCAGCGCGGAGTTCACCAAATACGCCGCCAACGCGATGCTGGCCACCCGCATCAGCTTCATGAACGAGCTGGCACTGCTGGCCGAAAAAGTGGGCGCCGACATCGAACTGGTGCGCGCCGGCATAGGCAGCGACCCGCGCATCGGCACGCATTTTCTGTATGCCGGCGCCGGCTACGGCGGATCTTGCTTCCCGAAGGACGTCAAGGCGCTGCTGCATGTCGGCCTGGACAACGGCATGCCGCTGCAGGTGCTGCAGGCCGTGGAAGCGGCCAATGAGCGGCAGAAGCATGTGCTGGTCGACAAGGTGGTGGCGCGATTTGGCCAAGACCTGACCGGCCGCCAGTTTGCCGTCTGGGGATTGGCCTTCAAGCCCAACACCGACGACATGCGCGAGGCCCCCAGCCGGGTGGTGATCCATGAGCTGGCGCGGCGCGGCGCCACCATCAAGGCCTACGACCCAGTGGCCATGCCCGAGGCCAGCCGCGTGCTGGCCGACCTGCCCGGGCTGAGCCTGGTCGAGAACCAAACCGACGCGCTGCCAGGCTCGGACGCACTGCTGATCCTGACCGAATGGCGCGAGTTCAAGAGCCCCGACTTCGACGCCATCAAGGCCTTGCTCAAACAGCCCCTGGTGATCGACGGCCGCAACCTCTACGAGCCGGCGCTGATGGCCTCGCTGGGCATTGACTACCTGGGCATAGGGCGGGGCACGGCAACGCGGTGAGGGTGGGCGCAGGCCCATCGCGCAACGCAGCCTGTTCTCCGATTTGCCGGCTCACCAACGCTCGGACAATCGCCGCCTGGTTTGGAACACCCGCAGAAGCCCGATGACGTCGCCGCGCACTCGATACGGCAGTATGGAGCGCGTCTTCAGCACCACCAGTTCGGGCGTGCCCGGGACGCGCCCTGGCCGACCAAGACCGGACTGCGCCGGCAGCAGCGCCACGGCATCCAGCACGCGCTTGACCAGCCGGCACAGCCGGCCTGAGCCTGGGGACGAGCGCGTCCAACCCGCCGGCCAACCGAGCCGGCCTTCGGCTGGCCGGTGAACAGCAGAAAGCCGAGTCTTCAGGTCGGATCACAGGGGCCACCGGCCAGTTGCTGATGCTGGCGGCGGTGGCCATGCCTGCCCGGCCCCCCAAGCCCCACCGGGACGCAGAATGACGCGCCGGGGCGTCTGCGCCGCACCACCGAACCACCGAACCACCGCCCCCGATGCCCAACCCGCCGCCCAGCCCGCCACCCGCCACGCCACCCATCCCCACAGCGGCCGCCGCAAAGCCTGCGCCGCCGATGGCGGGCAAGTTCGTCTCCGGCTCCGTGCTGCGGCATGTGCTGACGATGGCGGCCACCGGCTCGATCGGCCTGGTGTCGGTGTTTGCGGTGGATCTGCTCAACCTGTTCTACCTCTCATTGCTCGGTCAGAAGCAACTGGCCGCGGCGGTGGGCTACGCCGGCACGCTGCTGTTCTTCATCACGTCGCTGGCCATCGGGCTGTCGATCGCGGTGTCGGCACTGGTGGCGCGCGCATTGGGGCGGGGCGATCAGGCCCGAGCCCGGCTGCTGGCCGGCGCCACGCTGGTGTGGATGGCACTGGCGCTGGCCTTGGGCGCCGCGCTGATGTTTCCGTTCATCGGCGCACTGCTGGGCCTGCTGGGCGCCAGCGGCCTGACCGCCGAGTACGCACAAGGCTTCATGCGCATCGTGCTGCCGTCGGCGCCCTTGCTGGGGCTGGGCATGGGCATGGGCGCACTGCTGCGCGCCCAGGGCGATGCGCGCCGCGCGATGCTCGTCACGCTGGGCGCCGGCGCCGCCACCGCGGTGCTGGACCCGCTGCTGATCTTCGGCTTCGGCTGGGGCCTGGACGGCGCAGCCGTGGCCAACGTGCTGGCGCGCTGCGCGATGCTGGCGGTGGGCCTGCCGGCGCTGATGCGGGTGCACCGTCTGCTGGCGCGGCCCGACGCGGCGGCGCTGCGCCAGACGCTGCGGCCCTTTCTTGCCATCGGCCTGCCGGCGGTGCTGACCCAGGTCGCCACGCCGGTGGGCAATGCGCTGGTCACGGCGACGATCGCAGCGTACGGCGACAGCGCGGTGGCCGGTTGGGCGGTGGTGGGCCGCATCATCCCGGTGGCCTTCGTCGGCCTGTTTGCGCTGTCGGGCTCGATCGGGCCGATCATCGGCCAGAACCTGGGCGCCGCACGCCACGACCGCCTGCGCGAGGTGCTCAGCACCAGCCTGCGGGTGGTGCTGAGCTACGTGGTGGTGGTCTGGGCGCTGCTGGCGCTGGCCAGCGGGCTGATCAGCGACGTCTTCAGCGCCACGGGGCTGGCGCGCGAACTGATCCAGTTCTTCTGCCACTTCGTGGCCGCCGGCTTCATGTTCAACGGCGCGCTGTTCGTGGCCAACGCGGCCTTCAACAACCTGGGCTTTGCGCTGTATTCCACCGCCCTGAACTGGGGCCGCGCCACGCTGGGCGTGCTGCCCTTCATCTGGCTGGGCGGGCGCTGGTTCGGCTTGAAGGGGGTGCTGGCAGGCTACGGCCTTGGGGTGGTGCTGTTCGGCGTGCTGGGCATGGTGTTGTGCTTTCGGGTGCTGGGCCGCTTGCGGGACCGGAGCCTGCGCGCCGGCGCGGGCCTGCAGGTGGCCGCGCGGCCAGATTGAACGACGGCTGGGCGATGCACTGGCGGGCCGTGCCCAGACGCCTTGCGGCAGCGCGGCGGCCGGGTGCAGGCTGGGTTGAGCCAGAGCAGTTCGAAGGCCTGGGTCTGTCGACCAGCAATCGCCACTTGAACATCACGGCCTCGCTGACGGGCAAGACGCGTTGTTCGAACATGGGACGGATCTTGCACGCCAGCCAGTCATGGAGTGCCTGGCCATGCGCCGTCACGGCTTGCCTGGCGGTATCAACCTTTCAAGCATGTCCCTCAACGTGATGTGCTGAATGACGCGCAGCAGGCGCTGCTCTATCGCGAGGTATCGCCCACGTTCTGCAGGGGCGGCTTTGCACAGCGCGTCATGCTCCTGGACGATGCGTGTGAACTCCCGCGCGATCCGCTGAGTGACGCAGGGTCTGACGGCGCGCGACCTCGAGCCCTTCATCGGGACGAGCGGCCGGGTGTCCGAAGTGCTCAATCGCAAGCGGCGCTTGAGCCTGCCCATGGTCAAGAACCTTCCTGACGGACTGAAGATTCCCTACGAGAGTCTGCTGGAAGAAGCCACTGATCTGGCTCGACATTCAGGCGCTGCTGGCCACGGCGCCGGCCGTGCAATCTGGAATTCGATGACGGACAGCGAAACGCCTCGCGTCGCCGGTGTAGATCGCGCCGGAAGAGATCGAAACCATTCCGGAGGGTGGGCACTTCAGCCAGCCGGTGTTTGCGCACTTTATGAACAACAGTGCGGCTATTGCGCCGATCAACGAACGATCACGCTGGCACCCACCTTCGGCAAGCGTGAGCAGCGCGCCCAGGTGCGGGCCGTCGGTGAAGATCGCGTCTTCAGAGGCCACCGCAAGCTTGACCGAGCCCAGCTGCGGCGCAAACAGCACCACGGCCCTGCCCTCGTCGTTTTGTCGGGACATCCAGCAGATGCCTTGGCCGTCGGGCGGGTGGGCACGACCGCGGCAGCGACTTCGACCGGAGAAAAGCGCGCGTTACCCAGCCCGGTCTCATCTCCAGGCGTGTTCCACGCCAACCGCCCGAGCAGCTGGTCCGACAGCCCCTGGCCTGATGTGGCCGAAATGCCGCGCCGTGCCTTGACACCGCATCGCGCCAGAACCTAGACTGCACAGGCGTGCACACCGACAAGCTGATCCCATGACCACTCGATTGATCATTGATTGCGACCCTGGACATGACGACGCGATGGCGATCCTGTTGGCCGCGCGCGAACTCGACCTGGTCGGTATCACCACCGTCTTTGGCAACAGCTCGCTCGAGAACACCACCCGTAACGCGCTCTCGATCTGCGCGCTGGCCAGGCTCGATGTCCCCGTCGCGATGGGCATGGGCGAAGCCCTGGTCGCCAGGCGCGCGTCGGCCGCCGACATCCATGGCAAGAGCGGTCTCGACGGCGCGACGCTGCCCAAGCCCGACCGCGAACCCGTGGCGCAGCACGCAGTGCAGTTCATCATCGACGCGGCGCGGGCCGCTCCGGGTCAGCTCGTGCTCGCGCCGATAGGCCCGTTGACCAACATTGCCGTCGCGCTCAAGACCGAGCCCAGGCTGGCCGGTTGGCTGAAATGCATCACCTTGATGGGCGGGTCGACCACCATCGGCAACATCAGCTCGCATGCCGAATTCAACATCTATTGCGACCCCGAAGCCGCTGCCGTAGTGTTTGCCTCGGGCGTGCCAATCATGATGGCCGGGCTCAACGTCACGCGCCAGGCCGGCATCGGCGCTGCCCATGTCGAGCGGCTGCGCCAGTCCGGCGGCCAGGTCGGAACGATCTTCGCCGACCTTCTCGGCTTCTATCTGAATCGGTCACGGGAGATCTTCCGGCTTGAGGCCGCGTCGATGCACGACCCCTGCGCCATCCTGCCGCTGCTGCGTCCCGACCTGATCAGCTACCAGGAATGCCATGTCCATGTCGAGCTCGCCAGCCCGCGGCTGCGCGGCATGACGGCCTGCGATCTGCGCAATCTCGACATTGCGCGGCTGGTCTCGGTACGCAAACCCGAGCCAGCCAATGCCCAGGTGGCGATCGCGATCGACGGTGCGGCGGCGGTCGATCTGGTGATCGACTCGATCCTGTCCTACGATGCCTGAGCGTGGGCAGGGCAAGGCGCTGACAGGCCGCCATCACCGACCCCCGTCGGGTCGAGCGCGCTGACGGTTCAAGGAAGTGGACAAGAAGAACATCCGGGTCGGGTCGAACGACGTCGCGAAACTGGCAGGCGTCTCGAGATCGGCCGTGTCGCGGGCTTTCAGCGACCAGGCCTATATCGCGGACGAGACCCGCGAGCGCGTCATGCGTGCCGCCGATCTACTGGGTTATCGACCCAATGTGCTGGCCAGAAGCCTGACCACCCAACGCACCCACATCATCGGCGTCGTCACCACCCACCTGGAGAATCCGTTCTATGCCGAACTGCTCCAGCAGTTGACCAAGACGATCCAGGTCCATGGCCTGTCCACGCTGGTGCTGCTTGCCGACGGCGCCAGCAACGATGACTTGATATCGCGGCTGCTGTCCTACCAGGTCGACGGGCTGATCCTGACCAACACCAGCCTGTCCTCGGGCATGGCGCTGCGTTGTGCGCGGGGCGGCAAGCCCGTCGTGACCATCAACCGATACCTCGAAATCGAAAACATCGCGGCTGTCACCTGCGACAACGAGCGATGCGGCGCCGATGTCGCCGAACTGCTGGTCAACTCGGGCTGCAAGCGCATCGCCTTCATGGCCGGTGATCCGAACACCTCCAGCACGAGAGACCGGGAGCGTGGTTTTGTCCGGCAACTGAGCGCGCGCGGCCTGCCGCTTCACAGCACAGCGGTGGGCCACTATTCGCATGAGGGCGGCATCGCCGCCGCGCGCCAGTTGTTGGGCGCCCAATCAAGGCCTGACGCGGTCTTCTGCGCCAACGACCTGATGGCGCTGGCCTTGCTCGACGTGGCCAGAAGCGAGTTTGGTCTCAACATTCCTGAAGACCTCAGCGTCGTCGGCTTCGACAATTCGGCCCCCGCCAACTGGCCGGCTTACCGGCTGACTTCGGTCGACCAGGACATGCCAAGAATGGTCGAACTGGCGGTGGGCGAGTTGCTGGCCCGGTTGGAAGGCCAACAGGCGCGGCCGTGCAACCTGAAAGTCGAGGGGCGGCTGGTGCCCAGAGAGTCGACCCGCACCGGGTCCTGAATCGGGTCACCCCGGTTGACACGGCGCGCTGCCGAAGCCCATACTGCACCCGTGTGCACATTGGCTGAACAACAGGAGAATTTCTGATGCATTCGCTGAAAGCTGGGTTTCGTGCGGCACTCTCGGCAGCCGCCGTGGGCGTTGCCGCGCTGCTGGTGGCCGGTAACGCAGCCGCGCAGCAGACCACCGTCAATTTTCTCGGCGCCTCGGCCGCAGACGCCTTTGCGCCGGTGATCAAGGCCTTTGAGACCGCCAATCCCGGCATCAAGGTGCGTTACCAGCAGGTGCCGTTCGACGACTTGAACGTGGCGGTCGAATCCCGCGTCGGCCAGGGTGACTCCACGATCGACATCTTTGCCGCCGACACGCCCCGAATCCCCGCCTTCGCCGCCAAGGGCTATCTGCTCGGGCTCGACAGCTATCGCGGCCAATTCGAGAAGATGGCGTCCACCAGCGTCGACGTCGAGCAGGTCAGCCACAAGGGAAAGATCTACGCATTTCCGATGTGGAATTCGACGCAGCTGATGGTCTACAACCGCGACCTGCTGAAGAAAGCGGGCATTGCTGCCCCAGGCGCAGCCAAGGAGGCCCGACTGACCTGGGAGCAATTGCTCGACCAGGCCAGGTTGGCACAGAAGGCTGGCGCCAAATGGGGTGCCATGTTCGAGCAGGTCGATCGCTTCTACCAGCTTCAGCCACTGTTCGAATCGGCGGGTGCCGGCCCGGGGCTGAAGGGCGAGGGCCTGCTGCAACCCGATCTCCTGGGTGAGCCATGGGTCAAGACCGCGCAGTGGTATGCCGACCTCTTCGAATCCGGGATAGCGCCGCGAGGCGTGAGCCCGGCCCAGACCAAGGACTTGTTCATCAACGGCGAACTTGCCTTCTTCGTCGGCGGCCCCTGGATCCTGGCCAGCCTGGAGGCGACCAAGGGCCTGAATTTCGGCGTGGCGCCTATGCCGTATTTCAAGGGCGGCAAGCCGGTCACCCCAACCGGGTCGTGGGCCTTGGCGCTGAACCCGAAGGCCGCAAATCTGGAGGCGGCGCGCAAGTTCGCCGAGTTTGCGACGCTCAGCGAAGAAGGCGCTTACCTGACGGTATCGGTGCTGCCGCTGCCGCCTGTCAACAAGGCGGCGATGGGGCGTTACGCTGACCGCTTCAAGAAGTTGTCCGAGAAGACCGGGCCGATCATGGACATCATCGGCTACGAGACTCGCGAGACGGCGGTCGGCCGGCCGCGCACCATTGGCTATGTGGCTTTCGAGACCGTTATGAACCGTGCTTTCAGCGACATCCGCAACGGCGCGAAGGTGCGGGCCACATTGCAGCAGGCACAAGACCAGCTCACGCCGATGCTGGCGCGAATCCGCTGAGCCTGTGCGGCCGGTTCCAGCGTCATTCGGAGTCTGAACGGCAGTGCACCGCTTCAACAAGTTCGCGCTGGTGTCGGCCTTTCTTGGGCCGGCCCTGGCCGCCGTGGTCTTGCTGCGGCTGTGGCCCGCGTCTTGGGCGCTTCATGCCTCGCTGCTCGCGCCGCGCGCCACAAGCTACAGCCTGGAGAACTATGCCTACCTGTTCTCTGACCCGCTGTTCGTCAAGAGCCTGTGGGTGACGCTGCTGTATTCGGTGATCGTCAACCCCTTGCAGATCGGGATCGCGCTGGCACTGGCGCTGCTGACCAATGCCGCGATTCCGCTGATCGGGCTCTGGCGCGCCGTCATCCTGTTGCCCATCGCGATACCACCCAGCGTGTCGGCGGTCGTCTGGGGCGTAGTGTTCCGGCCCGACGGTCCGCTCAACGCGGTGCTGCTTGCGCTGGGACTGGAACAGCAGCGCTTCCTCACCGCGCCCAATCAGGCGCTGGCGTCCATCATCCTGGTCGTCAGCTGGATCGGCGTCGGGTATTGGATGACCTTCATCCTGGCCGGATTGCAGGACATCCCGAAATCACTTTACGAGGCCGTCAGGATAGACGGCGCCAACCGCTGGCAGCGCTTCTGGTATGTCACCTTGCCGCAATTGCGCCGGCCCCTGACCTTTGTGCTGGTGGCCAACACGGTGGCAAATTTCCTGGTCTTCGCACCGGTTCAGATCCTGACCAAGGGCGGGCCCCAGGGCTCGACCGACCTGATCATGAATGAAATCTACACGCGCGCCTTCGTCTCGGGCGACCCTAGCAGCGCGGCAGCGGCCACCGTCATTCTGGTGTCCACGGTGCTGGTGATCGTGCTGGTCCAATTCCGACTGATGCGCGCGCCAGAGGCCAGCCAGCCATGAACACCCGGCCCGGCAGGCTGCACATCGGGGTCGTCGTGCTGTGTGCCTTGCTGTTCGCGTTGCCGCTGTGGTGGGTGACGGTCAGCGCGCTGCGGCCGCGCGGCGAGATCTTTCGCTACCTGTCGCCGCTGAGCTGGTGGACCTTGCTGCCGCGCAACCTGACCTTGGACAACGTGGTGCAACTCTGGAGCAGCCCGTTCAGCCAGGCGATCTTCAACTCGATCCTGGTCACCACCATCACCGTCGTGGTCGGACTTGCGCTGTGTTCAGCCGCCGCATTCGCGTTGGCGGTGATCGACTTTGCGGGCCGCAACGCGGTGTTCATGCTGGTGGTGGTGAGCTTTCTCATTCCTTTCGACGCAATCGCCGTGCCGCTGTACCAGATACTGCGCGGCTTTCAGCTGCAGAACACCTACATGGGGCTGGTGCTGCCCGGCATCGGAAACGGCCTGGCGGTGTTCATGTTGCGCCAATTTTTTCTGGGCATACCCAGAGAGTTGAGCGAAGCCGCAAAGATTGACGGCCTCGGCTACTTTGCGATCTTCTGGCGGATCTATCTGCCGCTGTCGGTGCCGGCGCTGATCAGCGCCGGCCTGATCCTGTTTGTGTTCCAGTGGCAGGCCTATCTATGGCCTTTGCTGATTGCGCCAGCGCCCGAGTACAAACTGGCCGCGGTTGCAATCGCGCAATTCTCGGATGTCTACGAGACCAATTACGGTCTGATCTTCGCGGCGGCGCTGTTCATCTCGCTGATACCGATGCTGGTGCTGACTTTCTTCCAGCAGTATTTTTCGGCCTCGATGGCGTCAACCGGCGGCAAGGAATAGGTCATGGACACCAGCTTTTGGCGGCGGGCCGCGCCCACCCATCACCGGCGGGCCACATGAGCACGATCGAACTCTCGGGCTTGCGCAAATCGTTTGGGTCGGTCGCCGTGATCCACGGCATCGAACTCACGGTGGCGGAGGGTGAGTTCCTCGCGCTGGTCGGCCCCTCGGGCTGCGGAAAGTCCACGCTGTTGCGGATGATCGCCGGGCTGGAAGACATCAGCGCTGGCGAGATTCGCATCGACGGCAAACGGGTCAACCACATCGACCCCAAGGGTCGCAATGTGGCAATGGTGTTCCAGAACTATGCGCTGTATCCGCACATGACGGTTCGCGAAAACATCTCGCTGAATTTGCGCATCTCGCGGGTGGCCAAGGACGAGATCGCGCGTCGGGTTGCCGAGGCGGCGCGCCTGCTCGATATCGAGCCCTTGATGGACCGGCGGCCTTCACAACTGTCGGGCGGTCAGCGCCAGCGGGTGGCGATGGGGCGCGCGATTGTTCGCAATCCGGCGGTGTTCCTGTTCGACGAGCCGCTGTCCAATCTGGACGCCAAGCTCAGGGTGCAGATGCGCAGCGAGATCAAGTCCTTCCACCAGAAAATGCCGACCACCTCGATCTACGTCACCCACGACCAGATCGAAGCCATGACGCTGGCCGACCGGGTGGTTGTGCTCAACGGCGGACGGATCGAGCAGGTCGGCTCGCCAATCGACCTCTACCTGAAGCCCTGCAATCTCTTTGTCGCGGGCTTCATCGGTTCGCCGGCGATGAACTTTCTTCCCGCCACAGCGGACCTTGACGATGTCGGCAACCCGGTGGCCCGCCTGCCCACCGGGCAGTTTGTCCGGCTGACGCAGAACCTGGCGCTGGCGCCGGGCCTGCCCTTGGTCTTGGGCTTGCGCCCCGAGCACTTGTCTCTGTCGGGGCCTGGCACCGCATTGCCGGCCCGGGTGTCGCACGTGGAGCCCACCGGTGCGCAGACCCATCTCTTGCTCGATTTCGCCGGCGTGAGCCTGGTTGCCGTGATCAACGATTTCTGCCGTCTCAAGCGGGGCGACGACTTGCAGGTCGGTATCGACCCGTCCAGGTTGCATGTCTTTTCCGATGCCAGTGGTCACCGCCTGGGCGACTGACGGTTCCCCTTGCCGCCTCTTTCAAGCACCACCATGCCCGAGATCGACCTTGTCTGCGTTGCCAGTTGGAACGTCGACCTGATTGCCCATGTCGCTTCGCCCCTGCTGCGCGGACAGACCCAGATGGCCCATCGCTTTGACCGTCTGCCTGGCGGCAAGGGCAGCAATGCCGCCATTGCGGCTGCCCGCCAGGGCGCGCGGGTCGGACTGATCGCGCGCATCGGTGGCGATGACATGGGCCGGATGGGCCTGGACCTGTGGCATCGCGAAGGCATCGATGCGCGTCACGTGGTGCAGGCGCCGCAAGAGGCCAATGGCACGGCGCTGATTCTGGTCTTCGATGACGGCGACAACAGCATTGCGGTCTACCCCGGTGCGGGCGCGGGCTTGTCAGCCGGCCATGTGCTGGCCGCGCGGGAGATGCTTGCCGCCTGCCGGGTGGTGATGGCCTCTTTCGAAGTGCCGCTGGACGCCACGCTGCAAGCCTTCAGTCTGGCGCGCCAGATGGGCCGGTTCACCTTGCTCAATCCCGCGCCGGCGCCGGCCGGGGGTTTGCCGGATGCGCTGTGGCCGCTAATCGACGTCCTCACTCCCAATGCCGGTGAGCTTGCCGCCCTTGCCGGTCTTGATCCGTCGCTGACCGATGCGCAGTCGCAGGCCCTGGCCGCCGCGGCACTGCTGGCGCGTGGGGTGGGCGCGGTGATCGTCACCCGCGGCAGCAAGGGCTGCTGCTTGTATCGGCCGGGACAAGCGCCACTGGCGCTGCTTGGCCATGCCGTGCCGGTGACCGACACCATCGGTGCCGGTGACACCTTCAGCGGTGCGCTGGCCGCGGCGATGTCGAGAGGCCTGGACCTGCCCGCGGCGATGCGCTGGGCCAATGCCGCGGCGGCCTTGTCAGTGGCCTCGCACGGTGCGGTCACGGCGATGCCCAAACTGGCCCAGGTTCAGGCGCTGCTGAACAGCGGGCTCAGCGCCCCGCGGTAGACCGCGTTGCCAAGCGGCATTTCTAATCTCAGGCACTTGCAGCTTTACCTACGCGCTTCCGCACCATCCAACTGAATCTCAACTGTAAGCGTTCCGCCAACCCCATCTTCCCGTCCAACCATGAACCTGCCAACCTTGCGTGCATTGCAACGGCGAAGGAGACGGCGTGGATTTGGATCGGGAACGGTTGGAGCGGTGCTTGGAGCAGGTGGCGGCCTATCGAGCGTCGGGCTTGAAGGCAAGGGCATGGGCGGTGGCCAACGGGGTTGAGCCGAAGGAACGCACCCAGCGCAGTTGTCGCCGACAGCGTGCCCGTGATCAGAGCCAGGGATTGAGCAGCGGGACGCCGGCGCGTTCAAAGTCAGCGGTGTCGCGCGTGACAACGGTCAGCCCGTGATGCGCGGCGGTGGCGGCGATGATGAGATCGGGCTGAGAAAAGGTGTGTCCGCTCTTTCGACCTTCCTCGACCAGCAAGCGCCACTTGAACATCACGTCCTCGCTGACGGGCAAGACGCGTTGTTCGAACAGGGGACGGATCTTGAGCGCCAGCCAGTCATGGAGTGCCGCTCGACGTTGAACGTCAGCAATCAGTTCTATACCGAATCGGATTTCCGCCAACGTGACACTGCTGACGAACATGGCGTCAAGCCGCAGGCCCGAAACAAATGCCAGCACCTTCGGCTCAGCCTTGGGCTTCCTCAGCTCAGACAGGACGTTGGTGTCAAGCAGCCAGCCCGTCACAGGCCAACGTCCCGCACGGGCATGGCCCCCCGGGCAGGCGTGATCTCCACATCGGGGTAGGGCGACGATCGCAGCGCATCGATCAGCGCCTGGCCCGTGCGACCGCCTTGCAGGCGACGGTAGTCTTCTGCTGCCAGCACAACAACTTCGTCGCGACCATGCACCGTGACATGCTGCGGGCCCTCACTTCGGACGCGACGCACCAACTCACTGAAGCGAGCCTTGGCGTCCTGAAGCACCCAATGACCCGGCAAAGGAGGAGCTTTCGCTCGCGCCATCTTTTCCATCTTTACCTCTAAAAATATAGTCTGTCTGACCAGAATAACATATCCACCGGCCTGCATGTGTGGCACGAAGCGGGAAGCGACCCTACCAGTGCTTTGTTGAGCGTTCGCAACCGCCCCCCCACACCGTAGGGGCACCGGTAGCCGCGCCGCAGGCCCAACATGCCAGCAACAGCAGCGGGAAGCGACGGTGCCCACTGCCTACATCGCTTGCACCGTCGCTAAATTTGCCGGAGGTTCACAACATGAAGTCCATGCTTTCCGCCGTCTCGATTGCCCTGCTGGCTGCACTGGCCGCACCCGGTGCCCAGGCCCAGAACCAGATCAAGTTCTGGGATCAGGGAGAGAACGTGTCGGTCACCTGGAATGGCTTGGCCCCCGGCCAACCCACAGTTCCCATCGCCAACTTCGTGATGCAGCCCGGACCCGGGCCCGCAAACGACCCAGGCGAGATCATCCAGTTCGATCTGATCGCACCGCCGGTTGGCAACCTCTTTCCGTCACAAACAGCACCTGGCCCGCTAGGGCCCATCCCCTACATCTACACCCAGCTCTATGAGCCTGGGCCGACAGGCGGGCAGATCGTCAGCGACGAATTCCTGATCTACCCGAATAACCTTGGCCCCAATCCCAATCTCCCCGGCTTCCATGTCGTCTTCACCTCTGCGGACGCGCCGCTGATCTGGAATCAGGTGAAGCAGCAGTACAACTTCGCGTTGGTACCGTCGACGCTGAGCGCCCTGGAAATTGCCAGCTTTCAGGTGGTCGGCAACATCGGCGACCCTGGCGCCGTTCCCGATACAGTCTTCAGCGTCAACTCAGTGCCAGAGCCCGGCACCTACGCGATGATGCTTGCGGGCTTGGCTGGGCTGGCATGGCTTGGCCGCCGCCAGCGCAAGGTTTAGCCTGGAACAAGGCCGCGGCGCGGGAGCGCTGCGGTAGTTCGTACACATTAAGCCGCAGGTCCGCGAAACCGAACCCCCGGATTTTGGCTCGCTGGGCCGGAACGGCGCCCCGATGTCGCCTGGTAGCGGCTCAGCTTCGTCGAAGGCCAAACCGGAGGGCGGCAAGGTCGGGAGCGCTGCTGGCGCTGACGACAACGCTGGAACCTGAACACGTTCCGCAGGAGCGGCCACCGCGCCAAAGATGTAGCCCACCTGCGTGGACTGCAAGCGCGCGGCTTGCAACGCCCGCCAGAAACCGGACCTGCTTCGCAATCCGTCCTAGATGCAAGCCGGCTTGCACGCCAAATCCGCAGTACAAATGGGCGCCGAGTCCACCGCGCACTGAATACGATGCCTAACGCCGCTAAACAGCGAAGCACCCTGCCGGTCCTGGGCGCCCCGATTGATGTGCTGGACGCTGAAATCGCAGTGCAGCGCATCAGCGCCTGGGCGCAAAGCTCTCAGAGCCGCTACGTTTGCATCTGCAACGCCCATTCAGTCGTGACCACCCGGCAAGATCCCACCTTCGCATCGGCAATAGCTGGCGCCGACATGGCGACGCCTGACGGTGCGCCGGTGGCGTGGATGCTCAAACGCCTGGGTGCCGCCCAGCAAACCCGCGTGAGCGGCCCTGAGCTGATGCTCAACTACTGCGCGCGCGCCAGCCGCAACGGGCAGTCCCTCTACCTGTATGGCAGCACACCCGCCACTTTGGCGGCGTTGCAAAATGAGTTGAAGCGACGCTGGCCGGCGCTGAACATCGCCGGTGCCGAATCACCCCCATTCAAGGCACCAACCGCCGCCGAGGACGCAGCGACGGTAGAACGCATCAATGCCTCGGGCGCTGGCACGGTTTGGGTAAGCCTGGGCTGCCCGAAGCAAGAGTTGTGGATGGCCTCACATCGCGGCCGCGTGCAGGCGGTGATGGTGGGCGTTGGGGCGGCGTTCGATTTTCATGCCGGTACCATCTCACGAGCCCCCCCCTGGATGCGCGAAAACGGCCTGGAATGGCTGCACCGCCTTGCGAGTGAGCCCAGGCGCTTGTGGAAGCGCTACTTGCTGACCAACACCGTATTCCTGCTGGGTGCTGCACGACAATTGTTGATGCCACGCCGTTGACGCACTGGTGGCAGGGCAGCGTTCATTGCGCTTGCGCTTGCGCAGAACACCCGCTGACTTCGTCTGCAAGTTGAACCAGCCCAGCAGGCGCGAATGCCCCCACCTTGGTGACCACCAATTAAGCAGAGTGATAATTCTTCGCACAATCTTTGCATCTTGTGTTCGGCTCGGCATTTCCAACGGGCTTGATCGTCAGCCTAATGCACCACATGACCAAAGCCTGAAATCAAAGGTATCGGGTTTCTTATCAAGATCCCAGAAACGATAAAAGCTTTGTAAAGTATTAAAAATAATGATGAAAGCACTATTTTCACGCTTGGTGGAATCATCGCTGCCGCTGAGAAAATTTGAAGTTGCCCGCTGGGCTGGGCCGCCAACCTTGAGCGTCGTTGCTGACGACGGCTACTTGGAAGATGCAGCGGATGTAGCGCCCTTGCTAGAGTCCTTCCAGGTGCGCGGCACATTTGCCATCTGCCACGGGTTATTGGCCAAGCCCGGATACGTCGATACATCCAGCGTGAAAAAACTGATTGCCGCTGGGCATGAAATCGCGAGCCACATGGTTGATCACGTACCGTCGACCCGTTTTTCGAACAAAGAGTGTCTGCATGCCATGCTTGAAAGCAAGCTGCGGCTGATGGCCATGGGCGCCGAGGTCAAGACGCTGGTCTACCCCTATGGCGTGAATGATCGCCGGACAAGGAAGCTTGCGGCGCAGCACTACGATCAGGCGCTTGGAACCTGGCCAGGCGTGACAAATTGTCAATTCAACGCCTATGCAATTCGCCGAATGCCATTCGGCTCGTATGAGGCCCGCCGTCACCCGATTTCCAATTCACCTGAACCCTGGCTGGACCATGTGGTGCAGCATTCGAGCCTCCTGACTGTGATGCTTCATTCCGGTGCCGCTGGCCGCGCCAAGGATCACACAAAGCGGCTGACCCGACTGCTCGACATGGCCAAGAACAGGCGAATCCATATCCGCACAGTGAACGATGCACTGCGCGAGGGAAGGGCCCAGGCGCGACAGACCATTCAACAGGCGTGAGTTGCCACTACTTCACTGAATTGAATGCTGGCACCGGGTGGTCGGCTTCGCCTCGGGCGGCGCCAATGATGTCGCTTCGGGTTACAACTTAGGAGTTCAGCGTACCGATATCGCGGTCGATAGCAGTGGCAGTGACCTCGGCATCGACCTGCACAACAGTCTTTGAACGCCTTCTCTTCGGAGAGCCGATGGCACTTGGTAGCGCTGCTGCAAAGCAGGCCATCACCCACGCCACGCTATGCTCCCAAGACAAGGCCGTTCCATATGCGCAACCCGCGCTTTAATCGCTCAAGCACGATGCTCGCTGGCTCAACCCTTTCGCTGTTCCTGGCCGCATGCGGCGGGGGCAACGGCGAAGCACCGGAACAGCCACTTGCACTGGATATCCAACCTGTCGCGGCGCAAATAGCCAGCATCGCAGGCCCTACAGATGCCGTAGATACAGACGCCGCGGTTGCCGCGCAGGCATTGGGACCAGAGGAAGTGGTTTTTGGTAGACCATCAGAACAGCTCACAACGACAGCATCGGTTGTGGCTGATTCGCCTAATCAGCCGGCCAGTGGCGTTGACAGTACAGCCGCGAGTACGGCGCCCGAACCCGGCCCAACGATGGCAGCCACGGCTGCCCAAAGGACGCCAAAGCCCGTACCCATCAGCACGGGTTTTTTCCTCGCCAATCGCACAGCTTCTGAAAATTGGGCCAATGCACGCCTGCTGGCAGCCAATGACAGGGTGTGGGCATCGTGGCTGGGCAGCAGGCGCGATCTGCTCGGCAAGTGGTTCGGCCAGGCTCGCGACCGCGTCGATCTCATCGCCGGCTACCCGAATGACCTGGTTGATGCCCAAACCGGCGCGGCAGTCCCGTGGACGTACGACATGGCCGAACCGCCGGCAGGAACCACGGCCGCTGAGGTGAAGTACAAGTCAGCCTGGGTTGCCATCAACCGCCAATACAACATCAGCCGAACGCTTGACGCGGCGCGCTTCTACAAGTTGAGTGGGGACCTGACCCTGGCAGAAACAGCAGCCAGGCAACTCGATTTCTACGCCAACAACTACGCCAATTGGCCGCTGCGCACAGCGATCGGCAATGCCCGCATGCTGGGACAGAGTTTGGACGAAGCTGTTTCCGCTCTTGAGATGCTGCAGGCCGCCAATGCCTTGACTGCCTATGCCACGCCACAGCGCCAAGCGCTGTGGCGCGACGGCCTGTTCAAGCCCATGGCAGTCAACCTGCAGACCTACGCCTACGGCGCGCTGAACAACATCAATCTGTGGTGCTCAACGGCGGTTGCAGCCATCGGCATGCAGTACAAAGACGCCACCTTGCTGGCAGCCGGCACCACCGGCCCCAAGGGGGTCAATGCAGTACTGGCCACCGGCGTCACACGCGACGGCATCTGGTTCGAAGGCTCATTCGCCTACAACGACTATGTGCTGTTTGCGCTCGCGCGGCTGTTCGACCTGGCTGCGCAAAATGGCCGTGCCGACTTGGTTCAATCGTATGTGAACCAGGTGCAATCCATGCTGCTGGCACCGACCTTGTTCAAGTTTGACGACGGCACGCTACCGATGGTTTCAGACACCCGCTCACCAGTGGCGCCAGTCGACATCGGCACCCATCTGGCGCTCTACCGCCATGTGCCCACCACCTTCGGGATGCAGGCGGCGACGACTACGAGAACCTGGGACACGCTGCTGGATGCACCCACCGCAGGCGTCAAGACAACGGCGCTGCCCACGGCGCAGTCGCGCCATGCCGAAGACACCCGCATGGCGCTGCTGCGCCAGGGCGACTGGCAACTGTTTGTTCACTACGGGCAAAAAACCATCAACCATGCGCAAGAGGAAGCCCTGAGCTACGACCTGGCACAGGGAACAACATCCATCAGCCGAGACGCCGGCACGGCCACTTCGTACAGTTCAGCCCAGCACGCGGACTACTTCTCGAAGGGCGTGGGCAACAATGTGCCGCTGATCGACGGCCAGGGGCAAGAGCAATGGGCGCCGGGCGTGGTGCAGACATTTGACGCGACGGCGGGTGTGCTGGATGTCAGCCATCCCACCTACCGGCACGATGTCAGCGTCAGCCGCCGGTTCCAGCTTGGCAGCGCCGGCTTGACCGAACTTACCCGATTGAACTTGGTGCCACCCCAGACCGCCGCGCGCCGGCTGGGTGTGATGTTCAACACTGCCTGTGGGGTGGCCATCACCGATCCGCGCGCGGGTTTGGGGACCAGCGCAGCCGCACCCTCCGGAAGCCCCGGCTTCGCGCTCTGGTCTCAGGTGCAGCGCTACAACGTACAGGCAACCTGGAGCGCGGTGCTCACCTGTGCCGGCAAACCGTACGCGCTCACAGTATCGACAGCAGCCCCACACACGGCCTACAGCGCGACGGCGCCCAACACCCCATTGCCGGCCACCCGTAATGCCCTCTACGTGGAGGCCAGTGGCACTGACGTGAGCTTCCAGACCCATATTCGCGCACTGCCCTGAAACAGCAACCAGCCCCCGCGACCAGCCGCCCCGCAGTTGGGGCTCAAAGCCGCGGCGCTTGCAAGCAAGCCAGCATGCCCTGGGTGAAACGTTCGACCATGCTAGCGAGTGTGTACTGCTCGGCGGCGGCGCGCGCCGCGGCGCTGATCCGGTCGCGCCGGGCAAGGTCTCCCATCAGGGCCAGCACAGTCTGCGCGTAGGCCGCGCTGTTGCCCGGGCAGATCAAGCTGTTCTCGTCGTGCAACAGGTAGGCGATCTCGGGCCCGTGCAGCGCATCGTCGGTGGTGATCAAGGGCAGGCCGGCAACAAAACTGTCGAGCACATGCAGGCCGACAGCACCCGGACTCAGGTACAACTGGGCGGCCCGAAACCACGCCGCTTTCTCGGGGCCGCGCCTGACGCCCACCCAATGCAGCCAGGGGCTGTTCGCAGCGCGCCGCAGCACATCGCGGCTAGGGCCGTCGCCCATCACCACCAGTCGAAAGTCCGGCCGCTGCGCCGCCACCACGGCACAGGCCTCCAGCAGCAAGGGCAAACGCTTGTCGGGATAGAGCGATCCGCAGTAAACACCGACGACGCTGCCAGCGCCGGCGCCGATGGACTGGCGCAGCGCCGCCACCTGCGCGGCACTGATGGCCGCCAACTCAGCCGCAAAGCGTGAGTTGTCGATGGCGTTGTTCAGCACCGTGATTCGCTGGCGTGGATAAGCCGCCGCTTCAACAATGGCCCGCGTGGCTTCGGTGTAAGCAAACCACCAATCCACCCGGCCCAACATCAGCCGCTTCCATCGCTCTCGCCAACCGGCGGGCGCAGCGCTCTGAAAGTTTCGGCCGTGTCCCCAATAGGCCACCCGGGTATGCCGAGGTCCCCAACCGAGCAACCAAGGGTAGTTGGACAGCAAGCGGCTTTCCTGCATCAGCACCACCAGATCGGTGTCGCGTGTCGATACCTGCAAAGGCTGCCACAGCCAATCACGGCCCGATATGCGCAGCGAGCGATTGCGCAACGAGATAGCCCAAGGCAGCACAGCCGTGTCCTGGCGGAGGCTTTCTGCCGGCGTAGGTTGCCCATGCACCAGCGACAGGTCGATACCTGCCGCAGCGCAAGACGCCCGCAATTGCTCGAACATGGCCGTCCGGTAATGCAGCAGGCGATGCTGAACGATGCAGACTTTGAACCGCACCGGCGTCAAACCCAAGGTCCGGGGTCGACCACCCAATAGTCGTAACCACGCTCCGAAAAACGGAAATTTCCCCGCGCAATTCGCTGCTCATGCTGATGAATCTGGGCGTCATCTGCGAAACGCCGACCTAGCCGCTTGGCAGGCACGCCGCCAACAATGTCATAGGGCGCCACATCAGCCGTGACGAGGGCGCCGGCCGCAACCACCGAACCCCGACCTATCCGCACGCCCGACAGCACGATGGCGCCAAAGCCGATCCAGACATCGTCCTCGACCACGACGCCCTCGTCTGCTATTTCGGGTGCGGCATCCGCACCGCCGACCCATCGACCAAAGCGTACCGGCACACCCACGCGCCCGAAGTCATGGTCGTGCCGGCCAACCAAGGCAACACGGTTGGCGATCAAGACGTAGCGCCCGATCCGGGCATTGGTTTCAATGGTCACCTCTTTGCCGATGTAGCACTGGTCAGCCAGAGTGATGGCCCTGGGTGCCCAGAAACGGCAGCGCTCTCCAATGTGCACCTGCCGCCCCACCGCCTTGATGCTTGCACAGCGGGCGGCGCGCCACCAACTTGCCAATTGCCTGGCCGACCCGAAAAGCAGCGATCTCATGATGGTTGCAAGTACAGTTCGGCGATGCGCTGCTGGATGTGCTCGATCTGCAATTCCCAGCTCATGCCGGCAGCGCGTGCCAAGGCACCCTGGTGAAGCTGCAACCAATGCGCCGGCGACTGAGTAACACGCTCGACCGCGTCAGCCAGGCGCAACACCAATTCAGCCTCATCGGCTGCATCACGGGCGGGCACCACCTCACCACAGCTGGCGTCAACAAAGCTTGGCGGCCCCCCGAGATTGAAACAAACGACTGGCAGCCCTGCCGCCAAGGCCTCCGGCACCACATTGCCACCAGCGTCGTGCAGGCTGGGAAAAATGAAAATGTGCGCGCGCGCGTATCGCTCGAATAACTCCTGTTGCGGCAGGTGTGAAACAAAGCGCACCGCAGCGCCCAGCGCTAGGCGCTTGACCAGCGCTGCCAGGTGGGCACCCATCGGGCCGCTACCAATGACCGTCAAGCGCACGTCCTTGCCGCGGCATCGCAACACCCAGAGCGCCCGAATCGCGAAGTGCACACCCTTGAGGCCAAGCAGGCGGCCGGCAAAAAGCAATTCGATCGGATCAGCCTCGACCCAGGGCGCAGCCCGCTCCAATGCCAGATGGGGCGCGCCAATTTCCTGGGCGACGAATACGCGTCGCTGAACAGACAACGGCAAACGCGCCTTGGTCTCCTGCGTTCGGGTGATCACAAGGTCAGCCTTGGAGAGTGCCCACTTCCATAGCGGATTGCGAACAGCAGTCCAATTCGCCATCGCCCTTGCGACCTCGCGCAACTTCTCGCCGACTGGCAAGCTTTGCTTGAAGCGCCAGGGCGCATCCTCGCCGCCGCCCACCGGGCCGAAGACAAAGGTGGGGCCAACAAAGCCGAGCCAGGAAGCCTGGCGGAATACCCCGTAGGAGAGATGGTGCAGCAAGTCAAAAGGGCGCTGCCGATTCAACTGCCGTGCCAACCCCAGCAAACCCAATTGCCAGCAAGCAAACAAGACCTGCGCGGTATAGCTGTTGAGCGGCACCTTACGCACCCACCACGGCCGGTAATAAATGACTGACAGCCTGGGATGGTCCATTTTCGCCAACACGGGATCGACCCGAGGCCGCCGCGAGATGTCGGTGACCACCACCACATCGTGGGTCTTCGACAGTTCCAGAGCCCAGCGCCAAGCGCCGCCGGCCTCACTGCCGATGCCTGGAGCAAATGAAAACGCCGACAACAGGATCCGCATTCCGATTTTATCGCGCCAAATACCGGCTCAATCGGGCACCCGGCTTGCGCCGTCGCCGCCGTATTCACCGCTGGCACCGGCAAAAGCCGCCACCAGTTTTCCCAGCCCGCCAGCGAGCTTTCGCTCGAACGCCAGCGCACGCACATGGCCCACCATCCTGGCCAGCAGCGCCGGCACCAGGTAGGCCAGCACGTTGATCAAGCCCCAGGCAGCATCCACGCCATAACTTGCGACCCCCCGCCGCATCGCGCGCAGACGGGCAAACGACCGTCCGCCATTGAAGGCGCGCCGCAGCAACCAGGGGCGGCGCATGCGCGATAACGGCACATGCTCATGCACCAGCGCCTCGTCGCACCAGACCAGCCTGGCGCCGCCTGCCATGCACCGCCAGAAGAAGTCGCAGTCCTCGCCGCCGCTGGCCGCAAATCGCGGATCGAAGCCGCGATGCGCGACAAACAGCCACCGCCGAAACAGCACGTTGCCCGACCGACAGTCGCCCCAGCGCATCGGCGTACCGGTGGCGTATCGCGGACGTTGATGGGCACCGCTGGCCAACAGCCAGGCTGGCGCCGGTTGCTCAAACTCGGCAATCACCGGCCCGAACACCGCGTCCACTGATGTGTTCTGTGCCACGGCCCAGAAGGCCGACAGCCACCCTGGCTCAATCCATTCGTCGTCATCGACAAAGGCCACCCATTCACCATGGGCCTCGGCGACGGCGTGGTTGCGCGCGTGGCTGACGCCACTTCGGGTTTCGCAGAAATACCGCAACAGGAACGGAAAATCTTTAGCCAACGTTGCTACCACCACGTTTGCAGAACGAGAACAGTCGTTGTCGACGACCAGCACCTCAATCTGCAAACCGGCCGGCCTCGTCATGGCGCCCAAACTCATCAGACACCGCCGCAAACCAGACACGCGCTTGAAGGTGCAGACGGCAACAGTGACAGTTACGGCGTCAATCTGCATGGGGTTGGGCGCGCAACTGGGCGAGCAATCGACGCTTGCGCACCACATAGCGCGCCGCGTGCATCAACCGATCGACAGGGTTGCGAGATGCGTATTGCAAACGCACACGATGATCTTCCTCAAACGATGCCAAACGGTTCTGCTGGGTGGTACTCCCTGCATGACGGCGGAATACCGCCAAGGCTTCGCGCAAGGCTACCGGCTCATAGTGGCGGCCCAGGCGCAGAAAGAAGTCATAGTCCATGGCGAAACGCAGGTCATCTCTAAATCCACCAACTTCCTTGAAAACGGACGTCCGAACAAACATTGCAGGGTGCGGCACAAAATTGCCACGCAGCAGACGCGCATGACTATAGCGCGGCACTCTAAACGTCTCAGCGTACAAGCCACCTTCAATGTCGCTTAGTATTCTTCCAAAAACCCAAGCTACATTTTTATTTTCAAAGTGAGTCGCGACCCGAGTCAAAACCTGGCGATGGAGAAAATAGTCATCAGAATGCAAGTGGCAAAATATATCTCCGCTGGCCGCAGCAACACCTGAATTCATCGCCTTGGCAATGCCACCAGTAATACCAGTTAATATTTTCTTGCGACACTCCAGTTTTTCAATGACTTGAATTGTGCCGTCCGTCGAGCCGCCATCCACAAAGACCAGCTCTTTTTCAATATGATTTTGCTCAAGGACAGAATCTATCGTGCGCTGAAGCGTTGAAATACTATTCAACGTACACGTAATGATTGAAATATTCATTACTGCCTTAATTTTCGAAGGCTAGGCAACATGGCCGCCTTTAGAGCCCGCGATTACACGAACCCTCGCATACTGGGTAATTATTATAGCTAATAAGATACCGAGGACAGAACATTGCCCCAACGTACTCCAGTCGGGACTTGTAACTGCACTGACAAACATCATTGCCACCGTCGCAAGGGCCGGCAAGCCGAAAATTCTGAGTGTCGGATCCGCCGTATCTTCCACCTTCACGACAAGCCGACGGTACATCAATACAACTGCTGCCATGATGAAAATAGGAAGCAATAGCCCGAAAATGCCAAGCTTCAACCACAACGACAGGTAGCCATTATGAATGTAAGAACTTTCTGTGTCGAAACCGCCGCCTATACCTTGCTGCCGAAATACTTGCTTGTATTCCCCCCCAAGCCCGACACCTAAAACTGGATTTTTGCGCAATGCAGTCAGCGCCTGCTGATTTTCATCAAACCGAAACCCAAGGGATGAGCCGCGACGGCCTTCCGTCATGATACTCGCCACACGCTCGTAGACGGCCTCGGCAGCGCGGGGTTTGAAGATCAATACACCTGCGCAGCTAAGAAGAAGAATAGAAATCAAAGCAATGATGGATACAGCTTGACTATTTTTTGTCTTGGGCTTGAGAATTATCGTGAGAGCACCACCCAAAAGAAAACCCGCCCAAACGGCGCGGTTAAAACTAACCACGATGCCACCAAGGCAAATAATAGAGCCGATCAGATATAGCCACCTGAGTGCCGCGCTATGGCACGACCGCAGATACAAGTAGTAGGAGGTAAAGACCAGCAAGAACAGTCCACCGCCAATAGCACTTCGCATGATGTCGGAAAATTCACTGCTAAGATTTTCGGCGCCACGAAATCCATAGATCAATTTCACACCAAATACAAACTGCCCCATCATCAACAGACCGGCGATTACAGAAATGCCGACAACCAGGCGCACCATCGCCGTGGGCTGCTTTTGCATAAACCAAAGTGTTATAGGCAAAGCCAACCACCCAACAAACTGGCGGGCGTCGGCGAAGGCCAGCTGATTGCTCGCAAAAAGCCGGCCGCGGACCAACCCAAGGAGCAGGCCCAGCAATAAAACAATGATCAGCCAGCGCACCGGCGCCAATAACACCAAATATGGCTCTTGGTCTACACTAACCCTGAAGCAGATAATCACGAACAAGAAAATAAGCATGAGCTCGGGCGGTCGTATTCTGGCGCCTCCGAGCGGCAACGCCGTCATAAGAAATTCAGGAACTATCCCAAACATCAGGAGCAATCCCGCACCAAAAACGACCAAAGGGTAAACCAGTCCCGTAATCAGCAGGATCGGCATGCCAACGCCAACAATTACAAACTGCCATGGCAATATTGCAATCGCCAAGCCCAGGAATAGCGCCAGTAGCAATATTGCCAGCGAGGCTAGGGCAGCAAAGGTGACCGAATTACCACCGCCGGAGCGATGCCAAAAAATCGGTCCCTTCTGCGGAAAATATAATGATTTCGTACCCATTTTTATATTAAATATCGCTTATTAAATTACGCCTGCCGTGCGCCGGCTCTTTAAGCTCGAAATAAGCCATCGCACCTCAGGGACCAAAAATAAATTTCTAAAATATGCCATCGCCAGCAAAGCGATGCTCGAAACAAATACAGCTAACAAAATATGGGCAAGTGGGGAGCGCCAATCCAAGGCAATTGCAGCACTACGCGAGAGCATCACTTGAAAGCTCGCCATAATCATGGGTACCAGCAACACTGCCACGACTCGCGGGGCACTAGCGCCAACGGCGCGCATAGCCACGAACACGAGTACAAGCGCGCGAACGACATATACTAACGAGAGCGCCTGTGCGGCCGCAAGGAGAGAGAATTTCAAGCCAATAAAAACAGCCAGAAATACGGATAAACCAGCCAGAAGTTGCACCAGTGCGACAGCCGATCCCTTGCCCCCAGAGGTAAGAATGGAGCTGGCAGCGGCACCTACCGAAAACCCAACTGCTACCCCACAAAAGGCAGGCACCAACTCGGCGCCTTTCTCCCAGCCGGCGCCGTATATCATGGCGACAATACTTTCAGGGAATGTGGCAATCAATGCATATAACCACGCCGAGGTGAGCGCAGTCAGGCTTATGTAGGCTACCGCGCCACGACGCCGCGCTTCGCTTGCAGCCTGGGCTGATACAGAAAATGCCACGGTGTTCAGCGTAGCCGCTATTTGAGTGACGGGCGTCATGATCAGATTCAGCATAGTGTTGTACAGACCGATGTCGCCTGCCGCCGCCACCCTGGCTACCAAAATTCGATCACAACTGCCTGCGAACCAGTTACCCAAATTCCCTGCTGTGATCTGCAGACCGAAGCGCAAAAATGCGCTGTGGGGCCGGGCATCGAATGAAGGCCTGACAGTGTGCGATGCCGCCCGGTAGAGCAACATGGCCGTGACCAGCGCCTGCGCGCCCCAAGCCAGGACCAACACCATAAAACTGCGTGGACCCCACCAAGCCAGAGGAATGGCCACCAGCCCATAACCAACAAAGTAGCCAGCCACCTGCGCCAACTGGATGTCGCGGTAGCGTAGCTGGCGGCGCAACAGTGATAAAGATAATCCACCCAGACCGGTAACGAGGCAGCCCAGCGACATCAGCGTTACGGCCAGCCCAAGCCCCTTGGCACCCGGGAACAGATACTGATAAACGGGCAGGCTGGCCATCACGACCAGCGACATAATCAGCGACCCGACCACTTGGCAGCCGAGGGCAAAGGCCAGCGTGGCCTCATCTAATGCCTTGACCTGGATGACCGGCGCACTGACCCAGTCACCCGCGATCACTGCCACAGCAGCCAGCAGCATCAGCGCGGCGAAGACGCCAAACTCCTGCGGGCCAAGCAGGCGGGCCAGAACGGCCTGAGCGCCTATTTGCAGAGCCATGCGTGCGACAGTGCCGCCATAACCCCAGCCCACGGCTCTGATGGCACGGCCCATCAACCCGGGGTCGTGTTGGCTACTCGCGGCGCTCATTCAACGCCCTGGCCGGCGAGCGCAAGGTTGCCGACAACACGGATTCGTTGCGATGCGGGGACAGCGGCGACCAGATCATTGATAAACCGCTTGTGCTGCGCCAGCGCCTGGCCCATGTCGGGATTGATCGATGACACGCGCACCAACATGCCTTCAGGTATCAGCCGTTTGAGCCCATAGCGAATGGACACCAGCCGGCGCTGGGTGTTCGACACCGTGGCCTGGTCGCCCATCAGCACCCAGTAGGTTACCGGCTCTCGGCGGGGCCCCATCGTCATCATCAGATGGCGGACCGGTATGCTGCCGCCGGGAATCTTCAACCTGTCTTCAAATGAGCTGACGAGTTTGAAGCCCTGGCCGACGTAACAGACGTCAGGCACATGGACGCTGAGCCCGTCGGACTGATCTCCGCCATACGCGACAGACAGCATGATGCGCTGCCCCCCCGCGTTGACGTAGGTGCGAGCAAGTGTTTGGTTGTATATCTTGTCGAGCATCGCCTGCTGATCAGGAGGCGGCACCACCACGGGCAGGCTCTCGTCCACGATCCAATCAGCGAAGGCCTTAGGGAAGAGGCGCTCCAACTGGAAATCCTTGTACGCATCCGATACCTTGATCGTCGGGCGTGCCCATTCAGCCATCGCGGCCGCGCCGCTCATCGCCAGAAATGACAGCAAGGCAGCCCGGCGGGTGTTCACAGGCGACCCCCGGTCCTGGCCGCCACCCAGCGCATCGCATGGTCGACGGTCAGGATCATCGTTAACGCCACCAAGAACAGCACCATGCCGGCAAAGCCGTGCACAAAACCCTGGCCCGCTTCATCACCAAAGTGGTATGTCACCAGTACCAGAATGATCACCCGGATCACATTGGCCAGAAACGAGATAGGCACGATCAAGATCGCTAGCGTGACATTGCGCAATGGTGACGTGTACTTCATCAAGTTCATGTACAGAAGACCGAGGGCCTCAAGCGTGAACATCGAGTTCAGGCCGGCGCAGGCGTCAGCCACCAGCAATTGGTACGGACCGACCGTTAACACCACGCCGCTGCGGCCTATCGGGTAACCCAGCGCGTACATCAGCGCACTGGCAACCGCCGACACCGCGGACTTCAGTGGGGTGGTGACGAGCACCACCAAGGTGGCCGGTAGCGGCACCATGAAAAGCATGAAGAATATTGGAAACCAGCAGATACGAAGGCCCTGCGTTCCCTTGAAGATCAGCAGCAGCGCAATGAACAGCAAGATCGCCGCGCCCGTTTCCAGCATCAGCACCGCTTGCGAGCGGCCAAGCACATACATCGCGACGGCCAGTACAAAACTGGCGATGCCCCAGCCCAGGTCGGGCTTTGTGGGGGCCGCAGCCAAGTCGTGCCGCTTTTGAAACAGCAACCAGAAAACAAGTGCAAGAATGATTGGTCCGTGACCCTGCTCGTCCCGCACCCAGACCTTGGCAATGAGATTAACGGTCGTTGGGACAAAGAGTACCAGCAGGCCGGCAACGACTAAAACCGCACTGATCCAATCAGGCCACCAAGGTGCGCCAGTCGGCGGGTCCGGCAATGGCCGGGTACCGGGACCAGGGCTCACAGTCATCGGGTCAGCCACTGCACTGGACTCGCGAACACGCGGCGCACCAACCGTCACGCGCCAAGGCGGCGCTGACGGCTGCAAACACAGGGCACCCACTAGGGCCAGGCTCAGAAACAAGGCCGGCCATGTGCTTCTCGGGCATGCGTCAGAACTCGTTGAAAATCACGCCCGCCAGCTTGGCAGGTGTTTCAGCCAAGTTGCTGACCAATTCTTCAAGGCTGCCGACACGGGATCGGTTTTGCCTGGCGACTACCAGCGCGGCGCCACAGCGCGCGGCAATCACCGCGCAATCGCTGCCGTACTGGGCCGCCGGCGTATCGACCACCACATGGTCGAACTTAGACAGCAACTCGCGGATCAGCAGGCCAAATGCGGGCCTCTCCACCAGTTCCAAGGGGTTGGGCGGCGTGATGCCCACCGGCAGCACGAACAAACTGGGCACACCAGGCACTTGCTGGATCACCTGGGCCTCAGCGCGGCCACTCAGGATGCCTGACAAGCCGGCGTTGTTGGATAGGCCAAACACCTGGTGCTGGCGCGGGCCGCGCATGTCGGCGTCCACCAGCAGCGTGCGCCCGCCAAGTTGTGCCAGCGTCACCGCCAAGTTGGCCGCGAAGAATGTCTTGCCGTCACCACTGTCCGGGCTGACCACGGCGATCGCGCGGTGCTCCTGGCCCTCATTGAACAGCCGCATCATGATCTGGCTGCGGATGGCGCGGAAGGATTCAGCCTGCACGCCAAAGGGCTGGTTCAAGGCCACCAGTTCGGGGTTGGCCTTGCGCTGCGCCTCCGGCGCGTAGGGGTAGTGAAACTGCTGCGACAGCGCGAACAAGACATCGTCGGTGCTGGCAAAGCCCAGCGCGATGGCAGCCTCGCCGAAGCGCACGCCTTTTTCGCGCTGGTGTTTCAATACCTTTTCAACCTGGTCGGCCGTCAGGTTGCGGCTTTCGGCAATGATCGATCCTATCGCTCGGTCGGCAACCGGCATGGGTTCATCGGCCACGCTTGCACCCTGGCTGTCCTGCACGCTGGAATCTCGAAACTTGGCCATCACGCAACCCTCACTGGCGCGGGCAGACCGATCACCCGCTGCTGCATCAAAGTAACCCGCTTACCCGCGCTGAAGCTCTTGGATCCCGGCTTGGGCAGCGTGCCCAGCACGGGCAGCCCCAAATTGGCCACGATGTCGTCGGGGGCGCGCACCCGGCGGTCGGTCAACTCCAGCATCAAAGCCACCCCGACGGCCAGCAAGCCCCCGACGAAGACCGCCAGCGCGGTGTTCAGCACCAGCTTGGGCGACGAATGGTTAGCCGGCGGCTGGGCCGTGGTCAGCACGTTGGCATAGCTCTGGGTGCTCTGGGCTTCCAACGCGGTCTGGTTCAGCCTGGCCATCATCCCGTCATAGGTGCGCTGGGCGTTTTCAACCTCGCGCACCAGCACCTGGCCTTCGTCGCGCACGGCCTTCATCCGCAAAACCTTGGTCCGCTGGGCCACCAGCTCGCGCTTGACCTGGGCTTCACGCTGCTTGTTGATGGTGTTGCTGACGGCCACGCCGCCCGTGACACGGCGGGTTTCGGCATCGATTCGGCTGCGCGTTTCAGCGATGTTGGCCTTGGCCTCAAGCACCTGGGGATGGTTCTCACCGAACTTGGAATTCAACTCTTGCAGGCGCGCCTCATTGCGGGTGAGGTCGGCTTTCATGCCGGCGATCAGCGGGTTGTTCAGCACTTCCTGCATACGGTCGCCCGATGCGCCCTGGGCTTGCACCTGGCGGCTGCCCGATTCAGACGAGATGGCCTGCATCTGTACCAATTGCGATGACAGTTCGTTCAGGCGGGCGTTTTCCACATCCAGGCGCTCATCGCTGGCGATGATGCCTTTGTCGCGCTGGAAGGACGAAACACGGGTCTGGGCGCGCTCCAGCGCTTCACGCGCATCCTTCGACTGGGTGTTGAAGAAACTGCTGAACTGCTTGGCCGGGTCGACCCGCAATTCAAGCGTGGTGGCGATATAGGCCTGGGCAAATGCGTTGGCCAAGCCGGCGGCAAAGCGCCCGTCCGGCGACTGGTAGCCCACCTGGATCACATTGCTCTCGCGCGAGGGCTTGACATCCAGCTTCTTCTGCAAGAGGTCCACCAGCCACTGCTCGATGGTGCCCTTGCCTTGTGTCTCGTCCAGCCACTGCTCGCGCAGTTGCGGGTTGTCCAGCAGCTTGAGGTCGCGGATCACGCGCAAGGCCACGCGGTCGCTGGTGATGATGTCCACCTGGGTGGCCATGAAACCGGGCATCGCCATGGAGGGGAAGGCCATCGCCGCCACCGGGTCGGGCTTGACATCGATAACCACCGACGCGTTGGCGGTGTACTGCTTGGGCAGCAGCAAACTCACCCCCACGGTGGTGGCTACCACCAATAAAAACACCAGCAGCGCCGCCCACTTGCGCGCCCGCAATATTGAAATAAATTGTCCGAAAGTCATTTATTCATTCCTCAATTTCAGAACAAGCTTTCGCGCACGTAAACCACGTCGCCGTCCTGCACCTTGTCGTCCAGCGTGGGCTCGCTCACCTGCACCTTGCCGTCGGCGGCCTTGCGGTGCACGCGGATGCCCTTCTGGGTGCCGCGCAGCGTCAGGCCGCCGCCGGTGGCCAGCGCCTGCATCACCGTCATGCCGCGCTCCACCCGCATCGGGCCGGGGCGCTGCACCTCGCCGTAGATGTAGACCAGCGGCTGGCGGTCGACCCAGACGCTGTCGCCGTTGTTGATCAGGATGTCCTTGTCCCTGCCGCCTGCCGCAAACACCGTGGGCAAGTCGATTTCGGTGCGGAAAGGCTGGCCATTGCGGCTGCCGGTGACAACCACCAGGTCCGAGCCGTTGACGGCCGCGCCGCCGGCCATCGCCAGCAGGTCGGTCAGGCGCATGTCGGCCACTTCGATCGGGTAGCGGCCCGGGCGGTTCACCTGGCCCAGCACGCTGGCCTGGTTGCCGCGCACCTGCAGCACCACCAGCGTGACTTGCGGCTGCTTGACGAAGTTGCCACTGCGCAGGCCGTCGGCGATCAGCTTCTCGGCCGCTGTCACGCTCAGGCTGCCCAGGCGGATGGCGCCCAGCAGCGGGTAGCTGACGATGCCGGCTTCAGTCACCCGGGTTTCCAGCGTCAGGTCGGGGTTCTGGTAGACGTTGATGCGCACCACGTCGCCCGAGCCCAGGCGGTATTCGGCCGCCGGGTTGGTGGTGGTGGCAGCGGCGGTGGTGGCTGCCGCCGCCGCGCCCTGGGCCTGCGCGGTGGCGACGCCGGCGCAGCACAGGCAGGCGCCCAGCACCAGCGCGGTGTGGACCCACGGAGAGAAACGTTGGGTGGTGATGATCACTTCAGGCCCATCCCTTTGCTGATGTCGGTTGCGCTGAGCTTGCCGCTGGCTGCCGGGGCTGGCGGCGGCGCGGTGGTGTTGGACGGGTTGGTGGACGGGTTGTTCGGCGGGTTGTTAGGTACTGCCCCCGAGGCCGATGCCGCAGCGCCCGGGGCGCCCTCGCCAAACTTGCCCACGTACTCGATCTTGGCCTCGGCCCGCAGGGCCTTGACGTTGTCCTCGATCAGCTTGCGCTTGCGCTCGTTGGTCAGGTATTGCTCGATCGCAGGGCGGGCCTGCTCTTCGCTCACCGGCTGGCTGCGCGAACCCGCCAGCACCACCACCTGCACGCCGGCGGGGCTCTGGTTCAGGATGGCCTGGCCGTCTTGCATCTTGGCGAATGCCTCCAGCCCCTGCAGCGGCAGCTGCTCGGCGGCGCGCACGGCCTGGTTGCCCGAGAACTTGTAGTCGTTGGCCTTCAGGTACTCGACAAACTCATTGATGTTCTTGGCCGCAGTCAGCTGGTCGCGCAGCACGGCCACCTGCTCGGGCTTGGCCTCGATGCCGATCTCCTGGATGCTGTAGATGCGGCGCTCCTTGAACAGCGCGGGCTTGTCGTCGAAGTACTTCTTGATCTCTTCGGGCGTGGGCTTGGCGGCAGCCTCACCCACTTTGTCCAGATAGGCGCGGGCGATGATCTCGCGCTTGGCGGCCTCAAGCTGCTGCACCACGCGCGGGTCGCGGTCGACCTTCAGGTCGTCAGCTTTTTGCAGCGCCAGCTCCTGGTCGATCAGGCGCTCGAGGATCTGCTTGCTGGCCGCATCGGCCTGCTCGGGCCGCAGGCCGCGCTGTTGCTGCAGCACGAAGTTGATCTGGTGCACCGTCACTTCGGCCTTGTTGACCTTGGCGGCGGTCTGGCTGGCGGCCTTGTCCTTCTTGTCGCCACAGCCGGCCAGCAGCGCCACGGCGGCAGCCAATGCCACCAGGCCGATGCGCGGCGCGCCGTGATCGGGGGCCCCGAATGCTTGCGTCTTCATGCTTAAGTTCGCTCCTCGCCCACCACGCGGGCCGCTGCTGACCGGGGTTGGCCGCGGCGCCCATTGCGCCGCACCAACTGACGAATAAAGTGTAGCGGGGCGATATGCCAATCCCCGGGTTCGGGGGTCATCGAATAGGGGAGTTAAAACCACAAACCCACACCGGACGTGAGAAATTTGTAATGATGAAACGCGGCCGCGCAGCATCATTATTAAAAATGAAATAACTGGGTGTAGCGACGGACTTGAAGTATCTTTGGAGTTATATTGCTTTGGGTAATTTAAGTTACATAAAGCGATTAAAGCAATGTTTTTGTTCGGGCTTCGGCCACGCCGGCGGGCTGGTGATGGTGGCGGTCACGGTGGGCTCGCGCAGTGCCGATCGGGCTTGCGCGGCAACCCAGCAAAGCAATCGGGGCAACTTGAACAGCCGCCCCGACCCATCAGGGTTTCGCTGCTCAGGGCAGCAGAAGCTTCACTTTCGCGCTCACGTCCAGCGTGCACTGTCTCGTGGCTGAAGCGAACTTCGAGGCATTGCGAGCGCGCCAATCGAGGCATCGCACTTGGTCAGTCAAGGCAACCCCAGCGACCTTGCCCGAAGCAGGCGTGATCGGCACTTCGAAGGGGTAGCCCTTCACCTGGCTGGTGATCGGGCAACAGAGCATCAAGCCGCTCTTGGCGTTGTAGGCCGCCGGTGAGAGCACCAGCGCGGGTCGGTGACCCGCCTGTTCGTGCCCCGCTTGGGGGTCGAAGTCCAACCAGACGAAATCGCCCCGGTCGGGGACGTAGGCGCCCGTCACCAAGCTTCAGCCCCTGCTGCCGGCCCTTCCAGCGCCAGACCATGCTGGTTTTCCGGTGTCATCTTCGCCAGCAGGTCTTCCAGGCTTTCAGTCGCCGGCTCGATGACCAGCCTGCCCTGTTCAACCCGCAGTTCAAGACTCTGGCCAACCTGCATGCCGGCGTCTTTCAGCGCCGGGGCAGGGATACGCAAGGCAGCGCTATTTCCCCACTTCTGAACTTCAACGCGCACGGCTTTTCTCCTTAAAAAGTAGATACATTGTAGATACTTTTTACGCTGAATGCGCGCTCCCATCGAGGGGCGGAGCGGGGTTTGCGACCGTGACGTGCGCCGGCCGGCGCTCAGGGGCTCAGGGGCTCAGGGGCTCAGCGCGCGATGCTCAGCACTTGATGCCTGCGTGCAGCGCGACGACGCCGGCGGTCAGGTTGTGCACATCCACATGGCCGAAGCCGGCGCTCTGCATCATGGCCTTGAGCTCGGCCTGGCCGGGGTGCATGCGGATCGACTCGGCCAGGTAGCGGTAGCTGGCTGAGTCATTGGCGATCAGCTTGCCCATCAGCGGCAGCACGTTCAGCGAGTACCAGTCGTAGGGCTTGCGCAGCGGCTCGGCCACGCGGCTGAACTCCAGCACCAGCAGCCGGCCGCCGGGGCGCAGCACGCGGCACATCTCGGCCAGCGCCAAGTCTTTGTGCGTCATGTTACGCAGGCCGAAGGCCACGCTGACGAGGTCGAAGCTGCCGCTCTTGAAAGGCAGTTTCTCGCCGTCGCAGACGGTGGTGGGCAAGGCCAGGCCTGCGTCGAGCAGGCGGTCGCGGCCAGTGCGCAGCATGGCCTCGTTGATGTCAGTGTGCAGCACCAGACCGGCGTCGCCCACCTTGCGGGCAAAGGCCAGCGCCAGGTCGCCGGTGCCGCCGGCGATGTCCAGCACCTTGTCGCCGGGCTTGAGGTTGGCCACCGCCACGGTGTAGGCCTTCCAGACCCGGTGCAGGCCCATGGACATGACGTCGTTCATCACGTCGTAGCGTTTGGCGACCGAATCGAAAACGCCGCGCACGCGGCCAGCCTTCTCGGATTCGTCGACGTTGGTGAAACCGAAGTGGGTTTGGGCCATGGGGGTCTCAGGCGGTCTGGTGGAAAGTCATGGGGTCAGGTCTTGCCTTTTGCCTGTATCTTGTCGCGCGCCTCGCGACGGCCGGCTTCAGTGGCTGGCGCAGGCGCTGCCTGGTTTTCCGGGCATGGGGGCGTCGCGGTCCATGCCGGCTTCGGCCAGGCGTTGCTCGTAGCGCTGCCACAGGTCGGCCTGCTCGGCGCCCAGCTTGTAGAGGTAGCCCCAGGCGAACAGGCCGGTGTCGTGGCCGTCGCTGAAGGTGGGCTGCACGGCGTAATGGCCGACCATTTCAAGCTTGGTCACGTCGACCTGGCGCTTGCCGGTCTGCAGCGTCTCCTGGCCTGGGCCGTGGCCCTGCACCTCGGCCGAAGGCGAGTAGACGCGCATCAGCTCGAACGGGATGCGGAACACCGCGCCGTCGTCGAAACCGACCTCGAGCACGCGCGAGGCCTGGTGCAGCGTCAGGGCGGTGGGTTGGGGGCTGGGGTTGGCGGCCATGGCGGGACTCTCGAAAACGGGGGATGGGGGAATGGGAGTGACGCTGCGGCGCGCGATGGCTCAGACGCCGGCCGCGGCGGGATGCGCAGCGCGGGCGGCGGCGGCGGCGGTGAAATCGACGTCCTCGAACAGGCTGGCCACCGGCCAAGGCTGGCCCAGACGGTCGATGGGGATCAAGCCGTCGGCCTGCAAGGGCTGCAGCACCCACTGGCCTTGGTCGTTCTTGAAGAACAGTTCGGCGTGGGGCCGGTCCTGCTCGATCAGCAGGTAATGGGTGAGGGTCTCGATACCGCGGTAGAGCTCGAACTTGTGGCCCCGGTCGTCGGCGGCGGTGCTGTCGCTGATCACCTCGGCGATCAGCCAGGGGTGGCTGATGAAGCGCGGCTCCTCCGGACGGCGATCGCGCGGGTCGCAAGTGACCATGACGTCCGGGTAGAGGAAACCACCCTGGGCGTTGATCCGCAACTTGTGGCTGTCGATGAACACGCTGCACGGCGTGCCGCGCAAGGCCTGCCGCAACCAGACATAGGCGTTGCCGGAGATGAAGTTGTGCGGTGCGAGTGCCCCAGTCATCGCATATACCTCGCCGTCCACAAGCTCATGGCGCTCAGGCTGAAGCTCCTCCCAGGCCAGGTAGGCCTCGGCATCGGCAAAGCGGGGGCTGTTCATCACGGCGCTCATGACACTCTCCGGTAAAAGGCCTGCACCACAATAACAGCCCGCCGCCTACACCAGCACCCGCTCGATGCCGCCGGCGTTGGCCCGGCCGACGTAATCCTGCAGCCAGCTTTCACCCAGGATCTTGCGCGCCATCTCCACCACGATGTAGTCGGCCTCCAGCAGGCCGGTCTTCATGTCGTCCTCGTAGCGGCTCAGGCCCTGCAGGCAGCTTGGGCAAGAGGTGAGGATCTTGATGTTGCCGCCGGCGGCCACTGGCGCCGCGCCGTCGGCCGGCGCCAAGCCCGCCATGCGCTCGCGCAGCTTGCCTTCGTCCAGCCGCAGTTCTTCTTCCTTGCGGAAGCGGATCTGGGTGGCGATGTCGGGCCGGGTGACGCCCAGCGTGCCGCTCTCGCCGCAGCAGCGCTCACTCTTCAGAACGTTGGGACCGACCAGCGCCTTCACCGTCTTCATCGGTTCCTGCAGCTTCATCGGGCTGTGGCAGGGGTCGTGGTAGAGGTAGCCGGTGGCGTTGGCGTCGCCAGCACCCGGCAAGGTGATGCCTTTTTCCAGCAGGTACTCGTGGATGTCGATGATGCGGCTGCCGGGGAAGATGTCCTCGAACTTGTAACCCTGCAACTGGTCGTAGCAGGTGCCGCAACTGACCACCACGGTCTTGATTTCGAGGTAGTTCAGCGTGTTGGCCACGCGGTGGAACAGCACCCGGTTGTCGGTGATGATCTTCTCGGCCTTGTCGAACTGGCCCGACCCGCGCTGCGGGTAGCCGCAGCACAGGTAGCCGGGCGGCAGCACGGTCTGCACGCCGGCATGCCACAGCATGGCCTGGGTGGCCAGGCCCACCTGGCTGAACAGGCGCTCGGACCCGCAGCCCGGGAAATAGAACACCGCCTCGGTCTCGGCGGTGGTGGCCGCCGGGTTGCGGATGATGGGGACGTAGTCCTTGTCCTCGATGTCGAGCAGCGCGCGCGCCGTTTTCTTGGGCAGCCCGCCGGGCAGCTTCTTGTTGATGAAGTGGATCACCTGCTCGCGCACCGGCGCCGCGCCCAGCGAGGCGGCGGGCGCGTTGGTCTGCTTGCGGGCGGCCAGCTTGAGCACGTCGTGCGCGAACCGCTGCAGCTTGAAGCCCACACCCACCATCGCGCCACGCATCAGCTTGATGGTCTGCGGGCTGGTGGCGTTGAGCATCAGCATGGCCGCCGCGTTGCCCGGGCGGAAGCTCTTCTGGCCCATCTTGCGCAGCAGGTTGCGCATGTTCATCGAGACGTCGCCGAAGTCGATCTTGACCGGGCAAGGGCTCAGGCACTTGTGGCAGACGGTGCAGTGGTCGGCCACGTCCTCGAACTCTTCCCAATGCTTCAGGCTGATGCCGCGCCGCGTCTGCTCCTCGTAGAGAAAGGCCTCGATCAGCAGCGAGGTGGCCAGGATCTTGTTGCGCGGGCTGTACAGCAGGTTGGCGCGCGGCACATGGGTGGCGCACACCGGCTTGCACTTGCCGCAGCGCAGGCAGTCCTTGATGCTGTCGGCGATGGCGCCGATGTCGCTCTGCTGCATGATCAGCGACTCATGCCCCATCAGCCCGAAGCTGGGCGTGTAGGCATGGCTCAGGTCGGCGGCGTGAACGTCGCTGTCGCCCAGGGCGCCAAGGGCCGCGCCGCGCAGCAGCTTACCCTTGTTGAAGCGGCCTTCGGGGTCGATGCGGGCCTTGTAGCTGGCAAAGTCGGCCAGCTCGGTGTCGGTCATGAACTCGAGCTTGGTGATGCCTATGCCATGCTCGCCCGAGATCACGCCGCCCAGGCCGCGCGCCAGCACCATGATGCGGGCCACCGCCTCATGCGCCGCCTGCAGCATCTCGTAGTTGTCGCTGTTGACGGGGATGTTGGTGTGCACGTTGCCGTCGCCGGCATGCATGTGCAAGGCCACCCACACCCGGCCGCGCAACACCTCCTGGTGCACGCGCTGCAGTTCGTCGACGATGGCGCCCAGCGCCGCGCCGGCAAACAAGGCTTGCAGCGGCTTGAGCACCTGCAGCTTCCAGCTGGCGCGCAGGCTGTGGTCTTGCAGCTGGTCGAAATAGCTGCGGCCGGGCTGGCCGCCGTCGGGCGCCTGGGGCAGGTCGAGCTGGTTCAGCCAGCCCTGCCATTGGCCGCGCACCTCGCGCAATACCGCCAGAGCCTGCTGCACCCGGTCTTCCAGCAGCTCGGCGCTGGCGATGTTGCCGGCGTCGTCGGCCTTGCCCAGCGGCAGCCTGCCATGGCCCAGCAAGGCCTCGAGCCGGCCGATCAGCTGCAGCTTGTTGCGCAGGCTGAGCTCGATGTTGATGCGCTCTATGCCCAGGGTGTACTCGCCCATGCGCTCGAGCGGGATCACCACGTCCTCGTTGACCTTGAAGGCGTTGGTGTGCTTGGCGATGGCCGCGGTGCGCTTGCGGTCGAGCCAGAACTTCTTGCGCGCGTCGGCGCTGACGGCCACGAAGCCCTCGCCCGAGCGGCTGTTGGCGATGCGCACCACCTCGCTGGCGGCGCGCGCCACGGCGTTCTCGTCGTCGCCGACGATGTCGCCGAACAACACCATCTTGGGCAGCATGCCGTTGAAGGCGCCGCGCTTGCTCTTGGTGGTGTAGCCCACCGCCTTCAGGTAACGGTCGTCCAGGTGCTCCAGGCCGGCCAGCACCGCCCCACCCTTGCGGGTGTCCTCGAACATGAAGTTCTTGATCTCGACGATGGACGGCACGGCCTCGATCGGGTTGCCGAAGAACTCGAGGCAAACGGTGCGCACATGCGCCGGCATCTTGTGCACGATCCAGCGCGCGCTGGTGATCAGGCCGTCGCAGCCCTCTTTCTGGATGCCGGGCAGGCCGGCCAGAAACTTGTCGGTGACGTCCTTGCCCAGGCCGGCCTTGCGGAAGGTAGAGCCCGGGATTTCCAGCCGCTCAGTCTTCTCCAGCACCTTGCCCGAGGCGTCGAACCAGCGCAGCTCGAAGCTGGCCAGCGGGGCGTCGTGGATCTTGCCCAGGTTGTGGTCGAGACGGATCACCTCCAGCCACTTCGCCTGGGGCGTCACCATGCGCCAGCTGGCCAGGTTGTCCAGCGCCGTGCCCCACAGCACGGCCTTCTTGCCGCCGGCGTTCATCGCGATGTTGCCGCCCACGCAACTGGCCTCGGCCGAGGTGGGGTCGACCGCGAAGACATAGCCGGCGCGCTCGGCGGCGTCGGACACGCGCTGGGTGACGACGCCGGCGCCGGTCCAGACGGTGGCCACCTTCTGGGCCACGCCGGGCAGCGAGACCAGCTCGACCTCGGTCATCTGCTCGAGCTTTTCGGTGTTGATCACCGCGCTCTTCCAGGTCAGCGGCACCGCGCCGCCGGTGTAGCCGGTGCCGCCGCCACGCGGGATGATGGTCAGGCCAAGCTCGACGCAGCCGGCCACCATCGCGGCCATTTCGGCCTCGGTGTCGGGCGTCAGCACGACGAAGGGGTACTCGACGCGCCAGTCGGTGGCGTCGGTGACATGCGAGACGCGCGACAGGCCGTCGAACTTGATGTTGTCGCGGGCCGTGGTGCGGCCCAGCACCCGGCGGCAGCGCTGGCGCAGCGCGACCACGGTGGCGAAGCGGCTGGCAAAGCGCTGCACCGCGGCGTCGGCCATCTGCAGCAGCTCGCCCACATGGGCGTCGCGCGCGGCGTCCACCGCCGGCGTGCGGCGCGCCGCCACCTCGCGCAGCCGATGCTCCAGCGCGGCGATCAGCAACTCGCGGCGCTTGGGGTTGTCCAGCAGGTCGTCTTCAAGATAGGGGTTACGCTGCACCACCCAGATGTCGCCCAGCACCTCGTAGAGCATGCGGGCCGAGCGGCCGGTGCGGCGCTCGTCGCGCAGCAGGTCCAGCAACTCCCAGGCCCGCGCGCCCAGCAGGCGCAGCACGATCTCGCGGTCGGAGAACGAGGTGTAGTTGTACGGGATCTCGCGCAGGCGGGGCGCCTGGGCGGTGTCGGCTGCGTCGGTGAGGCCTTCGGCCAGGCGGGTGAGAGCGAGCGGAGCGTTCATGGTGCGGCGGACGCCGGTTTCCTTGAGAAAGATCAGCGTGACCCAGGGTAGGCACCTGAGGACCCATTTTATCGCTGGGCAACAATGCAGCATTGCGGCACCGGGCGGGGCCGCACAGCGTGGCGGGTTAATCCCGTTGCCCGGCAGAAGGCTTGATGCCAGAAACGGGTCTGTCACAAACGGCCGCCACACTGCTGCGCTTTTGCGCACTTGGTTTTCACGGAGACGTCATGAAATTGAAATCACATCTGGCCGCGCTGGTCGCGGCCGCCAGCCTGGGCGCCATGGGCCTGCCGGCGCAAGCGCAGACCGAAATCCAGTGGTGGCACTCGATGGGCGGCGCGCTGGGCGACTGGGTCAACGACCTGGCCAACGAGTTCAACGCCAGCCAGAAGGACTACAAGGTGGTGCCCACCTTCAAGGGCAACTACGACGAGGCCATGACCGCGGCGATGGCGGCGTTCAGGGCAGGCAACGCGCCCGACATCCTGCAGGTGTTCGAGGTGGGCACGGCCACGATGATGGCGGCCAAGGGCGCCGTCAAGCCGGTGGGCGAAGTGATGAAGCAGGCCGGCGTGGCCTTCAACCCCAAGGCCTATGTGCCCGCGGTGGCCGGCTACTACACCGCCAACAACGGCGAGATGCTGTCGTTCCCGTTCAACAGTTCGACCACCATCTTCTACTACAACAAGGACGCCTTCAAAGCTGCCGGGCTCGACCCGAACAAGGCCCCCACCACCTGGCCCGAGGTGACGCTGGCCGCAGCCAAGCTCAAGGCCAGCGGCAGCAAGTGCCCTTACACCACCAGTTGGATGAGCTGGGTGCACCTGGAAAGCTTTTCGCTGTGGCACAACACGCTGTTCGCGACCCAGAACAACGGCTTCGGCGGCCCCAGTGCGCGCCTGGCCTTCGACTCGCCGCTGCACCTGCGCCATTTCGAGAACCTGGCCAACATGAGCAAGCAGGGCCTGTTCGTCTACAAGGGCCGCGCCAGCGCGTCGACGCCGGCCTTCGTGTCGGGTGAGTGCGCGATGTTCACCGGCTCGTCGGGCACCTACGCCGACGTGAGCAAGGGTGCCAAGTTCGCCTACGGCCTGGCCCCGCTGCCCTACTACCCAGACGTGGTCGGGGCGCCGCAGAACACCGCCATTGGCGGTGCCAGCCTGTGGGTGATGGCGGGCAAGAAGCCGGCCGAGTACAAGGGCGTGGCCGAGTTCTTCAAGTTCCTGTCCGACCCGGCGGTGCAGTCGGCCAGCCACAAGCGGACCGGCTACCTGCCTATCACCACCGCGGCCTACGAGCTGACCGACAAGTCGGGCTTCTACAAGGAAAAGCCGGGCACCGACGTGGCCGTGACGCAGATGATCCGCAAGACCACCGACAAGTCGCGCGGCATCCGGCTGGGCAACTTCGTGCAGGTCCGCACCATCCTGGACGAAGAGACCGAGCAGATCTGGACCGGCAAGAAAACCGCCAAGGAAGCGCTGACCGCGGCCATCACGCGTGGCAACGAGCAGCTCGAGCGGTTTGAGAAGGCGAACAAGCCTTGAGTGAGCCCGCCCCCGCCGCGCCCTGCGTGGTCGGGGGCGGCTTCTTGAATCGGACCAAAGGACCCCGTCTTGGCGGCTGAAAAATACGCAGTCTTCAAGTCGGGCTGGCTGCCCTGGGCGCTGCTGGCGCCGCAGGGGCTGATCATCGCGGTCTTCTTCTTCTGGCCGGCGGCGCAAGCCTTGCTGCAGTCGCTGCAGATGCAGGACAGCTTCGGCTTGTCGCGGCAGTGGGTGGGACTGGACAATTTCAGGTCGCTGTTTGCCGATTCCGCCTACCTCGAGGCCTTCCAGACCACCGCGGTGTTTTCAGTGCTGGTGGCGGTGCTGGGCCTGACCTTGTCACTGGGGCTGGCGGTGTTTGCCGACCGGGTGGTGCGCGGCGCGCTGCTGTACCGATCGATGCTGATCGTGCCCTACGCGGTGGCCCCGGCCGTGGCCGGCGTGCTGTGGGTGTTCATGTTCGCGCCGTCGCTGGGCGTGGTGGCCTACGCGCTGCGCCATTTCTTCGAGGTGGAATGGAACCACCTGCTCAACAGCACGCACGCGATGACGCTGATCGTCGCGGCGGCGGTCTGGAAGCAGATCTCCTACAACTTCCTGTTCTTCCTGGCCGGGCTGCAGTCGATCCCGAAGTCGCTGATCGAGGCGGCGGCGATAGACGGCGCGCGGCCCTGGCACCGCTTCTGGACCATACAGTTGCCCTTGCTGTCACCGACCACCTTCTTCCTGCTGGTGATCAACATGGTGTACGCCTTCTTCGACACCTTCGCGATCATCGACGCCACCACCCAGGGCGGCCCGGGACGCGACACGGCGATCCTGGTCTTCAAGGTCTACCAGGACGGTTTCAAGGGCGGCGACCTGGGCGGGTCGGCGGCCCAGTCGGTGGTGTTGATGGTGATCGTGGTCGCGTTGACTGTGGCGCAGTTCCACTATGTCGAGAAAAAGGTGCAGTACTGATGCATGGCTTGAACCGTGGTTGAACGCAGCCCGACGCTGGACTTGCTGGCCCAGGTGGTGATGGTGCTGGGCGTGCTGATCGTGGCCTTCCCGCTCTACCTCGCCCTGATCGCCTCGACCCACACCGCGCAGGCCATTGCGCAGGCGCCTATGCCCATGCTGCCGGGCGGCCATATGCTGGAAAACTATGCGGCGGTGCTGGCGGGCAGCGGCGGCAGCGGCGCGTCGAATGCGCCGGTGGGCCGGATGATGTGGGTCAGCCTGGTCACCGCGATGGCGATCACGGTGGGCAAGATCGCGGTCTCGCTGCTGTCGGCGTTTGCGCTGGTCTACTTCCGCTTCCCGCTGCGCGGGCTGGTGTTCTGGTCGATCTTCGTCACACTGATGCTGCCGGTCGAGGTACGCATCGCACCGACCTACCAGGTGGTGGCCGACCTGGGCCTGCTCAACACCTATGCCGGACTGACGGTGCCGCTGATCGCATCGGCCACCGCCACCTTCCTGTTCAGGCAGTTCTTTCTGACCGTTCCCGACGAGTTGGTCGAGGCCGCGCGCATGGACGGCGCCGGGCCGATGCGCTTCTTCCTGGACATCCTGCTGCCCTTGTCCAAGACCTCGATCGCGGCGCTGTTCGTGATCCAGTTCATCTACGGCTGGAACCAGTACCTGTGGCCGCTGCTGGCCACGACCAGCGAGGACATGTACCCGGTGGTGGTGGGCATCAGGCGCATGATGGCCGGCGGCGACTCGGGCAACCAATGGAACATGGTGATGGCCACCGCCGTGCTGGCCATGCTGCCGCCAACGCTGGTGGTGGTGCTGATGCAGCGCTGGTTTGTCAAAGGCCTGGTGGACACCGAAAAGTAAAACGACATGGCAGCCATTTCCCTTCAAAACATCGTCAAGCGCTACGGCCACGGGCCCAAGGCCAACCCCGTCCTGCACGGCATATCGGCCGAGATCGCCGACGGCGAGTTCATCGTCATCGTCGGGCCGTCGGGCTGCGGCAAGAGCACGCTGCTGCGCATGGTGGCCGGGCTGGAAGAGATCAGCGAGGGCGAGATCTGCATCGCCGGCCGGGTGGTCAACGACGTCGAGCCGGCCGACCGCGACATCGCGATGGTGTTCCAGAACTACGCGCTGTATCCGCACATGAGCGTCTTCGACAACATGGCGTATGGGCTGAAGATCGCCAAAGTGCCCAAGGCCGAGATAGCGCAGCGGGTGAACAAGGCGGCCGGCATTCTCGAGCTGGCGCCTTTTCTGCAGCGCACGCCGCGCCAGCTCTCGGGCGGCCAGCGCCAGCGCGTGGCGATGGGCCGGGCCATCGTGCGCCAGCCCAAGGCCTTTCTGTTCGACGAGCCGCTGTCCAACCTGGACGCCAAGCTGCGGGCACAGACCCGGCTCGAGATCCAGAAACTGCACCGCGAACTCGGCGTCACCTCGCTCTTCGTCACCCACGACCAGGTGGAGGCGATGACGCTGGCCCAGCGCATGATCGTGATGAACGCCGGCCGGGTCGAGCAGATGGGCACGCCCGAACAGGTCTACGGCAAGCCGGCCAGCAGCTTCGTCGCCAGCTTCATCGGTTCACCGCCGATGAACCTGCTGACGGGCCAGGCCGACGGCGCGCGCTTCCGGCTGGGTAACGCCGTGCTGGCGCTGCCCACCGCCGCGCCGCGCGACGGCCCGCTGGTGCTGGGCCTGCGCCCCGAGCATGTGGAGATCGCCCCAGACGGGCGCTGGCCGATGCGGGTGGAGACGGTCGAAATGTTGGGCGCCGAGCGCCTGGTGCACGGTCGGGTTGCGGGCAGCCAGGCTGGCATGCTGTTCACGGTGCGCATCGACGCCACGCTGGCGCCGCCGGCGGTGGGGCAGACCGTGGGCCTGAATGCGGCGCCAACGCGACTGCACTGGTTCGATGCCGAGTCCGGCCTGCGGGTGGGCCTGTGAAGCGCCCCGCACCCTGGCCCTACCCGCGCTGGGTGGCGCACCGCGGCGCCGGCAAGCTGGCGCCCGAGAACACGCTGGCCGCGTTCCGGCTGGGGGCGTCGCAGGGTTTTCGGGCCTTCGAGTGCGATGTCAAGCTGTCAGCCGACGGCCTGCCCTTTCTGCTGCACGACGACACGCTGGACCGCACGACGACCGGCCAGGGCCGGGCCGGCGACCTGGCCTGGACTGCACTGTCGCAGCTGGACGCGGGCAGCTGGCATGGCCGGCAGCACGCGGGCGAGTCGCTGCCCACTCTGCGGGCGGTGGCCGCCTTCATGCGGCGCAACGGCTACCTGCTGAACATCGAGATCAAGCCCACGCCAGGCCAGGAGGAGGAGACCGGCAGGGTGGTGGCGGCGCTGGCCGACCAACTGTGGGCGGGCGCCGACGTGCCGCCGCTGCTGAGCTCGTTCCGGCCCGACGCGCTGGCGGGCGCGCGCGCCACGGCGCCGTCGCTGCCGCGCGCCCTGCTGCTCGACACGCTGTGGCCGGACTGGTTCGAGGTGGCGGCGTCGCTCGGTTGCGTGGCCGTGGTCACCAACTACCGGCTGATGGACGCGGCCCTGGTGGAGCGCCTGCATGGCGCGGGCTGGCGGGCGATGGTCTACACCGTCAACGAGGCCGATGATGCACTGCGCCTGCTGGCGCTGGGCGTGGACGGGCTGATCACCGACGCGGTGGACCGGTTCGCACCAGCGACGGCGGGCTGATACTGCGCGACCCGGCGCGGCCCGGCCCGCGGTCTCAGGACCGGTAGTCGGCGTTGATGCTGACGTAGTCGTGCGACAGGTCGCAGGTCCAGACCGTGGTGGACGCCGTGCCGCGATGCAGCAGCACCCGCACCGCGATCTCGCTTTGCTGCATCACCCGCTGTCCGTCGGCTTCCTGGTAGTCCGGATGCCGGCCGCCCTGGTGGGCGACATGCACGTCGTCCAGGTAGAGGTCGATCAGGCCCTGGTCGAGATCGGCGATGCCGGCGTAACCTACCGCAGCCAGGATGCGGCCGAGGTTGGGGTCGCTGGCGAAGAAGGCCGTCTTGACCAGAGGCGAATGGGCGATGGCGTAGGCCACCAGCCGGCACTCGTCCTCGGTGACACCACCCTCCACCTGCACGGTGATGAACTTGGTGGCCCCTTCACCGTCGCGCACGATGGCCTGGGCCAGTTGCCGCGACACCGCCAGCACCGCCTCGCACAGCAGCAGGCCGTCGGCGGACGACAGCGAGTCGATCTGCGCATGGCCGGCCTGGTGGGTGGCGATCAGCACGAAGGAGTCGTTGGTGGAGGTGTCACCGTCGATGGTGATGCGGTTGAAACTGGCGTCGGCCGCCAGCTTGACCAGCGGCTGGAGCAGTCCGGGCGCCAGCACCGCGTCGGTGGCAACGAAGCCCAGCATCGTCGCCATGTTGGGCCGGATCATGCCGGCACCCTTGGAAATGCCGGTGACAGTGACCGTGCGGCCGCCGATCTGCAGCTGGCGCGAGGCCGCTTTGGGCAGGGTGTCGGTGGTCATGATGGCCTGCGCGGACTGCAGCCATTGCGCGGGCTGCAGGTCGGCGATCGCGGCGGGCAAGCCGGCCTCGATGCGGTCGACCGGCAGCGTTTCCATGATCACGCCGGTGGAGAAAGGCAGCACCTGCTCGGGCGCCAGCCCCATCAGCGCAGCCAGCGCCACACAGCTGCGGCGCGCCCGCACCAGGCCGTCGGCACCGGTGCCGGCATTGGCGTTGCCGGTGTTGACCAGCAGCGCGCGGATCGCGGGCGCGCCGCCCAGCAGGTGCTCGCGGCAGACCTGAACCGGTGCCGCGCAAAAACGATTCTGGGTGAACACACCGGCCACACTGGCGCCAGCGTCGAGCGCGACCACCAGCAGATCGGCCCGACCGGGCTTGCGGATGCCGGCGCGCGCCACACCCAGGCGAAGGCCCGCCACGGCATGCAAGTCGGCGGGATTGGGGGGCAACAAGGCGACGGGCATGCGTGGGACCTCTGGAAACAACACGGAAACCGGATTGTAGGGGGGGTCTATTTCGGGCACGCTCAGGTCGAGCCGGTGACAAAAAAGCGGCCGAAGCCGCTTCTTTTTACAGGCCGGGGATAAGTCCCGCCAGCTCAGTTGCCGAGGCGGCGACGTGCAAGGAAGCCCAAGGCACCCAGACCGGCCAGCATCATGGCGTAGGTTTCGGGTTCGGGCACGGGTGTGGCAACCAGGTTGCCACCATAGGAAGCCGATGTTCCCGTTATCCCGGTTCCGCTGATCTTCAGCTCGTAGTTGACGCCCGCCGGCAGTGCAACGCCGCCTGCCTTGACCTGCGTCGTGATGGTCAGCGGGTTGCCAGGACCAAAGGGGTAGGTGGTCGAGCTCGAAATCGATCCGAAGATCTCCGTGCCATTCAGCCAAGCATGGAGGCCCAGGATACCGCCGGTCGAGTTGCCGAATATCGAGACCTCAACGTTCGTCAGAGACGCCGCGACAATGGAGGGACTGCCTAGATTGAACTGCCAAATGTCAGTGAAAGCACCGACCACCGTATTGGCGAACGATGCGCTTGGCGCCGGCGCGACAGGACTGACGGGTCCCGTAACAGCGAAGGCACCAACCGAGGTCAGGGCCGCAATGGCCGCTGCCGAAACAAATCTCAATTTCATGATGTACCCCCAAAGCCTCTGTGAAAACCATGGACAGAAGGGCGATCGCAAGCCTGACCAACGAACCGTTCGACATCCGGAATCCGAACCCACCGGTTCAAAGTCTAGACCTCGCCGCCTGTGCGTCCACCCCCAAAACTAGGGGACGGCCACCAGACAGAAGCCCCCATGTACAGGGTTAACGATAGGCCGGCAGCGCTTGCAATGCACCACCTATTCAGGGGGTTTGGCGGGCGAAGAGATGTAAAAAACGGCGGTCGGAAGTTACACCTACGAAACCGTCAAAGCCGCTTCAAGTCGAGCGGCAGTGGCAGCTTCTGTGCTAAGACCGCTGGCCGACTCAGGCCACGCTGCTGCTGCGGCGTGCCAGGAAGCCCACACCCACCAGCCCGGCCAGCATCAGGGCGCTGGTTTCAGGTTACGGGACCGGCGCAAGCATCGGCGTCACGTTGAAGTCATAGGTCCCGCCCCGGGTGCCGATCACAGTGCCGCCCAGGCACGATGTGGTAGCGGCCCTGGGGCAGGTTGGCAAAGGTGGCGCCGAAACTGCTGACGGGCGCAGCGGGCGTGAACTCGAGGTTGGCGCTATCGAACAGTTGCAGCGACGTGACGTTCAGGTTGAACATGGTCGTCGCCTTGGGGGTGAATCTGGCGGTGAACGCCCCCGCGGTATCGAGCGCCATCGAGTTGCTCAGATTGAATTCGAAGCTGTCAGCGAAAGGCGACGCGCCGGCGGCAAAGGGAATGCCGATGAAATCAAACCAGTTGGTCTCATCCACGATCGGCGATGGGCCGGCCGAATAGCTGCGGGCAAACGCCGGCAGCGCGGCGGCAAGAAGGACAGCCGCAACAAAGGGCTTGAAGCGCATGGCAATCTCTCAGTTTTCAGGGGGAACGGAAGCGCCGGAGATCTCCGGCTAGCCTGAAAAAAACTGTCGAGCCGCCTGGCGAAACCCTCTACCCCCGAGAGGAAGGGACAGGCCTGCAGCCGTCGAATCTCGCATGAAAAACTCGCCAGTCTTCAAGCCAGTTTGCCGTGGCAGGCCTTGTACTTCTTGCCGCTGCCGCAGGGGCAGGGATCGTTGCGGCCGACCCGGGGCACCTCGTCGGCCAGCGTGACCGGATCGGCTTGCTGGCTGATGCTGCCGTCCTCGTTCGGATGGGTGTAGGTGACGTTGGCCATCTGACCGGCCTGGGCTTCCAGTGCTTCGGCCGCCTGGGCCACCTGCTCCTGGCTCTGGATGCGCACCGTCAGCAGCAAGCGGGTCACCTCCATCTTCACCTGGTCAAGCAACTGGCTGAACAGATCGAAGGCCTCGCGCTTGTATTCCTGCTTGGGGTTCTTCTGCGCATAACCTCGCAGGTGTATGCCCTGACGCAGGTAGTCGAGCGCGGCCAGATGCTCGCGCCAATGGCTGTCTATGGCCTGCAGCAGCACCATGCGCATGAAGGGGTTGAACTGCTCCAGCCCGACCAGCGCCACCTTGTCGTCGAAGATCTGGTTGGCCGTCGCGACCACCTGTGCCAGCACCTCGTCGTCGGTGATCGAGTCGCTCTTGTCCACCAGGGCCGTCAGCGAGACCGGCACTTGCCACTCGTCGGCGAGGGCACGCTCGAGCGCCGGCAGGTCCCACTGCTCTTCGACGCTCTCGGCCGGCACCCAGGTGCGCACCACACCAGTCATCGCGCTCTTGCGCAGGTTGGTGATCTGGGCGAGCACCGACTCGGATTCGAGGATCTCGTTGCGCTGCTGGTAGATCACCTTGCGTTGGTCGTTCGACACATCGTCGTACTCGAGCAACTGCTTGCGGACGTCGAAGTTGCGCGCCTCGACCTTGCGCTGGGCGCCCTCGATGCTGCGGCTGACGATGCCGGCCTCGATCGCCTCGCCTTCGGGCATCTTCAGACGGTCCATGATCGCGCGCACCCGGTCACCGGCGAAGATGCGCATCAGCGGGTCTTCGAGCGACAGGTAGAAACGGCTTTGGCCCGGGTCGCCCTGGCGGCCGGCGCGGCCGCGCAACTGGTTGTCGATGCGCCGGCTCTCGTGGCGCTCGGTGGCGATGATGCGCAGCCCACTGGCGGCGCAGACCTGCTCGTGCAGGCCCTGCCATTCGTCCTTGAGCTGCTGGATGCGGCCCGCCTTGTCGGCCTCCGGAATCGATGCGTCGGCCTCGATCAGCTGCACCTGCTTCTCGACGTTGCCGCCCAGCACGATGTCGGTGCCGCGGCCGGCCATGTTGGTGGCGATGGTGATCACACCCGGCCGCCCGGCCTGGGCCACGATCTCGGCCTCGCGGGCATGCTGCTTGGCGTTGAGCACCTGGTGCGGCAGCTTGGCTTCGGTCAGCATGCCCGAGATCAGCTCGGAGTTCTCGATCGAGGTGGTGCCGACCAGCGTGGGCTGGCCGCGCAGGTGACAGGCCCGGATGTCCTCGAGCACGGCGTTGTACTTCTCGCGCGCGGTCTTGTAGATCAGGTCGAGGTCGTCCTTGCGGATGGTCGGCCGGTTCGGCGGGATCACCACGGTTTCCAGGCCGTAGATCTCCTGGAACTCGTAGGCCTCGGTGTCGGCTGTGCCGGTCATGCCACCGAGCTTGTTGTACATACGGAAGTAGTTCTGGAAGGTGATCGATGCCAGGGTCTGGTTCTCGCTCTGGATCTGCACGCCTTCCTTGGCCTCGACCGCCTGGTGCAGGCCGTCGCTCCAGCGCCGCCCGGTCATCAGCCGGCCGGTGAACTCGTCGACGATGATGATCTCGCCGGCCTGCACCACGTAATGCTGATCGCGGTGGTAGAGGTGGTTGGCCCGAAGCGCGGCGTAGACATGGTGCATCAGCGAGATGTTGGCCGCGTCGTACAGGCTGGCGCCCTCGGCCAGCAGGCCTGCCTCGCCCAGCAGTCGCTCCGCGTTCTCGTGGCCGTCCTCGGTCAGGAAGACCTGGTGGGTCTTCTCGTCGACGGTGAAGTCACCGGCCTCGACCACGCCCTCGCCGGTGCGCGGATCGGCCTCGCCGATCTGCTTCTTCAGGCCCGGGATGACCTTGTCGATGCGCACGTACATCTCGGTGTGGTCTTCGGCCTGGCCGCTGATGATCAGCGGTGTGCGGGCTTCGTCGATCAGGATCGAATCGACCTCGTCGACGATGGCGAAATTCAGGCCGCGCTGGACCCGGTCGGCCAGCTCGTACACCATGTTGTCGCGCAGGTAGTCGAAGCCGAACTCATTGTTGGTGCCGTAGGTGACGTCGGCGATGTAGGCGGCCTGCTTCTCCTCGCGGGACAGCCCGGGCACGTTGACACCCACCGTCAAGCCCAGAAAACCATAGAGCCGACCCATCCATTCGGCATCGCGCCGGGCCAGGTAGTCGTTGACCGTGACCACATGCACGCCCTTGCCCGACAGCGCGTTGAGGTAGACCGGCAGCGTGGCCATCAGGGTCTTGCCCTCGCCAGTGCGCATCTCGGCGATCTTGCCGTTGTGCAGCGCCATGCCGCCGATGTACTGCACATCGAAGTGGCGCATCTTCAACGACCGCTTGCCGGCCTCGCGCACCGCGGCAAAAGCCTCGGGCATCAGTTCGTCCAGCGTAGCGCCCTGCGCGATGCGCTGGCGGAACTCATCGGTTTTGGCGCACAGCGCCGCGTCATCGAGGCCTTCGAACCGGGGTTCGAGGGCGTTGATCTGCTCCACGGCTTTGCGGTATTGCTTGAGCAGGCGTTCGTTGCGGCTGCCGAAAATCGAGGTGAGAAGCTTGGGCAACATGCGGCGTCAGGGGCTGAAAAATCGGTGGGCGGCGCTGGCTGTCCGGCAGGGGCCGAAGCAGTGCCGGCGAGAAAGGCGATCGCGAAGGATCACAACGGCAGCCTGGAAGATGCGGGGCCCGCGGGGCACGACAAGTGCCACCGATGCCCGCCCTGCCCTGCAGTACCCATCGCACAAAGCCGTCGAGTCTATCATCGGGCTTCCCAGCCATTTCCGGCCCCAGCCCGCCATCACGACCATGCCAACGACAGTCCCCCGCCCCGGCGCCCCGCTGCCCGCGGGCACGCAGGCCATAGGGCAGGCACTGGCAGGCAGCGAACCCCTTGTGGCGCTGACGCAGCGGCTGCGTGCATCGCAGGCTAGGCTGGACGCCGTGCTGCCGCTGCTGGCCCCGGCGATGCGGCCGCATGTCAAGGCCGGGCCCATCGACGAGACCGGCTGGACCCTGCTGGCCACCAACAGCGCGGTGTCGGCCAAGCTGCGCCAGATGCTGCCCGCGATGGAGGCCCACCTGCGCACCTGCGGCTGGCCAGGCCCGCCGGTGCGGGTGAAGATGCTGAGCCCGGGCTGAGTGGGCGCGTGAGTGAGCGCAGTGACCGTGGTGCCGGCTATCCGAATCGAACGGATCACCTACCGCTTACAAGGCGGTTGCTCTACCAAATGAGCTAAGCCGGCACGGCTTCGAATTCTAGTGGGCCTGCGGCCCTGGACCACCGCGGCTTACTTGATGCGTTTGAGCGACGGCCGGCCGCCCTTGGCAGGCGGCGGCGCGTCGGGCGGCGGCTTGTCGGCTTGGGCAGCGCCAGCCTCAGGGACCGGCGTCGACACGTCGGCGTCGGGCCCCGCGGCGGGACCTGACGTTCCAGCAAGCCGCAAGCCGACCCGCGACGGCTCCGGGGCCGAGGACAGCGCTGTGCCGCCACCCTGACCCGGCGCGGTGGGCGCCGGAAACGCCATCCCCTGGCCGTTCTCGCGGGCGTAGATCGCCACCACATGGTCTATGGGCACGGCGATCTCGCGCGACACGCCGCCAAACCGGGCTTTGAACTCGACGAACTCGTTGCCCAGGTTCAGCCCGCTGGTGGCCTCGAAACCGACATTGAGCACGATCTCGTTGTTCTTGACGTACTCCATCGGCACCTGGATGCCAGGCGTGACGAACACCGCCAGATAAGGCGTGAAGCCGTTGTCGGTGCACCACTCATGCAAGGCGCGGATCAGGTAGGGACGGGTCGAGGTGCCCTGCTCGTCGGGTGCGGCCGGTTTTGTCATGCTGTGATCTTACTTTCGCATCACCTTCTCGGACGGCGTCAGCGCCTCGATATAGGCCGGGCGCGAGAAGATGCGCTCGGCGTACTTCAGCAGCGGCGCGGCGTTCTTCGACAGATCGATGCCGTAGTAGTCCAGACGCCACAGCAGCGGAGCGATGGCCACGTCGAGCATCGAGAAGTCGTCCCCCAGCATGTACTTGTTCTTCAGGAAGATGGGCGCGAGCTGGGTCAGGCGTTCTCGGATCTGCGAGCGCGCCTTTTCCAGTTGCTTGTCGTTGGACTTGACGCCGCTGCGGCCTTCGAGCAGGTTGACATGGGCGAACAACTCCTTCTCGAAGTTGAACAGGAACAGTCTCACGCGGGCGCGGGCCACCGGATCACCGGGCATCAGTTGCGGGTGCGGGAAGCGCTCGTCGATGTACTCGTTGATGATGTGCGACTCGTACAGGATCAGGTCGCGCTCGACCAGGATCGGCACTTCGTTGTAAGGGTTCATCAGCGCGATGTCTTCGGGCTTGGCGAACAGGTCGACGTCGCGGATCTCGAAGTCCATGCCTTTCTCGAACAGCACGAAGCGGCAGCGGTGCGAGTAGGGGCAGGTGGTTCCGGAGTAAAGCACCATCATGGTCGTGGGCTCCTAAAAGGGCAGGTTCTTCGGCGGATCGTCGAGCGGATTCAAAAATGCGAATGCGCGCAGAGGGCCGGCAAGGGCGACCACTGCGCGCGCGGCCCGGCTGGCGCGCCGGGCCGGAGGGGTGCTGGTACTGCTGGGGCTACTTGACGTCTTTCCAGAATGCAGCGTTCATGCGCCAGGCGATGAACGTGAAGATGGCCAGGAACAGCAACACCCACACGCCCATGCGCTGGCGCTGGTTCTGGCCCGGCTCACCCATCCATTGCAGGTAAGCCACCAGATCAGCCACCGTCAGGTCGTAGTCGGCCTTGCTCAAGGCGCCGGGCTTGGTCAGCTCGAAACCCTTGAACACATGGCTGATCTTGGTGGGATCGTGGGCATCTTTCTCGGTCTCGTAGATCGCGCGCTGCTCGCCCTGCATCTCCCACAACACATGCGGCATCGCCACGGCCGGCATCACCAGGTTGTTCCAGCCGGTCGGACGGGTCTCGTCGCGGTAGAAGCTGCGCATGTAGGTGTAGAGATAGTCAGCGCCCGAGCCGTTGGCCCCGGCCCGCGAACGCGCAATCACGCTCAGGTCCGGCGGCTGGGCGCCGAACCAGTCCTTGGCGTCCTTGGCGGCGATCGAGACCGTCATCAAGTCACCGACTTTTTCGCTGGCGAACAGCAGGTTCTTCTTGATCTGCGCTTCAGTCAGGTCGATGTCGCGCAGGCGGTTGTAGCGCATGTACGACGCGGCATGGCAGTTCAGGCAGTAGTTGACGAACACCTTGGCGCCATGTTGCAGCGCGGCGACGTCGGTGACGCGGTCTTTCGGGAACTTGTCCCAGGCCGGACCGCCTTCGTTGGCCCATGCGCCAGCACAGAACGACAGTGCTGCCAGCAGGCTGATGATGATTTTCTTCATGTTCGAGCGCTCCTGCTTCAGTGGGCCGAGAAGGTGACGCGATCGGGCACTTGCTTGAAGGTGCCGATCGTGCTCCACCAGGGCATCAGCAGGAAGAAGCCGAAGTAGAACAAGGTGCCGATCTGGGCGATCAGCGTGCCGATGTCGGAGGGCGGCTGTATGCCCAGGTAGCCCAGCACCGCGAAGAAGACGACGAAGATGCCATACATCACCTTGTGCCAGGTCGGCCGGTAGCGGATCGACTTGACCGGGCTGTTGTCCAGCCAGGGCAGCAAGAACAGGATGATCACGGCGCCGCCCATCACCACCACGCCCCAAAACTTGGCATCGAAGGTCTTGAGCAGCGCGATACCCACGATGACGCCGACCGCGATGGCGATCCGAGCGCGGCCCTTGACGCTGAGCAGCGAGACCAGCCCGGCCAGGCCGGCGATCACGCACAGCACGTTGACCATGCCGTCATTGGTGGCGCGCAACATCGAATAGAAGGGCGTGAAGTACCAGACCGGAGCGATGTGGGCCGGTGTCTTCAGCGGGTCGGCCGGTATGAAGTTGTTGTACTCCAGGAAATAGCCGCCCAGTTCGGGGCCGAAGAAGATGATCGCGCAAAACACCAGCAGGAAGCAGCCGATGCCGAAGATGTCGTGCACCGAGTAATACGGATGGAACGGGATGCCGTCCAGCGGTATGCCCTTGGCATCCTTCTTGGCCTTGATCTCGACACCGTCCGGGTTGTTCGAACCCACCTCGTGCAGCGCGATGATGTGCGCCACCACCAGCCCCAGCAGTACCAGCGGCACGGCGATGACGTGGAAGCTGAAGAAGCGGTTCAGCGTGGCGTCGCCCACCACATAGTCGCCGCGGATCAGCAGCGCCAGGTCGGGACCGATGAAGGGCACGGCGGCAAACAGGTTGACGATCACCTGGGCACCCCAGTAGCTCATCTGGCCCCAGGGCAGCAGGTAGCCCATGAAGGCTTCGGCCATCAGCGCCAGGAAGATCGCGCAACCGAACAGCCAGACCAGTTCACGCGGTTTGCGGTAGCTGCCGTAGATCAGGCCGCGGTACATGTGCAGGTACACCATCACGAAGAATGCCGACGCGCCGGTGGAGTGCATGTAGCGGATCAGCCAACCCCAGGGCACATCGCGCATGATGTACTCGACCGAGGCGAAGGCCAGCGCGGCGTCGGGCTTGTAGTGCATCACCAGGAAGATGCCGGTGACGATCTGTATCACCAGCACGAACAGCGACAGCGCGCCGAACATGTATAAGATGTTGAAGTTCTTCGGAGCGTAATACTCCGACATATGCTCTTTGAACAACTTGGTGGCCGGAAACCGGTTGTCCACCCAGTTCATCAACTTCACGCCCGCGGGCGCATCGGCCGAAGCCGTCTTGAAATCTGCCATGTCTTGACCTCAATGCTGGGGGATAGGCTGCTGCAGCGCGGGGCTCAGGCCTTCTTGTCCTCGCCGATCAGCAGACGCGAATCGGAGAGGTAGACGTGCGGCGGCACTTCGAGGTTGTCGGGCGCGGGCTTGTTCTTGAAGACCCGGCCAGCCATGTCGAAGGTCGAGCCATGACAGGGGCAGAGGAAGCCGCCCTGCCAGTCGTCGGGCAGCGAGGGCTGGGCGCCGGGCGCGAACTTCTCGCTCGGCGAGCAACCCAGGTGCGAACAGATGCCCACCGCGACCAGGAACTCGGGCTTGATCGACCGGCCCTCATTGCGGGCGTAGGCCGGCGTCAGCTCATCTTGCTTGCGCTTGGACTCGGGGTCGGCCAACTGGGCATCGTTCTTCTTCAGACCGGCCAGTTGCTCGGGCGTGCGTCGCACGATCCACACCGGCTTGCCGCGCCACTCGACGGTCATGCGCTCGCCGGGTTTGAGGCCGCTGATGTCGGCTTCTACGGCAGCGCCGGCGGCCTTGGCGCGCTCGGACGGGGTGATGCTGCTGACGAAGGGCACGGCCACCGCGGCGGCACCGAGGGCGCCGGCACCGGCCGTGATCGCCACCCAGGTGCGTCGACCTTGGTCGACGGAACTGTCACTCATGGGAATCCTCTTGAAGTGCGCCCGCAATGCTGCGCATGGCTGTTGTGCCCACTGGCTTGCAGGCTGCAGTCGGGCTGCGAATGATCTCAGGGTCAACCCGGCATTCTAGCGGACGTCGCCACCGCCCCGGCTTCAGGGGGATGCGGATTGACCGCAATCCCGGTTCGCCGATACTGCCGGGCCGGCCGGAGGATACCGGCCGAGTCACCTACCAACACGGAGAAAAAGCATGAGCTTTGGCAGCGAATTCAAAGAATTTGCTATGAAGGGCAACGTCGTCGACCTGGCGGTCGGCGTCATCATCGGCGGCGCCTTCGGCAAGATTGTCGACTCGGTCGTCAAGGACTTGATCATGCCACTGGTCAACCTGGTCACCGGCGGACAGATCGACTACTCGAACAAGTACCTGGTGCTGTCGGGCAAGGTGCCCGACGGCGCGTCGCTGGTCGAAGCACAAAAGCTGGGCAATGTGTTCGCCTACGGCAATTTCATAACTATATCGATAAACTTCATCATTCTTGCATTAGTTATTTTTATGATGATCAAACAGATCAACCGCGTGAAGCGCGCCGAGCCGGCACCCGCGCCCGCCGCGCCTGCCCCCACGCCCGAGGACGTGGTGTTGTTGCGCGAGATCCGCGACGCGCTGAACAAGCGCTGAGGCAGCGGCGGCGCGACAAGGGATTCAAGTCGACGCGCGAACTGCCGATAACCCAGGGGCAAAGAGGTAAATCGCGTCCACATGGCCCGCCCGTCCCTGGGCGGCCGGCCGCCGCAACCCCATGGACCGGACCCCGCCACCCCGCCTGCACGCCAAACTGGAAAGCGCCGTTCAACGCGTGCGGATGGCTGCGCGCAGCGCCGCCGAGAACACTGTCGACAGCCTGGGGCTGGCCGCGCTGAGCAACCACAACCTGCTGCAGCGCGACGCGCTGCTGGGCGCCCAGTACGAGCTCAACCGCAAGCTGGCGATCTTTGCACTGACCTTCAACGAGGCCCTCGACAGCGACGTGGCGCGCCAGTCCGGCACGCCTACGCCCAGCGCCGATCCTACGGTCACGCCCGACAGCCTGGTGGCCAGCTGGGAATCGCTGACCCTGGTCGACGACCACGAACTCGAGATCCAGATCTCGGCCGACCGCTTCGCGCTCGAGATCTCGCATGCCTGCGAGTGGGAGATCCGCGAACTCGACGCCTACATGGGCACGCTGATGGGCCTGGGCGCCGCCGAACACGACCGCAACCCCTTGCGCGCCGAGGTGGTGGGCAGGGCCATGATCCGCGCCATCGAGGCGGTGTCCGACCGGCCCGAAGTGCGCAAGGTGCTGAGCACCGAGATCGGCCGCTCACTGGCCCAGGCCATGCGCCAGACCTATGGCGAGATGGTGGCCGACATGCGCCATGCGGGCGTGCGGCCGGCGGGCCTGGCGCTGCGCAACACGCCGTCCCGGGGCCACTCGGTGCACGGCGGCTTGGGCTTGGATCCGACTCAAGGCGACACCAGCGCCGGACATGTGACGTCGGCCTACGGCATGCCGCAGGACATGGCTTGCGGCACCGGGCCCGGTCGCAGCGGATTCGGGACCAGCACCCGCGGTCAAGCCGGCACCGGCCTGGGACGGGTGGACGGCGAGATGATGGCGCTGATCCGCCGCCTGGCCCAGGGTCAGGCGCCCGCCGGCGGCCGCCGGGGCCTGCACGACTTCGGCGTGGCCGGCACGCACAGCGGCTTCCAGGCCTTTCCCGCGCAGGACGGGGCGGCCTACGGCGGCGCGACCGACGGCCGAGGTGGCGGCGGTGGCGCCCGCCCGATCGCGCCCAACCTGATCGTGGCCTACCGCGACGAATTGCGCCAGGCGTCCACCGGCACGCTGGACCACATGGTGATCGACGTGATCGCCAGCCTGTTCGACCAGATCCTGTCGGACGGCAAGGTGCCGCCCCAGGTGGCGCGCCACATCGCCAGGCTGCAGTTGCCGGTGCTGCGCGCCGCGCTCGGCGACAACAGCTTCTTTTCGTCGCGGCGCCACCCGGTGCGGCGCTTCATCAACCGCATCGCCTCGCTGGGCACGGCGGTCGACGATTTCGACGGCGACGAGGGCCGTGCCCTGCTGGCCCGGGTGGCCGACCTGGTGCAGGAGGTGGTGGACGGCGACTTCGAGCAGATCGAGGTCTACGGGCAGAAGCTGCAGGCGCTCGAAGCCTTCATCGCGACACAAGCCGCTGAGCGGCTGCGCGCGCTGGGCTCGGCCGACCTGCTGCTGGGGCGCAAGGAAGACCTGCTGCGGGTGCAGCAACGCTTCGCGCTGGAGCTCGACGGCGCGCTGCAAGGGCTGCCGGTGCCCGGCTACCTGCGCGACTTCCTGTCCACCCAATGGAGCCGGGCCATCGCCAGCGCGGCCCAGGACGGCAGCGACGACGGCGCCGCGGTCCAGCGGCTGCGCGATGCCGGGCGCGAACTGGTGATGAGCGTTCAGCCCAAGGGCACGCCGGCCGACCGGCAGCTCTTTCTGCGCAAACTGCCGCAGTTGATGAAGGACTTGAACGGCGGCCTGGACCGGATAGGCTGCCCTGAACCGGAGCGCAGGGCCTTCTTTGCCCAGTTGCTGCCGGCGCATGCCGAATCGCTCAAGGGCCAGTCGCTCAGCACGCTAGAGCACAACCTGCTGCTGCGCCGGGTCGACGGCGCGCTCTCCACGCCGGTGCCACGCGCGGCCGATGTGCCGGCGCCGGCCTCAAGCCAGGCCGCCGCCACGCTGCAGGCGCTGTCGCCGCAGGCCGTGTTCACGCCGTCCGAGGCGGCTGCCGTCGGTCTGGTGGAAGAAATCTCGGTCGACTGGGGCGCCCAAGTCGACATCGACCTGGGCGCCGAACCCGAGCTCACGGCCGTCGACATAGCGATCGTCGGCCTGCCCACGCCGGAGGCTGTGGAACCGAGCGCGGGCAAGTCGCTGGCCGACCATGTGCAGATCGGTTTTGCCTACCGCATGCTGCTCAAGGGCGACTGGCAGCAGGTGCGGCTGTCACATGTCAGCCCGGGACGCGGCTTCTTCGTCTTCACGCATGGCGCCAAGCAGCGCGCCGCGCTGTCGATGACCCACCGCATGCTGGTCAAGCTGTGCGGCGACGGCCGGCTGCGCGCGCTGGAGAACGCCTACCTGCTCGAGCGCGCCACCGCGCGGACACGTCGCCAACTGGCGCAGATGGCCCGCCCCCACGCCGACGACCTGCTCACGCGACCGGGCTGAGACCGGCGCTTGGCGGCGCCGGCATGACGCCGTCCAAGCGGCGCGCCATGCGGATCGCCGCGATCAGGCTGCTGGCATCGGCGCGGCCGCTGCCCGCGATGTCGAACGCGGTGCCGTGATCCGGGCTGGTGCGCACGAAGGGCAGGCCGAGCGTGACATTGACGCCCTGCTCCACCCCCAGGTATTTGACCGGAATCAGGCCGTGGTCGTGGGTCATCGCCACCACGGCGTCGAACTCGCCCGGATGACCCGGCGCGTTGCGGGCCCGCATGAACACCGTGTCGGGGGCGAACGGGCCGCGCGCGTCTATGCCCTCGGCCCGCGCCGCGGCCACTGCCGGCGCGATGAAGGCGATCTCCTCGTCGCCGAACAAACCGCCCTCGCCGGCATGCGGATTCAGGCCCGCCACCGCAATCCGCGGCACGGACTGGCCCCAGGCCGCGGCACTGCGGTGGGCGATGCGCAGGGTCTGCAGCACGGCGTCGAAATCGAGCATCTCGATCGCTCGGCGCAAGGCCACGTGGATGGTGACCAGCACCACCCGCAACTCGTCGTTGGCCAGCATCATGCGCACCGGAGCGCCGCCGGCCGCCGCCTGCAGCATCTCGGTATGGCCGGGGAAGGGCACGCCCGCCGCCGCCAGCGCCTCTTTGTGGATGGGCGCGGTGACCAGTGCCGCCACCTCACCGCGCAGCGCCAGCGCCGCCGCCGCCGCAATGCACAGCGCCGCGGCACGGCCGGCTTCCGCCCGCACCTGGCCCATGGGCAGGCCAGCCAAGCCAGGCGGCAGGCCGGGCGGCTGCCAGACCAGCAGGCAGTCCGGCGGCGCGGTCAGCGCGTCGCCGGGCGTGTCGAGAAGCGCCACCGGCAGCAGCAGCCCGCACTGCGCCACGGCGCGCCGCATCACCGCCACGTCACCCACCACCAGCGCCGGCCCGGTGGCGCTGGCCGCAACCGCGCGGGCCAGGGTCTCGGGGCCGATGCCGCAGGGGTCGCCCATCGTCAGTGCGAGCAGGCGTGGGGCTGAATCGGTGGGGGTCGCGCGGTTTTGGGTCGTCATGCCGGGTTGTCGATCTCTATGAAGCGGTGCTGCAGGCCGAACTGCATGGCCAGGTGCGCGCCGAGCGCGGGCGCACCGTAGCGCTCGGTGGCATGGTGGCCGCAGGCCAGGAAGGCGACGCCGGTCTCGCGGGCGATATGGGCTTGCGGCTCGGAGATCTCGCCGGTGATGAAGGCGTCGGCACCGGCCGCGATCGCGGCCTCGAAATAGCCTTGCGCCCCGCCGCTGCACCAGGCCACCCGGCGCAGCGGCCGGCCGTCGCCCGGCAACAGCAGCGGCGCCCGGCCCAGCGCCAACGCGACCCGGGCCGCCAGCGCGGCGGCATCTGCCGGGCCGGCCGCCCCTGCCGCGGCTATGAAACCCAGGTCCTGTTCGCCGAAGCGGGCATCGGCCAGCAGCCCCAGACGCTGTCCGAGCTGGGCGTTGTTGCCCAGTTCGGCGTGGGCGTCGAGCGGCAGGTGGTAGGCGTAGAGGCTGATGTCGTGGGCCAGCAGCAGCGCCAGGCGCTGGCGCAGCCAGCCGGTGACGCGCCCGTCCTGGCCGCGCCAGAACAGACCGTGGTGGACCAGGATCGCGTCGGCGCCGTGGGCCACCGCTGCCTCGATCAGCGCCAGGCTGGCCGTGACACCCGAAACCAGGCGGCCCACCTCGGCGCGGCCCTCGACCTGCAGACCGTTCGGCCCATAATCCTTGAACCGTTCCGGCGTCAGCAACGCCGCCAGGTGCGATTCGATCTCCCCGCGCTGGGCCATCTTGCCCGCCTTTCCCGAAACGTCCCCGATGCGAAGACTCTGGCTGATTTTCTCCCAGGCGGCCACCGTGGCCCTGGCCTGCCTCTTCGTGGTCGCCACGCTCAAGCCGCAGTGGCTGACGCGCGAGGGCCAGCCACTGGGCGCGCTGATGACCCAGGTGGTGTCGCTGCGCACCGCCGCGCCGGCGCACGGCTGGGCGCCGGGCGCCGGCGCGGCGGGCGGCTTGGGCAGCTTGGCTGACGCCGCCAGCCTGGCGGCGCCCGCTGTCGTCAGCGTGACCACCAGCCGGGCACGCCTCCGCAACCCGCACGCCGACGACCCGTCGCTGGCCCCCTTCTTCGGCGACCGCGAGTCGACACAGGTCGGCATGGGCTCGGGCGTGATCGTCTCGCCCGAAGGCATTCTGTTGACCAACAACCATGTGATCGAGCTGGCAGACGAGATCGACGTGCGCCTGTCCGACGGCCGCGAGTTGCGGGCCCAGGTGGTGGGCACCGACCCCGAGACCGACCTGGCCGTGCTGAAGATCGCGCTCGACCACCTGCCGGCGATCACGCTGGGCCGGCCGCAGGACTTGCGCGTGGGCGACACGCTGCTGGCCATCGGCAATCCGTTCAACGTCGGCCAGACCGTGACCGCCGGCATCGTCAGCGCGCTCGGCCGCAACGGGCTGCAGCTGTCCACCTTCGAGAGCTTCATCCAGACCGATGCCGCGATCAATCCGGGCAACTCGGGCGGCGCGCTGGTCAATTCACGTGGCCAGTTGGTGGGCATCAACACCGCGATCTACTCGCGCAACGGCGGCAGCAACGGCATAGGCTTTGCGATCCCGACCGACGTAGCTCAGCGGGTGATGGAAGGCCTGCTGCGCGACGGCGTCGTGCGGCGCGGCTGGATAGGCGTCGAGCCGCGCGAGCTGACGTCCGATTTCATCGAGAACTTCAAGCTGCCGATCAAGCAGGGCGTGCTGATCACTGGCGTACTGCAGGACGGACCGGCCAGCAAGGGCGGGCTCAAGCCCGGCGACGTGGTGGTGGCCGTGGCCGGCCAGCCGGTGGCCAGCGTGGCGCAATTGCTCAACAGCGTGGCGGCGTTGGCGCCTGGCCAGCCCGCCAAGGTGGGCATACAGCGCGGCGCCAAGACCCTGGAGCTGACGCTGGACGTGATCCAGCGCAAACCGCAGCCGGCGCGGCCGGCACGCTGACTGCTGGAATACCGCAGCCCGAGGGTGGCGGCGCTCAGGATTCGGCGCTCTTGGCCTCGGCGTCGGGCGCCTGCGTGTGCTTGATGAAAATCTGCGCCGCCCAGATGCCGACTTCGTAGAGCAGGCACATCGGAATCGCCAGCGAGAGCTGCGACACCACGTCTGGCGGGGTGATGATCGCCGCCACGATGAAGGCCACGACGACGAAGTAGCCGCGCCACTCCTTCAACTTGGCCACCGTGACCAGGCCCATGCGCGCCAGCACCACCACCGCCACTGGCACCTCGAAGGTGGCGCCGAAGGCGATGAACATCGTCAACACGAAGCTCAGATAAGCCTCGATGTCGGGGGCGGCCGTGATGCTCTTGGGCGCAAAGCCCTGGATGAACTTGAAAACTTGGCCAAAGACGAAGAAGTAGCAAAAAGCCACCCCGCTGATGAACAGCAGCGTGCTCGACACGACCAGCGGCAGCACCAGTTTCTTCTCGTGGCTGTACAGCCCCGGCGCCACGAAGGCCCATAACTGGTAGAGCACGATCGGCAGTGCGACCAGGAACGCCGCCATCAGCGTGATCTTGAGCGGTACGATGAAGGGCGAGATCACGTTGGTGGCGATCAGCGTCGTGCCCTTGGGCAGGTGCGCCACCAGCGGTGCGGCCAGCAGGTCGTAGAGCCCGGCCGGACCCGGCCACAGGCAGAGCGCGCCGAACACCACCGCGATCGCGATCAAGGCCCGCACCAGGCGGTCGCGCAACTCGATCAGGTGGGATACGAAGGGTTGCTCGGTGCCTTCGAGTTCGTCTTTGGATTCGGACATTCAGGGGTTCAAGGTTTCGATGCGCTGGCAGGCCGGAAGCGCGCCACCCGCGCCGCACCCGACTGCACATGGCCGCGCACGCCGGCGCGCTGCTTGTACCAGCGCGGCATCGCGCTGCGCTTGGCGCGCCAGCGCTTGTTGGGCCGCTTGTACTGAGGCGGCGGGGGCTCCCAGACCGGGCTGGAGGCGGCGTCGCTGCCCGTCAAGGCGCCGGTGAGGTCGCTCATCTGGCTGCCGAAGGCCTGGCTGGCGTCGTTGACCTCGCGCGAAACGGTCTGCTCGACGTCGCGCGCGGCGGTCTCGAACTGCGCCTTCACCTTCTGCAGTTCTTCCAGCTCGATCGAGCGGCTGACTTCGGCCTTGACGTCGGCCACATAGCGCCTGGCCTTGCCCATCAGCGTGCCCACGGTGCGGGCCACGCGCGGCAGCTTCTCGGGGCCGATGACGATCAGCGCCACGGCGCCGATCAACGCAATCTTGTCGAATCCGAAATCGATCATGCGCGGCGCCCAGCCTCGGCCAACCCGCGCGAGCCCGACTCAGGACTTGGTCTTGGCTTCGACATCGACCGTATTCGCGTCGGCCATCTTGCTGGCGCTGACTTGCTGCGCGGTGGCTGCCGGCGCGGCGGCATCGACCGATCCGGTGCCGTCCCTGACACCGTCCTTGAAGCCCTTGACCGCCGAGCCGAGATCGGCGCCGACATTCTTGAGCTTCTTGGTGCCGAAGATCAGCACCACCACGACCAGCACGATCAGCCAGTGCCAGATGCTGAATGTTCCCATGTTGAACTCCTGAAGGCCAGAGGCCTGAAAACGTTGAAGACTGATTCTAGGTCAGCCCCCCTACGCCAGCGCGGCGCTGGGGTTTGGCAGCGGGCGTCTGCCCGCAGAGTGGCCGGCAGATCCTTGTGCTGCAACCTCAGCCCTTGAGCCAGGGTCGCGGGCCGCCCATCACATGCAGGTGCAGGTGCTTGACCTCTTGCCGGCCGTCGTGGCCGGTGTTGATCACATGGCGGTAACCGTTGGTCACGCCCAGGTCGAGCATCAATTGGGGGCTGATCGCCATCATCTTGCCCAGCAGCGCCTGGTGCTCGGCCGTCACGTCGACCATGCTGGCGATATGCGTCTTGGGCACGATCAGGATGTGCACCGGCGCCCAGGGCGCGATGTCGTGGAAGGCGATCACCTCGTCGTCCTCGTAGACCTTGCGGGACGGGATCTGGCCGGCGGCGATCTTGCAGAACAGGCAGTTGGGGTCGGTGTGCATGGCGGGAAAGTACGAAAGGGGGAAGGGTTGAAGTGGAAACGGGAGCGTCAGCCCAGCTCGCCGGACAGCACCAAGCCGGTTTGCTGCGCAATCGTCATCGCTCAGCCTCGCGGGTCAGGCGGCGCCAGCGGCCGCTGGGCGAATTCCTGCAGGCCAGACAAGCCCTCGCGCCTGGCCAGTTCAGCCAGCACGTCGGCCGGGCGCAGGCCGAACTGGGCCAGCACGATCATCGAGTGGAACCACAGGTCGGCCACCTCGTAGACGACCTTCTCGGGCACACCGTCCTTGGCCGCCATCACGGTCTCGGTGGCTTCCTCGCCCACCTTCTTGAGCATCGCGTCGACCCCCTTGGCGAACAGCCGGGCGACATAGCTCTGGCCGGGGTCGCCGCCGTTGGCGGGCTTGCGCGACTCGATCACGTCGGCCAGGCGCGCCAGGAAATCCTGCGCCAGCGCCGGCTGGCCGGGCTCACCTGGCGATGCGGGGAGGGGGTCGGGCAAGGTCATTTGCGGTAGATGCGTTCGGGATCTTCGAGCACCGGCTCGACGCTGAGCCAGTTGGCGCCCTCGGCGCCGGTTTCAAGCTTGCGGAAGAAGCAGCTGTGCCGGCCGGTGTGGCAGGCGATGCCGGGGTCGTGGCCCAGTTGCGTGACCTTCAGCAGCAGCACGTCGGCGTCGCAGTCGACCCGGATCTCGTGCACCTGCTGGAAGTGCCCGCTTTCCTCGCCCTTGTGCCACAGCCGCTGGCGCGACCGGCTCCAGTACACCGCCTGGCCGCGCTCGAGGGTGAGCGCCAGCGACTCCCGGTTCATGAAGGCGAACATCAGCACGTCGCCGCTGCCGGCCTCCTGCGCGATCACCGGCACCAGGCCGTCGCGGTCCCATGTCACATCGTCTAGCCAGCTCATGGACGCAGTGTACCCAGCGGGTCCGGCAACGCCGGGCGAGGCCCGCCTGTCAGCCGTGCAGCGCGCCGGCATGGCCGCGCTCGGCGGCAAACCACTGCAGCACGGGCACGGTGCCGGGCAGCACAGGCGCCAGCGTCACCGGCAGCGTGGCCCAGGCCATCTGCTGCTGCTCGCGCATCTCGAACTCGCCGATCCAGTCGAACACCTTGCAAAAATGCAGCCGCACCCGGGCATGCGGGTAGTCGAACACCGCCTGCTGCCAGGGGTGGACCGCGCCTATGGTGATGCCGAGTTCCTCGTGCAGCTCGCGCCGCAAGGCCTGGTCCAGCGTCTCGCCGGGCTCGAACTTGCCGCCCGGGAACTCCCAGTAGCCGGCGTAGACCTTGCCTTCGGGCCGGCTGGTGAGCAGGAAGCGCCCTTCCCGGCCCTGGGCATCGCGCTCGATCAGCACCCCCACCGCGACGTCGACCGGCGCCCGCTCGGGGCGCGCCACCCCGTCCACCGAGGTGACCCCGGACGCCTCAGACATGGTCGAGCCCGTCGGGAGCCGGGGCATCGCCGGACAGGCCGGTCGGCGCATCTGCGGCATGGCCATGGCCGGCCCAATCGCGCGCGAACTGATAGGCCACCCGACCCGAGCGCGAGCCGCGCTCCAGCGCCCACACCAGCGAGGGCTGGCGGGCGGCGGCGATCGCGCCGGGGGCCGCGCCGAAGTGCTGCAACCATTGCGCGACGATCGCCAGGTACTCGGGCTGGCTGAAGGGGTAGAAGCTGATCCACAGGCCGAAGCGCTCGGACAGTGAGATCTTTTCCTCGACCGCCTCCCCCGGGTGCACCTCGCCGTCGTCGGTGTGGGTATAGCTGAGGTTCTCCTTCATGGTCTCGGGCAGCAGGTGGCGGCGGTTGCTGGTGGCATAGACCAGCACGTTGTCGCTGGCCGCCGCGATGCTGCCGTCCAGGATGGACTTGAGCGCCTTGTAGCCCGGCTCGCCCTCGTCGAAGCTCAGGTCGTCGCAGAACACGATGAAGCGCTCGGGCCGCGCCGCCACCAGGTCGACCAGGTCGGGCAAGTCCACCAGGTCGGCCTTGTCGACCTCGATCAGGCGCAGGCCGCGATCGGCGAACTCGTTCAGGCAGGCCTTGATCAGCGAGCTCTTGCCCGTGCCGCGGGCGCCGGTGAGCAACACGTTGTTGGCCGGTTGGCCGGCGACGAACTGCGCGGTGTTGCGCAGCAGCCGGTCTTTCTGGCCATCGACCTCCTTCAGGTCGCCGAGAGCGATAGGCCCGACCTGGCGAACCGGTTGCAACCAGCCGGCGTTGCCGCGCTTGCGGTAGCGGAAGGCGATCGAGGCGCCCCAGTCGGGCGCGACCAGGGCTTGGGGCAGGATTTGTTCCAGCCGCCGCAGCAACTGATCGGCGCGGTGGAACAGGGCATCGAGGGGCGTGGACGTCATCCAGCCAGTGTAGCGAGCGGGTCCCGGGCCAGCGCCGGGCCAGCATTCAAGCCGTCAGGCGCACCAGCAGTTCGTCCAGATGCTCGGTCGGGCTGCGCCGGAAATCCGACCGGACATAGCGCTGCAGGCGGCCGACCATCAGCGCCGTCAGGCCAGACGCCAGGATCTGGGCCTGCGCCGAGGGCGTGGACGAGCCCGAGGCAACCAGACCGAGGCGCAGGCATTGGCGCAACTGGCCCTCGACGCGGTCGAAGAACTGGTTCATCCGCAAGCCCAGGCGCTGATGCTCGAACACCAGCGCATCGCCCACCATCACCCGCGCCATGCCGGGGTTTTTCTCGCCGAACTGCAGCAGCATCATCGCTATGCGGCTGGCCTGCAGCGCCCCCGCGGCCTCGCGCTCGACGATATGGTTGACCAGGCTGAACACGCTGGTCTCGATGAACTCGATCAGTCCCTCGAACATCTGGGCCTTGCTGGCGAAATGCCGGTACAGCGCGGCCTCGCTGACCTGCAGCCGGGCCGCCAGCGCGGCGGTGGTGATGCGCTCGGTGCCGGGCTGCTCGAGCATCGCGGCCAGGGTCTGCAGGATCTGCACCCGGCGCTCGCCCGGGCGTGGGCGCTTGCGCAGCGCCGGCTCGGCTGCGGGATCGGACGGCGCCACGGGTTCAATTGGCCGGACGAGCCGGACGACGTCACCGCTGGGCTCGGACAGTTCAGGCATTGCGATGAAAGTGGAGTGAGCGGGCGGAGAACACCCGATCGATTCTTGCACAGCGCCTGGTCCAGCCCGCGCCAAGACCAAAGCCGCGCCCGGCTCAGCCGCGCGGCCGCAGCAAGGCGCGCATCGAGCGCACCCGGCGATCGACATAGCGCGGCCACATCGCCCAGCGCGCGGGCGTCGTCCCGAGTTCGGGGCCGCGGCGGGCGAAACGCTGCATCCAGACCGTGCCCATGCCCACCTTGCGGGCAGATTTCTGGTGCACCAGCGTGTCCTCGACCAGCACGCAGCGCGAGGCCGGCACGCCCAGCCGCACCGCCAGCGCGCGCAGCATGCGGGCATCGGGCTTGGGCCGCAACTGGCCGAACATCGCCATGTCCTCGATCGTGATCACGCCGTCGAACAGCGTGCCTATGCCCAGCGCGCCCAGCACCCGCAGCGCATAGGCGCGCGGCGCGTTGGTGAGGATGAACTTTCGCCCAGGCAGGCGCTGCAACGCCGCCAGGTCATGGGCATGGCCGCTGACCAGCCGCTCCAGCCCGGGCACGCGGTGGGTGTCATGCAGAAAATGCGCCGCCTTGACGCCGTGGTGGCGCATCAGCCCCAGCAGCGTGGCGCCGTAGCGCAGCCAGTACTGGCGGCGCAGCCGGTTGGCCTCCTCGGCGGGCAGGCCCAGCTCACGCTCGACATAGGCGCCCATCGCCCGGTTCAGTTCGCTGAAGACATGGGCGCCGGCGTCGTGCAGCGTGTTGTCGAGGTCGAACAGCCAGACCGTCCGGCGGTCGATGCGCAGCGTCATCGGAATCTACCCATGTCCGCCACGACCAGGATGGCCAGCCAAGACGCACTGATACGGCGCCGCCGAGCGGACGCCGCGGATCCGGCTATGCCGGGCCGCTGGCGGCGCCCCCTTGAGGGGGAGCGCCGAAGGCGCTGCGGGGGTGGGCTCAATGGCTGCGGATCATCGTGCCGTAGGCCTGGTCGGTCAGGATCTCCAGCAGCAGCGCATGGGGTACCCGGCCGTCGATGATGTGCACCGCGTTGACGCCGCTCTTGGCCGCGTCGAGCGCGCCGGCGATCTTGGGCAGCATGCCGCCGCTGATCGTGCCATCGGCAAACAGCTCGTCGATGCGGCGCGCGGTCAGGTCGGTCAGCAACTTGCCCTGCTTGTCCAACACGCCCGATATATTGGTCAGCATCAGCAGCTTCTCGGCCTTGAGCACCGTGGCCAGCTTGGCCGCCACCACGTCGGCGTTGATGTTGTAGCTCTCGTTGTGCTCGCCAAAGCCTATCGGGCTGATCACCGGGATGAAGGCATCGTCCTGCAGCGCCTTGACCACGCTGGGGTCTATCGATTCGATCTCGCCCACCTGGCCGACGTCGACTTCCTTGGTCGGGTCGTCCTTGTCGATCATCTTGAGCTTGCGGGCGCGGATCATGCCGCCATCGCGCCCGGTCAGGCCCACCGCCTTGCCACCGGCCACATTGATCAGGCCGACGATGTCCTGCTGCACCTCGCCGCCCAGCACCCACTCGACGACTTCCATCGTCTCCTCGTCGGTGACGCGCATGCCCTGGATGAAAGTGCCCTTCTTGCCTATCTTGGCCAGCGCCTCGTCGATCTGCGGCCCGCCGCCATGCACCACCACCGGGTTCATGCCCACCAGCTTGAGCAGCACCACATCCTCGGCAAAGTCCTGCTGCAGCGCAGGGTCGGTCATCGCGTTGCCGCCGTACTTGATCACCAGCGTCTTGCCATGGAACTTGCGGATGTAGGGCAGCGCCTGGGCCAGGATCTCGGCCTTGTCGCGCGGCGAGATATGGGTCAGGTCGGGGTCGGCGGCGACGGGCGGGGTCATGTCGGGTCCTTTGATGCGTTGCAGCAATTTGCCGGTGATTGTAGGAACAAGCCCCGCGCGGGAACCGCTCGGCCGGCTGAGCGGGCTGCGTCCCCCAGGCGACGCAGCCCGGCCCCGCGCCGGCGCTAGCATCCGGCCGCCCGCAACCCCTGGACGCCGCCATGACCGCCACCCTGACCACGCTCGTCAACCACCAGGCCAGACTGGCCGCCCGCCCGGTCGGCATGGCCACCGCCGCCAACTGGCAGTTCACCGAGGAGGCCGTGGCCGAGCCGGCCGAAGGCGGCGTGCTGGTCAAGGTGCTGGCGCTGTCGCTGGACCCGGCGATGCGCGGCTGGATGAACGAGGGCAAGAGCTACATCCCGCCGGTGGCCATCGGCGAGGTGATGCGCGCCGGCGGCATAGGCCGGGTGGTGGCCTCGAAACACCCCGACTTCGCGGTCGGCGACACCGTCAGCGGCACGCCCGGCGTGCAGGAATACTGGTCGGTGCCGGCGGCGCAGGTCGCCCGCAGCAGCCTGAGCAAGATCGACCTGGCGCTGGGCAGCGTGACACAGTGGCTCAACGTGCTGGGCATGCCCGGCATGACGGGCTACTTCGGTCTGATGGACGTGGGCCAGCCGCAGCCGGGCGAGACGGTGGTGGTTTCAGGTGCGGCGGGCGCGGTCGGCCAGACCGTGGGCCAGATCGCCAAGATCAGCGGCTGCAGGGTGGTGGGCATCGCCGGCGGCGCGGCCAAGTGCGACTGGGTGGTCAGGGAACTGGGCTTCGACGCCTGCATCGACTACAAGACCGGCAGCGTGCGCGAGGGCCTCAAGCAGCACTGCCCGAAGGGCGTGGACATCTACTTCGACAACGTCGGCGGCGAGATCCTCGACACCGTGCTGACCCGCATCAACCTGAAGGCCCGCATCATCATCTGCGGCGCGATCAGCCAATACAACAACACCACGCCGGTGGCCGGACCGAAGAACTACCTCTCGCTGCTGGTCAACCGTGCGCGGATGGAAGGCATCGTGGTGTTCGACTACGCCCAGCGCTACCCGCTGGCGATCGCCGAGATGGCGGCCTACCTGAAGGACGGCCGGATGAAGAGCAAGGAGGACATCGTGCCGGGTGGCGTGGCGGCCTTCCCCGACACGCTGAACAAGCTGTTCTCGGGCGAGAACTTCGGCAAGTTGGTGCTGCAGGTCGCAGAGGCCTGAGCGCAGGGCGCGGTGCGCCGTCGATGACCAGCGCCGGGTCCAGGTCCTCGATTACCGTGCGCCAGACCCGGCGCACCGGCGCCTTCGGTCGCTTGCGCGTTCGCTGGGTAGCGAAGCCGAACCGCCGGGGGACCGCGTAGCGGCGGGCAGGCCTTACAGCGGCATCTCGAAGCGCTGGCCGCGCTGGCTGAAGACCACCGACTTGAGCCTGATCTCCTGCACCTGCAGGTCGGCGCCCAGCCGGTCGCCCTCGTGGAACACCTGACCGTTGACGATCACCATGCGCTGCGCCGGCTGCTCGGCGTAGACCGCACCGCCCAGGTTCAGCGCGGGGAGTTCGCGGCGCAGCGCATCGGGCAATTCGGCCAGAGTGAGCAGGCGGGCGGGTGGGATGGGGCTGACGTTGCGCGGCGCAGGCGCGGAAGCGGGCGCCACCACTGCTTCCGGCGCGGCCGCCGCAGGCAATCTCTGCAGCGCGACGGGTGCGATGGCGGCCACCGACGCGGGCGGCTGCGGGAGCGGCGCTGCGGGTGCGGGCATGGCGCTCGGCGGAGCCGTCGGCGTTGGCGCCGGCCCCAACGTCGGCGGCGCCACGGCGACCACGGCAGGCGCCGGCGCTGCCGTCCGGTAGGGTTGCGCCGGCATGAGCCACCAGACCGCGCCGGCGCCCAGCGCCAGCAGGCCCACCCCGGCCAGCGCCGCCAGGCGCCAGCGGCCGGACGCGCCGGCCGGCGCCGTCACCCACCCGGCATCGGCCAGCGCGGTGGCGGCGGGCTGGGCATGCAGGCCCGGCACCGCGCCGCGTTGCCGCTCGGCCTCGGCACGGCGCAAGGCCTCCAGGATGTAGGACATCGTCTATCGCTCCGGCGGGCTGGGGCTCAGGCGCGGCTCGGCCACGCCCTGCGCCCGGTTCAACTGCATGAAGGTGGTGGGGCCGGCGATGCCGTCGAGCCGGAGGCTCTGCGCCACCTGGAAGGCCGCCAGCCACTCGGCCAACGGCCCGGCCAGGACCTGGCCTTGTGCCGGCGCAGGATCCTGGCGCAGTGCGGCCAGGCCGCGCGCCAGCGCGTCGACCACCGGACCGCGCGCGCCAGGCTGCAGCGGCTCGGCATAGCCGGCGGGCGGGCGCCAGAGGGTGGCGAACTCGCCGCGCCACCCGCGCGCCAACAGGTCCAGCGGCACGCGCAAGACCTGCGTGCCAGCCGCCAGCGTCGCCTGCGTGTCGTCCAGCCTGACCAGCCGGGCCAGACGCGAGGCCCCGTCGTGGGCGTGCAGCACCAGCCAGACCGGGCGGTCGAACTGGCGCAACTGTGCCAGCGTGCCGCCGGTGGCGCGGTGACAACGCAACTGGCGGGCACGCAGGGCCAGGCAGGGATCGGCGTCGGCCAGCGCGGCAGCCTCCACGCCCCACAGCGTCGCAAGCTCGCGCCAGGCCGCCGGCTCGTCGCGCGGCAACAGCGCCAGCGCGGCGTCGGTGGCCAGCGGCGGCAGATCAGAAACCGGCAAGCCACCGAAGGCCGATGCGCTGCGCGCGGGCGCGTTTGCCTGCGGCAGCGCGGCGCTCGCGGCCCGCACCGCCCCCGCCGGGGTGGCCGAGGCCGCCCGCTCGGCAGGCGCCGCGCCGCCACCCCAGCGCAGGGCTGGCAGGCTCCACAGTCCGACCCCGACCAGCAGCGCGGCGGTCGCAGCGCCCGCCGCCAGCCAGCGCCAGCGCGGCCGCGGCGCAGCGTCATCGAACACCTCGCGCGCGGCCTGGACCACGCCGCGCCGGCCGACGACTGCCTGACCACCGGCATAAGCGCCCAGCAAGGCCCGGTCGGCCAGCAGATTGATGCGCCGCGGCACACCGGCGCTCAGGCGGTGTATGCAGCGCAGCGCCGCCGCATCGAACGGCAATCCCCCCTGTCGCCCGGCCACCGCCAGCCGGTGCGCCACATAGGCGGCGGTCTCGGCGGCCGTCAGCGCACCCAGGTGGTAGCGCGCGATCACGCGCTGCGCCAACTGCTCCAGGCCCGCGCCGGCCAGCATGCCGCGCAGTTCGGGCTGGCCGATCAGGATGATCTGCAGCAGCTTGCGTTCGTTCGTCTCCAAATTGGTCAGCAGGCGCAGTTGCTCCAGCACCTCGGCCGACAGGTTCTGCGCTTCGTCGATGATCAGCACGCAGTGACGGCCCTGGGCATGCGAGGTCAGCAAGTGGGTGTTGAGCAGGTCGATATAGGTCTTGACCGTGGCCGCACCGGGTGCGGCCACCGGCACGGCGATCGCGAACTCGTCGCACACCGATTGCAGCAACTCGATGACGGTGAGCTTGGGGTTGAAGATGTAGGCCACCTGGCAGCCCGCGGGCACCTGCTCCAGGAAGCAGCGGCAGACGGTGGTCTTGCCGGCACCGATCTCGCCGGTCAGCAGCACGAAACCGCCGCCACCGCCCACGCCGTACAGCAAGTGCGCCAGCGCCTCGCGGTGGCGCTCGCTCATGTAGAGGTAGCGGGGATCGGGCGCGATCGAGAACGGGTTGCCCTGCAGGCCGAAGAAAGAGACGTACATGCGTGCAGGATAGCCCGGCGGCCGGCAGGACTTCCGCGCGGCAGTCTTTCAGCGCCGCCCTGCAGGCCCCGGCAGTGCGGCCGGCCACGATTAGGCTGACGTCCCGAACCGCGCTGCCTACACTGCCGGCACGGCTGCAAACGCCATGCGATTGCAGCCCCGCGATCCCCCAACCCCGAGGAGTTCCCATGGTGAAGAAACTTCAAAAAGACACCGAAAAGAAGGCGGCCGGATCGGCCGGCCTGCTGGACAGCCAGTTGGCACAGACGGTCAAAGATTCGGCGCAGCAGATCTGGCTGGCCGGTCTGGGTGCTTTCGCCAAGGCCCAGGGCGGGGGTGGCAAGGTCTTCGACACCCTGATCAAGGAAGGCGTGAGCCTGCAGCGCAAGACCCAGGCGGTGGCAGAGGAAAAACTGGGCGACGTGGCCGACAGGATGACGGCGATGGCCGGCGAGGTCGGCCACCGGGCCAACGCCCAGTGGGACAAGCTGGAGTCGATCTTCGAGGAGCGCACCGCCCGCGCGCTGGGCAAGCTGGGCGTGCCCAGCGCCAAGGAATTGGCGGCCTTGTCGGCGCGGGTGGAGGCTGTGGCGGCGGCGCTGGTCAAGCTGGGCGGCAGCGTCGAGATGCCCGAGAGCCCCAAGCCCGCCAAGGCGGCAACGGGCAAGGGCAGGCGCGCGGCAGCGGCGGCCAGCTCGGATGCGCCTGAAGCGGCGGCGCCGAAAGTGGCCGCCAAGTCGGCACGCAGGTCGGCCAAGGCTGCGCAGCCCGCGGCGCCGGCCGAGGCCGCGCCGGTGGCCGTCAAGCGTACGGCACGCAAGAAGGCCAAGCCGGCGGAATGAACGAGCCGCCAGTCGGTGCGCGCGTTCAGGTCAGGTAGCGTGCTTCCAGATGGGCGCGGTAGAAGGCCGGGTTCAACACCTCGCCGCTGGCGCGACTGGCGAGTTCATCCGTGGTCCAGCGGCTGGCCTGTTGCCAGATCTCGCGGTCCAGCAAGCCGAACACTGACGCCAGGTCACCCGCGCTGATGCGGGCATCGAGGTCGGGCGTGTCGCGACGCATCGCGGCAAACCACTGCGCGGCGTACATCGCGCCCAGCGTGTAGCAGGGAAAGTAGCCGAACATCACCTCGGGCCAGTGCACGTCCTGCATCGCCCCGTCGCGGAAGTCGCCCCGGGTGTACTGCCCCAGCCAGTCGGCCATGCCGGCGTCCCACAATGCGGGCACGTCATCGGGCTCGATCTCGCGTTCGATCAGCCGTCGCTCGATGTCGTAGCGCTGCCTCACATGCGGCGCATAGGTCAGCTCATCGGCGTCGACCCGGATCTTGCCCGGCTCGACCCGCGTGACCAGGCGCAGCAGGTTGTCGTCGGCAAGCGCCGGCTGGTCGCCGAAGGCCTGCCGGATCATCGGTGCCAGCAGCGCGACAAAACCCGGATGGCGGCCGAACTGCATCTCGAAGCTCAGGCTCTGGCTCTAGTGCAAGGCCATCGACCGCGCCTGCGACACCGGCAGGCTCAGCCAGGCGCGCGGCCGGTTCTGCTCGTAGCGGCCATGGCCGCACCCGTGCACCGCGCCGAGCAGGCTGGAGAGGAACTCGGCGCTTTCATAGCGCGTGGTCAGCCGAACATCCTCGGGCACGCCGCCGGCAAACAGATGGGTGCTGACGTCGAGCCGGCCGCGGTCGAAGTCGAAGCCCAGCCGCTGCATCACCCGCAGGCCCAGCGCGCGCTGGGCTTCGACCGGAAACGGGCCGACCGGCACGATCACGGCCTCGGCGCGCTGGCGCTCCTGCACCTGCCGGATCAAGCTGGCTGCGCCAGGCATGTGCGCAGCGCGAGTTGGCGAGCTGGCTGCGCTGCACCGGGGCCTCGGGCAAGGCGTTGGCGACGCGCCACTCGCGGCCGATCTCACGCAGGTTGGCGCGCGCATGCGGGCTCAAGGGCTTGTCGGTGGCGCGCGCCATCAGGCCGGATAACCGAGGGTCGGTGTGCAACTGGTGCATCAGCGCCGCGACCTCGGTCAGCGCGGCGGCGCGGGAGTCTGCATCGCCGGCCGGCATCATCGAGGCCTGGTCCCAGTAGGCCATGGCCTGCAGGTGGTCGAGGTGGTGCAGCCGGGCGAAGGTGGCGGTCATCTGCTGGTAGGCCGGGCTGGATGCAGGGGCGGGCATGGCGCGGCAGAGGCAGTGGGGATGGGCGCATTCTGCGGGCAGGACAGGCGCGCGATAAGCCGCCATCGCTTCCCCGAAAGCGGGGAATTCAGGGGACCAGGTGAACGGTCAGGACGCCAGCCCGCCCGGGAAGACCCACAACAGGCCGGCCGTCATCGTGATGTAGCGCACCAGCTTGCCTATCGCCATGTAGGCCACACAGGGCCAGAACGGCAGCTTGAGCCAGCCCGCCACCGCGCACAGCGGGTCGCCCACCCCAGGCAGCCAGGAAAGCAGGCAGGCGCGCGGACCGAATCGCTCCAGCCACTGCAGGGCGCGGCGCTGCGCGCTACGGTGCGTCACGCGCTGGTAGGCCCGCTCGGCGCCGTAACCCATCCACCAGGTGATCGCGCCGCCCAGCGTGTTGCCCAGCGTGGCCACGACTATCGCTGGCCAGAACAGTTGCGGGTTGAGCTTGACCAGGCCGAACACCGCCGGCTCGGAGCCCAGCGGCAGCAGCGTGGCCGACACCAGCGAGATCACGAACACCGTGCTCAGGCCGAATTGGGGCAGCGCCAGCGCGGCGAGCAGCGCGCTCAGGTGCAGTTCGATCCAGGCTTCCATGGGTGCCGATGATAGGCAGTCCAGCGAGGTCCCCGGCGCGCGGCGGTGGGTGCCCGCGACCGGCCCCCATCGGCGTGAAATCGGCCGATCGTGCGCCCGCCAACACCCCCCCGCCGGCCCGCAACCGCAGCGGGCTCGCGAAGGCCGACGGCTATACTGCTGCCTTATTTTTCAGCAGTTCGCTCCCCCTCCCCCCTCACGTCAGACATGAATATCGGCCCTTACACGCTGCCGAACCGGCTCTTCGTCGCCCCGATGGCTGGGGTGACCGACCGGCCGTTCCGCCAGTTCTGTCGCCGGCTGGGTGCGGGTTACGCGGTGAGTGAGATGGTGACCTCGCGCAAGGACTTGTGGCTGTCGCTGAAGACCTCGCGTCGCATAGACCATGCCGGCGAACCCGGGCCGATCGCGGTGCAGATCGCCGGCACCGACGCCGCGATGCTGGCCGAGGCGGCGGCCTACAACATCGACCGCGGAGCACAGATCATCGACATCAACATGGGCTGCCCGGCCAAGAAAGTGTGCAACAAGTGGGCCGGGTCGGCACTGATGCGCGACGAGCCGCTGGCGCTGGCCATCGTCGAGGCGGTGGTGGCGGTGTGCGCGCCGCGCGGCGTGCCGGTGACCCTGAAGATGCGCACCGGCTGGTGCGACGCCGAACGCAATGCGGTGGCACTGGCGCGGGCAGCGGAGCGCGCCGGCGTGGCGATGCTGACGGTGCATGGCCGCACCCGCGAGCAGGGCTTCAAGGGCCTGGCCGAGTACGACACCGTGAGCGCGGTGAAGGCCGCGGTGCGGGTGCCGGTGGTGGCCAACGGCGACATCGACTCCCCGGCCAAGGCCGCCGCGGTGCTGGCACGCACCGGCGCCGACGCGCTGATGATAGGCCGCGCAGCGCAGGGACGGCCCTGGATATTCCGCGAGATATCGCACCACCTGGCCACCGGCCAGACCCTGGCGGCGCCGGCCACCCACGAGGTGGGGCAGTGGCTGGTGGACCACCTGCACGAGCATTACGCGCTCTACGGCGAGTTGACCGGCGTGCGCAGCGCACGCAAGCACATCGGCTGGGCGGTCAGGCCGCTGCCAGGCGGTGAGGCTTTCAGGGCGGCGATGAACCGGCTCGACGACAGTGCCAGCCAGGTCGCCGCGGTGACCGACTTCTTCGACCAGTTGGCAGCGCTGCATCCCTTGCTGCCGCCGGCCGCGGCAGCCGCCAACGACGATCTGCTGGAACAGCAAGCATGAGCAACAAGGACATCGACCACTGCATCCGCGACACCCTGGAGCAGTACTTCAAGGACTTGCGCGGCACCGAGCCCCACGCCATGCACGCGATGGTGGTGGACGCGGTGGAAAAGCCGCTGCTCGAGGTGGTGATGAAACAGGCCGAGGGCAACCAGAGCAAGGCTGCCGAATGGCTGGGCATCAACCGCAACACCCTGCGCCGCAAGCTGCTCGATCACAAGCTGATCCCCTGACTGTCGTATTTTTCCGCGCCGACCCCTGCCTGAGACAAGCCCCCCCATGACCACTGCCCTGCTCTCCGTGTCCGACAAGACCGGTATCGTCGACTTCGCCCGGGCGCTGCAATCGCGCGGCATCCGCCTGCTGTCGACCGGCGGCACCGCGCGCCTGCTGGCCGACGCCGGCCTGCCCGTCACCGAGGTGGCCGAGATCACCGGCTTTCCCGAGATGCTGGACGGCCGCGTCAAGACCCTGCACCCGACCATCCACGGCGGCCTGCTGGCGCGGCGCGACAGCCCCGAACACATGGCGGCGCTGGCCGAACACGGTATCGCGCCCATCGACCTGCTGGTGATCAACCTCTACCCCTTCGCCCAGGCCACCGCCCGGCCCGACTGCACGCTGGAAGACGCGATCGAGAACATCGACATCGGCGGGCCGGCGATGCTGCGCGCCGCGGCCAAGAACTGGCAGGACGTCGGCGTGGTGATCGAACCGGGCGACTACGCACAGGTGCTGGCCGAACTCGACGCCGGCGCCTTGACGCGCCAGACCAAGTTCGCCCTGGCGCGCAAGGTCTACGCCCACACCGCCGCCTACGACGGGATGATCACCAACTACCTCAGCGCGCTGGCGCCCGGCGCCGAGGACAGCCCGGCCGCCGTGCCGCAGCGCGGCGAATACCCGGCGGTCTACAACCTGCAGTTGATCAAGACCCAGGACATGCGCTACGGCGAGAACCCGCACCAGAGCGCGGCCTTCTACCGCGAGCGCCAACCCGCGCCGGGCACGCTGTCGCAGTGGGTGCAGCTGCAGGGCAAGGCACTGTCGTTCAACAACATCGCCGACGCCGACGCGGCCTGGGAATGTGTCAAGACCTTCGGCTCGGCCGACCCCGGCGCGTCGGCGGCCGCCTGCGTGATCGTCAAGCACGCCAACCCCTGCGGCGTGGCGGTGGGCGCGAACGCCTTCGAGGCCTATGCCAAGGCCTTGAAGACCGACCCGACCAGCGCCTTCGGCGGCATCATCGCCTTCAACCAGCCGCTGGACGGCGCCACCGCCGAGGCCGTGGCGCGCCAGTTCGTCGAAGTGATCATCGCGCCGTCGATCACGCCGGCCGCGCGCGCCATCTTCGCCGCCAAGCAGAACGTGCGGCTGCTCGAAGTGCAGCTGTCGGGCCAGGGCAATGCACTGGACTTCAAGCGCGTGGGCGGCGGCATGCTGCTGCAGTCGACCGATGCCAGGAACGTAGCGGCCTCCGAGCTGACCGTGATGACCACGCTGCAGCCCACGCCGCAGCAACTGGCCGACCTGATGTTCGCCTGGAAGGTGGCCAAGTTCGTCAAGAGCAACGCGATCGTGTTCTGCGCCGACGGCATGACGCTGGGCGTGGGCGCGGGCCAGATGAGCCGCATCGACTCGGCCCGCATCGCCAGCATCAAGGCCGAGAACGCCGGCCTGTCGCTGGCTGGCAGCGCGGTGGCCAGCGACGCCTTCTTCCCCTTCCGCGACGGTCTGGACGTGGTGGTGGACGCGGGCGCCGGCTGCGTGATCCAGCCCGGCGGCTCGATGCGCGACGGCGAAGTGATCGCCGCGGCCAACGAGCGCGGCATCGCGATGGTCTTCACCGGCACCCGCCACTTCCGCCACTGAGCCGAGCCCGCGCGCAGGGCCCGGAAGGGGCCTGCGGCTGGCGAGGGCCCAGTCGCGATACAAGCGACTGGGCTGAGTCTGGACCGAGTGGGCACCTGCGTGCCCGAGAGTCAAAACATGCTGGCCGCCAGGTTGATGGTGAAGGCCAGGATCGCGGTGTTGAAGCCGAACGACAGCAGCGATTGCAGCAGCACCAGCCGGCGCATGCGCTGGGTGCTCACCGCGACATCCGAGGTCTGCGAGGCCACCGCGATGGTGAACGAGACGTACAGGAAATCGCCGTAGTCCGGCAGAAAGCCGTCGCCGCCGCCCGGAAACACCAGGCCTTGGCTGGCGGCCCCGTGGTAGTAGACGCTGGCGTAGGTCAGCGCGAACATCGTGGGCACCAGCACCCAGGCCCCCAGCACGGTGGCCAACGCGATCGCCAGATGCGGCAGCGCATGCACCGCGCCGGGTTGCTTGGCGGCGGACAACTCGATCACTACCCCGAACAGGCTGACCACCGCCGCCAGGCTCACCACCGCCAGCACGGTGGCGGCGGTCTCGGCCTGGGCTGCCGTCACCCGGCGCAGCAGGTGGTGGTCGGCATGACCCATCATCCAGCCCACCAGCAGCAGGTAGAGCCAGACCGTCACGTTCCAACCCAGCAGGCAGCGCGTCACTCCGCCCATGGCGCCCGGCAACAACAGTGCGGCCGCCACCCCGACCGCCAGCGAGAGCACCAGGCGGGGATGGGCACGAAGCGGAGCGGTCAAAGTCGGCATGCGGGGCAGGGACTCGGCAAGGCGGAGAGGCTGATCATCATGCAGCAAGCCTGTCGCCGCCGGGACAGGGTGACTACGGGTTTGCAGGGTTCCAACAATCCGTTTGTCGGACAAAGATAGCGCCCTGCGGCAATCTGCCGTTCACAGGAGTCGAGGATGGGAGCCCAGGGGCCCGCCGAGGTGTTTCAGCGCGTGGTGGTGGAGCCGGCCTACAAGGCGGTGTCGACCGCCATCGTGCGCGCCATCGTCGACGGTGCGCTGCCGCCCGGCACCGCCCTGCCCACCGAGCTGGCCTTGTCCGAACGCTTCGGCGTGCACCGCTCGACCGTGCGCGAGGCCATACGCCAGGTCGAGCAGGAGGGCTTGCTGCAGCGCCGCGAAGGCCGCCGGCTGTTCGTCTGCCTGCCGGGCGTGCATGACCTGGCGCCTCGCGCCACCCGGCTGCTGCTGCTGCACCGAACCACCTTCCAGGAGTTGTGGGACGTGGCGCTGACGCTCGAGCCGCTGGCCGCCAAGCTGGCCGCCAGCCAGGCCACGGCAGCCGACGTCGACCTGCTGGAGGCCAACTTCTCGGCCTGCCAGGCCGAGAAAGCGTTGCCGGCGATGGTGTTGCTGGACATGGAGTTCCACGCGCTGATGGGCCGGGCCAGCCACAACCACGCGCTGATGCTGGCGCGCGAGCCGGTGGGCCTGCTCTACAACCCCACCTTGCTGCAGATCTTCGAGCGCCTGCCGCAGGCCAGCGACCGCAACCTGCGGGCGCACCGCGCCACGCTGAACGCGATAGCCCGCCGCGATGCCGCAGCCGCGGCCGAATGGACACGCAAGCATATGGTCGATTTTCAACGCGGCTTCGCGCTGGCCGGGCTCGACATGAGCACGCCCATCGCCCAGCCGACTTAATGCCCGGGACGGGCGCATCGCAAGGAGACAGCAGCATGGTCAATCAATCCGGATTCAGGCAGGTTCAGTGGCACGGTGCCGCCCTGCGGGTGTTGGCGGCCGCGGCCGCGCTGTGCGCGGGCGGCGCGGTGCAGGCCCAGCAGGAAACCTTCAAGGTCGGCATCGTCAGCTTCCTGTCCGGCCAGGCCGCCGAGAGCTTCGGCATCCCGGCGGTCAACGGCGCCAAGGTGCTGCTCGACGCCTTCAACAAGGGCGCAGCGCCCGCGCCGTACAACAAGGTCGGCTTTGGCGGCATGAAGCTCGAGTTCGTCTATGTCGACGAGAACGGCGGCGCGACCAAGCAGGTGCAGGAGTTGAAGAACCTGTACGACCGCGAGAAGGTCGACGCGGTGGTCGGCTATGTCGGCTCGGGCGATTGCCTGGCCGTCGCGCCGGCGGCCGAGGAAATGAAGAAATTCCTGATCCTCTACGACTGCGGCACGCCGCGCATCTTCGAGGACAACAAGCTGCAGTATGTGTTCCGCACCGCCTCGCACGGCGCGATGGACAACGTCGCGCTGGCGCGATACCTGAAGGCCAAGAACGTCAAGGCCGACAGCTTCAACATGATCAACCAGGACTACGCCTGGGGCCAGGACTCGAAGAAGGATTTCACCTGGTCGATGGAGAAGTTGATGCCCAACGCCAAGCCCGGCGAGGACCAGTTGCCCAAGTTCGGCGCCGGCCAGTACGGCACCGAGATCTCGGCGCTGATGGCCAAGCCGGCCGACGTGACGCACAGCAGCCTGTGGGGCGGCGACCTGCAGGCCTTCATCCTGCAGGCGGGACCGCGCGGCCTGTTCAAGAAGACGCAAGTGGTGTTCTCGGCCGGTGACCATGTGCTGCCCGGCCTGGGCGACAAGATGCCCGACGGCGTGATCCTGGGCGCGCGCGGTGCCTACGGCCTGATGTCGCCCAAGTCGGCGCTCAACGACTGGTGGTGGGACTTGTACAGCAAGGCCTACAACGTCTACCCGGTGCAAGCCCCGTACCGGATGGTGCAAAGCCTGCTGGGCCTGAAGCTGGCAGTGGAAAAGGCGATGAGCGCCAACGGCGGCAAGAAACCCAACCACGAGCAGTTGGCCGCGGCACTCAAGGGCAGCGAATGGGACTCACCGGCCGGCCGTATCCGCATGGCCAACGGCGACGGCCACCAGGCGATCCAGGAGACCGCGATCGGCAAGACCCGCTATGACGCCGCCAAGAAGATGGTGATGCTCGACGACATCATGCGTTTCCCGGCCGACTGCGTGAACCCGCCGCCCAACATGAAGGCCGAAGAGTGGATCAAGGCCGGATTCCCGGGCGCGAAGAACTGCCCGTGATGGCCTGACGCGTCCGGCGGCACAGGCCTGTAATGGTCTGCGCCGCCAGGGCGTCGTACCGATTTCCCACTCCCGAACCGAAAGAAATCGCCGAGCGCAAACCCATGGCAGGCCTACTCACCATCCTCATCGACGGCCTGACCTATGCGTCCTGGCTGTTCATCGTCGCGCTCGGGCTCACGCTGGTCTTCGGCGTGCTCAAGATCCTCAACATCGCGCATGGCAGCTTCTACGCGCTGGGCGCCTACGCGGCGGCCAGCTTCGTCGGCTGGACCGCCAGCATGAAGTGGGCGCCCGAACTCTCGCTGGTGGCGATGCTGCTGGCGGCGGTGGCGGTGGCGGCGATCGTCGCCCCGCTGACCGAGCGCGGGCTGATGCGCTTCTTCTACGGCCGCGACGAGGTGTTGCTGGTGCTGGTGACCTACGCGATGTTCCTGATCATGGAGGATGTGACCAAGCTGGTCTGGGGCGCCAACCCGTATTACGTCTCCCAGCCCTACAGCCTGTTCGGCAACATCGACATCGGCGTGCAAACCTATGTCGGCTACGACTTCGCGCTGGTCGCGCTAGCCATCATCGTCGGGCTGGTGGTGTGGTGGGGGCTGAACCGCACGCGCAGCGGCAAGATCGTGCTGGCGGTGATCCACAGCGCCGAGATCGCCGCCAGCATGGGCGTCAACGTGTCGCGCGTCTACATGGGCGCGTTCTCGGTCGGCATCTTCCTGGCCGCACTCGGCGGGGCCTTCACCGCGCCGATGATCTCGGTCCAGCCGGGCGTGTCGGTCGGGGTGATCATCGTCTCGTTCGCGGTGGTGATCATCGGCGGGCTGGGCAGCATCGAGGGCGCGGCGGTGGGCGCGCTGATCGTCGGCCTGGCGCGCTCGTTCGCGGTGCACCTGGCGCCGGTGACCGAACTGTTCTCGGTCTACGTGGTGATGGCCATCGTGCTGATGTTCCGGCCAGAAGGGCTGTTCCAGCGCATCCAGGCCAGAAAAATATGATCCCCCCCCGAAGCGCCTTCGGCGCCCCCCCCCAGGGTGGCGACGCCAGCGGCCCGGCAAAGCCGGATCCGCGGCGTCTGCCGAGCCAGACCCGTGCTGGCCATGGCCGCACCGTGGCCCTGGGCCTGGCCGCCTGCGCGGTGCTGATCCTGGCGGGTCTGGCGATGCCCAAGTGGCTGACCTTCCTGCTGACGATGGCCGCGGCCAACGGCCTGGTCTCGCTCGGCATCGTCGGGCTGATGCGCGGCGGCGTCGTGCCCTTCGGCCAGGGCATGATGCTGGCGATAGGCGGCTATGCTGCGGCGCTGGCCTTCAACCAGTTCGGTGTCACCGACGCGCTGGCGCTGGCGCTGGGCGGGGGCGTGATGGCCACGCTGGTGGCCGCGCCCTTCGCGCCGCTGCTGTCGCGCTACCGCGGCATCTTCTTCGCGATGTTGACGCTCGCGCTGTCGATGGTGACCTACGGCCTGCTGATGAAGCTCAGCGTGCTGGGCGGATCGGACGGCTTCAACCTGGGCCGGCCCACGCTGTTCGGCCAGCGGCTGGCCGACGCCTGGGTCGGCTACACGCTGTATGTGCTGACCATCGTGCTGGCCACCGTGATGGCCTTGCTGGCGCGGATCTACTTCGACTCGACGCGCGGCCTGGTGACGCTGGCGGTGCGCGAGAACGAGTTGCGGGTGGAATACCTGGGCGGGTCGGTGCGCCAGGCGATGACGATCAACTTCATCCTGGCCGCCTTCTGCGGCGGCCTGGGCGGCGCGCTGGTGGTGATGTCGCTGGGCCACATCGAGCCCACCTTCAGCTTCTGGACCACCTCGGGCGAGTTCGTCTTCGTCGCGATCCTGGCCGGTTGGCAGAGCGTGGCCGCGATCTTCATCGCCAGCACGGTGCTGGAGGTGGTGCGCAGTTTCTCCAGCGCCTATTTCCCCAACACTTGGCAACTGGTGCTGGGGCTGTTCCTGCTGTTCGTGATCCGTTTCCTGCCGCGCGGCATAGGCTCGCTGTGGATGCGGGGGGGCAACAAATGACCTACATGCTCGAAGCCAAGGGGCTTGGCAAGCGCTTCGGCGCGGTGGTGGCCGCTGCCGACATCAACATCGCGATCCGCGCCGGCGAGCGCGTCAGCCTGATCGGCAGCAACGGCGCGGGCAAGACCACCTTCGTCAACATGATCACCGGCTACCTCAAGCCCGACCAGGGCCGCATCACGCTGGACGGCCAGGACATCACGCCGCTGGCGCCGCGGACGATCACAAGGCTGGGCGTGGCGCGATCGTTCCAGATCCCGCAGCTCTACGGCGACCTGACGGTGCTGGACAACATGCTGGTGGCCAATGCCTGCTTTGATCAGAAGCTAAGCTTCTGGCAACCGGCGCGCCGGCCCGAGGCGATAGAACGGGCCGAGACGCTGCTCGAGCGCTTCCGTCTGACCGAGCACCGCGGGCGCCGTGTCGCCGAGTTGCCCGGCGGCGTGCGCAAGCTGCTCGACATCGCGATGGCGCTAACCGGCGAACCGAAGCTGCTGCTGCTCGACGAGCCCACCAGCGGCGTGTCGGCCGACGAGAAGTTTCCGATGATGGCCACCATCATGGCCGCGCTGGGCCAGGAGGCCGGCACCACGGTGCTGTTCGTCGAGCACGACATGGACATCGTCGAACGCCACGCCAGCCGGGTGGTGGCCTTCTACGCCGGCCGCGTCATCGCCGACGACATCCCGGCCATCGCGCTGGCCACCGACGACGTGCGCCGCTACGTCACCGGCGAACTGCTGCAAGAGTAGCCAAGGGATCCCCAGCATGCTGAAGATTGAAGGTATCCACGTCGCGATCGGCTCGGTGGTCGCGCTGCGCGGCCTGTCACTGACGGTGGCCGACGGCACGATGGTCGGGCTGGTCGGGCGCAACGGCGCCGGCAAGACCACGCTGCTGCGCTCGGTGATGGGCCACCTGGTGCCCAGCCAGGGCCGCATCAGCTTCAATGGCCAGGACCTGGGCGCGCTGCCAGGTCATGCGCGTGCGATGTTGGGCATAGGCTATATGCCCGAGGACCGCGGGCTGGTGCCCGAGCTGACGGTGGAAGAAAACATCCTGGTGCCGGTCTGGGTCAACAAGTCGCTCAAGCAAGCCGAGCGCCTGGCCCTGGTCTACCGCGTGCTGCCCGAGTTGATGGAAATGCGCAGCCGGCGCGCGCTGCTGCTGTCGGGTGGCCAGCAAAAGCTGGTCGCGCTGGCCCGCGCGCTGGCGGTGGGCACCCGCTTGCTGCTGCTCGACGAGCCCTTCGAGGGCGTGGCGCCGGCGCTGTCCAAGCGCCTGGGCGACGTGATCGCCGGGCTGAAGGGCAGCCCCGTGTCGGTGCTGATCGCCCAGAGCGACCTGAACCATTCGCGCCGCCTGGTCGACGCCGAGTTCGTGATCGAGCGCGGCGCCAACGTGACGCTGGCGGCGGCCTGATGAACAAAACTGATCAACATGGCCTGGCCGACACGATAGCCCCCTGGTCGGGCTACCCGGTGCCGGCGATGCGCCATGAGGCGCTGTACGGCGACCGCCTGGTGCGCTGCTTTGCCGAGCGGCCGACCAGCCTGTGGGCGATGTTCGCCGCCTCGGTGGCGGCGACGCCGCAGGCCGAGGCGGTGGTCTTCGAGGGCCAGCGCTGGACTTATGCCGACTGCGCAGCGCAAGCCGGCGCGCTGGCCGCCGGATTTGCCGCCCAGGGCATAGGCCCCGGCGACCGCATCGTGCTGTTCGTCGACAACCGGCCCGAGTTCGTCTTCGTGCTGCTGGCCTTGCAGCGGCTGGGCGCCATCGTGGTGCCGGTGGGCGTGCGCGAGCAGCGGCCCGGGCTGGCCTATATCGTGCGCCAATGTGGCGCGATAGGCATCGTCGCCGACGCCGCGCTGGCCGCCCGCCTGCCCGACGCCGCCGAAGTGACCGAGCTGCGGCTGCGCGTGCTGGTGACTGACCCGTCGCTCCCGCCAGCCGGCCGCCTGCCCGGCGCCGTCGATCTGGCCGATCTGCTGCGCGCCGGCAGCGCAGTGCCGTCCGCCGCGGTAGCGCGCGACACCGACACCGCCGTCATCCTCTACACCTCGGGCACCACCGGCCACCCCAAGGGGGCGATGCTGACCCACACCAACATCGTGCACTCGGTGCTGCACTACCAGGCCTGCATGAAACTCGGCGGCGGCGAGCGCGCCGCGCTGGCAGTGCCGGCCAGCCATGTCACCGGACTGATCGCGATCATCGCGACGATGCTGCAGGTCGGCGGCGCGGTGGTCATCGTGCCGGCGTTCAAGGCCGAAGCCTTCATCGCGCTGATGGCCGCCGAGCGCGTGACGCACACGATGATGGTGCCGGCGATGTACAACCTGTGCCTGCTGCAGCCGGGCTTTGCCAGCGCCGACTTGGACGCCTGGCGCATAGGCAGCTACGGCGGCGCGCCGATGCCGGTGGCGACGATAGACGCGCTGAACGCCCGCCTGCCCGGGCTGACGCTGCTCAATGCCTATGGCGCGACCGAGACCACCTCGCCGGTGACGATGATGCCGATGGGCTGCACCCGCGACCATGCCGACACGGTGGGCGTGCCGCTGCCGGCCGCAGACATCCGGGTGATGGACGACGACGGCGTCGAGTTGCCGCCCGGCGAAACCGGCGAGCTGTGGATCGCCGGCCCGATGGTGGTGCCCGGCTACTGGGCCAACCCCGAGGCGACGGCGGCCTCGTTCACCGCCGGCCACTGGCATTCGGGCGACCTGGGATCGGTCGACGACCAGGGCTATGTGCGCATCTTCGACCGCAAGAAGGACATGCTCAACCGCGGCGGCTTCAAGATCTATTCGGTCGAGGTCGAGCATGTGTTGATGGCCTGGCCAGGCATGGTCGAGGCCGCGATCATCGGCATCCCCTGCCCGGTGCTGGGCGAGCGGGTGCATGCGGTGGTCTATGCGCCCGGCGTCGCGCCCGACGACGCCGCGCTGCGCCGCCACTGCGCCGAGCGCCTGGCCGACTACAAGGTGCCCGAGACCTGGCAATGGCGCACCGAACCGCTGCCGCGCAATGCCAATGGCAAGGTGATGAAGCGGCTGTTGCGCCTGCCGCTGTCGGCCACGCCGACCTGACCGATCCACGACGATGAAGACCAGGACATGACGATGAAGATGAAGGCCACCCAGCAGACGATCGTCTTCGTGCTGTTCCTGCTGCTGTTCGCCGGCTTTGCCGTGGCGCTGCCCGGCTTTGCGCAGGTCGACAACCTGCTCACGCTGCTGCAGAACGTGGCCATCCTGGGCATCCTGGGCCTGGGCATGGCGGTCGTGGTGATAGGCCGCGGCATTGACATCTCGATGATCGCCACGCTGGCCGTGCCTTCCGGACTGCTGCTGCAACTGGTGCAGGACGGCCACAGCCTAGGCAATGCCGCGGCGATCGCGCTGGCGCTGGCGCTGGCCTTCGGCCTGGTCAACGGCTGGCTGATCGCCTATGCCGAGGTACCGTCGCTGTTCACCACGCTGGCCTCGGGCCTGTTCCTGGCCGGGTTGGGCCAGTCCTTCCTGTTCCAGTTGGAGGTGGTGCAGTGGGCGCCAGCGATGGACCCCATCGTCTGGTTCGGCCGCGGCACGCTGGCCGGACTGCCGATGCCGGTGGTGATGTTCGGCCTGGCGGCGTCGCTGCTGGCGTTGTTCCTCAGGCGCCTGCGCGCCGGCGCCTTCATCTACGCGATCGGCGACAACCCCTTCAGCGCCCGGGCCACCGGCCTGCCGACGCGGCCCATCGTGGTGCTGGAGTATGTGCTGGCCGCGCTGATCGGTCTGTTCGCCGGCCTGGTGATGGCGGCCTCGGTCAGCAGCATGCCCACCCGCATCTTCAACTCGACCATGGTCTACGACGTGGTGCTGGTGGTCGTGCTGGGCGGCATCGGCCTGTCAGGCGGCCGCGGCGGCGTACAGAACGTCATCGTCGGCACGCTGCTGATCGGCACCATGCTCAACGGCATGACCATCATGGACATCTCGTACTCGATGCAGAACATCATCAAAGGCGTGGTGCTGCTGGCCGCGATCCTGATCGACTCGGTTCTCAACCCGCGCAACGAGGAAACCGCCCAGCAGGGCGACATCTGAGACGCGCTTTTCCCCGCCCTCTCGCAACACCCACAGGAGACAGAAGATGAAGATGAAGATGATTCGCACCCTGGCCGCCGCCAGTCTCGGTCTGACGCTCGCGCTGGCCGCCGGCACCGCCGCACTGGCCCAGGGCAAGGGTCTGGACGAGCCCTTCCGCGACGGCTACAAGAAGGCGCTGGCCGGCAAGACCGTGGGCTACATCCCGGTGGCGATGGGCTTCGACCTGACGCAGGGCTGGTTCGACGGCCTGAAGAAAGACCTGGAGCCCTCGGGCATGAAGGTGGTGGTGCGCGACCCGAACTGGAACACCAACGCCGGTGCCCAGGCCTTCACCTCGCTGATCGCCGAGAAACCCGCCGTGATCGTGATCCACAACCCCGACGTGCAGACCTACGCCAAGCTGATCAAGAAGGCCGAGGACGAGGGCATCTACGTGGTGCAGATCAACATGCGTTCCGCCCAGGCCTCCACCGCCTTCGTCGGCGCCGACTGGGTCGACATCGGCGAGCGCCTGACCGAAGCCGCCGCCAGCGCCTGCAAAGGCAAGAGCAACAAGATCGCCATCGTCCAGGGCGCACCCACCGCTGCCACCAGTGCCTACACGCTCAAGGGCGTGGAGAACGTGCTGGCCAAGCACCCCGAGCTGAAAGTGGTGAGCAACCAGGCTGCCGATTGGGACGCCGCCAAGGCCAAGGCGCTGACGCAGACCGTGCTCAAGCAGCACCCCGACATCTGCGGCATCGTCGGCTTCTGGGACGGCATGGACATCGGCACCGCCGCGGCGATCAAGGAAGCCGGCCTGACTGGCAAGGTCTTCCTCGGCACCTCGGGCGGCGGCGAGCAGAAAGGCACTTGCGACCTGGTCAAGTCGGGCGCCTTCGACCTGAACATCAGCTACGACGTGCCCACCCAGGCCGCCAACATGGCGTCGATGATCAAGTGGCTGGTGCAGGGCGGCGTCAAGCCGGGCGCGGCCAAGCAGAACATCTACACCACGCTGATCCCGGTGACCAAGGACAACGCGTCCAAGGACGGCACCTGCTGGAAGCTGGCCGCAAAGTAAGCCCACCCCCGCAGCGGCTTCGCCGCTCCCCCTCAAGGGGGCCACGCCAGTGGACCGGCAAAGCCGGCTCCACGGCATGCGCTTGCCGGCACCGGCTTGTCTGTCGGCACTGGCGTTGCGTCATGGAGAATTGAAATGCAAGCCAGCACGACTGCGGCAGGTCTTCCGCCGCCTGAAATGAGCGAGTCGCTTTCCGAGCGACTCACCCGATTGCGCTACAAATACTGGCCCGACCACTGGTTGGGCGAGATCCTGGCCAAGCGTTGGACCGAGACCGCGATCCCGGTGCTGCTGCTGATGCTGGTGGTGGCGATCTCGGGCCGGCTGATCAACAACTTCTACACCCCGGTGGTGCTGGCCGACACATTGCGCCAGGCCGGCGAAGTTGGCTTCATCGTGCTGGGCCTGGCGCTGGTGATGATCGTCGGCGGCATAGACCTGTCGGTGGGGTCGATGTTCGCGCTGACCAACTTCTGCGCGCTGATGCTGATGCATGTGCTGAAGTGGCCGGTGGCGGCAGCAGTGGCAGGCACCCTGGTGTTCGGCGCGATGCTGGGCGCGATCAACGGCTTGCTGGTCGGCTATCTGCGGCTGCGCGCCTTCCTGACCACGCTGATCACGCTGATCATCTTCCGCTCGATCTACGAGATCCTTAGCCTGCAGTACAGCGTGCAGATCGCCGGCAACCTGCCCGACTCCGTGGCCTGGGATTTCCTCGGCAACGGCACCTTCGCCGGCCTGCCGACGGTGGCCTGGGCCTATGCGAGTGCGGCGATCGGCGGGCACGTGATGCTGACCCGGCTGCGCCTGGGCTGGCACATCATGGCCATCGGCGGCTCGCGCCGCTCGGCCTACAACGGCGGCATCGCGGTGCGTCGCACCGTCGCGCTGTGCTATGTCACCTGTGGTGTGCTCACCGCGGCGGCCGGCTGCTTCTTCGCCTCGCGCCTGGCCACCGCCGGCGCCGACATCGGCGTCGGCATGGAGGTGCTGGTGCTCACCGCTGCCGTGCTGGGCGGCATCAGCCTGGGCGGCGGTCGCGGCTCGGTGACCAAGGCGCTGGTCGGCACCCTGATCGTGCTGCTGATCACCAATGGGCTGACCTCGCTGTCGGCGCCTGGCGGCGTCAACCGCATGGTGCTGGCCAGCATCCTGCTGGCCGCGGCAATGATCGACGTGCGCTGGCTGAAGAACCGTCAGCGCATCATCAGCAAGGTCTACGTGAGCCCGGCCTACCAAGCGCTGGCGCCCGGCATCGACTGCACCACCGTGACCAGCGGCCCCTACCAGTTGAACAACAAGCTGCGCGAGGTGACGCTGATAGGCGTCGGCCAGATCGAGGCGCCCGAGGATGTGATCCTCGACCGCCACGACAACCTGTACGCCGGCAGCCGGCATGGCGACATCATCCGGTTCTTCGCACCCGATTACCAGCGCATGGAGGTCTTCGCCCATATCGGCGGCCAGCCGCTGGGCCTGGCCTTCGACCGCGACGACAACCTGAACGTCTGCATCGGCGGCATGGGCTTGTACCGCGTCACGCCGCAGCAGGAGGTACAGCGCGTCACCGACGAGACCAACCGCAGCCTGCACTCGATCAACGACGACAGCCGGCTGCGCCTGGCCGACGATCTGGACATCGCCGACGACGGCCGCATCTTCTTTTCCGAGGCCACCACCCGCTACGAGATGCACGAGTGGCCGGTCGACGGCCTGGAGGCCCGTGGCAACGGCCGCATCGTCTGCTACGACCCGCGCGACAACAGCACCCGCACGGTGCTGCGCAACCTGCGCTTCCCCAACGGCATCGCGATCGCGTCCGACGGCCAATCCATCCTGTTCGCCGAAACCTGGGGCTGCTGCATCAAGCGCTACTGGTTCGACGGCCCCAAGGCGGGCAAGGTCGAGATGGTGATCGACAACCTGCCGGGTTACCCCGACAACATCAACCTGGCCTCCGACGGCAACTACTGGCTGGCGCTGGTGGGCATGCGCTGCCCGGCCTACGACCTGGCGCTGCGCATGCCAGGCTTCCGCAAGCGCATGGCCACCCGGGTGCCGCTGGACGAATGGCTGTTCCCCAACATCAACACGGGCTGCGTGCTCAAGTTCAGCGAGTCCGGCGAGGTGTTGGAATCGCTGTGGGACCTGGGCGGAGAGAACCACCCGATGATCACCTCGATGCGCGAACACCGCGGCCACCTCTACCTGGGCGGCATCCTGAACAACCGCATCGGCCGCTACAAGCTGCCCGACGCCGACCCGAACTTCGTGCAGTACGACAAGCGCTGGGGGAAACACTGATGCTGACCGCCCTGCGTGGATTCACCGACCGCCTGCTCGGCCGTGGCAGCGCCGCGATCACCGTGCCGGTGATGGACGGCAAACTCTTGCCTAACAGGATGCTCGACCAGGCCGAGCTACTGACCGAGCTGCCCGGCATCGACGACCTGGCCTGGGATGGGCAAAGCCTCTGGGCCAGCGCCGGTGCGGTGCTGTGGCGGCTGGACGGCAGCCACTTCACCGAGCAACGGCGCTTCGAAGCCGACATCAGTGCCATCGCGTTCTCGCGCCAGGGCCGGCTGGCCGTCGGGATTGGCGGCACGCAGGTGCTGGTGCTGGGCGCCGACGGTGTGGTCCAGACGACGCTCGACAACCTGGCCGGCAGACCGCTGCACTGCGTCAACGCGTTGGCCTGGGACGGCGAGGAGGCGCTGTTGTTCACCGATGGCTCGACCCGGCGCGGCCCGGCGCAGTGGAGCCACGACCTGATGGAGCTTGGCCGCAGCGGCCGCGCCGGCCGCTGGTGGCTGCTCTCGGGCGCGGCCGAGTTGCTGGCCGACGGCCTGGCCTATGCCTACGGCGTGCTACCGGGGTCCGGCGGTGTGCTGCTGTCCGAGAGCTGGCGCCACCAGGTGCTGCTGCGTGGTGCGACCGGGGCCACGCCGGTGCTGGCCGAGCTGCCGGGCTATCCGTCGCGGATGACGCCGGCCGCCGATGGCGGCTTCTGGCTCAGTTGCTTCGTCTGCCGCACGCAGTTGGTCGAATTCGTGCTGCGCGAGCCGGCCTACCGCCAGCGCATGATTGCCGAGATCGATCCACGCCACTGGATCGCGCCGGCGCTGTCTTCGGGCCACAGCTTTCTGGAGCCCCTGCAGGGCGCGGGCGTCAAGCAGATGGGCGTGATGAAACCCTGGGCGCCGCCTCGCTCCTACGGTCTGGTGCTGCAGGTCAGCGCCAACGGCCGCATCCAGCGCTCGCTGCACAGCCAGGTCGACGGCCGTCACCATGGCATCACCGCCCTGCTCGAGCAGGGCGGCCAGTTGTACGCCGCCTCAAAGGGCAGCGGACGGCTGCTGCGTGTCGACCTGCACCCGCATGAAGGAGCTGCAACATGACCACTGAAGTGGTGCTTGAACTTCGCCAGGCGACCAAGAAGTACGCCGGTGTCCCGGCCATCGAGAACGTCGATTTCCAGTTGGAACGCGGCGAGATCCACGCCCTGCTGGGCGAGAACGGCGCCGGCAAGTCGACCCTGACCAAGGTGATGGCCGGTGTGGTGCCGCTGTCGTCAGGCCAGATGCTGGTCGAGGGCAAACCGGTGAACCTGCGCACGCCGCTGGAGGCGCTGCAGCAGGGCATCGCGATGGTGTTCCAGGAGACCAGCCTGGTGCCCAGCATGACGGTGGCACAGAACCTCTACCTCGGCCAGGAAGCTTTCTTCAACCGGCTGCGCGGGGTCTACATCTCGGCCCAGCAGTTCCTGCAGAGCCTGAACTTCGACGTCGACCCCACCGCCACCGTGGCCATGCTGGGCGCGGCCAAGAAGCAGATGGTCGAGATCGCGCGCGCGGTGCTGCACAAGGCGCGAATCATCATCTTCGACGAGCCCACTGCCAGCCTGACGCCCGAGGAGAAGAAGTATTTCTTCGACCTGGTGCTCAACCTGAAGGCGCGCGGCGTGTCGGTGATCTTCATCTCGCATGCGCTGGAGGAGGCGCTGCAGTTGGCCGACCGCATCACCGTGCTGCGCGACGGCCAGCATGTGGTGACCGATCTGAAGTCAAACTTCGACCGCGCCCGGGTGATCCAGGCCATGGTCGGGCGCGACCTGTCGCAGACCCTGTACGGCGTGCGCAAGAACACCGTGCGGCCGGGCGGCGAATGCCTGCTTTCGGTGCGCAACCTGCGCATGGCCGCGATGGTCAAGAACAACTCGCTGTCGGTGTTCTCGGGCCAGGTGACCGGCGTGTTCGGTCTGGTCGGCGCCGGCCGCACCGAGACCTTCAAGGTGGTGGCCGGGCTGATCAAGCGCGACTTCTTCCACGGCGGCGAGGTGCTGTTGCGTGGGAAGCCGGTGCGTTACACCGTGGCGCGGTCGGCGGTGCGCGACGGCATCGCCTACATCACCGAGGACCGCAAGGTCGAGGGCTTCTTCGAGACCATGTCGATCGCCCAGAACATCTACATGGGCCTGCTCGGCAAGTTCGGCAGCACTTTCGGGCTGGTCTCCGCGGCCAAGGCCAGGGAGGTCGGCGAGCGCTGGATCAAACTGCTGAACGTGCGCGCGATCAGCAAGGACGCCAAGGTGATCGAGCTGTCGGGCGGCAACCAGCAGAAAGTGGTGATCGCCAAGTCGCTGGCGCAGGAGCCCGACGTGATCATCTTCGACGAGCCGACCCGCGGCGTCGACGTCGGCGCGATCGCCGAGATCCATGCCGAGATCAACCGCCTGGCCGACGCAGGCCGCGCGGTGGTGGTGATCTCGTCCTACCTGCCCGAGGTGATGGCGCTGTCAGACCGCATCCTGGTCGCCAAGCAGGGCAAGGTGGTGGTCGAATTCGCCGGCAACGAGGCGACGCAGGAAGGCATCATGTACGCGGCGATCCACTGACGCCAGCATCCGCAGTGACGATCCACCGCGGTGCCCACCGACCCGCTGATCTACCGCTTCCACGAGTTGGTCAGCGTCTACGGCACCGCCTTCAAGGAACTGATCCCCGAGCAGTTCGGCGACGGCATCATGAGCGAGATCGACTTCGAGATGGCCTTGACGCGCGAGCCCAACCCGGCCGGCGACCGAGTCAGCATCGTGATGAGCGGCAAGTTCTTGCCTTACAAGCGCTGTTGAGCAGAAGCCGCGGCTACACGCCCAGGGCGGTGGCGGCCGCCCGCATGCCAGCCTCCCAGCCCATCAGGTACACATAGTCCTTGCCATCGGCTTGCGACGGGATGGACAACAGCGGCCTCGCGGGTGGTTCGCAGGCCAGGCTGCCGAGTTCCTGGTAACCCTCCCGGTAGCCCTGCGACCAGGACTGGTTCAAGGCTTCGTCGGCATGGCAGCCTGTCGCTGCCTCGCCACGCCGGGCGGGTGCCTCCCGGCTGTCCACGGCCGGCAGCCTGGGCTCGGCGGGCGGCGGGGGGCGCAGAAGATTCACCAGTCCATTCAAGACACCCTTGGAATCCCGGGCTTCCAGCCGCGCAGGACTGGCGCCGAAAGAGATCTCGTCGTTGTAGAGTTTCATGTCCACCCTCACTGCTGTTTTGATGGCTGGGAACCAACCACTTGAAACGCGAAGGCGAGATTTTTTTCGTATTGCCTTATTTTGTCAACAAGACATTTTTGGCGGCCTGTCGACCATCAAGACAGCCCAGAGCCGACGCGCCGACCTTGCGCGTTCACCCCACCCCGCGCGGGGGAGGGGTTGGCATTCCGGCATGAACCGCGCTGAATCCATGGGCCTGCTGCTGGCCTTCATCGCCAGGCTGATCACCGGTGCCCAGGGCCACTGGAAGGGCTGCCCGCCCAAGGCCGAGCAGCGCATCTACCTCGCCAACCACCAGAGCCACCTCGACTGTGTGCTGATCTGGGCCGCGCTGCCACGTGAGTTGCGTGCCACCACAAGGCCCACGCCGCGCGCGACTACTGGACCGGCAACCGCTTCAAGCACTGGCTCACGAGCGAGGTGTTCAACGCGGTATACGTGTCGCGCCAGCGCAGCGACGACCAGGAGCCGCTGATCGAGGCCCTGGCCAGCCGCCGGTTGCGGCGCCGACCGGCGGCACGCCATATCGACCGAGCGTTCTCGCTGCGCGCCTGGGCGCTGGGGTCGGGTGCGCTGCTGGGCGCGGCCCTGTTCTGGATCACGCCGTTCAAGGCGCCGCAGGCCCTGGCGATGGCCTTGATCGCCGCAGCCGCCGGCACCTTGGGAGAATTCGTGATGCGCGCGCTGAAGAAAGACGCCGGCGTGCGCTACTGGGGCAATACCTCATCGGTCACCGGCGCAGTCGGGATGCTCGACCGGGTGGCGCCGCTGTGCGTCGCCGCGCCGGTGTTCTTCCACTCGGGGCGTTGGTACTTTCAGCTGAAAAGCCCCTGAGCGCCCCGAGGCCGGCTGCCCCCGTGGGGTCCGAAGGGCCGCCAGCCGCCTACTGGAAATGCCCCAGAAAATGCGCCAGCGCGCGCAGTTCGTCGTCGCCCAGACGGTAGACCGCATCGCCCATCGCCGCGACGCCGCCGCCGGTGCGTGCACCGGACTTGAAGTCACGCAACGCCTTCAACAGGTAGTCCTCGCGCTGGTTGGCGGTGCGGGCCGTGGCCTGGGCACCGGCGTAGTCGTCCTTGTGGCACGACGCGCAGCGGTTCTGCTGCGCCAGGCGTTGCCCGACGCTGTACATCGCCGGGTCGGCAGCGCCGTTGGCACCCGGCTTGGGCGGCGCCTGGGCCGCGAAGTGACCTGCCAAGCCGCGGATGTCGTCGTCGGTCAATCCCGCCGCCATCGGCTGCATCACGGCCGACTTGCGCGTGCCGCTGCGAAAGTACACCAGTTGCCACTGCAGGAAACCTTCGGGCTGACCCGCCAGCGACGGTGTCTCCGGCAGTTGCGAAACACCGGCCGCACCGTGGCACAGGGTGCAGGCCTCGAGCTTCGCCGAGATCACGGAACTCGCCGAAGTGTCGGCGGCCGCGCTCGCTGCATGGGCCATCAACAGCGCCCAAAAAATCGTCCAAACCCGCATGTCATGTGTCCTGTGTCGCCAAAAAAAAGATGCCCGCCGCTTGCGCGGCGGGCATGCACCGACGCGCGGTGTTACTTCGAGTAGCTGATGCGGTAGATCGCGCCCGCCCAATCGTCGGCGACCAGGATGGAGCCGTCAGCCGCCTGCAGGATGTCGGCCGGACGGCCGCTGTAGGACTGCTCACCCGTCAGCCAACCGGACGCGAACACCTGTTCCTTGATGTTCTTGCCGTCCGGGTCGGTCGTGACGCGCATGATGCGCGCGCCCTGGTACTTGTGACGGTTCCAGGACCCATGCTCGGCGATCAGGATGTTGTTGGCGTAATCGGCCGGGAACTGGTTGCCGGTGTAGAACTTCATGCCCAGCGGCGCCACATGGGCACCCAGTTTCAGCGCCGGGGGCGTGAACTCGGAGCACTTGCGGCCGACGCCATACTTGGGGTCGAGCATGTCGCCCTGGTGGCAATACGGGTAGCCATAGTGGGCGCCGATCTTGGCCACATGGTTCAGCTTGTCGCTGGGCAGGTCGTCGCTGACCCAGTCGCGCGCGTTCTCGGTGAACCAGTAGTCGCCGCTGCGCGGATCGATGTCGCCACCGACGCTGTTGCGAACGCCGATCGCCATCAACTCGGCCTCGCCGGTGTCCGGGTTGACGCGCCGCACCTGAGACAGGCTGGTCGGCGGCAGGCAGATGTTGCACGGCGGGCCGAACGGCACGTAGAGCCGGCCTTCCTTGTCGAAGGTCAGGTATTTCCAGCCATGCGGGATATACGCCGGCATGTCGCTGTAGACGACCTTGGCCTCGGGCATCTTGGCCAGACTGGCTTCGGCGTTGTCGTATTTCAGAATCTTGTCGATGTCGGCGACGTAGAGCGCACCCTTGCGGAAGGCGACCCCGGTGGGCATCTTCATGCCGGTCAGGATGGGCTTGACGGTCTTGCCGTTGTCGGTGATCGCGTAGACCGTGCCGACGCCGAACGAGCCGACGAACAGCGTGCCCTTGTCGCCCCAGGCCATCTGGCGCGCGCTGTTCACGCCCTGGGCGTAGACGCTGATCTTGAAGCCGGGCGGCAACTTGACGGCCGCCAGGCTCTTCTCGAGGTCGGCCATCGAGGCCGGCAGCGCCGGACCGGCGGGCGGCGCCAGTCCCTTCTGGGCCACGGTCTCGTCACCGAGGAACCAGTCTGCTGGCGGGTGCTCCCAGAAGTCCTTGGTCGTGGAGTCGTAGCTCTTGACCGCCTGCGCCTGCGCCGCCGACAGCGTGATCAGCGTGAGGCAGGCGCCGGCAATCAAGGCGCGGCTGAACGTCTTGCGGGTCGATGTATTTGTTCGTTCCGTCATGTAAGTCTCCTCGGGTTTGCAAATCAGCAAGCCCCCGGATGGGACCACGCGACTGTTCGGCTGGCAGCTAGAACATTCCCTAGTAATGTCGCCATTTTCGAGAAGAGTGCGGATCGAGACCGGGCGACCTGGCACCGGGCTGGCGTGCGAGGCCAATTCCCGAACCCTTAAGATCCCTCCATGAACCTGATCTCCGCATGCGCATCCTCGGCATAGACCCGGGCCTGCAGTGCACCGGCTTCGGTGTCATCGAGGTCCAGGGCTCGGCGCTGCACTATGTGGCGAGCGGCACCATCAGCACACTCGAACTCGAGCGCGGCAACCTGCCCGGGCGCATCAAGCTGATCTACGAAGGCGTGGCCGAGGTCAAGCGGCGCTACCAGCCGCAGTCGGCGTCGGTCGAGATCGTGTTCGTCAACGTCAACCCGCAGTCCACGCTGCTGCTGGGCCAGGCCCGTGGCGCGGCGCTGGCCGCGCTGGTCAGCGACGAGATGCCGGTGGCCGAGTACACCGCGCTGCAAATGAAGAAGGCAGTGGTCGGCCATGGCCTGGCCAGCAAGGGCCAGATCCAGGAGATGGTGATGCGCCTGCTCAAGCTGCCCGGCCTGCCCGGCAAGGACGCCGCCGACGCGCTGGGCCTGGCCATCACCCACGCCCATGCCGGGCGCAGCTTCGAGGCCCTGGCCGGCGCCAACTCGCCGCGCAGCCACGCCCAGTTCAAGGCCGGGCGCACCTACTGACGCGCAAGCCCCCGCCACTGCACGCGGGCGCGGCCCCCGCTACCATCGTCGACCCGTTCACCTCCACCCGACCCGAAAGTCCCCATGACCCACCCCGTGCACACCCAATGGATCAGCCTGCCGACCGCCGGCGGAGCGATGGACGCCTACCTCGCGTTGCCGCCCGGCGGCAGCGGGCCGGGCTTGCTGCTGATGCAGGAGATCTTCGGCGTCAACGCCCATATCCGCGGCGTGGCCGAGCAGTACGCGCTGGCCGGGTTCGTGGTGCTGGCGCCCGATGTGTTCTGGCGCCAGGCGCCGCGCATCGAACTCGGCTATTCGGGTAACGACATGGCGCGCGGCATGCAACTCGCCGGCGCGCTGCAGCCGGCCGAGGTGCTGGCCGATCTGCAGGCCGCCGTGGCGGCGCTGCGCACGCGGCCGGAACTGGTGAGCCCGAGCGCCGCCCCCGCCAAGGTGGGCGCGATCGGCTACTGCATGGGCGGCCGACTGGCCTATACCGCGGCCGCGCTGGCCGGGGTGGACGCCGCGGTGGCCTATTACGGCGGCGGCATCGCGGGACAACTGGCGCTGGCCGAGCAGGTGCGGTGCCCGATGCAATTCCATTTCGCCGGCAGCGATGCCCATATCCCGCCCGAGGCGGTGGCGGCGGTGCGCCAGGCCTTCAACGGCAAACCGGCCGAGGTCTTCGAGTACCCCGGTTCGAACCACGGTTTCAACTGCTGGGACAGGGCCAGCTACCACGCGCCCAGCGCCGCGCTGGCGCTGGGACGCAGCCTGGGCTTTCTGGCACGGCAGTTGTTCTGATCAGCCAGAGCCGCCGTCGAACGCATGGCGCGGGCGCTCAGGCCAGCGCCCGGATGCCGTCGATGACGCGGCCGAAGACCACGATGTTGAAGGTGCCCAGCACCACCACGACCGCCCAGCGGTAGAAGGCCTTGGCGCGTGCCAAGGGCACCGCCTCGCCGGTGGACAGGTGCAAGGCAAAGAAAAGCGCCGCCGGCATGGCCAGCAGCAGCACCAGCACGCCAGAGATCCAGAACAGAACCCTCATCCGGTGGAGGCTACAGCAGGATGGCCAGGCGCTCGAGGATCAAAACGCCAAAGAATCCCGCCGCCACGATCAAGGCCCACTTCAGGATCACCACACCGCGCTGGCGCCAGACCGGATCGCCGGTGCCCACACCCATCGCCAGGCACAGCACGCAGCCGAGCAACAGCAGACCGAAGACCAGGCGGAAGATCAGCATCAGGCTGCGCTGCCGATCTTCACCAGGCCGGCGCCAGTTCGGCGAACCCGGCCGGGGCGCGCGACGCGTCGTCGAAGCTGACGATCTCCCAGGCTTCGGGGCGTGACAGCAACTCGCGCAGCAGCAAGTTGTTAAGCGCATGGCCGCTCTTGAAACCGGTGTACTGCGCCAGCATCGGATGGCCGACGTTGTAGAGGTCGCCGATCGCGTCGAGGATCTTGTGCTTGGCAAACTCGTCGTCGTAGCGCAGGCCGCCGGCGTTCAAGACCCGTGAATCGTCGACCACGATCGCGTTGTCCATGCTGCCGCCCAGCGTCAGCCCGCGCGAGCGCATCGCCTCGACATCCTTGGTGAAGCCAAAGGTGCGGGCGCGCGCGATGTCGCGCTTGTAGCGGCCCGATCCCATGTCGAAGCTGACGCGCTGGCCGGTGGCATCGACCGCCGGGTGGTCGAAATCGATCTCGAAGCTGAGCTTGAATCCATTGCAGGGCTCCAGCCTGGCCCACATCAGCCGCTTGCCCTCGCCTTGCCGCACCTCGACCGTCTGCTTGACGCGCAGAAAACGCTTGGGCCGGTCCTGCAGCGCGATGCCCGCGCTTTGCAGCAGGAACACGAAGCTCGCCGCCGAGCCGTCGAGTATCGGCACCTCGTCGGCGGTGATGTCGACGACCAGGTTGTCTATGCCCAGACCGCAGCAGGCCGACATGAAGTGCTCTATGGTCTGCACCTTGGGTGCGCCCGGGTCGCCGCCCACCGAAATGGTCGAGGCCATGCGGGTGTCGCTGACCGAGTCGAAGCGCACCGGAATGTCCACCGGCACCGCCAGATCGACACGGCGGAACACGATGCCGGTGTCGGCTGCGGCCGGGCGCAGCGTCAACTCCACCTTCTGGCCGCTGTGCATGCCCACGCCGACGGCGCGGGTGAGCGACTTCAAGGTGCGTTGCTGGAGCATGGGCCTGATTTTCGTCGAATCGGGCCGGGCCCGGGTCTGCACAGCGAAAAACGCCCGGAACGCAAGCGCGCACCGGGCTCAACTCGCCTGGATTCAACCGCGCGCAGACTCACCCCAGCGTGTCAATCAGCCTGCTTGCGCAGGAAGGCCGGGATCTCGATCTCGTCCATGCCATTGGACGACAGGGCCTCGACCTTGGCTGCGGCCTGGGTGCGGCCCGAGCGCCAGACACTGGGCGTGCTCAGGCTGCTGTAGTCGTGCTGGCCGGTGCCCCCGAGCGGGACTATCGGGCTTCGACCCACCACCTCGTTCAGGATCGGCACGTTGTCGGTTCCGGTACGCTGGCCCGTGCTGCCGGGCGCAAGCTGCACCACGGTCAGCGGTGCTGCCTGCGCCCTGACCTGCGACAGGCCGGTGGCAATCACCGTGACGCGAAGCTGGTCGCCCAGGCTCTCGTCGTAGGCAGCGCCGAAGATGATGTGCGCGTCCTCGGCGGCGTAGCGGCGGATGGTGTTCATCGCCGCCCTGGACTCGCTGAGCTTGAAGTTGACCCGGTTGGCCGCGATCAGCACCAGCACGCCCCGGGCGCCGGAGAGATCGATGCCCTCGAGCAACGGGCAGGCCACGGCCGCTTCCGCCGCCTTGTTGGCGCGGTCGGGCCCGCTGGCCTGCGCCGTGCCCATCATCGCCTTGCCCGGCTCGCTCATCACCGTCTTGACGTCTTCGAAGTCGACGTTGACCAGACCGTGCATGTGGATGATGTCGCTGATGCCACCCACCGCGTTCTTCAGCACGTCGTTGGCATGCGCGAAAGCCTGGTCCTGCGTGACGTCGTCGCCCAGCACTTCGAGCAGTTTCTCGTTGAGCACGACGATCAGGCTGTCGACGTTGGCCTCGAGTTCGGTGGTGCCGGCGTCAGCCTGCTTCATCCGGCGCGGGCCCTCAAAGTCGAAAGGCTTGGTGACCACACCCACCGTCAGGATGCCCATCTGCTTGGCCACGCGGGCGACGATGGGCGCCGCGCCGGTGCCGGTGCCGCCGCCCATGCCGGCGGTGATGAAGACCATGTGCGCGCCTTCCAGCGCGGCCCGCACCCTGCCCTCGGCTTCTTCGGCCGCCGCACGCCCCTTGTCGGGCTTGCCGCCGGCGCCCAGGCCGTTGTCGCCTAGCTGGATCAACTGGTGCGCGCTGCTGCGGTTGAGCGCCTGCGCGTCGGTGTTGGCGCAGACGAACTCCACGCCTTGCACGCCCTGGTTGATCATGTGCTCGACAGCGTTGCCACCGCCACCGCCCACGCCGACCACCTTGATAAGGGTACCTTGCTCGAATTCCTCGATCATCTCGATAGGCATATTCATCTCTCCTGTGTCGTCAAGCAGTTGCCACTGATTTTTGGGTGAAGCCTAGGGTGAACCAACGATCCCGGGGTCTTGAAATGCCCCTGTTGTGCGGAGCCCACTTGCAAGAGCTCTCAAAAATTGCCAAGAAACCAATCCTTCGCGCGACCCATCAGGGTCTTGACCGAGCCCGCCTGCAGCGCCACCTTGTGACCTCTGGCCCGCGCCAGCCGGGCTTCCTCGAGCAGGCCCATCACGGTGGCCGAGCGCGGATTGGCCACCATGTCGAACAGCGGGCCGTGGTAGAGCGGCAGGCCCTTGCGAACGGGTTTGAGGAAGATGTCCTCGCCGAGCTCGACCATGCCGGGCATCACCGATGAGCCGCCGGTGATCACTATGCCCGACGACAGCAGTTCCTCGTAGCCCGACTCGCGGATCACCTGGTGCACCAGCGAGTAGATTTCTTCCACGCGAGGCTCGATCACGCCGGCCAGCGCCTGGCGGCTGAGCATGCGCGGGGCACGGTCGCCGAGACCCGGCACCTCGAGGTTCTCGCTCGGGTCGGCCAGCATCTGCTTGGCCACGCCGTACTCGACCTTGATCTCCTCGGCGTCCTTGGTCGGCGTGCGCAGCGCCATCGCGATGTCGCTGGTGATCAGGTCGCCGGCGATCGGGATCACCGCAGTGTGGCGGATCGAGCCCTCGGTGAAGATGGTCACGTCGGTGGTGCCGGCACCGATGTCGACCAGCGCCACGCCCAGCATCTTCTCGTCCTCGGTCAGCACCGCGGCGGCGCTGGCGCTGGGGTTGAGCACCAGGCGCTCGACCTCCAGGCCACAGCGCCGCACGCATTTGAGGATGTTCTCGGCGGCACTTTGAGCGCCGGTGACGATGTGCACCTTGACCTCGAGCCGGCTGCCGCTCATGCCCACCGGCTCCTTGATCTCGTTGCCGTCGATCACGAACTCCTGCGGCTCGACCAGGAGCAAGCGCTGGTCGTTGGGGATGTTGATGGCCTTGGCCGTCTCGACCACGCGGTGCACGTCGACCGGCGTGACCTCGCGGTTGTCACGCACGATCACCATGCCGGTCGAGTTCTGGCCCCGGATATGGCTGCCGGTGATGCCGGTGTAGACGCGTTCGATCTTGCAGGCGGCCATCATCTCGGCCTCCTTGAGCGCGGCCTGGATGCTCTGCACCGTGGCGTCGATGTTGACGACGACACCGCGCTTCAGGCCGTGCGACGAAGACACGCCCAGGCCGGCCAGCCGCAACTCGCCACCGGGCATCACCTCGGCCGCCACCGCCATCACCTTGGCGGTGCCGATGTCGAGCCCGACGATGAGATCCTTGTATTCCTTGGCCATGTCTGCCTTGTATCCTGTCGTGCTCTGAGCGGTGGCTTCAGCGCTTGCGCGCGGCCGAGGCCGGCACGTTGGTGGAGACGCCTTTCAGGCGCACCGCGAATCCCTGGTCGTGGCGCAGGTCGGCCGATTCCAGCGGGCGCTGGTACTGCGCTTCGACCCGGGGCATGGTACGAACGAAGCGCTCGGTGCGGGCCAGCACCTCGTCCTCGCTGCCGCGACCGAGTTCGATCGCCGCGCCTTTGTCCAGTTCGACCCGCCACGAGCCGCGCGCCGACAGCGTGAGCCCGACCAGGTCGCCGGCGTGCAGCAGTTGCAGCAACGGCACCAGGCGGCGCTGCATCGCCAGCAGTTGCGGCGCGGTGCCTTCGGGGCCGGCCAGCCGCGGTAGTTCGTCGTCCTCGACGTCGCCGACATTGGCCTCGAACACTTCACCGAAGCTGTTGACCAACCGGTCGTTGCCGTCAGCCATCGCCCACAGCGCGACGGGGCTGTGCTCTTCGAGCTCGACCGCCAGCCGCATGGGCCAGACCCGACGCACCACCGAGCGGCGCACCCAGGGCACGGCCTCGAAGGCGGCCCGGCATTTCTGCAGGTCCAAGGTCAGGAAACTGCCAGACAGTTGCTGCAGCGCATTGGCGCGTATGGTCTGCTCGCTGTTGCGCGTGACCTCGCCCTCGACCCGGATGCCGCGCACGGCGAACACCGGCAGACGCGCCGTCCACCACAGCAAGGCCGCGCACAGCGCCAGCCCGGCGAGCACGAAGACCGCGTTGGCGGTGGCCAGCATCAGGCGCACGTCGGCAGGCAGGCCGAACGCGGGGGTGAAGGCGGGGGCACGGGCGACCATGGATCAGACCCTGGAGACCGGCCGAAGCGGGCCGCCGTCCAAACTGGCGTTGGACAGCAGGCGCAGGCAGAGCTGCTCGTAAGACAGCCCGGCCGCGCCGGCCGACATCGGCACCAGCGAATGCCCGGTCATGCCGGGCGAGGTATTCATCTCCAGCAGGAAGGGCTTGCGGTCGGCAGTGCGGATCATCAGGTCGGCGCGGCCCCAGCCGCGGCAACCGAGCGCCCTGTAGGCCGCGACGACGATGCGCTGGATCTCACGTTCTTCGTCGGCGGCAAGGCCACTTGGACACAAGTATCGAGTATCGTCGCTAAAGTACTTGTGCTGGTAGTCGTAGTTGCCCTCGGGCGCGACGATGCGCACCACCGGCAAGGCCTGGGCGCCGGCGCCGCTGCCTATCACCGGACAGGTGACTTCCTCGCCTTCGATGAATTCCTCGCACAGCACGTCGGGGTCGTAGGACGCGGCCAACTTGACGGCCTCGGCCAGGTCGGAATAACCGGCCACCTTGGTGATGCCTATCGACGAGCCCTCGCGCGGCGGCTTGACGATCAGCGGCAGGCCGAGGTCGTCGGGCACGCTGCGCACGCGCTCGCTAGACTGGTCGTCGGCCGCCAGCCAGACGAAGCGCGGCGTCGGCAGATCACAGGCCAGCCAGACCCGCTTGGTCATGGTCTTGTCGATCGCGATCGCCGAGGCCATCACGCCCGACCCGGTGTAGGGAATGCCCAGCAGTTCCAGCGCGCCCTGCACCGTGCCGTCCTCGCCATGCCGGCCATGCAGCGCGATGAAGACGCGGTCGAAGCCTTCGAGCTTCAAGTCCCCCAGTTCCCGCAAGGCCGGGTCGAAGGCATGGGCGTCCACGCCCTGGCTTTGCAGCGCCGTCAACACGCCGCGTCCTGACATCAGCGAGATCTCGCGCTCGGCGCTGGTGCCGCCCAGCAGCACCGCAACCTTGCCGAAGCCCTGCACCGCGCTGGCAGGCACCGTGACGACCCCGCTCATGCCACCCCCTCCAGCAACTGCTCCAGCACCTTGCCCGGCACCGCGCCTATCGTGCCCGCGCCCATCGTGATCACCACGTCGCCGCCGCGGGCCTGCTGGGCGATGGCCTCGGGCAGATAGGCGACATCGTCGACGAACACCGGATCGACGCGGCCCGCCACGCGCAGCGCACGCGCCAGCGCCCGGCCGTCGGCGGCGACGATGGGCGACTCGCCAGCGGCGTAGACCTCGGTCAGCAGCACCGCATCGGCCGTGCCCATCACCTTGATGAAGTCCTCGAAGCAATCGCGGGTGCGGGTGAAGCGGTGCGGCTGGAAGGCCAGCAGCAGGCGCCGGCCCGGAAAGGCGCCGCGCGCGGCGGCGATCACCGCGGCCATCTCGACCGGGTGGTGGCCATAGTCGTCGACCAGCGTGAACAAGCCCCCCCCAGCCGCAGGCAGGTCGCCGTAGTGCTGGAAGCGCCGGCCCACGCCGGCAAAAGACGCCAGCGCCTGCACCAGTGGCGCGTCGGGCAGTTCGAGTTCGGCGGCCACCGCGATCGCGGCCAGCGCGTTGCGCACGTTGTGCTCGCCGGGCAGGTTCAGCGTGATGGCCAGGTCGGGCATCACCATGCCGTTGCGGCGCTGGCAGGTGAATCGCATCTGGCCGCCGGGCAGGTGTTGCACGTCCACCGCCCGCACCTGCACGTCCTCGCCCAGGCCATAGGTGACGACCGGACGCGAGACCATGGGCAGGATGGAGCGCACGCCGGGGTCGTCGCCGCAGACGATGGCCGCGCCGTAGAAGGGCATGCGGTGGATGAAGTCCACGAAGGCGTGCTTTAGACGCGCGAAGTCGTGGCCGTAGGTGTCCATGTGGTCGGCGTCGATGTTGGTCACCACGCTCATCACCGGCAGCAGGTTCAGGAACGAGGCATCGCTCTCGTCGGCCTCGACCACGATGTAGTCGCCAGATCCCAGCCGCGAGTTGGCGCCGGCCGCGTTGAGCTTGCCGCCGATGACGAAGGTCGGGTCCAGACCGGCCTCGGCCAGCACGCTGGTCACCAGCGAGGTGGTGGTGGTCTTGCCATGGGTGCCAGCGATCGCGATGCCGGATTTCAAACGCATCAACTCGGCCAGCATCACCGCACGCGGCACCAGCGGAATATGACGGGCGCGTGCCGCCAGCACTTCGGGGTTGTCACCGCGCACCGCGGTGGAGGTGACCACGGCCTGGGCCTTGCCGATGTTCTCGGCCGCATGGCCGACGAAGACCCGGATGCCGAGTCCGGCCAACCGGCGCGTGGTCGCGCTGTCACCCAGGTCCGAGCCCGAGACCGCATAGCCCAGGTTGTGCAGGATCTCGGCGATGCCGCTCATGCCGGCGCCACCGACGCCGACGAAGTGGATGCGTTTGACGGCGTGTTTCATGGAGATTTCAGGAGCCGTTCGAGTTCGTCTGCGACGCGGGCGGCGGCGTGCGGGCGGGCCAGCGCGCGGGCGCGCTCGGCCATCGCCAGCAAGTCGTGGCGGTTCAGGGACTGCAACTGCGCCGCCAGGGATTCGGGTGTCAGTTCGGTCTGCGGCAGGTGCAGCGCCGCGCCAAAGCCGGCCAGGTGCTCGGCGTTGTCGTGCTGGTGCGCGGTGGTGCTGAGCACCAGCGGCACCAGCAGGCTGGCCACGCCGGCAGCGCACAACTCGCTGACGGTGACCGCCCCGGCGCGGCAGACGATCAGGTCACAGTCGGCCAGGCGCTCGGCCATGTCGACGATGAAGGGCAGCACCTCGGCCTGATCGCCCGCCATGCCGGCCCGGGCGTAAGCGGCGCGCACGGTGTCGAGTTGGGCCGCACCGGTCTGGTGGACGATCAGCGGGCGGGTGTCGGGTGGCAGCAGCGCCAGCGCGGCCGGCAGCGTCTGGTTGAGCACTTGGGCGCCCAGGCTGCCCCCGACCACCAGCAGGCGCAGCCGGCCGCTGCGGCCGGCGAAGCGCTGTGCCGGCGCCGGCAGCGCCTCGATCTCGGCCCGCACCGGGTTGCCGGTGACCAGGCCGTGGCGGATGCGCGCGGCCTGGCCGTCGAAGCCGAAGGCCACGCGGTCAGCCACGCGCAGCAAGGCCTTGTTCGACAGCAGCAGCGCGGCGTCGGCATTGACCAGCATCAGCGGCTTGCGCAGCAGGCCGGCCATCAGCCCGCCCGGAAAGCAGACATAGCCGCCCATGCCCAGCACCGCGCTGGCGCGTCGCCGGCGCAGGATGCGCGCCGAGTCCCAGCAAGCCTTGAGCAGGCGCAGACCACCGGTCAGGCTGTGCAGCAGGCCCTTGCCGCGCAGGCCGGTGAAGGCCAGCGCGTCGAGCGCGATGCCGGTGGGCGGCACCAGCTTGTTTTCCATGCCGGTGCGGGTGCCCAGCCAGCTCACGGTCCAGCCACGCTTCTGCACCTCGCGGGCGACCGCGATGCCGGGGATGATGTGGCCGCCGGTGCCGGCGGCCATGATGATCAGGTGCGGCATCATGCGCGGCCTCCGCGCATGCGTTGCCTGTTCTGGCTTCGCCGGAGCAGACAGCCGGCGCAAGGCACCGTCGCCACGCTCTTGCAGAGCACGGCGATCATGCGCGGCCTCCTCGCATGAGCTGTCTGTTCTGGCTTCGCCGGAACCGGCATCGTGCGCTGCGCGCCCGCGCCATGCTGCGCACGGCGATCATGCGCGGCCTCCGCGCATGAGCTGTCTGTTCTGGCTTCGCCGGAGCAGACAGCCGGCGCAAGGCGCCGTCGCCACGCTCTTGCAGAGCGCGGCGATCATGCGCGGCCTCCGCGCATGAGCTGTCTGTTCTCAATATCCACGCGCACCACGATGGCCAGGGCGATCAGGTTCATCAGGATCGCCGAGCCACCGTAGCTCAGCAGCGGCAGCGTCAGGCCTTTGGTCGGCAGCGCGCCCAGGTTGACCCCCATGTTGATCAGGGTCTGGCCACCGACCCAGATGCCTATGCCCTGCACCATCAGGCCGGCGAACACTTGGTCCATCGCCACCGCCTGGCGGCCGATCACGAAGATGCGACGGGTCAGCCAGAAAAAGGCCAGGATCACCACCGCGACGCCGACGAAACCCAGTTCCTCGCCGATCACCGCCATCAGGAAGTCGGTGTGCGCCTCGGGCAGGTAATGCAGCTTCTCGACGCTCTCACCCAGCCCTTGGCCGGTGAGCTGGCCGCGGCCGAAGGCGATCAGCGAATGCGTCAGCTGGTAGCCCTTGCCGGCCGAATACACCGGGTCCCAGGGGTTCATGAAGGCCAGGATGCGCTCGCGCCGGAACGGGCTGGTGGCGACCATCAAGCCAAAGATCCCCAGCAGCAACGCAAAACTGAAGAAGAACATCCGGCCGTTGACGCCGCCCAGGAACAGGATGCCGAGTGCCATCAGCGCGATCACGACGAAGGCGCCCATGTCGGGCTCGTCGAGCAGCAGCATGCCGATGAAGGCCAGCGCCAGCGCCATCGGCCAGACCGCCCGGATGAAGCGCTCCTTGACATCCATCTTGCGCACCATGTAGCTGGCGGCGTACATCGCCATCGCCAGCTTGGCCAACTCGCTGGGCTGGAAGTTCATCACGCCCAGCGGCAGCCAGCGCCGCGCGCCGTTCACACCCTTGCCGACATGCGGGATCAGCACCACGCCCAGCAGCACCAGCGACAGCACGAAGAGCTTGGGGGCCCATTTCTCCCAGGCGCTGATCGGCACCTGCACCGACAGCAGCGCGGCGACGAAGGCGATGCCCAGCGACAGCGCGTGCCGGTTCAGGAAGAAGGTGGGCGAATAGCGGGCGTACTTGGGGCTGTCGGGCAAGGCCACGCTGGCCGAATAGACCATCACCAGACCGAGCGCCAGCAGGCCGATCACGCAACCCACCAGCGCCTGGTCGAAACCGGCGATGCGTGTGGGCTGGTCAGTGGCCGCACCGTCCCACTCGCGTATCGGCAAGGCGCGCTTGCGCGCGACGGACCCGCCGCGTCCATCGCGACCACCGACTTGACCGCGCAGGCGCGACCACAGCGCGCTCAGGCCGAAGCCCTGGGATGCGCTGCTCACAGTACGGCCTCCCCATGTTCGGCGGCCAGCGCCTGCACTGCGGCGACGAAGACTTCGGCCCGATGACCGTAGTTGCGGAACATGTCCAGGCTGGCACAGGCCGGGCTGAGCAGCACTGCGTCGCCCGGCCGGGCTTGGTTAAAGCACCAAGCCACTGCTGCTTCCAGGCTGTCATGGTGCTGGCGCGGCACCCGGTCGGCCGCGGCGTCACCCGCCAGCACGGTCGCGATAGTCCCGGCGTCGCGCCCGATCAAGGCCACCGCCCGAGCGTGGCGGGCCACCGGATCGGCCAGGGGCGAAAAATCCTGGCCCTTGCCGTCACCGCCCAGGATCACCACCAGCCTGGCCGGCGCCTGGTCGGCGCCCAGGCCGAGCAGCGCCGCTACCGTGGCGCCGACATTGGTGCCCTTGCTGTCGTCGAAGACATCCACCTCACCAACCCGGGCGATGAATTCGACCCGATGCGGCTCACCACGGTATTCGCGCAGACCGTGCAACAGGGCGTTGAGCGGGCAGCCGATCGCAGTGGTCAGCGCCAGCGCGGCCAGCGCATTGGCGGCGTTGTGGCGGCCACGCACGCGCAACGCATCGGCCGGCATCAGGCGCTGCAGCACGATCTCATCGTCGGCACCGTCACCGCGGCCGGGCTTGCGACGGCTGAGGGTCTCGTCGACCTCGCGCGCCCGCACCAGCCAGGCCATGCCGTTCTCGACCACCAGACCGAAATCGCCAGGCCGCTGCGGCGCGTCGAGGCCGAAGCGGACCACCTTGGGACCCGCCGACACCGAGGGCCGGCCGCGGCCGCCCTTGACGAAGACCGGCGCTGGCACCATGGCCTCGACCCGCAGGTCGTCGCGGTTGATCACCATCACGCCTTGGCTGCCGAAGACCCTGGACTTGGCCGCCGCGTAGGCGTCCATGCTGCCGTGCCAGTCGAGATGGTCTTGCGTGACGTTGAGCACCGCGCTTGCACTGGGCTCGAAGCCGCGCACCGCGTCGAGTTGGAAGCTCGACAGCTCGAGCACCCAGACCTCGGGCAGGTGCGCGAAGACCGGCGTGGCCGGCGCGGGCGGCGCCAGTTGGAGCGGCGCGTCGTCGACGGGCAGCAGCACACCCTCTACCGCTTCGGCTGGTGCCATCGCGGGGGCGTCGCCGTCGATGGCCGGCGCGACGGGTTCGGCGGTGGACTCGGCGCCGGGCAGCGGTTCGACCGCTGGCTCGATGACTGGCTTGACCAAGTCTTCCGCGGTTGGCGCTGGCAGAGCCGGCTCTAGGTCCAACGCGTCGGCCAGCGTGTCCAGCATCGTCGGCCCGATATTGCCGGCCACCGCCACCTGCAGGCCGCAGCGCGCCACCAGCAACGCACACATCGCGGTGGTGGTGGTCTTGCCGTTGGTGCCGGTGATGGCCAGGACCTTGGGTGCATAGCCGCGGTCGGCCTTCAGGTCAACCAGCGCGCGGATGAACAGGTCGAGTTCGCCGCCCAATGCGATGCCGCGGTCGCGGACGGCGTCGAGCAGCGGCGCGATCCGGGCGTCGCAGGGCGCCAGGCCAGGGCTCTTGAGCACAAGTTGCACGCCGGCCAGGTCGTCGGCGCCCAGCATGCCGCTGCGCAAGCGGGCCGAGGGCACAGCCTCGCGCAAGGCCGCGGCCTGCGGCGGGTGGTCGCGCGAATCCCAGACCTGCACCCGCGCGCCGAAGCGCGCGCACCAGCGCGCCATCGCCAGGCCCGACTCACCCAGGCCCAGCACCAGCACCGACAGGTCGATGAGATGATTCATCGGAGTTTGAGGCTGGCCAGCCCGACCAGGCACAACAGCATCGTGATGATCCAGAAGCGGATCACGACCTGTGTCTCGGTCCAGCCGCTCTTCTCGAAATGGTGGTGCAGCGGCGACATCTTGAAGATGCGCCGACCCACGCCGTACTTCTTCTTGGTGTACTTGAACCAGCTGACCTGCAGCATCACCGACAGCACTTCGGCGACGAAGATGCCGCCCATGATGCCGAGCACGATCTCCTGCCGGGTGATCACCGCCACCGTGCCCAGGCCGCCACCCAGCGACAACGCGCCGACGTCGCCCATGAACACCTGTGCCGGGTGGGCGTTGAACCAGAGGAATGCCAGGCCCGCACCGGCCAGCGCGCTGCAGAAGATCAGCACCTCGCCGGCGCCCGGGATATGCGGGAACAGCAGGTATTTGCTGTAGACCGCGTTGCCCACGACATAGGCAAAGATCCCCAGCGCCGAGCCCACCATCACCACCGGCATGATCGCCAGGCCGTCCAGCCCGTCGGTGAAGTTGACCGCGTTGCTGGCGCCGACGATGACGAAGTAGCTCAGCGTGATGAAACCGAACACGCCCAGCGGGTAGCTCACCGTCTTGAAGAACGGCAGCATCAGGTCGGCCTTGGGCGGCAAGTCGTTGGAAAACCCGCTCTGTATCCAGCGCACGAACAGTTCCAGCACCCGCAGGTTGGTGGACTCGGAGACCGAGAACGCCAAGTAGAGCGCGGCCACCAGGCCGATCAGCGATTGCCAGAAAAACTTTTCGCGCGAGCGCATGCCCTCGGGGTCTTTCAGCACCACCTTGCGCCAGTCGTCGACCCAGCCCACCGCGCCGAAGCCGAAGGTCACCAGCATCACGACCCAGACGAAGCGGTTGCTCCAGTCGAACCACAGCAGCGTGGCCACGCCTATGCCCAGCAGGATCAGCACCCCGCCCATCGTCGGCGTGCCGCGCTTGACCAGGTGACTCTGCATGCCGTAGTCGCGGATGGGCTGGCCGATCTTGAGCTCGGTCAGCTTGCCGATCACCCACGGCCCCATCGACAGGCCGATCAGCAGCGCCGTCAGCGCCGACATCACGGCGCGGAAGGTCAGGTACTGGAAGACGCGCAGGAAACCCCATTCGGGAAACTGGACCAGCAACCACTGCGACAGGCTAAGCAGCATCGCGGCGCTCCCCGGATTCCGCGGCGGCGCGCTGCTGCAGCGCGGCGACGACGCTCTCCATGCGCATGAAGCGCGAACCCTTGACCAACACCGACGCAAAGGCCGGCGCGGCGTCCAGCGCGGCGATCAGGTCGGCGACGCGATCGAAATGGCGGGCGCCCGCGCCGTAGGCCATTGCCGCATCGGCGCACAGCGCCCCGACGGTCCAAAGCGACCCGATGCCGGCGGCCTGCGCGCAAGCGCCGACTTCGGCATGGAAGGCCTGGCCCTGGTCGCCGACCTCGCCCATGTCGCCCAGCACCAGCCAATGCGGCGCGGGCAGGCCGGCCAGCAGGTCGATGGCGGCGCGCACCGAGTCGGGGTTGGCGTTGTAGCTGTCGTCCACCAAAGTCACCGCGCGGCCGGCCTGCAGCAAGGGCAGCAGGCGCGAGCGACCAGCCACCGGGCGGAAGCCCTCAATGCCCTGCACCACCGCGGCCAGCGGGGCGCCGGCCGCCAGCGCGACGGCAGCAGCAGCCAGCGCGTTGTGCAGGTTGTGTCGGCCGGGGCTGCGCAGGGTCAGCGTGGCCGCGCCGGCCGGCGTGCGCAGGGCCAAGCGCCAGTGGCCGCCTTCGTCGTCCGACACCCAGGCGGCGGGCGCGGCGGGGTCGGGCGTCAAGTCGGCCTGGCCCTGCATCGCGAACGTGATCCGCCGACGCGCGCCTGCCAGCCCGCGCCAGACGGCCGCGTGGGCGTCATCGGCCGGATACACCGCCACGCCATCGGCCGGCAGCGCGCCGATGACCGCGCCGTTCTCTTCGGCCACTGCCTGCACGCTGGCCATGAACTCCTGGTGCTCGCGCTGCGCGTTGTTGACCAGCGCCACCGTCGGCTGGGCGATGCGCGCCAGCAAGGCGATCTCGCCCGGGTGGTTCATGCCGAGTTCCAGCACCGCGACGCGGTGCTGGAGCGCGCCGTCCTGGCGCAGCCGAAGCACCGTCAGCGGCACGCCGATGTGGTTGTTGTAGTTGCCGGCGGTGGCCAGCGCAGCGTCTCCCCGCCAGGCGCGCAGCACTGACGCAACCATCTGGGTCACGGTGGTCTTGCCGTTGCTGCCGGCCACCGCGATCAAGGGCAGGTCCAGCCCGGCGCGCCAGGCTTGGGCCAGTTGCTGCAGCGCGGCCAGCGCGTCGGGAACGAGCAAGCCGGGCAGGCCGACCTCGACCAGACCATGCTCGGCCAGCGCGGCGGCGGCGCCGGCGGCGCGCGCCTGCGGCAGGCAGTCGTGGGCGTCGAAACGCTCGCCGCGCAGCGCGACGAACAGGTCGCCCGGCTGCAGGCTGCGCGTGTCGCTGTGCACCCGCAGCAGCGGCGTGGCCGGGTCGCCGACCAGCCTGGCGCCAGGCAGCATCGCGTGGGCCTGGGCCAGCGTCATCAGCGGCGCGCTCATGCCGCCACCCTGGCCGACAAGGCCTCGGCGGCCACCGCAGAGTCCAGGAACGGTCGCTTGACGCCGTCCAACTCCTGCTCGTCCTCATGGCCTTTGCCGGCCAGCAGCACCACATCTGCGGCATCGGCCAGTCCAACCGCATGGAAGATCGCGGCGCGCCGGTCTTCGATCACGTCGACCTGGCGGTCGTTGAAGAGACCGGCCAGGATCTGCGCCAGGATCAGCGCCGGCTTCTCGCGCCGCGGGTTGTCGCTGGTCAGCACCACCCGGTCGGCCAGTTTGTGGGCGATCGCGCCCATCAGCGGCCGCTTGGTGGCGTCACGGTTGCCGCCGCAACCGAACACGCACCACAGCCGGCCGCCACGCGCCGCTGCCAGCGGCCGCAACGCGGACAGCGCCTTGTCCAGCGCATCGGGCGTGTGGGCGTAATCGACCACCACCTCGGGCTGACCGGACGGCGCGGGCACCCGGTCCATCCGGCCGGGCACCGGCGTCAGCCGCGCCAGCACCGCCCCAGCGTCAGACAGCGACACGCCCAGCGCGCGCAGCGCGCCGACGGTGCTCAACAGGTTGCCGGCGTTGTAGTCGCCGATCAGCGCGCTGCGCACCGGCACGCGGGACTCGCCCTCGACCAGCGTGAACGCCAAGCCACCATCGACATAGCCCAGGCCTTCGGCGCGCAAGCGCGCCGCGCCCCCCACCGAGGTGGTCCACAGGTCCAGCCCGGCCGCATCGCGCTGGCCCAGTTCACGCGCCAGGGCCTGGCCCTGGGCATCGTCGACATTGATCACCGCGGCCTGCAGTCCGGGCCAACCGAACAGCGCGCGCTTGGCGGCCCAATAGGCCGACATGTCGCCGTGGTAGTCGAGGTGGTCGCGGGTCAGGTTGGTGAACTGCGCCAACCGGACCCTGGTGCCGGCCAGCCTGTGCTCGGCCAGGCCGATCGACGAAGCCTCGATCGCGCAGGCTGCAATGCCGGCGTCGACCATCTCGCGGAAGGCCGATTGCAGCGTCACCGGGTCTGGGGTGGTCAGGCCGGTCGCCACCAGGCTGGCGGGCAAATCACCCAGTGGCGGCTCGCCTATCCCGAGCGTGCCCACCACGCCGCAGCGCCGGCCCAGCGCCGACAGGGCCTGCGCCGTCCACCAGGCGGTGCTGCTCTTGCCGTTGGTGCCGGTGACGGCGATCACCGGCAACTGCCCGGTCGGCGCGCCGAACCAGACCGAGGCCAGCAGGCCGGTGGCCGCCTTCAGGTCAGGCAGGCAGGCGATGCGCTGATCGCCTTCGGCCAGGTCGAAGCCAGCGACACCGTCGGCCTCGACCAGGCAGGCGGCGGCACCGGCCGCCAAGGCGTCGGCGACATACTGGCGCCCGTCGGTGGCGTAACCCGGCCAGGCGATGAAACCGTCGCCAGGCTGCACCGCACGGCTGTCACAACGCAGCGTGGCGGGACGGCGCACCCGCTCGGACAGCCAGGCGCTGGTGTCGGCGATGCTGGTGAGCCGGCGCGGCACCTAGAAGCTCTCCTGCTCGGCCGGCAAGGCCCGGGCCACGACGTTGGGCTTGACGTCCAGATCGGGCGCCACGTTCATCATGCGCAGGGTCTGCTGCACCACTTGGCTGAACACCGGCGCGGCCACGTCACCGCCAAAGTACTTGCCGGCGCTGGGCTCGTCAACCATCACCGCGACGATGATGCGCGGCTTGTCGACCGGCGCCATGCCGACGAACCACGATCGGTACTTGTTGCTGGCGTAACCATGGCCCTCCTGCTTGCGCGCCGTGCCGCTCTTGCCGCCCACCGAGTAGCCCATGGTCTGGGCCTTGGGGCCGGTGCCGCCGGGGCCTGCGGCCATCTGCAGCATCCGGCGGATCTCCTGCGCTGTCCCGACCGAGATCACACGCAGGCCGGCCACCGGGCGGTCTTGCTTGAGCATGCTGACCGGAATCACCTCGCCATCGCGGGCGAATACCGTGTAGGCATGGGCCATCTGCAGCAGCGAGGCCGACAGGCCGTAGCCATAGGCCATCGTCGCCTGCTCGATCGGACGCCAGGTCTTGAACGGCCGCAGCCTGCCGGTCACCGCGCCGGGAAAGTTGATCTGCGGCTTCTGCCCGTAGCCCACCGCGGAGTACAACTCCCACAGTTCGCGCGGCTGCATCATCATCGCAACGCGCACGATGCCGATGTTGCTGCTCTTCTGGATCACCTCGCGCGCCGACAGCGCGCCATGACCGTGGGCGTCCTTGATGGCGATGCCGCTGACCACCACGCTGCCCGGCGCGGTGTTGAGAACCTGCTCGGGCTTGACGCGGCCGGTCTCGAGCGCCCAAGCCATCACCAGCGGCTTCATCGTCGAGCCGGGCTCGAAGATGTCGGTCAGCGCCCGGTTCCGCAGTTGCTCACCGCTGCGCCGACTGCGCTCGCCGGGATCGTAGCTGGGGAAGTTGGCCAGGGCCAGGATCTCGCCGGTCTGCACGTCGAGCACCACCACGCTGCCGGCCTTGGCCTTGTGTTCGGCGACCGCGTCGCGCACCCGCTGGTAGGCGAAGAACTGCACCTTGGCATCGACCGACAGCGCGATGTCGGCGCCGTCGGCCGGCTCGATATGGGTGCCCAGGTCCTCGACCACCCGGCCCAGCCTGTCCTTGACCACGCCGCGCGCACCGTTGTGGCCTTGCAGCTGGGTCTGGAAGGCCAGTTCGACGCCCTCCTGGCCCTGGTCTTCCAGGTTGGTGAAGCCCAGCACATGCGCCGCGGACTCTCCCTCGGGGTAGCGGCGCCGGTATTCGCGGCTCTGGTACAGGCCCTTGATGCCCAGTGCCTGGATCTGGGTCCAGGTATCGGTTTCGATCTGGCGCCGCAGCCAGGCGAAGTTGTTGCTGCCGCTGTCCAGCCGCGCCTCGAACTCGGCGGGCGTCATGCCCAGCAGTTCGCCCAGCCTGGCGCGCTGCGCCGGACTGGCCTGAAATTCCTTGGGGATCGCCCAGACGCTGGGCACAGGCACGCTGGTGGCCAGCAACTGGCCGCCACGGTCGACGATGCGCCCGCGCGAGGCCGGCACTTCGAGCGTGTGGGCGTAGCGCTTCTCGCCCTGCTTGCGGAAAAACTCAGGCCCGATGAGTTGGATGTAGGCGGCGCGCCCCAGCAGGCCGGCAAACCCGAAACCCACCGCGGCGACGAGGAAGCGGCTGCGCCAATTCGGCGTCTTGCTGGCCAGCAAGGGGCTGGTGGCGTAGTTGACGCCGCGCACCGACGACGGGCTGATCAGCTTGCTCATGGCTGCGCCCCAGGCGCCGGGCCGCGGCCGTCATACATCGTCACCGCCGGGGTCACGGTGCTCATCTTCAAACGCTCACGTGCGGTGCGCTCGACCCGCAGGTTGGTGGCCTGCAACTGGCGGTCGGCCTCCAGGCGCTTGTGTTCGCCGGCCAGACGCAAGGCCTCGTTCTCGGCGAGGTGGATGCCGGTGAACAGCCGGCGCGCGTCGTAGGTGGTCTTGATCAACGCCAGTGCACTGGCGATCACCAGCAGCAGCAGGACCGCATTGAGGCGGCTCATCGCTGCACCTCGGTGCGTTCGGCCACCCGCAGCGTGGCCGATCGCGACCTGGGGTTGGCACGCACTTCGCCCACCGACGGCCGGATGCGGCCCATCGCGACCAGCCGCATCGCCTTGGGCGGGGCGTACAGACTGGGCGCACGCGGGTCCACCAGTTCGCGGCTTTCACGGGCGATGAAGGTCTTGACGATGCGGTCTTCCAGCGAGTGGAAGCTGATCACCGCCAGGCGCGCGCCGGGGCCGAGCAAGCCGAGCGCGGCGCCCAGGCCCTGCTCGAGTTCCTCGAGCTCGGCGTTGACCAGAATCCGAAGCGCTTGAAAGGTGCGCGTTGCGGGGTTCTGGCCCGGCTCGCGGGTCTTGACCGCTCGGGCCACGATCTGGGACAGTTCGAAGGTGCTGCGCACTGCGCCCCCGCCTTCGCGGCACGCCACGAGCGCCTTCGCAATCGGCGCGGCAAACCGCTCTTCGCCGTAGTCTCGTATCACTTCGGCGATGCGGCGCTCCGACGCAGCAGCCAGGAAATCGGCGGCAGTCTCACCACGGCTGGTGTCCATGCGCATGTCCAGCGGCGCATCGAACCTGAAACTGAAGCCGCGCTCGGGGTTGTCGATCTGCGGCGAACTCACCCCCAGGTCGAGCAGCACGCCGTCCACCTGGGTGACGCCGCGCGCGGCCAGGGCCCCGGTCAGGTCGGCAAAGCTCTCATGCAGGATAGAGAAGCGCGGGTCGCCCGCGGCCAGCGCCTGGCCGGCAGCCACCGCCTCGGGGTCCTTGTCGAAGCCGATCAGCCGGCCGGTCGGCGACAAGCGCGCCAGCAAGGCGCGGCTGTGACCGCCACGGCCGAAAGTGCCATCGACATAGACCCCGTCCGGGCGCTGGGCGATCGCGTCTACCGCTTCGGCCAGCAGGACGGTGGTGTGCAGGCCTGGCGAGGCCACCGGTGGAGAGACCATCAGAAGACGAAGCCCTTGATCGCGTCCGGAATCGGACCGGCCATCACCTGGGCCTGGTGTGCGGCGTACTGGGCGGCGTCCCACAGTTCGAGCCGCTGGCCCATGCCCAGCAACAGCACGTCCTTGTCAAGGCCGGCGGCAGTGCGCAGTTCGGGCGACACCAGCATGCGGGCGGCCGAGTCGACCTCCACATCCACCGCGCTGCCGAGAAAGAACCTGCGCCAGCCGTCGGCTTCCATCGGCAGGCCGAGCAGCTGGGAGCGGAAGGCCTCCCAGGCCGGCCGCGGAAACACCAGCAGGCAGCCGACCGGGTGACGCGTGAGCGTGAGCTGCTGCCCCGACAAGGCGGCCAGGGCATCGCGATGACGGGCCGGAACGGTCACCCGCCCCTTGCCGTCCAGCGTCAACGCCGAAGTACCTTGAAAGACAAAATCTGCCACTTTGGCCCACGATAACCCACTTGCCTCCACTTTATCGCATAAAACAGGACCGGTAAGCAGAAAGTCCTGGAAAAAATCCGTCAAATCAATCGCTCAGGACGTTTTTCCAAATTTCACTGAAATGGTATTCAGAAGTCAAATTAGCTTTTAAAATAACCACTTACAGTGGATAATGAAAGTACTACATGAGCGCGAAGGCCGTTAAAGAAATAGGGGGACAGCCGTCGCCGGCACAAGGACACCGGCTGCACATTGTCACCAATCGCCCGCGAAGGGCCATCGCGAAGCACCGCGCCCGGGCCGGCACGTCAGTTCGACTGCTTGATCAGCCGTCCGGCGGCCGACTGGACCGGTCTGGCGTTCATCGGGTAGAGCCGCGAGAAGACGCCGATCTGGTCGGTGGCAATCGGCACCGGTTGCTGCAGCACCATCCACAGCACCCCCTCGCTGCAGGGCGGCGTGGTCAGTGAGCCCATGTAGGTGAAGTAGCGCCGGTCGGCCGGCAGCAGGTGGCTCAGGTCAAGCGTGCCGCGCACCGCCACCTCGCTGCCTCTTTCAAGCGGCAGGTTGTTCCAGACCGTCTGCACCAGCGGATGGGCACTGCCGCGGTCGAGCAGCACCGCCACCACGGCCTGCCGGCCCTCAGTGTCCTGGTGCACCAGATGCGCCACCATGTCGAACTGGCGGCCATCGATGCGCTCCTCGGAGGGCCGGTGGAAGTGGAACTGCAGCAAGTCGTAGCGTCGGCCCTGCACCTCGATAGAGTTGCCGCCGTCGAGATTGACCTGGATCGTGTGGCCGTTGTCGATGACCCGGAAGCCGGTGGCCCGGTAATCGAACTGGATGGGCTCCAGATCGACCCGCACACCGCCGCGGATGTCGATCGGGCTCTGGCGCGTGCCGTTGCCGCAGGCCGAGAACTCAGGCTTGAGGTCGCGCCAATGCTCGGGGCCGCCAGCGCCAGCGTAACTCCACGGCGTGGCACCGACGTCGGCCCGCGGGCCGGCGGCTGGCGCGGCGGCCCCCTGCCTGAGCACCCGGGACGGCAGTCCAGCGTGGCCGCCGGCCTTGGCCTCGGCGGACGCGGCAGCGTTGGTGTGGCCAACGTCGGCCGATCTCGACACCACCCGCAGCACCTTGGGCGACAGCGCATCGGACGCCTGGGCAGCGCCGAGTTTGCTGGCGAGTTTTTCGCGCAAGCTGTCCATCGGATCGGCAACGGGCCCGGCCGCCAAGCGGGCTGCCGACCGGGCCGGCGCGGCATGGACGCCCGCATCGTCAGCGGCAAGCGCCGTCAGCCCGCCGGCGGCCAAAGCGGCGGCCAAGATCAGGCTTGCGGCAAGGCGAGGGGCGAATGAGGGCATGGCGGGGACTCGCGGCAGTGTTGAGGGCCGCAAGGCGGGTGCCGGCCACTACCTCATCGGTATCGGCCCGACGCGCGGCTTCTTGAGACCGGACGGGGTCAGGCCGGCAGCCGCTTGGCCCAGGTCCAGGCCACCATGCCCACCGACATCAGCCCCAGCGATGTGAAGGCCAACGCCACGGTGGAATGCATCACCAGCGGCGCCACCACGCCGGCCACCAGGCCGTTGGCCGCGCTGCCGACACAGGCCTGCAGCGACGAGGCCATGCCGCGCCGGTCGGGCGCCAGGTCCAGCACCATCAGCGTGACCACCGGCACCATCAGCGCCCAGCCAAAGGCGAAAAAGCCCACCGGCAGCAGGGCCCAGGCGGCATGCGGCTTGAACAGCAGGTTGAGCGCGACGTTGAGCAGCGACACCGTCAGCATGATCGAGAAGCCATAGCGGATCTGGCGTCGCGGCGGCGTGCGCCCGGCCAGACGCCCGCTGACGAAGGCGCCGCCCATGATGCCGCTGATGGTCAGGCCGAAGAACCAGAAGAACTGGGTCGGACCCAGCCCCAGGTGGGTGCCCAGCCACTCGGGCGCCGACAGCACATAGAGGAACATGCCGTTGAACGGCACGCCGCTGGCGAACACCAACAACACGAAGCGCGGGTTGCGCACCAGTTCGCCGTAGGCCCGCAGCAACGGTCCCGGCGCAAAGGACTGGCGCTGGCTGGCGTGCAGTGTCTCGGGCAGGAAGCGGGCGTTGATCGCGAACAGCAGCAAGCCTATGACCACCAGCAACCAGAAGATCGAATGCCAGCCCAGGTGAACGAACAGGAAGCCGCCCATTACCGGGGCGATGGCCGGCGCCACGCCGAAGAAGATCGTCACCTGCGACATCAGGCGCTGGGCCTCCTCGGGCGGGCACATGTCGCGGATGATGGCGCGCGAGATCACCACGCCAGCGCCGGCCGACATGCCTTGCAGCGCCCGGAACAGCACCAGCTGGCCTATGGTCTGGCTCAGCGCGCAGCCCAGCGAGGCCAGCGTGAACAGCGCCAGGCCGGTCAGCACCACCGGCCGGCGGCCCAGGCTGTCCGACAGCGCGCCGTGGAACAGGTTCATCAGCGCGAAGCCGAACAGGTAGGCCGACAGAGTCTGCTGCATCTGGGCCGGCGTCGCGCCCAGCGACGCGGCGATGCCCGAGAACGCCGGCAGGTAGGTATCGATCGAGAACGGACCCAGCGTGCCCAGACAGGCCAGCAACATGGCCAGGGCCCAGCGCGGATGGCGCCAGAGTTGGGTTGCATCGGGGTTCATGGCGGGCACTTGCAATCGTGGGGGCGGGCCCGGACAGGCCCGCCCGGAGGGAAAAAGTGTGAAGCGAGCCGATAGGCCGGATTCTGTGCAGTGCGCCCGCCTCTTGCGAGATGGGCGCGCCGTGACCGCCATTCCTCTGGGCCGGGGGTCGCCCCACCGGCTCGATGCCACCTACCCGCACACTCCCCGAGCCGGATCACGGTGTGCCTATTCGGTGTTGCTGCGCGTAGAGATTGCCCGTTTCACCCGGGGCGGCAGAGCCGCCCCGGGTGGCTGCGCGGCTCCAGGCTTGCGCCTGGACTGGCTGGCTTGCGCCATCCAGATGCCGGCTTGCGCCGACATCCGCACAGAACACCTGGTACGGTGGCCCGCTCCGACTCGTCTCTGTTGCTCTGATCCTCACCTCGCGGTGGACAGCCGTTAACTGCTACGCCGCTCTGTGCAGTCCGGACCTTCCTCCAGGGCCACCTTTCGATGCTTGCCCCAGCGGCGGTCTGGCTTGCTTCACCGTGCGATTATCGCGGTTGTTGCGCTGCGACGCGCGGCGCCTGTTTTTGTCCCAACCGCCAGGAGACCGACCCATGAAAGCCGACAACATCCTCGCCACGATTGGCAACACCCCCCACATCCGTATGCAACGCCTGTTCGGCGACGCTTCGGTGTGGATCAAGAGCGAGCGCAGCAACCCCGGTGGCTCGATCAAGGACCGCATCGCACTGGCGATGGTCGAGGCCGCCGAGGCCAGCGGCGCGCTGCAGCCCGGCGGCACCCTCATCGAGCCCACCTCGGGCAACACTGGCATCGGCCTGGCGATGGTGGCCGCCGTCAAGGGCTACAAGCTGGTGCTGGTGATGCCCGACAGCATGAGTATCGAGCGCCGCCGCCTGATGCTGGCCTATGGCGCCAGCTTCGACCTGACACCGCGCGAAAAAGGCATGAAGGGCGCGATCGCCCGCGCCCAGGAACTGGTGGCGGCCACGCCCGGGGCGTGGATGCCGGGACAGTTCGACAACCCGGCCAACATCGCGGTCCATGTCGCCACCACCGCGCAAGAGATCCTGCGCGACTTTCCGGACGGCCTGGATGCGCTGATCACCGGCGTGGGCACCGGCGGCCACCTGACCGGCTGCGCCCAGGTGCTCAAGGCCGCCTGGCCGGCACTCAAGGTGTTCGCGGTCGAGCCCAGCGCGTCGCCGGTGATCAGCGGCGGAGCGCCCAGCCCGCACCCGATCCAGGGCATAGGCGCGGGCTTCATCCCAGCCAACCTGCACACCGCGCTGCTCGACGGCGTGATCCTGGTCGAGGCCGAGGCCGCGCGCGAGATGGCGCGTCGCGCCGCACGCGAGGAAGGCATGCTGGTGGGCATCTCCAGCGGCGCCACGCTGGCCGCGATCGCGCAGAAGCTGCCCGAACTGGGCGCCGGTGCGCGCGTGCTGGGCTTCAACTACGACACCGGCGAGCGCTACCTCTCCATCGAGGGCTTTCTGCCGGCCTGAGCCAGGCGCTCAGTTGGCGCGGGACGGCCGAAAGACGGCGCTGTCGGCGTAAAAAGTCGGGTCGTCATTGCCCGGCCACCAGCCCGGCACACCCAGCACCGGCAACGGGGCGAAGGGTTTGGCGGCCCATCCGGCGGCGTCCAGCGCCAGCGGGTCGGCCAGCAGCACATGGGCGGTGAGCGGCTTGCGCGGCGCAGTGGCCAGCTTTTCCAGCAGCGCGTGGCCGACGATCAGCAGCCTGGCCTCGACCCAGCGCGCACGCTGGGTGATGAACAGCGCCTGCCAGTCACGCGTCCTCAGCGCCGTCAGCAGCACGGTGGGAGCGTCCAGCAGCGCGCCGCTCTCGTCGAACAGCGTCAAGGCATCGCGCAAGGCGCCGCGCTGCGCGCCCACGCCGGCACGGGCGATCTCGGCGGCTTGCAGCCGGTTCAGCCGGCGCTTGACCGCGGGCTGGGTCAGCCAGACCAGACCGTTGAAGAAGTCATGCAGATCGTCTCGCGTGGGCACGCTGTCAGTGCGGGCGATGAAGGCCTCGTAGGCCTCGCCGGCGGGCAGGCAGGTTTGCGTCACGAAACGCGGCACAACCGATTGCAGGTCTGGCGCCGATCCGGCCAGCGCCTGCGCCACCGTGGCCCCGGCCTGCCATGCCGCCAACGCTTGGCCCAGCAGCGGCTGCAGCGGCGCCAGCCAGGGCCGGTCGATGATGATCACCGGCGCCGCGGGTTCGCCAAGCGCAGCGTCAATCCAGTTGTCGCCAGGCCAGCGTCTCGCCGCCGCGCAGCGGCTTGAGCACGGTCTCGCCAAAAGCCAGGGTCTCGGGCAGGGCCCAGGCTTGGCGCGCCAACGTCACCGTGCCGAGGTTGCGCGGCAGGCCGTAGAAAGCCGGTCCATGGTGGCTGGCAAAACCCTCGAGCTGGGCCAGTGCGCCGGCGGCCTCGAAGGCCTCGGCGTAGAGCTCGAGTGCGCTCAGCGCGGTGAAACAGCCGGCACCGCAGACCGAAGCCTCCTTCAGCGCCGCGGCATGTGGCGCGCTGTCGGTGCCGAGGAAGAACCGGTCCGACCCCGAGGTTGCGGCGGCCACCAGCGCCTGGCGGTGCAGTTCGCGCTTGAGCACCGGCAGGCAGTAGTAGTGCGGCCGCAGCCCGCCCAGGAAGATCGCGTTGCGGTTGTACAGCAGGTGGTGGGCAGTGATGGTGGCGGCGGTGTGCGCGCCGGCCTGGGCGACATACTGCGCGGCTTCCTTGGTCGTGATGTGCTCGAACACGACCTTGAGCTCGGGGAAGTCACGCCGCAGCGGCACCATCACCCGGTCGATGAACACCGCTTCGCGGTCGAAGATGTCGACCGCCGGGTCGGTCACCTCGCCGTGCACCAGCAGCGGCAGGCCGGCACGCTGCATCGCTTCGAGCACCGGCCAGGTGTGGCGGATATCGGTGACGCCGGCGTCGCTGTGGGTGGTCGCACCCGCCGGATAGAGCTTGACCGCCACCACCCCGGCCTCGGCGGCGCGGGCGATCTCGTCGGCGGCCAGACTGTCGGTCAGGTAGATCGTCATCAGCGGCGTGAAATCGCTGCCGGCCGGCAGCGCCGCCAGGATGCGGCCGCGGTAGGCCGCGGCGGCCGCGGCGCTGGTGATCGGCGGCCGCAGGTTGGGCATGACGATCGCGCGCGCAAACTGGCGCGCGGTGGCGGGCAGCACCGCGGCCATCGCCGCGCCATCGCGCAGGTGCAGGTGCCAGTCGTCGGGGCGGGTGATCGTCAGGCTGGCCAGGGAGTGTTCGGTCGGGGTCATGGCTTGATTTTCGCAGGCCGCGCCGGCCGGGCCAGACGGTCGATCGCCGGCATCGCGTTCAGTGCGACAGGATCTTGGACAGGAAATCCCGTGTCCGCTCGTTCTTCGGGTTGTCGAAGAACTCGTGCGGCGGCGCCTGCTCGATGATCTGGCCCTGGTCCATGAAGATCACCCGGTTCGCCACCGCCTTGGCGAAGGACATCTCGTGGGTGACGCACAGCATCGTGATGCCCTGGCCGGCAAGCTCGACCATCACATCCAGCACTTCCTGGATCATCTCGGGGTCTAGCGCCGAGGTCGGCTCGTCGAACAGCATGATCTTGGGTGTCAGGCAGAGCGCCCTGGCGATCGCCACCCGCTGCTGCTGGCCACCCGAGAGTTGCAGCGGGTACTTGCTGGCCTGCTCGGCGATGCGCACCCGCTTGAGTTGCTGCATCGCACGCTCCTCGGCCTCGGCCTTGGGCACCTTGCCGACCCACATCGGCGCCAGCGTCAGGTTCTCCAGCACCGTCAGGTGGGGAAACAGGTTGAACTGCTGGAACACCATGCCGACGTCCTTGCGCACCCGCTCTATCGCTTTCAGGTCATCCGACAGTTCGGTGCCGTCGACGATCAAATGGCCTTGCTGGTGCTCCTCGAGCCGGTTGATGCAGCGGATCAGCGTGGACTTGCCTGAACCCGAGGGTCCGCAGATGACGATGCGCTCGCCCCGGGCCACGCTCAACTCGATGTCGCGCAACACGTGGAATTCACCGTACCACTTGTTGACGCGCTTGAATTCGATGATCGGTGTTTGCTGGCTCATGGCGCGTAGGGAGGGGATCGTTTGGCGGGCTTGCGGACGGGCTTGCTGCAGGTCGGCGGCCGCGGATCGGCGCGGGCCGGCCTCATTGCCGCCGGGTGCCGGTGTTGAGGTGGCGCTCTATCCACTGGCTGTAGCGCGACATCGCGAAACAGAACACGAAGTACACCGCGGCGACGAACAACTGGCCTTCGAGGAAGAACTTGCGCCAGTTCGAATCGCCCAGCGCGAGCTGCAGCGCGCCGGTCAGGTCGTACAGGCTGACGATGGTCACCAGCGAGGTGTCCTTGAAGGCGCCGATGAAGGTGTTCATGATCGCCGGCACGACCAGCCGCAGCGCCTGCGGCAGCACGATCTTGCGCGTGGCCTGCCAGTCGGACAGGCCGAGTGACTGCGCCGCCTCGACCTGCCCCTTGGGCAGCGCCTGCAAGCCGCCACGCACCACCTCGGCCAGGTAGGCCGCGGTGAACAGTGTCATGCCCACCAGCACGCGCAGCAACACGTCGATGGTCGTGCCCTGCGGCATGAACAGCGGGAACATGAACGAGGCCATGAACAGCACCGAGATCAGCGGCACGCCGCGGATCAACTCGACATACAGCACGCAGATCGTGCGGATGCCGGGCATGCGCGACTGCCGACCCAGTGCCACCAGCACCGCCAGCGGGAAAGCCAGCACCAGGCTGATCGTCGACAACAGCATCGTCAGCGGGAAGCCGCCCCAGCGCGCGGTCTCGACCGGCGTCAGCCCGAAAAGGCCGCCGAACATCAGCAGGAAGAACGCGCCGACAACCGCCGCCCAGGCCAGAAGCAGGCCGCGCTTCCAGAACGGCCGGTAGCAGCTGCCCACCAGCAGGCCGATCAGCAGCAAACAGGCCAGCAAGGGCCGCCACTGCTCGGCATAGGGGTAGCGGCCGAACAGGATCAGCCGGTACTTCTCGGCCACCACGCCCCAGCAGGCGCCAGTCTCGGCAGCGGCCCGGCAGGCGGCGTTGTCGGGCCGGAACACGGCGTTGACGACAGCCCATTGCAGCAACTGCGGCAGCGCCCATAGCAGGATGCCCAGCACCAGCAGCGAGGCCAGGCTGTTGCGCCAGCCGTCGAACAGGTTGCTGCGCAGCCAGGCGGACACGCCCTTGACGGCGCGCGGCGGCGGCCGGCTGGCGATAGGCTCGAAAGTGGATGCAGGATTGGGCAGGGGGACGGTCGCCATGGTTTCAGCGCTCCTTGATCAGCGAGCGCTTGTTGTAGGCGTTCATGAAGGCGGCCGTCAGCAAGGAGAGCGTCAGATAGCAGGCCATCACCAGCGCGATGCATTCGATCGCGCGCCCGGTCTGGTTGAGCGAGGTGTTGGAGATGGACACCAGGTCGGGGTAGCCCACCGCCACCGCCAGCGAGGAATTCTTGGTCAGGTTGAGGTACTGGCTGGTCAGCGGCGGGATGATCACGCGCAGCGCCTGGGGCAACTGCACCAGCCTCACCTCCATGCGGCGCGACAGGCCGAGCGCGGCCGCCGCCTCATGCTGGCCGAAGGGTACGGCCTGGATGCCGCCACGAACGATCTCGGCGATGTAGGACGCGGTGTAGACCGTCAGGCCGATCAGCATGGTCAGGAATTCGGGCGTCACCGCGCCGCCACCAACCACGTTGAGCTCGGTCTTCTCGGGCGTATCGAGGCCGCCCGGCGCACCGCCGACCAACCAGCCCAGCACGCCGCCGGCGACGACGATCAGCAGCGCCGGCCAGACCACGGGCCGGATCTTGCCGGTGGCGTGCAGATGCTGGCGCACCGATCGCGACCAGCCCCAGGCCCCCACCGCACCCAGCGCCAGCCCGGCCAGCGTGAAGCCATGGCCGCCCGACCACAGCGGAACCGGGAACTGCAAGCCGTTCTTGCTGAAGAAGACCCCGGCCAGCGGGTTCATCGCCGTCTCGATGGGCGGCAGCAGCTCGGTCAGCACGAAGTACCAGATGAACAACTGCAGCAGCAGCGGCACGTTGCGGAAGATCTCGACATAGGCGCTGCACACCGTGCGCAGCAGGAAGTTGTGCGACAAGCGCCCTATGCCCACCAGCGTGCCCAGCAGCGTGGCCAGCACGATGCCGATGACCGCCACCCGCAAGGTGTTGGACAGCCCGACCAGGAAGGCCTTGCCGTAGCTCTCGGCCGAGTCGAACGGCATCAGGCTCTCGCCGATAGAGAACCCGGCCGGCTGGGTGATGAAGTCGAAGCCGCTCTGGATGCCCCGCACCCGCATGTTCTGCAAGGTGTTGTGCACCAGGTAGGCGCCCAGCGCGATCACCAGCGTCAGCGCCACCACCTGGTAGACGACGTTGCGGAACGCCTTGCTGCGCCAGCTGAAACTGCGCGGCTTGGGTGGAGCGGACGATGCGGTCATGCGGTGGGCGGTCAACAGGTCAGCGAACCGGCGGGGCGTACAGGAAGCCGCCCTTGCTCCACAGGTTGTTGGCGCCGCGGGGCAGCTTGAGCGCCGACTTCGGGCCCACGTTGCGCTCGAAGATCTCGCCGTAGTTGCCGGTGGCCTTGATCGCGCGGTAAGCCCAGTCCTTGTCCAGGCCGAGCAACTTGCCGGTGTCCTCGGAAGTGCCCAGGATGCGCTGCACCACGGGATCCTTGCTGTTGGCCTTCAGGTCGTCGACGTTGGCCTGGGTGATGCCGTATTCCTCGGCCTCGATCAGCGCGAACACCGTCCACTTGACGATCGCGAAGAACTCGTCGTCGCCGCGTCGCACCGACGGGCCGAGCGGCTCTTTGGAGATCAGCTCGGGCAGGATCACATGGTCTTCGGGGTTGCCGGCTTCCTTGTTGCGCACCGAGGCCAGGCCCGAGGCGTCGGTGGTGTAAGCCTGGCAGCGGCCGGAGAAATAGGCCTTGTTGGTGGCTTCCTGGGTCTCGAAAACGACTGGCTTCATGTTCAGGCCAGCGGCCTTGGAGTAGTCGGTCAGGTTCTTCTCGGTGGTGGTGCCCGACTGCACGCAGACCGTGGCGCCCTTGAGTTGCTTGGCGCTGGTGACCTTGGACTTCTTGGTGACCATGAAGCCCTGGCCGTCGTAGTAGGTGGCGCCGGTGAAGTGCAGGCCCAGCGACGCGTCGCGGGTCAGGGTCCAGGTGGTGTTGCGCGACAGCACGTCGATCTCGCCGGCCTGCAGCGCGGCAAAGCGCTGGGCCGCGTTCAGCGGCACCCACTTGATCTTGCTGGCGTCGCCCAGCACGGTGGCGGTCACCGCCTTGCAGACGTCGACGTCCAGACCGGTCCAGTTGCCCTGGCTGTCAGCCGCCGCAAAGCCAGGCAGGCTGGGGTTGACGCCGCAAACCAGTTGCCCGCGCTGCTTGATGGTGTCTAGCGTCTTGCCGGCCAGCGCCGGCATCGCAGCGGCCAGGGCGCCCAGGGCGATCAGCCCGCCGAGCGCGGTCTTCAGGTGAGTTTTGGTCATGGTCATCGCTTCAGTGGAGGTTGGACTTGGCCGCCGCGACCCTCTCTTTCGAGAGGGGGTGAATCGTTGGGCGCGGGGAAGTATAGGGCGGGCCCGCAGGGGTCGAAAATGGCTGTTTCTCCGGGGGCCTGGCTTGCCGGACCGGGCTTGTGGAGCAGGAATCGTTCCCGGCGAACCGCCTGCGCGCAGGCCCGGCAGGCACGGCTTCAGTGCCTGCCCGCACCGCCACTGTGCGGCGGCGCGGGCAGCACCGGTTCCAGGCCAGGCCGGCGAAGTCCTCGAGCCAGCGGTGTGAACGCTCCTGTCGATCCACCCTTCACGGAATCGCCGCCCCCTCCCCCTGAACGCAGGGGTGCGGCCCGCGCCAATCCCGCCGCCACTTCGCTACAGTCGACGACAGGGTGAAGCGCTTGCCTGCAGCCACCGGCGCCGGCAAGGAAGAGCAACAAAACAGGCGATGGACATCATGGCAAGCACGATTGGCGCGTTGACAGTGGCATGCGCGGCGGCATGCCTGCCGTGGTCGGTGCAGGCGGCGCCGGTGACGCTGAACTTTCAGCCCCTCTTGGTTTCTGTCGACCACGCACCGGTGCCCTCGCCTTTCCAGGGCTTCGGGTTCAGCGGGGCGGTGACCGCCTACAAGAACAACTACCTCGGACTGACAACGCAGAGCGGCGCCGCCGTGTTCAGCAATTCCTTGTTCACGATCAATGTGAACGGCCAGTCCTTCGACACCGTCAGTTTCGACGGCGGCACATCGGCAGGCAGCATCACAGCGACCGCCTTCAGCTCTTCCGGATCCAAGCTGGGAGAGGGCGGTCCCGGGGGGTTCACGGGGACGCCGTACTGGGACACCAAAGCGACGACCCTGGGCAGCTTCGCGACCCTGATCGACCATGTCTCTTTCACGGCAACCCAGTTCTTTTCGATCGACAACATCACATTCAGCCTGAGCACCGACACAGGCGGCGCCGGTGGCAGCGTGCCCGAGCCAGCCGGCTTCGGCCTGGTGGCGCTGGCATTGGCCGGCGCCGGCGCGACAAGCAGGCGCCGCAAGCGGGCTTGAGCCTGCCCGCCGCGGGCTTTATTGCTCCTGCGGTGCTCAACCGGGCAAGACCTCACCCTCCGCCGACTGCTGCAGCCGCCACATCTCGGCATAGCGCCCGCCCAGGGCCAGCAGCACGGCATGGGAGCCGCGCTCGGCCACCCGGCCGCCGTCCAGCACCACGATCTCGTGCGCGTCGGCCACGGTCGACAAGCGGTGCGCGATCACCAGCGCCGTCTTGCCCTGCGCCGCGCTCTTCAGTTCGGCCTGGATCGCACGCTCGTTGGCCGAGTCCAGCGCCGAGGTGGCCTCGTCGAAGATCAGCACCGGCGGGTTCTTCAGCAACGTGCGGGCGATCGCCACGCGCTGCTTCTCGCCGCCCGACAGCTTCAACCCGCGCTCGCCGACCATGGTGGCGTAACCCTTGGGGGTGCCGGCGATGAAGTCGTGGATATGCGCGGCGCGCGCCGCAGCTTCCACCTCGGCCGTCGACGCACCGGTGCGGCCGTAACCGATGTTGTAACCCACGGTGTCGTTGAACAGCACCGTGTCCTGCGGCACGATGCCTATAGCCCGCCGCAGACTGGCCTGGGTGACTCGCCGGATATCCTGGCCGTCGATCGTGATGCGCCCACCGGTGACGTCGTAGAAACGGTAGAGCAACCGCGCCAGCGTGCTCTTGCCCGCACCCGATGCGCCAACCACCGCCACCGTCTTGCCGGCCGGGATCTCGAAGCTCACTGCGTGCAAGATCGGCCGCGACGGGTCATAGGCGAAGCTGACGTTTTCGAAGCACACCATCCCTTCCCGCACCACCAGGTCGGGCGCATCGGGGGCATCGGCCACCTCGCGCTCGCGCTCGAGCAGCACGAACATCCGGTCCAGGTCGGTCAGGCTCTGCTTGACCTCGCGGTAGAGCACGCCCAGGAAGTTGAGCGGAATGTAGAGCTGGATCAGGAAGGCATTGATCATCACCAGGTCGCCCAGCGTCAGCCGACCCTCGACGACGCCCTGGGTGGCGCGCCACAACATCGCCACCAGGCTGAGCGCGATGATCAACTGCTGGCCTGTGTTGAGCATCGACAGCGTGCTCTGGCTCTTGACCTGGGCCTGTCGGTAGGCCTCCAACCCCTCGTCGTAGCGGCGCGCCTCGAAGGCCTCGTTGTTGAAGTACTTGACGGTCTCGTAGTTCAAGAGCGCATCGATGGCCCGACTGTGGGCCTTGGAATCGGCCTCGTTCATCTCGCGCCTGAAGCGCGAGCGCCACTCGGTCACCGTCACGGTGAAGGTGATGTAGATGCTCAGGGCAACCAAGGTGATCCAGACATAGCCCATGTCGAAGCGGATGCCCAGAAAGCCCAGCACCAGGGTGACCTCGACCAGCGTGGGCATGATGGTGTAGAGCGAGTACGACACCAGCGACTGCAGCGCCCGCGTGCCGCGCTCGATGTCGCGCGACATGCCGCCGGTCTGGCGCTCGAGGTGGAAGCGCAGGCTCAGCGCGTGCAGGTGGCCGAAGACCTCGAGCGCGATCTGCTTGGACGCGCCGAACGAGACCTTGGCGAACACCAGTTCACGCAGTTCGGTGAACAGGCTGGTCGACAGGCGCAGGCCGGCATAGGCCAGCAGCAGCCCGACCGGCACCACCAGCACCGCGCGCAAGTCGCCGGGTTTCAGGTCCAACGCATCGACCAGGTGCTTGAGCAGCACCGGCACGCCGACGTTGGCCACCTTGGCCAGCAGCAGGAAGCCCAACGCCAACCCGACCCGCCAGCGGTATTGCCACAGATATGGCAGCAGCTTGCGCAGGGTCTGCCAATCGGTTCGGGCCACACCCGGCGTGGCGGGGTTGGGCAGGCTGTGAGCGGCGGCGGAATGGCGCATGGGGCGGGGACGACTGGCGCCCGAAGAAAGGCATTTCGAAAAGAGTCTGGCCCGGACTGGCGCCGGCCAGACTGCACGGGATCAATCGACCCGGTCAGCCCATGAAGAATAGAGCATCGCGCCATGCCTGCCGGCAACGCCGTGTGGGCTCACGGGCCAGTGCCAATCACCGCTGCGATGTGATCGGCCAGCGCGTCGCCCCATAGCCGGTAGAGCGGCGCGGCAGGATGGAAGCCGTCGCGCGCCAGCATCGCGGGGTCGTCCAGCGGCAGGGCCGGGCGCAGCTGGCTGACGCCCGGCTGACCCTGGGCCCAGCGCGCCAGCGCCCGCTGATGCGCCGCCGCGTCGCGCCCGGCCACCCAGCGCAGCGGCTGCGGCAGACCGGCGAAGCGGTGCATAGGCGGCACAGGCGTCATCACCACCTGGCGCACGCCGGTGCGCTGGACCAAGGCCTGGACCAGTTGCCCACGCGCGGCCAGCGCAGCAGCCGGTCGAATCCGGTCGACGACATCGTTGACACCCGTGACGACCACCGCCACATCGGCGGCATCGGCGTCGGCCAGCAGCCCGCCAGCCTGGGCGCTGGTGATGCCCGAACGCGCGCACAGCTGCCATTGCACCGCCCGGCCCAGGCGCTGCGCCAGCGCCCGGCTCAGGCAGCCGGCCAGCGCATCGTCCTGGCTGGCCACGCCGACGCCCGCGGCCGACGAGTCGCCGACGATCAACAAGCCCAGCCGACCGGGGCCATCACCAACGCGTCCGCGGCGTGGACCCGCCGCCTCGGGCAATCGCGGCATGCGGCGCCGCGTCTGCAGCGCCTGCGCCAGCAGAAGCGGCGCCAGCGCGAGCTTGAGCGCCAGCGACACGGCGGCGACCTGACCTACCTCGGCGCTCAGAAATTGCTGAAGTCAGGCTTGCGCTTCTGGAAGAAGGCCTGGAAGGCCTCCGTCGCTTCCGGGCTGCGCAGCCGCTGCGAGAACAACTCGCCCTCGGCCTGCATCACCTGCCGCACCTGGGCCCGCTGCGGCGCGCGCATCAGGCGCTTGGTCTCGCGCACCGCGCTCGGCGGCAGGGCGTTGAAGCGCTCGGCCATCCGGCGCGCATGGTTGACCACCTCGCCGGCCGGCAGCACCGCATTGGCGATGCCGCAATCGACCGCGTCGCTGCCGGAAAACGGCTCGCCCAGCATCAGCTTCTCGGCCGCCTTGACATGGCCCAGCAGCGCCGGAATCAGCAAGCTGCTGGCGTATTCGGGCACCAGCCCCAGACTGACGAAGGGCATCGCCAGTCGGGCCTCGTCGCTGACATAGACCAGGTCGCAGTGCAGCAGCATCGTCGTGCCTATTCCCACAGCGGCGCCGGTGACCGCCGCCACCACCGGCTTCTCGCAACTGAGCAGGGCGTGCATGAAGCGCGCCACAGGCGACGGCTCGGCGTCCTGGCCCAACGTCGGCGGGCGCTGCATGAAGTCCTCGATGTCGTTGCCCGAGGTGAAGCAGCCGGGCTGGCCGGTGATCAGCACGGCGCGCACCGCGTTGTCGACGTTGGCCGCGATCAAGGCCTCGGCCATCGCGCTGTACATCGACTGGGTCAGCGCGTTCTTCTTCTCGGGCCGGGCGATCTCTATCGTGGCCACGCCGTTGAAGGTGGCGGTCTTGATGGTCAAGTGTTGTCTCCTGTTGTCGAGGGGCCGACGCTATCAAACGCGTTCGAAGATGCCAGCCGCGCCCTGGCCGGTGCCCACGCACATCGTGACCATGCCGTACTTCAGGTTGTGGCGTCGCAGCGCATGCACCACGGTGGCGGCACGGATGGCCCCGGTGGCGCCCAACGGGTGGCCGAGCGCGATCGCGCCGCCCATCGGGTTGACGACCTCGGGGTTCAGCCCCAGGGTATTGATCACCGCCAGCGCCTGCGCCGCGAAGGCCTCGTTAAGCTCGATCCAGCCCATGTCGGCCAGGCTCAGACCCGCGCTCTTGAGCGCCGCCGGGATGGCCTCGACAGGGCCTATGCCCATCAACTCGGGCGGCACGCCGCGCGAGGCGAAGCTGACAAAGCGCGCAAGCGGCTTCAAGTCGAAGCGCTTGACGGCAGACTCGCTGGCCAGGATCAGGCAGCCCGCACCGTCGCTGGTCTGCGAACTGTTGCCCGCCGTCACAGATCCCTTGGCCGCGAACACCGCCCGCAGCTTGGCCAGCGCGGCCAGCGTGGTCTCGGCGCGCGGGCCCTCGTCCAGGCTGACGGTGCGGGCCTTGATGTTGACCTCGCCGGTGGCCAGATTCGGTGAGCGCTCGACCACCTGCACCGGGGTGATCTCGTCGGCAAACGCGCCGGCCTGCTGCGCGGCCAGCGCCTTGAGGTGGCTTTGCAGCGCGAACTCGTCCTGGGCCTCGCGGCTGACACCCCACTGCTGGGCCACCTTCTCGGCGGTCAGGCCCATCCCGTAAGCGATGCCGATGTTCTCGTCGCGCGCAAACACCGCCGGGTTGAACGAGGGCTTGTTGCCCGACATCGGCACCATGCTCATGCTCTCGGCGCCGGCCGCAATCATCACGTCGGCCTCGCCGACGCGGATGCGGTCGGCGGCCATCTGCACCGCGCTCAAGCCCGAGGCGCAGAAGCGGTTGACGGTGATGCCGCCCACCGAGTTGGGCAAGCCGGCCAGCAGCGCGGCCACGCGGGCCATGTTCATGCCCTGCTCGCCCTCGGGCATCGCGCAGCCGACGATCGCATCCTCGATCGCTGCCGGGTCCAGCCCCGGCACTTGGCGCAACGCGGCCTGGATCGCGGCGACCAGCAGGTCATCAGGCCTTGTGTTGCGGAAAAAACCGCGGTGCGACTTGCCTATGGGCGTGCGGCTGGCGGCGACGATGTAGGCGTCTTGGAGTTGTTTGCTCATAGCTGATCCTTCGAATTGACCCCATGGTCAAAAATGCACGGGGTTCGGTGTTGAGGAAGCGTAGCGAGCGGGCGTCAGGCTAGGCGGACGGCGCGCAGGAACCGGAACGTAGCAGCGCTACGTGAGGATTCCGAGCACCGCCCAACGACGCCTGGCGTTCGCGCCGCCGTTTCGTCAAATCGCTTCATCAATTCCGAACCGGTTTGCCGGTCTGCAACAGGCCCATGATCCGCTCTTGCGACTTGGGATGTTCCAGCAGCGCGCAGAAATGCTTGCGCTCCAGCGCCATCAGGTACTCCTCGGTAACAAGCGAGCCGGCCTCGACCTCGCCGCCACAAACCACGTCGGCGATCAGACTGGCGATGTGAAAGTCATGCGGGCTGATGAACTGGCCGTCGCGCATGCCCACCAGTTGGGCCTTGATCGTCGCGATGGCCGAGCGGCCCGCCACTGCGAACATCGCCTTGACCGGCGCGCGCCAGTTGCTGGCCGCCATCGCCTTGACCTGGGCGATCGCGATGAACAGCAACTCGTCCTTGTGGGCGACGACAACGTCGCTGTCGAGCAAGTAGCCGTTCTGGCGGCTCTCCAGTGCGCTGGTGCCCACCTGGGCGGTGGCCGCAGCCTGGAAGCCGTCCTTGACGAAGGCCAGCAAATCGGTGCTGTTGGCCGCGGCGTTCTCGGCGGCACGGCGGGCGATATAGGTCAGGCCACCACCACCCGGGATCAGGCCCACCCCCACCTCGACCAGGCCGACATAGGTTTCCATGTGCGCCACCCGCTTGGCGCAATGCACGGCGATCTCGCAGCCGCCGCCCAGCGCCAGGCCGCGCATCGCCGCCACGGTCGGCACCGCGGCGTAGCGCAGGCGCAGCAGCGCGTCCTGCAGCTTCTTGATCTCCGGCGCGATGCCCTTGGCACCCAGCTTCATGAAGGTGGGCAGCATGGCCTCCAGGTTGGCGCCGGCCGAGAACGGCTCGTCGGGTGACCAGATCACCAGGCCGTCAAAGTCTTGCTCGGCCAGTTCCACCGCCTTGAGCAAGCCCTCCATCACGCCCGGGCCGATCAGGTGCATCTTGCTGGTGATGCTGGCGATCAGCACCTCGCCGTCCAGCGTCCAGAGCCGGATCTCGTCGTTCTTGAAGAGCTCGGTGCCGGCCGCGATCGCCGGCTTGGCGCCCTCGCCCAGCAGCGACTCGGGGAAATGCTGGCGGACATAGACCGGCAGCGTAGAGCGGGCGATGTAGCGGCCTTGGGACGCGCTCCACGAGCCTTCGGGTGTGTGGACGCCGGTGCGGCCATCAAACACCCAGTACGGCAGCGGCGCATCGCACAGCGCCTTGCCGGCGGCGATGTCGTCCTTGACCCAGCCCGCCACCTGCTGCCAGCCGGCCTCCTGCCAGAGCTCGAACACGCCCTGTTTCATGCCGAAGCCCCAGCGCATCGCCAGATCGATCTCGCGCGCCGAATCGGCCACCTCGGCCAGGTGCACCGCCGCGTAGTGGAAGCCGTTGCGCAGGATCGCCCACAGGAACTGGGCCTGCGGGTTGCTGGACTCGCGCAGCAGCTTCAGGCGCTCGGCCGCCGGTTTTTTGAGGATACGGTCGATCAAGGCGTCGGCCTTGCCACCGGCGGGCACGTAGTCGCCCTTGGCCGGATCGAAGCGCAGCACGTCCTTGCCGACCTTCTTGAAGAAGCCGGCCTGGGTCTTCTGGCCCAGCGCGCCGGCGGCGATCAACCCAGCCAGCGCGGCGGGTGTGGCGAAGCTGGCATGGAAGGGGTCCTTGCCCTGGTCCGGCCCCAGACTGTCCTGCAGCGTCTTGACCACATGGGCCAGCGTATCGAGGCCCACCACGTCGGCGGTGCGGAAAGTGCCCGAACTGGCCCGGCCCAGCTTCTTGCCGGTCAGGTCGTCGACCACGTCGTAGCCCAGGCCGAAGCGATCCGCCTCGACAAATGTGGCCAGCATGCCGGCCGTGCCGATCCGGTTGGCGACGAAGTTGGGCCGGTCCTTGGCCCGCACCACGCCCTTGCCCAGGCTGCGGGTGACAAAGGTCTCCAACTGGTCCAGGATCGTGGGGTCGGTGCCCGGTGTCGGGATCAGTTCGACCAACTGCATGTAGCGCGGCGGGTTGAAGAAGTGGATGCCGCAAAAGCGCGATTGGATGGCGTCGGGCAGCGCGTCGGCGAGCTGGCTGATCGACAAGCCCGAGGTGTTGCTGGCGACGATGGCGTGGGGCGCGATGTGCGGCGCCACCTTGGCGTAGAGGTCGCGCTTCCAGTCCATGCGCTCGGCGATCGCTTCGATCACCAGGTCGCAGTCGGCCAGCAGGTCGAGGTTGTCGTCGTAATTGGCGGGCTGGATCAACGCCAGATCACCGGCCACGCCTATCGGCGAGGGCTTGAGCTTCTTCAGGCCATCGAGCGCCTTGAGCACGATGCCGTTCTTCGGGCCCTCTTTCGCGGCCAGGTCGAACAGCACCACCGGCACCCGCAAGTTGACCAGGTGGGCGGCGATCTGCGCACCCATCACGCCGGCGCCGAGCACGGCCACCTTGCGTACATTGCTTCGATTCATGTCGACTCCGTTGAAATCAATAGGCGAGGCCGGGCGCCAAAACGCCCAAACGCCGCCACCAAGGCGGTGGCGCAGCCCGAAATGGCTGACCGATCAGGCTTACTCGACGCGGATCCAGGTCTGGGTGCGGCCCAGCAGCGGCATCCCCACATAGCCGCGCACTTCCAGCCTCTTGCCGCCGTCCACCGGCTTCAAGTGCAGCTTGTAGACCTTGCCGTTGTTCGGGTCGAGGATGTCGCCGCCGCCCCAGACCCCGTCGTCGCCCTGCCTGGCGCCGCGAATGATGGTCATGCCGGCAACAGGCTGATCCTTTCGCTCGTCGGTGCACTTGCGGCAGACCTCGCTGGCCTTGGCCGGGTCGAAGATCTTCTCGACCCGGCCGCTGAGCGCACCGCCGGACTCGGCGATGCGCACCAGCGACTTCTCGGTCTTGCCATCGTCGTCTATGGTCTTCCACAAGCCCGCCGGCGTGGCCTGGGCCAGCACGGCACCGGCGGCGGTGGCCAGCGCCAGGGCCATCAGGGCGCTCAATGTCTTCTTCATCATGGGGATCTCCGGGGATAGGTCAGAACAAGGCCTCATCCATTTCCATCAGCGGCGCCACGCCGGCGCGTGCGGTGCGGATCAGTCCCGCGGTCTCGGGCAACAGCTTGGCGAAGTAGAAGCGCGCGGTGGCCAGCTTGGCGGTGTAGAACGGATCGCCCGAATTCTGCTTGTCCAGCGCCACCTTGGCCATCCGGGCCCAGAAGTAGGCGAAACACAGGTGGCCCACCACGCGCAGGTAATCCACCGCGGCCGCACCCACCTCGTCGGCATTGCCGAAGGCCTTCATGCCGATCTCGGTGGTCAGCTTGGTCACCTTGTCGCCCAGGTCGGCCAAGGGGTTGATGAACTCCTGCATCGCTTCGCTGACGCCCTCCTCCTCGACGAACGCGGCGATGCGCTTGCCGAACTTTTTCAGTTTGGCACCGTTGTCGCCCAAAACCTTGCGTCCCAGCAAGTCGAGTGACTGGATGGTGTTGGTGCCTTCGTAAATCATGTTGATCCGCGCGTCACGCACGAACTGCTCCATGCCCGAGCCGTGGACATAGCCATGGCCGCCAAACACCTGCATGCAGGACGAGGTGGCGATCCAGCCGTTGTCGGTGATGAAGGCCTTGATGATCGGCGTCAGCAGGGCCACCGTGTCGTCGGCCTCGCGCTTCTCGGCGTCATCGTCCGACGACAGCAGCACATCGAGTTGCAGCGTGGTGAACATCAGCATCGCCCGCGCGCCCTCGGCATAGGCGCGCGCGGTCAACAGCATCTTGCGCACATCCGGGTGGACGATGATCGGGTCGGCCGCCTGGTCGGGCGCCTTGGTGCCCGACAGCGAGCGCATCTGGATCCGGCCCTTGGCGTAGGCCACCGCGTTCTGGTAGGCCACCTCGGTCAGGCCGAGCGACTGGTTGCCCACGCCCAGGCGGGCCGCGTTCATCATCACGAACATCGCCGCCAGGCCCTTGTGCGGCGCACCGACCAGGGTGCCGACCGCGCCGTCCAGCACCATCTGGCAGGTGGCGCTGGCACGGATGCCCATCTTGTGCTCGAGACCACCGCAATAAATGCCATTGCGCTCGCCCAGGCTGCCGTCGGGGTTGATCAGGAACTTCGGCACCACGAACAGCGAGATGCCCTTGTTGCCGGCCGGCGCATCGGGCAGCCGGGCCAGCACCAGGTGGACGATGTTCTCGGCCAGGTCATGCTCGCCGGCGGAGATGAAGATCTTCTCGCCGCTGATGCGGTAACTGCCGTCGAGCACGCCGCCGACGATGGGCTCGGCCTTGCTGCGCAACAGCCCCAGGTCGGTGCCGCATTGCGGCTCGGTCAGGCACATCGTGCCGGTCCACTGGCCACGGGTCAGCTTGGCCAGGTAGGTGGCCTTCTGCAGCGGCGTGCCATGCGCGTGCAAAGCCTCGTAGGCCGCGTGCGACAGGCCGGGGTACATGGTCCAGGCCTGGTTGGCCGAGTTCAGCATCTCGTAGAAACACTGGTTGAGCACCAGCGGCAGGCCCTGGCCACCGCAGGCCGGGTCGCAACTCAACGACGGCCAGCCGCCCTCGACATACTGCGCATAAGCCTGGGTGAAGCCCTTGGGGGTGCTCACGGCATGGCTGACGGGGTCGAGCGTGCAGCCCTCGGCGTCACCCGACAGGTTGATAGGCGCCGCCACCTGGGACGCGAATTTGCCGCCCTCTTCGAGCACGGCATTGAGCGTGTCGGCATCGACGTCGGCATGGGGCGGCAGCGCGCGCAGGGTGGGGACGGCATCCAACATCTCGTACAGCAGGAATTGCATGTCGCGGATGGGCGGGTTGTACTGGGGCATGGAGCGCTCCTTGAGGCAAGGCGGGGGAGAAACGGGACAACGAGGGTGGCGAAAGCGAATCAGCGTGCTGCCGGCGCGACGCCGGCATCGGGCTCGGCCAGCAGGTAGAACTGCACGATGCGGTCGAAGCCGCGGCGTGCACGGTCGACCGCGCCGGGCAGGCGCAGGAAGCGCGCGTCGTGGTGCAGTGCCAGGATCAGGCCGTGGACCTCGAACAGCATCTGCAGCGAATCGGTGTCGGGCCGCAGGTGACCGGCCTCGACCGACAAGCCGATCGCGCGGTCCAGCGCCGATTGCCAGGCCCGCACCATCGAGGCCAGCGCGTCGCGCACCGGGCCCGGCCGGTCGTCGAACTCGACCGCGCCGCTGATGTAGATGCAACCCGAATCGAGTTCCACCGACACCCGGCGCACCCAGCGGTCGAACAGGGCACGCAGCCGCGGCAGGCCGCGCGCCTCGCTGACGGCCGGGAAGAACACCTCCTCCTCGAAGCGGGCGTGGTATTCGCGGATCACCGCGATCTGCAACTCTTCGCGCGAGCCGAAGTGGGCGAACACGCCCGACTTGCTCATCTGCGTCACTTCGGCCAGCGCGCCTATCGACAAGCCCTCCAGGCCCATGTGCGAGGCCAGGCTCAAGGCCGCCTCCAAAATCGCGGCACGGGTCTGCTGCCCTTTGAGGAGGGCGCGGGAGGCAGGCCGGGCGGCGGGCCGGCCGGGCGCATTGGGCAAGGTAGGCAACGGTGACACAGTCGATGCGGGAAAAATGAAACGAACGATCGTGCTATTTTGCAGAATTCAAAGCCCCCTGGCGACGACGGGACTGGATTTTTCTAGACGCCGGTGACTAGAGCCCGGCGCCACGCCCTGCCGCGGGACAGCGGTGGCGGCGCGCCTGCCGAATGCAGTACGCTTGCACATCGCTGCCGGGAGACTTTTTCCGTGGACGTGCTGCAACTCGATTTATCCGGACGTCCGCAAGCGTGGATTACGCCGCGCGAGGCCGCCATGCTCTACGCCAGCGACGGCGTGGCCTGGACCCTGGGCCGGCCCTGCCATGTGCTGCGCGGCGGCATCCAGCGTAGCACCGGTCTGCAGTCGCGCATCGAGGTCCATTCGATCATCGCGGTGCGGGGTACCATCCCGACCCGGGCCTGGCGGGTGACACCGGCGATGACCAACCCCAAGCTCTTCGTCCGGGACCGCCATGTCTGCGCCTACTGCGGCGGACGCTTCGGCTTCGACCTGCTGACGCGCGAACACATCATGCCGACCTCGCGTGGCGGGCGCGACACCTGGACGAACTGCATCACCGCCTGCAAGTCCTGCAATGGCCTCAAGGGCAACCGCCTGCCCGAAGAATCGAAGATGAGCCTGCTCTACCTGCCCTACACGCCCAGCCTGCATGAGGACATGATCCTGCGCGGACGCCGCATCGTGGCCGACCAGATGGAGTTTCTGCTGGCCTGCGTGCCGCGATCCAGCCGCTTGCGCGATTGATGCGTCAGACTGTGTTCGACGCGGCGGCCCGGCGGGCTGCAGACGCCGCGCGGCTGGCCTGGCTGCTCGCCGGCCTGCTGGTCAGTGCCGGTGCATCGGCGGCAGTTGGCGCCTTTCCGCCTGCCCCGTCGGCAGCGCGCCAGGCCGCGGAAGCCGCCGTGAGCGTGCCCGATACCCTGGCCCAGCGCCTGAAACCCTGCATGGCCTGCCATGGCGCGCAAGGCCGGGCCAGCCGCGAGGGCTACCTGCCCCGCATCGCCGGCAAGCCGGCCGGCTACCTCTACCAGCAGTTGCTCAATTTTCGCGACGGCCGGCGCAGCAACGCGACGATGGCCGGTTTTCTGGCCCACCAGCGCGACGACTACCTGCGCGAGATGGCGGGCTACTTTGCCGCGCTCGACCTGCCGCAGGCTGCTCCACCGGCGGCAACCGCCCCCGCCGCCCTGCTCGCGCGTGGCGAGGTACTGGTGCGCGAGGGCGACAGCGCGCGAAGGTTGCCGGCCTGCGCCGCCTGCCATGGCAGCGCGCTGGCCGGCACCCTGCCGGCCGTGCCCGGCCTGCTCGGCCTGCCGCGCGACTACCTCAGCGCCCAGCTCGGCGCCTGGCAGACCGGCAGCCGCCATGCCACCGCGCCCGACTGCATGGCCGTGATCAGCCAGCGCCTGGGCCCCGGCGATGTCAGCGCGGTGGCCGCCTGGCTGTCGGCCCAACCAGCCGCCGGGAAACTGGCAGCTGCGGCCGCATTGCAGCAACCCAGCCCGCTGCCCTGCGGCAGCATCACCACACCGCCACGATGAGACGCCATGTCAAGCAGCTGTTCGCCGGCGCCCTGCTGCTGGTCGCGCTGGCCAGCGCGGTGGTGTGGCGCAACCTCGAGGGCGAGGCCGAGTTGCTGCCCGATCCACCGCCCGGCGCGACCGAGGCGGGCGACTTGGCCAGCGCCAGCCTGATAGCGCGCGGCGCCTACCTGGCGCGGGCCGGCAACTGTGCGGCCTGCCACACCGAACGCGGCGGCGCGGCCTATGCGGGCGGGCGCGGTGTCGAAACGCCTTTCGGCACGGTCTACGCCGGCAACCTGACACCCGACCCGGCCACCGGCCTGGGCCGCTGGACCGGCGCCGAGTTCTGGCGCGCGCTGCACCATGGCCGATCGCGCGACGGACGGCTGCTGACCCCGGCCTTCCCCTACCCCAACTTCACCCTGGTGACCCGCGCCGACGCCGACGCGCTGCTGGCCTTCCTGCGCAGCCTGCCACCGGTCGTACGGGCCAACCGCGCGGCCGCGCTGCACTGGCCTTTCGACAGCCGCATCGCGCTGGCGCTGTGGCGGGCGCTGTACTTCACGCCGGGGTCCTTCCGGCCCGACCTGCGCCAGGACGCAGAGTGGAACCGCGGCGCCTACCTGGTCAACGGCCTCGGGCATTGCAGCGCCTGCCATGCCGCGCGCAACCTGCTGGGCGCCAGCGGCGCGCTGGCCGACCACGACGCGGGCAGCCGGCTGCCGGGGCAGCGCTGGCTTGCACCGTCGCTGGCCAACCCCGCCGAGTCGGGCGCGGTCAGCGGCCCGCGGGCCGAACTGGTCGCGCTGCTGAAGACCGGCCAGTCTGCACGCTCGGCCGTGCTGGGGCCGATGGCCGAGGTGGTGGCGGGCAGCACACAGCACCTGTCCGACGCCGACCTGCAGGCGATGGCCTCCTATCTGCAGTCACTGCCACGCCCACCCGCGACCGGCCAGGGTGATTCAGGCCATGCCACCGAGCGCCGCGCCGACACCCTGGCCCGGGGCGCCGAGCTCTACACCCGGCACTGCGCCGATTGCCACGGCGCGCAGGGCCAGGGCGCGCCGGGCATCTACCCGGCACTGGCCGGCAACCCGGTGGTGACGATGGCCGAAGCGCGCAACCTGGTTCAGGCCATCACCGCAGGCGGCTTTCCGCCGGGCACCGCTGGCAATCCGCGGCCCTACGGCATGCCGGGCTTCGACCTGCCGCATGCCGACCTGGCCGCACTGACCACCTGGTTGCGCAGCGCCTGGACGCACGACGCTTCGCCGCTGTCCGAGGTCGACATGCTGCGCTTGCGCTGAAGCCACGCCGAAACGGGGCTCACACCGTGGTTTACCCAACTTCACGCCAGACGGCGGAACCCCTTGGTGCGCTGGGCTGTCCAAAGCGCAGACGTCAACGGGCCAGCCCCGCCAACCGTTGTGGATGACCCGCCTATCAAGGATTCGACATGCACCGCTCCACCCTCTCCCTGGCGATGGCCTCCGCTCTGGCCTTCATGGTGGCGGGTTGTGCCACCAGCAGCCCGGACATGATCAGCCGCAACGATGCCCAGCGCATGTCCACCGTGCTGGATGCCACCGTGTTGTCGGTGCGGGCCGTGACGGTCGACGGCAGCCAGAGCGGCGCGGGTGCAATGACCGGCGGCGTGATCGGTGCCATCGCTGGCTCGTCGATCGGCGGCAGGCGCGACTCGGCAGTCGGCGGCGTGCTGGGCGCGGTGGCAGGCGCGATGGCGGGCAACGCCATCGAACGCAACACCACCCGCGAGGAATCGCTGGAGATCATGGTGCAGTTGCGCAACGGCGAGCGCCGCGCGATCGTCCAGGCCAAGGGCAGCGAGAACTTCGTACCCGGCGATGCGATCATCATCGTGACCACTGGCAACAAGGTGCGTATCCTGCGTGCGCCGCAGGCGGTACCGCTGGCCAACCCGCCACTGCCTGCTCCCGTGGCAGGCACTCGCGGCTGACTTGGCAGGCAGCGCAGGCGCGCCTTCGCCTCAACGCAAGGGCTGCGTCTGCGGCGTCAGTCTGAACGCCGAACGCGGGTAACCCAGCGCCTCGGCACGCGCCATGGCCGCTTCCTGGTCGGCGGGGGGCAGCACCGGTGTGCGCGACAGCAACCAGCCGAAGCGGCGGCCGGGCTCGCCCACCAGCACCCAGCGGTAGTCGGGGTCCAGCGCCAGCACCCAGTAGTCGCCGTAGAACGGCCGGAAGAAGCTGACCCGCAGCTTGGCGTTGCCGCTGTCGGCCACCACCTTGGCAACGCCAGTGGCCTCGGCCACCGTGCCGTCGGCCTGGCGGCATCGGTTGAAGACCTCGATGTCGCCACCCTGGGGCCGGTAGCGCGCCAGGGTATCGGCCACGCATTGGGATTGGAAGCGGTTGGGCACGACGGCGATCTCGTACCAGTTGCCAAGGTAGCGGCCCAGGTCGACGGCGCTGACCGTGGGCAGCGGCGGGCGGGGTGGCGCCGAACTGCAACCAGCCAGCGCGCCGACGAAGGCAGCCATGGCGAGGCCGGTGAATCGATGACGCGAGGGCATGGAGAACCTTACTGTGCAGTTTGCCGACATGGTTGGGCGCACAGCCTACGTCAGGCAGGGCCAGACCGTCGGTGCGCTGGCCACCATTCCCTCGGAATTGCGCGCCCATTGAGACACGAAGTTCGTGCGACACGAATTTCGTGTGGTACGCTTTACCGCAATTGCGAGGTTTTGGCATGAAAAACGTCACCGTGACCATGGAAGACAGCGTTGCCGAGTGGGCCCGTATCGAGGCCGCCCGGCGCAACACCAGCGTCTCGCGTCTGGTTGGGCAGATGCTGGCCGAGAAGATGCGCCACGACGACGCCTACGAGCGCGCGATGAACGAGTGGCGCAACCGCCAGCGCCTCTACGTCTCGGATGGCGCGCCCTACCCGCGTCGCGGCGACACCGCGCTGCACGACCCGGCTCCACGATGAGCCTGGTCTTCGTCGACACCCCGGTGCTGCTGTACAGCGAAGACGGCGCCGATGCCGCCCGGCAGCAGCGCGCCGTCGACTGGCTGGGCCGGTTGTGGACGCGCCGCTGCGGCCGCGTCAGCACCCAGGTGTTGATCGATTTCTACGACCACGCGACACGCCGATTGCATCCCGCGATGCCCGCCGGCGACGCCCGCGCCGAGGTGCGCCGCTACCAGCGCTGGCAGCCCTGGGCGGTCGACCACGCCACGCTGGAAACCGCATGGGCGCTGGAGAGCCGATTCGGCTTGGGCTACCGTGACGCGCTGACCGTGGCTGCGGCCCAGCAGCAAGGCTGCGAGTGGCTGCTCAGCGACGACCTGCCGCACAACCAGCAAGTCGATGGTGTGCGCATCCTCAACCCTTTTCTGGTCGGGCCTGACGTGCTCGACGCCGCCGCCCCATGACCCCTCTCGACGCCTGCATGCAACGCGTGATCCGACCCGACATCCAGGGCCTGCACGCCTATGCCGTGCAACCCAGTGCCGGCTTCGTCAAGGTCGACACGATGGAGAACCCCTACCGTCTGCCCGAGGCGCTGCAGCAGGCGCTCGGCGAGCGGCTGGGCCGGGTCGCGATCAACCGTTATCCGGCCGAGCGCTGTGACGACCTGAAGGCCGCGCTGGCACTGCATGCCGGCTTGCCCGAGGGCTGCGCGCTGATGCTGGGCAACGGCTCGGACGAGTTGATCACCCTGCTCAGCCTGGCCTGCGCTGTGCCGGACGCGGTGTTCATGTCGCCGCTGCCCAGCTTCGTGATGTACGGGCTGTCGGCGGCGCTGCAGGGCGTGCGCTTCGTCGGCGTGCCGCTGACGGCCGATTTCGAGCTCGACGCGCCGGCCATGCTGGCGGCAATCGAACAACACCGGCCGGCGCTGCTCTACCTGGCCTACCCCAACAACCCGACGGCCAACTTGTGGGACGACGCCGTCATCGACCGCCTGATCGAGGCCGTCGGCAAGCACCAGGGCCTGGTGGTGATGGACGAGGCCTACCAGCCCTTTGCCGAGCGCGACTCGATGGACCGCTTGCGCCACCACCCCCAGGTGCTTGTGATGCGCACGATGAGCAAGTTCGGTCTGGCCGGCGTGCGCATAGGCTACATGATGGGCCGCGCCGCGCTGATCAACGAGATCGACAAGCTGCGCCCGCCGTTCAACATCAGCGTGCTCAATGCCGAGGCCGGGCTGTTCGCGCTGGAACATGTGGACGAGTACCGACGCCAAGCCGGCTTGATCCGCAGCGCGCGGGAACAGTTGTTCCAGCAACTGAGCGACTTGCCCGGCGTCAAGCCCTACCCCAGCCAGGCCAACATGGTCCTGGCCCGGGTACCGGACGCCGCCGCCGCCTTCGCCGGCATGAAAGCCCGCGGCGTGCTGGTCAAGAACGTCTCGGCGCTGCATCCGCTGCTGGACAATTGCCTGCGCATCACCGTCGGCACCGCCGATGAAAACCGCCTGTGCCTGGCCGCGTTGCGCGCCAGCCTCTGAACCAGACTGCCCGAAAGCCCCGCATGGACCGCACCGCTGACATCCAGCGCAACACCAAGGAAACGCAGATCCGCGTTCGCCTCAACCTCGACGGCAGCGGCGAGGGCCAATTCGCCACCGGCATCGGCTTCTTCGACCACATGCTCGACCAGGTGGCGCGCCACGGCCTGATCGACCTGGACATCGAATGCCAGGGCGACCTGCACATCGACGGCCACCACACGGTCGAAGACGTCGGCATCACGCTGGGCATGGCGGTGGCGCAAGCAGTGGGCGACAAGCGCGGCATCACCCGCTACGGCCACAGCTATGTGCCGCTGGACGAGGCACTGTCGCGCGTGGTGGTCGATTTCTCGGGCCGGCCCGGCCTGCACCAGTCGATTGACTTCAAGGCCGGCATGGTCGGCGAATTCGACACCCAACTCACCTACGAGTTCTTCCAGGGCTTCGTCAACCACGCGCTGTGCACGCTGCACATCGACAATCTCAAGGGTGAAAACGCCCACCACCAGGCCGAGACCGTGTTCAAGGCCTTCGGCCGCGCGCTGCGCATGGCACTGACGCCCGACCCCCGCTCGGCCGGCGTGATCCCGTCGACCAAGGGATCGCTGTAAGCCATGACCAAGACTGTCGCCGTCGTCGATTACGGCATGGGCAACCTGCGCTCGGTGTCGCAGGCCGTGATGCATGTGGCAGTCGAATCAGGCCACCGGGTGATCGTCACCCGCGAGCCCGACGAGGTGATGGCGGCCGAGCGGGTGGTGCTGCCCGGCCAGGGCGCGATGCGCGACTGCATGCGCGAGTTGCGCGAGTCCGGGCTGCAGCAGGCGGTGCTGGACGCGGCCGCCCGCAAACCGCTGATGGGCATCTGCGTGGGCATGCAGATGCTGCTCGACCACAGCGAGGAGCAGGACACGCCGGGCCTGGGCCTGATCCCCGGCCAGGTGCGGCGATTCCAGCTTGCCGGACGGTTGCAGCCCGACGGCAGCCGCTACAAGGTGCCGCAGATGGGCTGGAACCAGGTCGACCCGCAAGCCCATGGCGGGCTGCGGCACCCGGTCTGGGCCGGCGTGCCCGATGGCAGCTATTTCTATTTCGTCCACAGCTACTATGCCGCGCCGTCTGACCCGCGCCACAGTGCCGGCAGCACCGACTACGGTGATCGCTTTACCAGCGCGGTGGCGCGGGATAATATTTTCGCCACCCAGTTCCATCCGGAAAAGAGTGCGGATCAAGGCCTGCGCCTGTACCGCAACTTCCTCGCCTGGAATCCCTGACCGGCACGCCGGCGTTCGCCGCCCACCCGCACTCCCTCCTCTCCCTCCTTCCCACTGCTGCCACGGCCATGCTGCTGATCCCCGCCATCGACCTCAAGGACGGCAAGTGCGTCCGTCTGCAACAAGGCGACATGAATGTCTCCACCACCTTCGGCGAGGATCCCGCGGCCATGGCCAGACGCTGGCTGAACGCCGGCGCGCGCCGCCTGCACCTGGTCGACCTGAACGGCGCCTTCGCCGGCAAGCCGGTCAACGAGCCCGCGATCCGCAGCATCCTGAAGGAAGTCGGCAACGAGATCCCGGTGCAGCTCGGCGGGGGTATACGCGACCTCGACACCATCGAGCGCTACCTCGACGACGGCATCACCAGCATCATCATCGGCACCGCCGCGGTCAAGAGCCCGGGATTTCTGCGCGATGCCTGCACCGCCTTCGGCGGCCACATCATCGTCGGCCTGGACGCCAAGGATGGCAAAGTGGCCACCGACGGCTGGAGCAAGCTCACCGGCCATGAGGTGGTCGACCTCGCGCGCAAGTTCGAGGACTACGGCGTCGAGGGCGTGATCTACACCGACATCGGCCGCGACGGCATGCTGACCGGCATCAACATCGAGGCCACCGTCAAGCTGGCGCAGGCGCTGAAGATCCCGGTGATCGCCTCGGGCGGGCTGTCCGACATCGCCGACATCGAGCGCCTGTGCGCGGTCGAGTTCGAGGGCATCACCGGCGTGATCTGCGGCCGCTCCATCTACACCGGCGCGCTCGATTTCAGTTCGGCGCAAGCCCGCGCCGACGCGCTCAACGGCGCTTGAATTCCCCTTCCCCGACCGGTCACCTGCCGCGGCAGGCCGGCCCAACCGTGCCGCCCATGCTCGCCAAACGCATCATCCCCTGCCTCGATGTCACCGGCGGCCGCGTCGTCAAGGGCGTCAACTTCGTAGAACTGCGCGATGCCGGCGACCCGGTCGAGATCGCCGCGCGCTACAACTCGCAGGGCGCCGACGAACTCACCTTTCTCGACATCACCGCCACCAGCGACGGCCGCGACCTGATCCTTCACATCATCGAGGCCGTGGCCTCGCAGGTCTTCATCCCGCTGACGGTGGGCGGCGGCGTGCGCTCGGTGGCCGACGTGAGGCGCCTGCTCAACGCCGGCGCCGACAAGGTCAGCTTCAACTCGGCGGCCATCGCCAACCCCGAAGTGATCCGCGAAGCCTCGTCGCGCTATGGCGCCCAGTGCATCGTGGTGGCGATAGACGCCAAGCGCCGGCTCGGCGATGACCTGGCTCAACGCGGCCCGGGCTGGGACGTCTACAGCCACGGAGGGCGCAAGAACATGGGGCTGGACGCGGTGGCCTGGGCGCGCCAGATGGCCGATTTCGGCGCCGGCGAGGTCCTGCTGACCAGCATGGACCGCGACGGCACCAAGATCGGCTTCGACCTTGAACTGACGCGTGCCGTCAGCGACGCGGTGCCAGTGCCGGTGATCGCCTCGGGCGGCGTCGGCGCACTCGAGCACTTGGCCGAGGGCATACAGATCGGCGGCGCCGACGCGGTGCTGGCCGCCAGCATCTTCCATTACGGCGAGTTCACGGTCGGCCAGGCCAAGGCAGTGCTGGCGCGCCACGGCATCCCGGTGCGCGCATGAAACTCGACAAGTCAGCCAAGCCCAAGCTGGGAATCAAGCCGACCGTGCGTGGCGGCCCACCGCGCGAGGTACGGCTGATCGGCGGCCAGTGGAAGCGCAGCAAGTTGCCAGTGGCCGACCGCCCCGGCCTGCGCCCGACCCCGGACCGGGTGCGGGAGACCCTGTTCAACTGGCTGGGCCAGGACCTCTCAGGCTGGCGCTGCCTGGACGCGTTTGCGGGCAGCGGCGCACTCGGCTTCGAGGCCGCCTCGCGCGGCGCGGCCGAGGTGATGCTGATCGAGCGGGACGCGACGCTGGCCAACAGCCTGCGCGCCAGCCAGCAGCGGCTGAAGGCCGACACCGTGCGCATCGAGACCGCCGACGCGCTGGCCTGGATGGGGCGCTGCGCACCAGCCAGTTTTGAGTTGGTGCTGCTGGACCCGCCCTTCGATGCCGACCTGCTGACACGCGCGCTGCCCGCCGCCGCGGCGCTGGTGGTCGAGGGCGGGCTGCTGTATGTCGAATCGGCCGAGGCGCTGGCCGACCCGGGTCTGCCCGCCGGTTTTGCGCTTTTGCGACAAGGCCGGGCCGGGCTGGTGCACTATCATTTGCTGCGGCGCAACACCTGACACCCCGAAAAATCGCGCACAAGGAGACGCTTTTGACCCAGGCCAAGTTCATGACCGCCGTCTATCCCGGCACCTTCGACCCGATGACCTTGGGCCATGAGGACCTGATGCGCAGGGCCTCAAGGCTGTTTGACAAACTGATCCTGGCAGTGGCGGCCGGCCACCACAAGCGCACGATGTTCACCATCGACGAGCGAATGGACATCGCCACCGAGATCGCCCGGCCCTATCCGAATGTCGAGGTGGTGGACTTCCGCGGCCTGCTGAGCGATTTCGTGCTCAGGAACGGTGGCAACGTGGTGGTGCGCGGGCTGCGCGCGGTCAGCGATTTCGACTACGAGTTCCAGATGGCCGGCATGAACCGGCACCTGATGCCCGAGGTCGAAACCCTGTTCCTGACGCCGTCGGACCAGTACCAGTTCGTCAGCGGCACCTTCGTGCGCGAGATCGCCACTCTCGGCGGCGATGTGTCGAAGTTCGTCGCGCCGCAGGTGCTGGAGCGCCTGCGGGAACGCGTGGCGCGCCCGCCGACCGAGGCGTGACCGGCTTGGTTTCAGTCATGCCACGCGCCCGAGGCCTGCCTGCCGAGGGCGTATTCGTTGGTGATCAGGAGGGCCTATGGCCCTGATGATCACCGACACGGGTGGCGGAATCAGGCAACGCCTGCGTTGCCCCGCCGCACGCGCCCGAGGCCTGCCTGCCGAGGGCGTATTCGTTGGTGATCAGGAGGGCCTATGGCCCTGATGATCACCGACGAATGCATCAACTGCGACGTCTGCGAGCCCGAGTGCCCGAACCAGGCGATCGCGATGGGAGCCGAAATCTACCAGATAGACCCCGACAAGTGCACCGAATGCGTCGGCCATTTCGATGATCCGCAGTGCGTGCAGGTCTGCCCTGTGGCCTGCATCCCGGTCGATCCGGGACGGGTCGAGACGCGCGAACTGCTCTGGGTCAAATACCGCCAGTTGATCGCCGGCGCCAGGGTGCCCGACGCGGGCTAAGGCCTGGCCGACGACGCCGGCTTGGCTGCGGCGGCCGTGGGCACCGCCCGCTTCTTCACCTTGCCGGGCTTGTGCGGCTTGGAAGCGGCCTTGGCGGGCGGCTTGACTGCTGCCGGCCCGACATTGGCGGCCCCGCCTTTGGCCGCCTCCCGCTCGGCCGCCAGCCGGTCGGCCTTCATCTGCCGGGCCAGCGCCGCATCGCGCTGCGCGGCCTGGCGGGCCTCGCGCTGCTGGGCCGGGCTGCGTGGATCGGCGGCATCGACCGGGCCGCCACCCGGGCAAGGCTTGGACGAATAGCTGTTGCCACAACGGTAGACCGTGTCGCCGGCCGCTTGCGCAGCCGCCTGGGGTGGCGCGCCGAGGACCAGCACCACCAGCAAGAGTAAGCGTGGCAACGGTTTTTGCAGGCTGACGGCAAGTTGCGCGCTACAAGGCATGACGGCTACTCCTGGATGCTGGGCGGTGCCTCCACGGGGGCACGCGGTGGCGGCCTGGGCCGCGGGGGCTTGGCGTGGATCTTCATCATCGCGCGGTCCATCGCGCCTTCGAGCAGCAGCGGCAGCGCCTGCACCGACTCCGTGATGCACTGGTCCATCGCCAACCTGTCTTCCAGCGGCGGCCTGCGCAACACCCAGTTGGTGACTTCGGCGCGCACGCCGGGATGGCCGATGCCAATGCGCAGGCGCCAGAAATCAGGCGAGCCGAGTTGCGCCAGGATGTCCTTGAGGCCGTTGTGCCCGGCCGCGCCGCCACCCTGCTTGAGCTTGATCTGGCCCGGGGCCAGGTCGAGTTCGTCGTGCACCACCAGGATCTCGGCCGGCTCGATCTTGAAGAAGCGCGCCAGCGGCGCCACAGCCTTGCCCGACAGGTTCATGTAGGTCATGGGCTGCAGCAGCCAGACCGGACCGGCGGGCGTGTTCACACGCGCCGACAGACCGTGGTGGCTGCGGTCGAAGGCCAGCGTGGCGTTCAACTGACGCGCGGCCGCATCCACCCACCAGAAACCCGCGTTGTGGCGGGTGTGTTCATACTCGGGGCCCGGGTTGCCCAGGCCAACTATCAATCGGATCATCGGGCTGATTATCCTGGCGCGCGCAAGGCCGCGCGAGCCCCACAGGACAGCGCCTGGTCAATAGGGTCCACTGCGGGGTCGAAAACCGTCATGACCGGCACCACGCCAAGCACGTAGCCCGCGGCGGATCGCGGCAAAAGACCCGGCCTGGTCAGACCCGCGCATGAAAAAGCCCCGCAGAAGCGGGGCTTTGTCCTGGCGGCCGGGCAGCACAGGTGGCGGACGCCTACTTCTTGGCGGCGGCCGTCTTGGCCGGAGCCTTCTTGGCGGCAGCCTTCTTGGCCGGCGCGGCAGCCTCGACCGGCGCGGCTTCTTCTTCCAGCTTGGGCGCCGTGGCAGCCACGATCACCGGGTTGTTCTTGCCATGCTTGACGACCTTGAGGCCTTCAGGCAGCACCAGATCGGACGCATGTATCGACTGACCCTTGACCAGGTGGCTCAGGTCGACGGCGATGAACTCGGGCAGCGCCGTGGCCAGGCACTCGATCTCGACTTCGGTCGAGACATGGGCGACCAGGCACTTGTCGGTCTTGACGGCCACCGATTCGTCTTCGCCCGAGAAGTGCAGCGGCACTTTCTTGCGGATACGGGTGGTCTCATCGACGCGCTGGAAGTCGACGTGCAGCACTTGCTGCTTCCAGGGGTGCATCTGGAAGTCACGCAGCAGGACGCGTTCGGTGGCGCCGGCCAGTTCCATCTCGAGGATCGAGGAGTGAAAGGCCTCTTTCTTGAGCGCAAAGTACAGCGCGTTGTGGTCCAGTTCGATCATCCTGGGTTCGCCGGCGCCGAAAACGATGCCAGGCACTTTGCCCGAGATGCGCAGGCGGCGGCTCGCTCCGGTCCCCTGCAGATTGCGCTCGAAAGCGGTGAAGTTCATGGTTGCTCCATGGGTGTGCCCGCGACCAGGCACAGGGTTGAGCAGCCTTGCGGCTGCCGATCAGCCCGCAGGCTCGTGCGCCCGCTGGCCCTGGGCCGACGGCGAGCCGCGCCCGGGGGGCACGGCTCGCCGTCGACGTCAGAAATTGCTGTTCTGCTCGGCGAAGAGCGAGGTCACCGACTCGCCATCCGATATGCGGCGGATAGTCTCGGCGAACAGGAAAGCCACCGACAACTGGCGGATCTTCTTGCAGGCCCGGGCCGCGTCGGTCAAGGGGATGGTGTTGGTGATCACCACCTCGTCGAGCTGGCTGGCGGCGATGCGGTCGACCGCCGGCCCCGACAGGATGGGATGGGTGCAGTAGGCGAAGACACGCTTGGCGCCGCGCTCCTTCAGCACCTCGGCGGCTTTGACCAGCGTGCCGGCCGTGTCGATCATGTCGTCCATGATCACGCAGTTGCGGCCGTCGATCTCGCCGATCACATGCATCACCTCGGACACATTGGCCTTGGGCCGGCGCTTGTCGATGATGGCCAGTTCGCTTCCCAACTGCTTGGCCAGAGCGCGCGCGCGCACAACGCCGCCGACGTCCGGGCTGACCACCACCAGATCGGGGTAGGCCTTGCTCTTCAAGTCGGTCAGCAGCACCGGCGAGGCGTAGATGTTGTCGACCGGTATGTCGAAGAAGCCCTGGATCTGATCGGCGTGCAGGTCCATCGTCAGCACGCGCTCGACGCCCACGGTCTCCAGCAGGTTGGCCACCACCTTGGCCGAGATCGGCACCCGCATCGAGCGCGGCCGGCGGTCCTGGCGGGCGTAGCCGAAATAGGGGATCACGGCGGTGATGCGGCGCGCACTGGCGCGCTTCAACGCATCGACCATGATCAACAACTCCATCAGGTTCTCGTTGGTCGGCGAGCAGGTGCTCTGCACCACGAAGACGTCGCGAGCGCGGACGTTCTGATGTACCTCGACCGTGACCTCGCCGTCGGAGTAGCGACCGACGCTGGCCTTGCCCAACTCGACACCCAGGCTCTTGGCCATCTCCTGTGCGAGAGCAGGGTTGGCGTTGCCGGTGAACAGCACGGTGTTGAAAAGCACGGCTCGTTCTCCGTCAGGCCTGGGATGACTGGTGTTGAAGCAAAAAAATCTGGCAGGGGAGGAAGGACTCGAACCCTCGCATGTCGGAATCAAAATCCGATGCCTTGACCAACTTGGCGACTCCCCTACACAGGACCCGGCTTGCGCCTTGCCCTCTATTCTCTTTCAGTCTGCCCATCCCGACAGCGGATGGCGGGCCAGACCGAAGCACAAGCGACCAACCCAACCGGGCGGGAGATTTCCCGCCAAATCTGTCACCGAAGACTGTCCGCCCGCGCCCTGCAACTCGCTTGAATTCCTGTCTATTCTCGCAAACACCGCACTGCCCGACCCCGACATCCGGCTGTTGCCGAAGCGGGTATCAAGCCATGAGACCACCTGGGCAACCTCGGGACAACTGGCCTGGGCAGGCGCTTGCAAATCATTGCAACCAAATCCTGATCCAAACCACTCGCCGGCTTCAGCGTAAGCAAGAAAGCTCATGACTGTAACAGGTTTTGTGTCCCTGGACAAGAGCGTGCTTCCGAAGATCGATTGGGTGGCGATCGCCGACGCCGGTTTGACCACCGCATAGCGCTGGCTGGGCAGCATCGGCAAGGGCGTCAGGCGCTCGCCTATGCCCTCGACAAAGGCATTGTGGCCGCCGACGAAGAACGGCACGTCGGCCCCCAGCGTCAGCGCGATGGGTTGCAGCCGCTCGCGCGGCCAGTGCAGACCCCACAGCCGGTTCAGTGCCAGCAGTGTGCTGGCCGCATCCGAACTGCCGCCGCCCAGCCCCGCGCCCCAGGGCACCCGCTTGAGCACCGACAGGTCCGCGCCCAGCGCCGTGCCGCTGGCCTGCTGAAGCGCACTTGCCGCGCGCAGGCTGAGGTCGTCGGCCGGCAGCGCCGGGCCCAGGTCGTGGCGCTGCAAGCGGCCATCGCCGCGGCGCTCGAAATGCAGCGTGTCGCACCAGTCGATCAGCACGAACACCGACTGCAGCAGGTGGTAACCGTCCGGACGCCGCCCCACCACATGCAGGAAGAGGTTGAGCTTGGCCGGCGCCGGCACGTCGTAGATTGCGGCCAGGCTCATGCGCAGCCCTGAGGCTCTGCCGGCGCCCAGCCCCCGACAGCGCTCACGTCGCGGACTCCAGTCGCGCCCGCACCGTGACGGCGGGCGCTGCCGCGCGGCGCGCTTCGACCCAGCCCTCGGCCCAGCGCGCCAGGTCGATCTGCCAGCCCAGTTGCTCGAAGCCCGGCGCGCCATCGGCGCGGGCCTGGGCCGGCGCTCCGGACCAGGCCTGTCCGCGCAGCCAGTCGAACAGCGCCGCCATCGGAATGCCCTCGCCCAGCGCGGCAGCGGCCAGCGCGTCGAGGTCGGCGTAGACGGTCTCGGCCCCGCCGCTGCTCAGCACCGCCTGACCGGGCGACCAGCGCGCGCGCGCCAGGCTGGTGCCTAAGGGCCCGCTGAGCAGCAAAACCCCCTGCGTCGCCGACCCGATCAACTCGAAGCCGGCATTGACCGCGCGCTCGGGCTGGCCATCAATCCGCACCGACAGGCGCCCGCTCAGGGTCTCGCCGGACAGGCCGGGGACCACGGGGACCAGTGTCGCGCAGCCGGAGAGCAAGAACGCCAACGCCAGCGTGAATGCCGGCCAGCCCAGCCCCAGGCGCCGCCCCAGGATCACAGGCCGACCTTCAGCCGGGTCAGGGTTTCGCGCAGCACCTCGTTGGCGGCGTCGCGGCTGCGGGCGTCCTGCCAGAGCCTGCGCGCCTCGTCCTGCTGGCCTGCGGTCCACAGCACCTCGCCCAGATGGGTGGCGATTTCCACATCGGGCCGCGCACCATGGGCCTGTCGCAGCAGGCGCAAGGCCTCGTCGGTATGGCCGAGCCTGAACTCGACCCAGCCCAGGCTGTCGGTGATGAAGGGGTCGCCGGGTGACAGTTCGAGCGCGCGCGCGATCAGGTCGCGCGCCTCAGGCAGGCGCAGGCCGCGGTCGGCCAGCGAGTAACCCAGCGCATTGTGGGCATGCGGATGGTCGGGCTTGAGCGCGATCACCCTGCGCAGCAGGCGCTCCATCTCGGCCAGATGGTCAAGCTTTTCCTCGACCATGGCCAGTTCGTAGATCAGGTCGGTGTCGTCGGCGAAACGCTGGCTGCCAGCGGCAAGCACCTCGGCGGCTTCGGGCCAGCGCTTGAGGTCGCGCAGCAGCTGGGCTTCGGCCATCAGCTTGGCGCGGCCGTCGTCGCCGGTACGCTCGGGCACGGCCTGGATCAAGGCCCTCGCCTCCTTGACCTGGCCCTGGTGGGCCAGCAAGCTGGCGCGGCGCACTTGCACATCCAGCGCACGCTGCGGGTTGTCGACCTTGGTCAGCCAGCTCTCGGCCGCCTTGACATCACCGCGCTGCTCAGCCGCCTGCGACAACAGCAACCAGGCCTGGGTCAGGTCGGGGCCGGCCTGGCCCGCCACGGCGGGACTGTCATCGGCGTCATCGCCGTCGCTGTCGACCACGGCGGGCGCGGCACTGCTGTGGGCGGCGTCGGCCGCCGGCCCGGCCGCGGCGGGCGCCGGCGCGACCGAGGCCAGTTCGACATGGCGCAGCAGCGCGGCCTCGGCCTCGGCCGGCTGCTTGAGTTCCAGCCGAAGCGCGCCCAGCATCAGCCAGGGCTCGGGCAATTGCGGGCGGTCCCGCGTCAGGCGTTCGAGCTGGCGGCCGGCGTCGGCGTAGCGCTGCGATTGCGTGAGCTGGCGCACATAGGCCATGCGCAGCGCCGGCTCGGCGTCCAGGCGCGCCAGGTACTCTGCGACCACTTGCTCGGCGGCGGGCGTGCCCGGCAGCATCTCCAGCGCCAGCAGCACGGGCGCGGGCGCACCCGGGTCATCCGTCAGCGCGGCGCGCGCGAGGCCCAGCGCCTGCGGCAGGTTGCCCGCCGCCAGGTGGGCCCGGCCCAGCGCCACCCGGCTGGCGGTGCGGGTGGCGGTGCCGTCCAGGTAGGGCAGCACCAGCTTCTCGACGATGGCCAGCGAACGCTGGCGTTCGGCCACGCTCTGCAGCAACCGCGGCAGGCCGGCGATCAGGCCGGGACGCTCCACCGCAGGCACCGCGGTCAGCCAGGCCGTCAGCGGCTCGACGGCGTCTGCCGGGCGGTTCAATGCCAGCAGGATCTGGGCCTGGAAGCGCAGCGGCGCCACCGAGCCGGGCTTGGCGGCGCGCCAGGCCGATGCCGCATCCAGCGCCTGGTCGCCGGCACGCGCCTGCAGCGCGATCTCGACCGCGCGCTGAAACAGCGACTCATCGCCATGGCGGCGGGCAGCGTCCAGGATCACGCCGTAGGCATTGCCGGCCCGGCCAGCACTGAACTCGAGTTCGCCGATCAGCAACTGGTAGAACAGCAAGCTGTCCAGCGTGGAATTGCTGACCGGGTCGGCCGGTCGCGCCGACGCCGCCGGTGCGACCTGAGCCATCAGGGCCACGGGGGCGATCGGTCTGGCCGACAGCGCACCGCACAAGACGGCCACCGCCAAGGCGGCCGCCCTGATCGCGAATAGCCGGGGGCCGCTGGGGCGGGCAACGATGCCAGTCATTAGTCCTCCTGAAAACTGATTCGATTCTAGGGGTCGCCCATAATTCCCTTCGATGCCCGAACTGCCCGAAGTTGAAGTCACCCGCGCCACCCTGTCCGACCGATTGCTCGGTGCCGTCGTGCGCCGCGCAAGGCTGGGGAAACCCTTGCGCTGGCCGCTGGGCGTCGCCCCCGAGTCACTGCACGGCCGCCGCGTGGGCCTGTTGCAGCGACGCGGCAAATACCTGTGGATGCCGCTGGCCGGGCCGGATGCATCGGCCGATGCCAGTCCGGACGGCGGCCTGCTGCTGCACCTGGGCATGTCGGGCTCGCTGCAACTCGCCGATGCACCCGGCGAGGCCGGACCGCACGACCATTTCGATCTCGTCACCGACCGGGGCGTGCTGCGGCTGGCCGACCCGCGCCGCTTCGGCGCGGTGGTGTGGTCGCCGGCGCTGGCGCTCGACCCGGCCGCGCGCTTGCTGGCCAGGCTGGGCGCCGAGCCCTTCGACGCGACATTCACGCCGGCCCGGCTCCACGCCGCGCTGCAGGGCCGGCGCACCACCGTCAAGGCCGCGCTGCTGGCCGGCGACATCGTCGTGGGCGCGGGCAACATCTACGCCAGCGAAGCGCTGCACCGCGCCGCCATCGACCCGCGCATGCGCTGCGACAAGCTGAGCCGGCCGCGCTGCGAGCGGCTGCTGGCGGCGCTGCGCCTGACGCTGGCCCGGGCGATCGAACTGGGGGGCTCGACGCTGCGCGACTTCCGCGATGCGCATGGCGTCAGCGGTGCCTTCCAGAACGAGGCTGGGGTCTATGGCCGCGAGGGCCTGGCCTGCCCACGCTGCGGCGGCACGGTACGACGCATCGTGCAAGGCCAGCGCGCCACTTATTTTTGCGACGGTTGTCAGCGCCGTTGAGTCCGTCACATGCCCCACTTTGAACTTGTCAACACCTGTTTCGCCGGGTCCGGCCGGCGCCAGCACCACGCTACGATGAATTCGCGCAATTGCCACCCCCCGATGTCGACGCCGCTTCTTGCCAGCCTGGACTCGCTTGCCGCCTGGCGGCAGGCGCTGGACCGCGGCATCGAGCAGCTGACAGCCGCGCTGGACGACACCCGATTGCTCGACGATCCAGCGCTGGCGCTGGCCGCATCGCTGCGCCAGCGCCTGGGCTCGGACCGGCTGGTACTGGCCTTCGTGGCCGAGTTCTCGCGCGGCAAGTCCGAGCTGATCAACGCCTTGTTCTTTGCCGACACCGGCCAGCGGGTGCTGCCCGCCACGCCGGGCCGCACCACGATGTGCACGGTGGAACTGGCCTGGGATGGGCAGCTCGCGCCCTGCCTGGCGCTGCTGCCGATCAGCACCCGCGGCAGCGGCCAGAGCGTGGCCGCGCTGCGTGAACAACCCGAGCTGTGGCGCACCCTGCCCCTGCTGTCGGACGACGCCCAAGCCATGGCACAGACGCTGCAACAGGTGGTGCGCACGATCGCCGTGTCGGTGGACGAGGCGCGGGCGCTGGGCTTCTGGAGCGACGAGCAGCCCGAAGACAACCCGCCGATCGACGCCCAGGGCCGGGTCGAGGTGCCGGCCTGGCGCCATGCGCTGATCAACTACCCGCATCCTCTGCTCAAGCGCGGCCTGGTGGTGGTCGACACCCCGGGGCTGAACGCCATTGGCGCCGAGCCCGAACTCACGCTGGCGATGTTGCCTTCGGCCCATGCCGTGGTTTTCCTGCTGGCGGCCGACACGGGCGTGACCCGCAGCGATCTGGCGGTCTGGCGCGACCACCTCGGCGACCGGGGTTTAGAGCGCTTCGTCGCGCTCAACAAGATCGACACCCTGGCTGACCCGCTGCTCGACGCGGCCCAAGTCGAGGCGCAGATCCAGCGCCAGTGCGGGCAGGTCGCCAAGGCGCTGGACGTGACGCCGGCCCGGGTGTTTCCGCTGTCGGCCCGACAGGCACTGGTCGCCCGGGTGATGGGCGACGCGACGGCGCTGGCGGCCAGCCGGTTGCCCGCGCTCGAGACCGCGCTGCTGACCCAGTTGCTGCCGCAGCGAAGCCAGCTGATCGGCCACCTGGTCGAGGACGGCGTGCAGGCGCTGCAACAGGCCGCGCTGCGCCGCCTGCAAGAGCGCCAGCGCCAGACTGCCGGACAGCTGGCCGAGCTGCGCGGCCTGCGCGGCAAGAGCGCGAGCCGGCTCAAACTGGTCAGCGCCAGGCTGGACGCCGAGCGCCAGGACCTCGAGCGCTGCGCACCCCGGCTTGCCGCGCTGCGGTCGGTGCTGGGTCGCCAGTTGCAGGACTTGCTCGACGGCCTGGCAAGCGACGCGCTGCGCGAGGCCGTCGATCGCATGGGCGCCGACAGCGGCAGCGGCATTCTCAAGCGGGGCGCGCCGCGCGCCTTCGCGCAACTCGGCGAGCAACTGCGCGACCGCCTGGCGCAAGCGGGCCAGCGCGGGGACGAGATCAGCTTGATGCTGCAGGCCAGCCAGCTTGCGCTGAACACCGAGTTCGGCTTTGCGCTGGCCTGCGGACCCCGGCCGGCGCTGGGCCGCTTCGAGCGTGAACTCGCCCGCATCGAGCGCAGCTACAGCCGCTATGTCAGCCTGACCCAGCGTTGGCGCCTGTCGCAACCCGGCTTCATGGCGCGCTTCTCGCAGCTGCTGCTGTCGCACCTGCGGGTGGTGTTCGAGGGCGCGGCCGGCGAATTCGAGCGCTGGGCAAGGGCCGCCGGCGGCCAGATCGACGACCAGTTGCGCGAGCGCCGCCAGGCCTTGGCGCAGCGGCGCGATGCGTATGCCCGGATCCGATCGGCCACCGACGGGCTGGAACGCGGTATCGCCGACCTCGAAGCCGCCGAGGCGCAATGGCTCCGCCTGGCCGACCGGCTGGCCGCCGATGCCGACCGCCTGCGCAGCCTGGCCGCCAGTCCGCCTCTCACTGAGCCCCCGATCAAGATGGCCGGCCTGCAACTGGTGTCGGCGGCGCAACCCGCGCTCGGCGCCGCATGACGGCCCACCCGAGCAAGACCCGCAGCGACTCGACTGCCACCCTGGCCGCCACGCTGATCGCCTGGCAGCGCCAGCATGGCCGTCACGGCCTGCCCTGGGTGGGCAGCCGCGACCCCTACCGGGTATGGCTGTCGGAGATCATGCTGCAGCAGACGCAGGTCAGCACGGTGCTGGGCTACTACGCGCGCTTCCTGGCGCGCTTCCCGGACGTCGCCACGCTGGCCCAGGCGCACCAGGACGACGTGCTGGCGCTGTGGAGCGGCCTGGGCTATTACAGCCGGGCCCGCAACCTGCACCGCTGCGCGCAAGTGGTGATGCTGCAGCATGGCGGCCGCTTCCCGGCCAGCAGCGCCGCGCTGGCCGACTTGCCGGGCATAGGCCGGTCGACGGCGGCGGCGATCGCCGCCTTCTGCTTCGGTGAGCGCTGCGCCATCCTCGACGGCAACGTCAAGCGCGTGCTGACCCGCGCGCTGGGCTTTGGCGATGACCTGGCCGAGACCCGGCACGAGCGAGCGCTGTGGTTGCGCGCCGAGGCGCTGCTGCCGGAACAAGGCATCGAGGCCTATACCCAGGGCCTGATGGACCTGGGCGCGTCGCTGTGCAGCCGGCGCCGGCCGGCCTGCGATGCCTGCCCGCTGGCCGGCCAGTGCGTCGCCCTGGCCGAAGGCCGGCCCGAGGCCTACCCGGTCAAGACGCGCAAGCTCAAGCGCGGCCGGCGCGCCCACCTGCTGCTGTGGCTGGACGACGCCGACCGGGTCTGGCTGGTGCAACGGCCACAGACCGGGGTCTGGGCCGGTCTGTGGAGCCTGCCCGAGTTCGACGGCGAGGACGCGCTGTGGGCGCTGGCCACGCATTGGCCGGGCGACGGGCGGATGCTGCCGACGGTGCAGCACGCATTGACCCATTTCGACTGGGCCTTGCAGCCCTGCCACTGGCCGCTGCCCGGTGCAATGTCGGCGGCCAGCCGCGACGCGGTCGAATCCGCCCTGCCCATCGGGCGCTGGGTGGCCCGCACCGATGCGCTGGCACTGGGGCTGCCGGCCCCGATCCGGCGCCTGCTGGAGGCCGGCGCGCCGGCCTAGCCCCGGCCTGCGCGGCACCGCGCTACAGCACGCCCTTGCCGCGCAGGTATTCGTCGACCAGTTTGAGCCGCAGCAGCGGCTCGTCGAGCACCATCAGCCGGTACTTGGCGGCGGTCGAGATCGGCAGGATCTCGCACCAGCGGTTGGCCACCCAGCCGGCTTCGTCCAAGCGGTGCGGCAGCGCGAACGGGTGTTGCTGCTGCAATGCCAGCGAGGCAATCGCCTGGCCCAGCGCCTTGGCGCTGGCGGCCAGTTCGGGCGGCACCGCGGCGGGCAGGTCTTCGGGACCGGCCAGGGCGTCGGACAGCCACAGGCCGTCGGCCCGCTGGCGCGGGCTGCCCAGCAGCACGCGGCGCCCGCCCAGGCAACTGACGCGCAGGATGCCCGCCTGCTCGGCGTCAACGTCCTGCAGGTGGGCCAGCACGGCGGTCGACTCGAGCCGGGGCTTGTCCGTGGCGCTGCGCAACTCGCTGCCCTGGACTATGCAGGCCACGCCGAAAGGCAGATTGGCGCGCAGGCAATGGCTGATCAGGTCGAGGTAGCGCGCCTCGAAGACCTTGAGTTGCAGCAGGCCGCCGGGGAACAACACCGTCTGCAGCGGAAACAGCGGCAGGTCGGTCCAGGTGTCAGGGGTCATGACGGGGCTGAGGGTGGCGGCAGGGTTGAGGGGGGATGGCGGGCGCCGGCGGGCTCAATCCAGGGCATCGAGTTCGCGGTGTCGGATCACGGTCGCACCGTGGTCGGCAAAGCGCAGGCCGAGCTGCTCGACCATGTAGACCGAGCGGTGCTGACCCCCGGTGCAGCCTATCGCCACCGTGACATAGCCGCGCTGGTCGGTGGCCAGCGCCGGCAGCCAGCGCCGCAGAAAGGTCTCGATCTGGCCCAGCATCTCGGCCGCCTCGGGTTGTTCACCCAGGAACTGGGCGACCTCCGGATCGCGGCCCGACAAGGGGCGCAGTTCGCGGACGTAATGCGGGTTGGGCAGCACCCGCACGTCGAAGACGTAATCGGCATCCAGCGGCACGCCGTACTTGAAGGCAAAGCTCTCGAACACCAGGGTCAGGCGGCTGCTGGAATGCGACACCAGGTTGCGCACATGGCGGCGCAGCCCGGCCGGCCGCAGCGTGCTGGTGTCGATGACGGTGGAGACCTCGCGCAACTCGGCCAGCATCAGGCGCTCGAGCTCGATCGCCTCGATCAGCGCATGCTGCACGCTGACGCCGCTCTCGGGCTGACTCAAGGGATGCGGGCGCCTAGTCTCGGAGAAGCGCCGCACCAGGGTGTCGGTGCTGGCGTCGAGAAACAGCGGCCGGATCGTCACGCCATCGGCACGCAGCTCGTCGACCAAGGGCAGCAGCGCCGGCAGCGATCCCGCGGCGCGCACGTCGACCGCAATCGCCACGCGCTGGGTGTAGCGCGGGTGGGCCAGCCGCATGTACTCGCGCAGCAGCTCGGGTGGCAGGTTGTCGACGCAGAAGAAGCCGGCGTCTTCGAGCGCATGCAGCGCCACCGACTTGCCCGAGCCCGAGATGCCGGTGATCAGCACCAGCTCGCGCAAGGCCGGGTCGGTCAACAAGCTTGGTGCGGGTGTCATGTCGGGCTGCGCCTGAGGTCGGGAGAAACGGTGGATTTGAGGGCGGACGCGTCGCCATCCGGCCGCGGCGCCTGGCCCAGCATGGCCTGGGCATGGGCCAGGCTGGTGTCGGGCAGGTGCTCGCCGCCCAGCATGCGCGCCACCTCGGCAGCGCGGGCCTGGCCGACCACCGCCACCACGCTGCTGGCGGTGCTGCCGTCGGCCTGCAGCGCCTTGCTGACGACATAGTGGTGGTCGGCACAAGCCGCGACCTGCGGCAGGTGGGTGACGGCCAGCACCTGGCGCTGGCTGCCCAGCCGCTTCATCAGCGCGCCCACGGTATCGCCGACCGCGCCGCCTATGCCGGCGTCTATCTCGTCGAAGATCAAGGTGTCGGCGCCGGCATCGGGGCCACCCTTGGCGGGCTTGTTCAGGGTCGTCACGGCGATCGCCAGCGCCAGCCGCGACAGTTCGCCGCCCGAAGCCACCCGGGCCAGCGGCCGCGGCGTGCTGCCGGCATGGCCCGCGACCTGGAACTCGACCGCCTCCAGCCCCTGCGACTGCGGCGTGGACAGCGCCGTCAGCACCACCTCGAAGCGCCCGCCCGCCAGGCCCAGGCCCTGCATCGCCTGGGTGACGGCGGCGGCCAGCGGCGCGGCGGCGGCCGCGCGCAAGGCGCTGATGCGGCGCGCCTCGGCCAGGTAATGCTGATCGGCCGCCTGCAGCGCAGCCTGCAAGGCCGCGGTGTCGAGCGCATCGTCCAGCGCCTGCAGTTCACTGCGCCACTGCGCCAGCAGCGCCGGAAGTTGGTCGGGCGGCCTGCGGTAGCGGCGCGCCAGACTCATCCAGGCCGACATGCGCTGGTCGAGCTCGGCCAGCCGACCGGGATCGGCGTCCTCCCGCCCCAGGTAGGCATTGAGCGAACGGGCCGCGTCCTGCAACTGCGCCAGCGCGCCCTGCAAGGCCTCGATGATCGGCACTGTACGGCCATCGTATTGCGCCACATCGGCCAGGCCGTCGATGGCCCGGCTGGTCAGGGCCTCGGCATTGGCCCGCTCGGCATCGGCGACGTCATCGAGGGCGCGGCGCGCGGCGTCCATCAAGGCCTGGGCATGGGCCAGGCGCTGGTGCTCTTCCGACAGGGCGGGCCATTCGTCCTCGTTGGGGCCGAGTCTTTCCAGCTCGCTGATCTGCCAGGCCAGGCGCTCGCGCTCGCGGGCGATCTCGTCGCTGCGCTCGCGGGCGCGCGCCAGCGCCTCGGCGGCGGCCTTGCGCGCCGCGAAGCGGCCGGCCAGGTCGGTGGTGCTGAGCCCCGCTTGCGCATCGACCAGCTCGCGCGTGGCCGAGGCGCGGGTCAGGCTCTGCCAGGCATGCTGGCCGTGGATGTCGAGCAGGTGGTCGGCCACCTCGCGCAACTGCGTCACCGTGGCCGGGCTGCCGTTGATCCAGGCCCGGCTCTTGCCCTGCGCGTCGACCGTGCGCCGCAGCAGCAGGCCGGACGGGTCGGCGTCAGGCTCCTCCACCGGGGCAAAGCCGCCCTCCTCCAGCCAACCGGCCAGCGCGGCCGGGCGGTCGAACTCGGCGCTGATCTCGGCCCGGGCCGCCCCCTCGCGCACCACGCCGACATCGCCACGGCTGCCCAGGGCCAGTTGCAAGGCGTCGACCAGGATCGACTTGCCGGCGCCGGTCTCGCCGGTCAGCACCGAGAAGCCGGCGTGAAACTCGAGCTCGAGCGCCGGCACGATGACGAAATCGCGCAGCGCGATCCGCCTGAGCATGTCAGTCCTCCAACACGGCAGTCGCCACCCTGGACGCAAGCGTCGGACGCCAGCAAGCAAACACCGCGGAGCCGGCTCCGCCGGGCCGCTGGCGAGTCCTAGCGGCCTGCAAGCCGCGAGCTGGGCAGCCGAAGGCTCTTCGGGAGGGCGTCACACCACACCCTCGTACCAGCGCAGCTTGCGCCGCAGCGTGGCGTAATAGCTCCAGCCCCGCGGGTGCAGGAAACGAACCTTGTGCGCCGAGCGCTGCACCCGCACCTGGTCGCCGTGCAACAGGCTGGCCAGGCCCTGCATGTCGAAGTTGGCCGAGGCATCGCGCCCGGCCACCACGGTGATGCGCAGCGGCGCGGTGTCGGGCAGCACGATGGGCCGGTTGCTCAGGGTGTGCGAGGCGATGGGCACGACCACCCAGCCGGCGATGCCCGGGTGCAGGATGGGCCCGCCGGCCGACAGCGCATAGGCTGTGGAGCCGGTGGGCGAGGCCACGATCAAGCCATCGGCGCGCATGTTGGCGATGAACTCGTCGCCGATGTCGACCCGCAACTCGACCATGCTGGCGGTGGCGCCGCGGCTGACCACCACGTCGTTCATCGACAGCCCCTCGAAGATGCACTCGCCGTCGCGCCAAACTTCGCCCTCGATCATGGCGCGGAAATCTTCCTCGTAGTCGCCCGCGATCATCGGCGCCAGGGCCTCGCGGAAGTGGCCGATGGGCACGTCGGTGATGAAGCCCAGCCGGCCCTGGTTGATGCCCACCACCGGCACGTTGAAGCGCGCCAGTTCACGGGCCAGCCCCAGCATCGTGCCGTCACCGCCCACCACCACCGCCAGATCGCACTGCGCGCCGATCTGCTCGAGCGTCAGCGCGTCGTGGTCGCTGACACCGGTGTTGTAGGCCGTCTGGCGCTCGAACGAAACCTCCAGCCCGAGCCGCGCCAGGAATTGGGCGATCTCTTCGAGCAGCGGCCTGATGCCATCGGCCTGGTATTTGCCGACCAGCGCAGCATGATGGAATCGACGGGGCATGCGCCGAATTACACCACAGGGGTGAGCGTGTGGCGGCGAGCGCGCGCGGCGCTTTCCTTACAATGAAATCAGCCCTCACACAACCCCATGGACGAGCGATCCCGCAGCCTGCTCAAGACCCTGGTCGAACGCTACATCGTCGACGGCCAGCCGGTGGGGTCGCGCACGCTCTCGCGGGCCAGCGGGCTGGAGTTGTCGCCGGCCACCATCCGCAACGTGATGGCCGACCTGGAAGAACTCGGCCTGATCGCCAGCCCGCACACCAGCGCCGGGCGCATCCCCACGGCGCGCGGCTACCGGCTGTTCGTCGACACCATGCTGACGGCGCGGCCGGTCGACCTGCACCTGATGTCGCCCGAGATGGCCGGGGTGCGCGAGCAACTGCAACCCGACCAGCCGCAGCGCGTGATCGCCCAGGCCGCGCACCTGTTGAGCAACCTGTCGCACTTCGTCGGCGTGGTGACGGCGCCCAAGCGCGCCAGCGTCTTCCACCACATCGAGTTCCTGCGCCTGGGCGAGCGCCGGCTGCTGGTGATCCTGGTCTCGCCCGAGGGCGACGTGCAGAACCGCGTCGTCTTCACCGCCCGCGATTACGCGCCCAGCGAGCTGGTCGAGGCCACCAACTACCTCAACACCCATTACGCCGGGCTGGCGATCGACGAGGTGCAGCAGAAACTGCGCCAAGAGATCGACACCCTGCGCGGCGAGATCGCGCAGCTGATGCAGGCCGCGGTGCAGGCCGGCACCGAAGCACTGGCCGACAACACCGAGCAACTGGTGGTCTCGGGCGAGCGCAACCTGCTGGGCGTGCAGGACTTCGGCAACGATCTGGGCAGCCTGCGCAAGATGTTCGACCTGTTCGAGCAGAAGACCGAGCTGATGCGGCTGCTGGAGAACTCCAGCCGCGCCGAGGGCGTGCGCATCTACATCGGCGGCGAGTCGGGCGTGGTGCCCTACGAGGACTTGTCCATCGTCTCGGCGCCCTACGAGGTGGACGGCCGCATCGTCGGCACGCTGGGCGTGATAGGCCCGACCCGGATGGCCTACGAACGCATGATCCAGCTGGTCGACATCACCGCCAGGCTGGTCGGCAACGCGCTGTCGGGGCCGAAGTAGCGCGTGATCGGCCCCGTGCGCCAGCAGGTCTGGGGCGCGCCTTCTACAATCACGCTTCTGCCGCATCCGCAGCGGGCCGTTAGCTCAGTTGGTTAGAGCAGAGGACTCATAATCCTTTGGTCGTAGGTTCAAGTCCTACACGGCCTACCAAA
>CANGHK010000002.1 GCA_947453625.1 Burkholderiales bacterium
AGGCCGAACCGCTGACGCCAGCAAAGGCGCCGGCGAAGAAGGTGGCCGCCGTGAAGGCCGTCGCCAAGCCGGCCGTTGCCAAGCGGTCTGCAGTCAAGCCAGTGGTGGCCGAGCCGGTCGCTGTCGAGAAGGTCGTGGCCAAGAAGGCGGTTGCCAGGAAGGCTGTTGCCAGCAAGGTGATTGCCGAACCGGTGACCGCCGAGCCGGTGGTCGTCGCCCCGGTGGCCGCCAAGAAGGCGCTTGCCAAGAAGGCGGTCGTCAGCCAGGTGATTGTGGAACCGGTGCTTGCCGAGCCGGTGGTCGCCAGCAAGGCGGCTGCCAGGAAGGCGACGGCCAAGCCCACGCCTGCCGACAAGGCGATCGCCCGCCAACCCAAGGCCCCGCCGATTGAAGTCGTCGCGCCGCCGGTGCCGCCGGCCCGCGCCGCCGATGCACCGGCCCGCAAGCCCAAGCCCCGTCCGGCACCGGCACCGGTGGCCGATGTCGAACTGGCCGCCGCCACGGTGCCTGTTGCAGTCGCTGCCGCGCCGGTCGAGCCGCCGGCCGCTGCGCCTGAAGCCGTCGCAGCCCCGGCAGCGCCCGAGACCGCGTCCACCGCAGTCGTCGATCTGCCGGCGCCAGCGCCGGCCCAGCCCAGGAGCCGCCAGCGCCCGCCCCGGCGGCCCGCGGCGCCGGTCGCCGAACCCGCGCCGGTCGTGACCGAGACCGCCCAGGTGGCCGCCCCGACCGGCCCGGCGCACAGCGCGGTCGTGCTGATCGACGGCGACCAGCGCTGGCTGGCCTGGCAGCCCGGCCATGCCTGCCCGCCGTCGCTGCTGCAAGCCGCGCAGCAGCGGCTCGACGACCAGCAGCATCTGCCGCCCGACGATGACAGCGCGCTGCCCACGCTGCTGCGGTTGGCTGCCGAAGCCGGCCATGCGCTGCGGGTCGACGACGCGGTCTGGCCCTACCTGGCGGCCCACCGCGACGCCCGCACCCGGCTGGCGCTGCTGGAGGCCGCCTATGCCGACGGCCCGGCTGGAGCCGGCCTGCGCCAGTTGCTGCGCTCGCCGCTGCCGCAATATCAGGCCGAGGGTGCGCTGTTTGCCGTGGTCGCAGGCCGGGCGCTGATCGCCGACGAGCGCGGCCTGGGCAAGGGCGTGCAGGCGATCGCCGCGGCGGCGCTGTGGCGCCGCCACTTCGGTGTCGAACGGGTGCTGGTGCTGTGCGCGCCAGCCCAGCGCGCCGCCTGGCAACGCGCCTGGCGCCGCTTCGATGCCGGGTCCGAGGCCCAGCTGATGGACGGGGGTCTGCACCAGCGCCAGGCGCTGTGGTCGACCGCGGCCGGCGTGCGCATCCTGTCGCCCGAGGCGCTGGCCAGCGACGCCGCCCACCTCGAGCGCTGGGCGCCCGACCTGATCGTCGTCGACGAGCCGCAGCATCTGGCCTTGCGCGCCGAGGACTGGGCCGCGCTGCAGTCGCCCCATGCGCTGGTGCTGTGCGGCGCGCCGCTGGCCGAGCAGCCGGCGCTGATGGACGCCATCGTTGGCTGGCTCGACGACCAGGGCCTGGGCCCGCTGGCGGCGCTGCACGAGTTGCAGTCCGCTGCCGAGCAGGGGCGCGCGCTGAGCGACGCCGACATCGAGCGGCTGACTGCCAGCCTGTCGCGGCTGATGCTGCAGCGATCGCGCGAGGACCTGCACGACCAGTTGCCGGCGCTGGTGCACAGCGAGCGTCTGGTGGTGCTGGCGCCGGGCCAGCGTGACGCGCATGACCGGCAGCTGGGTCTTGCGCGGCGGTTGCTGGCAGGCTGGCAGCGCAGCGGCTACCTCAGCGACGCCGACCAGTGGCGCTTGTCGCAGGCGCTGCGCGCGGCGCAATTGGCCTGCCAGCGCGCCGATCCCACCGACCCGGCCAGCGCGCTGGCCGAGGCCACCGTGCAGGCGCTGGCCGCGCAACTGGCGCTGTGGCAGGCCAGCGGTCCGCTGCAGGTGGCCTTGCTGTGCGCCTCGTCGGCCGACCGCGACCAGCTGGCCGCGGTGCTGGACGCGCCGGCCGGGGTGCAGCTGCTGCTGCCCACCGACGCGCTGCCGGCCGGGCTGGACGCCGTGCTGCAGGCGGGTGTGCCCTGGCGCACCCGGCGCAGCCCGGCCGGCCCGCGTGGCCAGACCGCGCCCGGCCAGCAGTGGCTCTACCTGGTGGCGCAGGACAGCCTGGAGGCCGGCCTGTTCGACACCCTGGCGCAGCGCACCGACGCGCCGCGCGGCCTGGGTGACGGCGAGGGCGGCCGGGCCTACCTGCAGGGCGAGCGCCTGGCCGATTGGCTGGGCGCGATCCAGGCCGCGATCGAGGCGTCGGCGCCCGGCCTGGCCGCCGAAGTGCCCCACGCCTGACCGGGCGCGACGATGAGGCGGTCCCTGCTCGGCGACGGTTTGCGTGCGCTGGCGCGCGCGCTCAGCCGGGCGGTGGGCGCGCTGCTGGCGCTGCTGATCCTGTTCGAGGAATGGGGCTGGGAGCCGCTGCAGCGGGCGCTGGCCCGCATCGGCCGACTGCCGCTGCTGCGCCAGCTCGAAGCGTTGATCGTGCGGCTGCCGCCGCGCGCCGCGCTGGTGGTGTTTTTGCTGCCCGCGCTGCTGCTGCTGCCGGTCAAGCTGGGCGCGCTGTGGCTGATCGGCCAGGGCCAGCGCGTCCTGGGCCTGCTGTTGATCGTGCTGGCCAAGCTGGTGGGCACGGCGATCGTTGCCCGCCTGTTCACGCTGACCCGCCCGGCTTTGCTGAGCATGCCCTGGTTTGCAACGCTCTACCGGCGCTGGGTGGGCTGGAAAGCGGCGCTGCTGGCGCGGGTGCGGATGTCCTGGGCCTGGCGAACGGCGCGCGCGTTCAAGCGGCTGGCGCGCCAGCGCTGGGCCCGCTGGCGCCGCGGCTGAAGCGCGGGCTTCTGGCGGGCCCGCCCTGAAACGCGTGCGGCGCTCACCAGAACTGCCACTGCCCGGTCGAGATCACCCACAGGCCGAGCGCGCCGTTGGTCACGCCATGGGCGATCACGGCGGTCCACAGCTTGGCGGTGCGGCGGTACAGCAGCGCGTAGGCCAGACCGGCCACGATCGCGGCCAGCCACAGCGGGTGGGCCAGCATGAAGACGAAGGTCGACAGCGCCACCGCCTTGAAGCCGACGCGGCGCGGGTCCACCCCTTCGAACACCGGCGCCTGCAGCCAGCGCATCAGGAACGAGCGCCAGAACAGCTCTTCCATCACCGGCACCAGCAGCGCCGCGCCCAGCCAGCGCACGGCGATCAGCGCCCAGTCGCGTTGGCCTTGTGCATCCACCGGCACGAAAGCGGCGGCGGACTCGCCGATCTGCATCCACGGCGCGTCGAGGTGGATCCAGAGCCCGAACACCAGCAAGCCGACGGCCACCGACAGCGCCGATTCGCCGGCGTCGGGCAGGTTCTGCCTGTCGAGCTCACCGTACTCGCGCCACCAGGCCAGCAGCAGGCCGCCCACCACCAGCAGGTTCAGGCCGTAGAGCCAGCGCGTGTCCAAGCCCCAGCGCCCGTCCGCCGGCGCCATGCCGCGCAGTGCGAGCAAGGCCATGAAGGCAACGAAGGGCAACAATCGGACCAGCGCGGCGCGGGACAGGTTCATGGGGCTTGGTGCGTGGATCGATGGGGTCGGTGGGGTCGGTCGCCAGGCGCAAGCCGTCATACCGCACCCGGTCAGGTTTCCGACCGACTGTAGCGGACCGCCCGCGCCGCAGCCCGCTCCGTGGCGTGCCGGGCATGGGCAATCGCACGCCTTCAGCCTGCCTGCGACAGCGCCAGCACCCGGGCGTGCAGCACTTCGGGCGTCACCTCGGCCGGTGCCAGCGCCGGCCCGGCGACCAGGCCGACGGCGCTGAACAGGCCGCGTCGCAGCGGCCGCACCATCGCCACGCCACCCTCGATGCGCGAGAAGTAAGAGCCCCACAGATGGGTCAGCGCCACCGGCACCACCGGCACCGGGCGCCGGGCCAGGATCTTCATCACGCCGGGCTTGAAGGCCTGCAGCGTGCCGTCGCGGGTGATGCCGCCTTCCGGGAACAGACACAGCAGGTCGCCATCGGCCAGAACCTGGTCTGCGGTGTCGAAGGCCGCGGCATAGGCCGCCGGGTTCTCGGCCTGCGGCGCGATCGGGATCGCCTTGGCCAGCTTGAACAGCCAGCCCAGCACCGGCACCGAGAAGATGCGGTGGTCCATCAGGAAGCGCATCGGCCGCGGGCTGGCGGCCATCAGCAGCAGTGCATCCACAGTGCTGACATGGTTGCAGACCACGATGGCCGCGCCGCTGGTCGGGATGTGCTCGTCGCCTTGCACCCGGAAGCGGTACATCGCCCGCGACAGCAAAAAGGCGACGAAGCGCAGCAGGTACTCGGGCACCAGCAGGAAGATGTAGACGCCCACCGCGGCATTGAGCAGGCCGGTGGCCAGAAACACCTGCGGCACCGAGAACCCAGCGCCCAGCATCGCGCCCGCGCCCACCGAGCTGACGATCATGAACAGCGCGTTGAGGATGTTGTTGGCGGCGATGATGCGCGCCCGGTGCGTGGGCTGGCTGCGCAGCTGGATCAGCGCGTACATCGGCACCGAGTACAGCCCGGCGCTCAGCGCCAGCAGGCCCAGGTCGGCCATCACGCGCCAATGGGCGGGCTGGGCGATGAACTGCGTCACCGTCTGCGAGCCGACCGGCGGCAGGCCGCGCGACGCGAAGTACAGGTCGACCGCGAACAGGCTCATGCCGATGGCTCCGGCCGGCACCAGGCCGATCTCGACATGGCGGCGCGACAGCATCTCGCAGGCCAGCGAGCCCAGGCCTATGCCGACCGAAAACACCACCAGCAGCAGCGAGGCCACATGCTCGTCGCCGTGCAGCACCTCCTTGGCGAAGACCGGAAAGTTGGCCAGGAAGACCGCGCCGAAGAACCACATCCAGCTGATGCCCAGCAGCGAGCGGAACACGACGATGTTCTCGCGCGCCAGCCGCAGGTTGCGCCAGGTCTCGGACAGCGGGTTCCAGTTAATCTGCAGTGCCGGGTCGGTGGCCGGCGACAGCGGCACGCCCTGCGCCACCAGGCGGCCGAGCAGCGCGCTGGCGACGCAGGCCACGGCCACCCAGGTCGCGCCCACGCCGGGCAGCGCGATAAGCAAGCCGCCGGCCAGGTTGCCGAGCAGGATGGCGACGAAGGTGCCCATCTCGACCATGCCGTTGCCGCCGGTGATCTCGCGCTCGGACAGGTGCTGCGGCAGGTAGGCGAACTTGACCGGCCCGAACAGCGTGGAATGCAGCCCCATCATGAAGACGCAGCCCAGCAGCAGCAGCACGTTGTGGGTCATGAAGCCCAGCGCGGCCGCGGCCATGATGGCGATCTCCAGCGTCTTGACGAAGCGGATGATGCGGGTCTTCTCCAACTTGTCGGCCAACTGGCCGCTGGTGGCCGAGAACAGCACGAAGGGCAGGATGAACAGCGCGCCGATGACCAGCCCGGCCAGCGCCGGCGGCAGCCAGGCCACCTGCAACTGGTAGGTCACCATCACGGTGAAGGCGAACTTGAACAGGTTGTCATTGCCCGCGCCCAGGAACTGGGTCCAGAAGAAGGGCGCGAAGCGGCGCTGGCGCAGCAGGTCGAACTGGTTGGGCTGGTCGGTGGTGGTGTGGTGCAAGCGGGCTCCCGGGCGGGTTGAGGGGTCCACTGTAGTGGGGGCTTGAACACCGCGGCGCGGCCAGCCCTGCCCTGTCTGTACCCGAGGCGCGCCAGCCTCAAGCCGCCGCGTCTGGGCCCCGCCGCGCGCCCAATACCTCGACCGTGTGCTGGCCCAGCGTTGGCGCCGGGCTGCGGATCGCGCCCGGCGTCGCGCTGAGTTTGGGCACGATGCCCGGCACGGCCAGGGTCAGGCCGTCGGCGCCGGTGACGGTGACGGTCTGGATCATGCCGCGCGCCAGGAAATGCGGGTCGGTGGCGATGTCGGCCACGGTGTAGATGCGGCCGGCCGGCACGCTGGCGGCCTGCAGCGTGGCCACCACTTCGTCAACCTTGCGCCGCACGGTCCAGGCGGTGATCGCGGCGTCGAGTTCGTCGACTCTTGCAGCGCGCTGGGCGTTGTCGGCCAGCCCCGGGTCGGCGCCCAGGTCGTCGCGGCCTATGGCCTGCATCAGGCGCTTGAAGATCGAGTCGCCATTGCCGCCTATCACCACCTGGCCGTCGGCGCAGCGGTAGGCGTTGCTGGGCGCGATGCCGGGCAAGGCCGACCCGGCCGGCTGGCGCACCGCGCCGAAGGCGCTGTACTCGGGCAGCAGGCTTTCCATGCAGTTGAAGACCGATTCATACAGCGCGACATCGACCACCTGGCCGCGGCCCTTGGGCGCGTCGGGGCCGACGCTGCGCTGGCGCGCTTGCAGCGCCAGCAGCACGCCGATCACGCCGTGCAGCGCGGCCAGCGTGTCGCCCAGGCTGACGCCGGCGCGCACCGGCACCCGGCCGGGCTCGCCCATCAGGTGGCGCAAGCCGCCCATCGCCTCGGCCACCACCGCGAAGCCGGGCAGGTCGCGGTAGGGGCCGGTCTGGCCGTAGCCGCTGATGCGCAGCATGATCAGGCCGGGGTTGTCAGCCGCCAGGGACTCGTAGCCCAGGCCCCATTTCTCCAGTGTGCCGGGCTTGAAGTTCTCGATCAGCACGTCGGCCTCGGCGGCCAGACGGCGGGCGTCGGCACGGCCGGCGTCGGTGCGCAAGTCCAGCACCACGCTGCGCTTGTTGCGGCTCTGCACCTGCCACCAGACGCTGGTGCCGTCGTGCAGCAGCCGCCACTTGCGCAGCGGGTCGCCGTCGCCGGGCGGCTCGACCTTGACCACGTCGGCGCCGAAGTCGGCCAGCGTCTTGCCGGCAAACGGCCCGGCGATCAGTTGCCCGAGTTCCAGCACTCTGAGCCCGGACAGCGGGCCGTCCCCTGCGGACGGACCGCTGCCTGGCGAAGGCCCGGCCGCCTGCCCGCGGCCGGGCTGAGTTCCGGACAGCGGGCCGTCCACTGCGGACGGATCGCTGCCTGGCGAAGGCCTGGCCGCCTGCCCGCGGCCGGGCTCAGGCCAGTCCGAGGCGGGTGGCGGGCTGGGCGGTGTGGCGCTTCGGTCGGTGTCGGTCATGGCAGCCGCATTGTTGCGTCATCCCGGCCGCTGTCGCGTGGCGCACAGACGGGTTCGGCGGGCGGCGTTAGGATTTCGCCCATGACATCCCTCTTCGACCCTATTCACTTCGGCGACATCGCCCTGGCCAACCGCATTGTGATGGCCCCGTTGACGCGCAACCGGGCCGTTGGCCAGTTGCCCAACGATTTGATGCGCGAGTACTACACCCAGCGCGCCGACCCGGTGACGGGCGCCGGCCTGATCATCACCGAGGCCGCGCAGATCTGCGCCGAAGGCCAGGGCTACCTCGACACGCCCGGCATCCACACGCCCGAGCAGGTGGCGGGCTGGCGCAAGATCACCGACGCGGTGCACGGCGCCGGCGGGCGCATCGTGATCCAGCTCTGGCATGTGGGCCGGATCTCGCATGTCAGCCTGCAGCCGGGCGGCGTGGCACCGGTCTCGAGCACGGCACGCCCGGCGCTCGGCAAGACCTTCACCACCGAGGGCTTCGTCGACTGCTCGACCCCGCGGGCGCTGCGCACCGACGAGATTCCCGGCGTCATCGCCGCCTACCGCCACGCCGCGCGCTGCGCCATCGATGCCGGCTTCGACGGCGTCGAGGTGCATGGTGCCAACGGCTACCTGCTCGAGCAGTTCCTGCGCGACAGCATCAACGACCGCAGCGATGCCTACGGCGGATCGATCGCCAACCGCGCCCGGCTGCTGGTCGAGGTGATGCAGGCGGTGGTGGCCGAGATCGGCGGCGGCCGCACCGGTCTGCGCCTGTCGCCTGTCACCCCGGTCAACGACGCGGCGCAGGACAGCGATGCGCAGGCCTTGTACGGGCATGTGGTGAGCGCGCTGGCGCCGCTCAAGCTGGCCTTTCTGCACCTGATCGAAGGCCAGACCGGTGGCGCACGCGACCTGAGCGACAAGGGCGTCAAACCCTTCGACTACGCCGCGCTGCGCGCGGTCTACGGCGGACCCTGGCTGGTCAACAACGGCTACGACCGGGTGATGGCGATCGAGGCCGTGGCCTCGGGCGCGGCCGATGCGGTGGCCTTTGGCAAGGCCTTCATCGCCAACCCGGACCTGACGCGCCGGCTGCGCGAGGACGCGCCGCTGAACAAGCTGGTGCCGGCCACGCTGTACGGCGGTGGCGCCTCCGGCTACACCGACTACCCGACGCTGCACACCGCCGCGGCGCCTTGAGGCTGGCGCCCGGCGTCGGTCAACGGCGCCGGCGCATCCTGGCCATGAACAGCTCGCGCAGGTTGACCTCGCGCGGGCCCGGCAGCAGTTCGATCTCGTCACCGGCGCGCAGGCTGCCGGACTCGATCACGGCCAGGTAGCTGCCGCAATAGCCCGACTCGGCCATCATCTTGCTGGCCTGTGGAAAACCCATCACATGGTTGAACTTGAAGCAGGGTTGGCGCGGCTCGCTGACCGCCAGCACGCAGCCCGGCAGCCGCAGCCGGTCGCCTATCCACAGCTTGTCCTCGAACAGGCCTTCGATGGTCAGGTTCTCGCCCAGAAAGCCATGCGGCAGGGCCTGCTCGGCGCCGGCCACGCTGGCCTGGCCGCGCACACCCTGCCAGAACGGGTAGTGCGTCACCGGGTAGGCGTAGATCGCCTTGGACAGCCCGCCATGCACGCTGAGGTCGGCCTGCTCATCGCCGTCCAGCCCAAGCGGGTTCACGGCCACCGGGCCGGCGACCGACTTTTTGCCTATGGCTGTGGGCACCTTCTGGCCCTGGATCAGGTGGAGTTCACTGCGGGCAACGCAGACGCTGAGGATTTTCATGGGCTTGGATCGTCAGGAACGCTGTTGCATTCGGCAGCGGCACCGCTTCGGGTGGGTGGAGGCCGATTTTCACCCGCGGCGGCGGCCGGGCGTGCGGCGCAGCCTTCCTGGCTGTCGCCGCGCAATGCTTCATGCGGAATTTGCAGGCTCCCCGGGTTGGCCTGGTTACCGGACTATTACACTCGTTTGTCAATACGCGCCCGGCTACCGCTGGGAGCCGTCCATCCGGTTTCGGTGTAACCCGCCGTAACCGCCTGCCGGCAGGCCTGCTGTCAGGCCTGTCCCCGACACGGCATTGAACAAGCCCCAGCCCTCTTGGGTGGCAGGGGCTTGTTCAATCCCGTTTCATAAACCTTGCTTGATGATTGGAGTTGTGATGAACCAGCCCGTGATGGAAGGCGTGAGCCTGAACGTGCCCGCCTATGTCAGGCACCCGCGCCTGGTCGCCTGGGTGGCCGAGATGGCCGCGCTGACCGGCGCCGCCGCGGTCAGCTGGTGCGATGGCTCGCAGGACGAGTACGACCGGCTGTGCGCCGAACTGGTGGTGGGCGGCACTTTCAAGAAGCTCAACCCCGAGCTGCGACCCAACAGTTTCCTGGCCTGCAGCGACCCCAGCGACGTGGCGCGGGTCGAAGACCGCACCTTCATCTGCTGCGAGCAGAAGGACGACGCCGGCCCGACCAACAACTGGATGGCGCCGGCCGAGATGCGCGCCCTGCTGCAGACCGGCCAGGCCGATGGCACGCCGGCGCTGTTTGCGGGCTGCATGAAGGGTCGCACGATGTATGTCGTGCCGTTCTCTATGGGACCGCTGGGCTCGCATATCTCGCACATCGGCATCGAACTGTCCGACAGCCCCTATGTGGCGGTCAACATGCGCATCATGACGCGCATGGGCCGGGCGGTGTTCGACGTGCTGGGCACCGACGGCGCTTTCGTGCCCTGCATGCACACCGTGGGTGCGCCGCTGCAGCCGGGCGAGAAAAGCGCCGCCTGGCCCTGCAACAAGACCAAGTACATCGTCCACTACCCCGAGACGCGCGAGATCTGGAGCTACGGCTCGGGCTACGGCGGCAACGCGCTGCTGGGCAAGAAGTGTTTTGCGCTGCGCATCGCCAGCAACATGGGCCGGGCCCAGGGCTGGCTGGCCGAGCACATGCTGATCCTGGGCGTGACCAACCCGGCGGGCAAAAAGTACCACGTCGCCGCCGCCTTCCCCAGCGCCTGCGGCAAGACCAACTTCGCGATGCTGGTGCCACCCACCAGCTTCGAGGGCTGGAAGGTCACCACCATCGGCGACGACATCGCCTGGATCAAGCCCAACGCCGACGGCAAGCTGCACGCGATCAACCCCGAGTCGGGCTACTTCGGCGTCGCCCCGGGCACCAACACCAAGACCAATCCGAACTGCATGGATTCGCTGAAGTCGGACGTGATCTTCACCAACGTCGCGCTGACCGACGACGGCGACGTCTGGTGGGAAGGCATCGACGGCGAGACTCCGGCCCACCTGATCGATTGGCAGGGAAAAGACTGGACGCCGCAGATCGCCCGCGAGACCGGCGCCAAGGCCGCGCACCCGAACTCGCGCTTCACGGTGGCCGCCACCAACAACCCGGCGCTCGACGTCGACTGGGACAACGCCGAGGGCGTGCCCATCGACGCCTTCATGTTTGGCGGCCGGCGCTCGACCACCGTGCCGCTGGTCACCGAGGCGCGCGACTGGGCCGAGGGCGTGTACATGGCCGCGACGATGGGCTCGGAGACCACCGCGGCCGCGGCCGGCGCGGTCGGCCAGGTGCGGCGCGACCCGTTCGCGATGCTGCCCTTCATGGGCTACCACATGGGTGACCATTTCGCGCATTGGCTGGCGCTGGGTGCCAAGCTGGCCCAGGGCGGGGCGGCGCTGCCCAAGGTCTATTGCGTCAACTGGTTCCGCAAGGGCGCCGACGGCAAGTTCGTCTGGCCGGGCTATGGCGACAACATGCGCGTGCTGAAGTGGATGATCGAGCGCGTCGAAGGCAGCGGCGGCGGCGAGGAAAGCGTGTTCGGCGTCAGCCCGCGTTACGACGACCTGAACTGGGCCGGCCTGGACTTCAGCCGCGCCCAGTACCAGTCGGTGATCTCGATAGACCGCGCCGCCTGGCTGACCGAACTCGGCCTGCATGGCGAGTTGTTCGCGCAACTGGCCGGTCGCCTGCCGGCGCAGCTGCTGGCGACCAAGGCCCGCATCGAGCAACAACTCGAAGCGGCTTGATCGTCTGAAGGGCGGCGGCCCCCCCTGCCGCCCTACACTGCAGCCGCTGACCAGCACCCCAGGCGCTCCGCGCCGCCTCGCCGCAAGCATGCGGTGAGTCCTTCGGTCGGCACTCGCGAGCGCGCAGGCGCTCGCTCGGTCCGACCTCAGCCCCGCCAAGCGGGAGTCGTCGTTGGGCCGGCCTGGTGGACTCATGCGGCTGCAACTGTTTTCAGACCTCCACCTCGAAACCGAGACCTTCGACCCCCAGCCGGCGCCGGGCGCCGAGGTGCTGGTGCTGGCGGGCGACATCGACGCCAACTGGACTGCGCTGGAGCGCTTTGCCGGTTGGCCGGCGACGGTGCTGATGGTCGCTGGCAACCATGAGTTCGACGGCCGCGATCTGGTGCAGGCCTGGCCCGCGCTGCGCGATCGCTGCGACCGCTTCGGCATCCGGCTGATCGAGCGCGAAAGCCTGTTGCTGACCAGCGCCGCCGGCCGGCGGGTGCGCTTCGTGGGCACGGTGCGCTGGTCGGATTTCGAGCTCTTCGGCCCCACCGGGCGCGACCGGGCGATGCGCGCGGCCGGCTATTTTCTGAAGCTGATGGCCGCGCAGCGCGCCGGCCAGGCCATCACGCCCGAGCTTCTGCGCGAGGAGTCGCTGGCCTGCCGCGCCTGGCTGGCGGCCGAGTTGCAGCGGCCCAACCCGGGGCCGGCCGACGCCGCGGGCTGGGACAGCACGGTCGTCGTCACGCATTTCGCGCCCAGCTTGCGCAGCGCCGACCCGCGCTTTGGCAAACAGCCCGGCACCGCCAGCTTCTGCAATGCCGACGACGACCTGATCGGCCTGGCCGACCTGTGGCTGCATGGCCACCTGCATTGCCGCCAGGACTATGCCGTGGCGCGCCCCGGCCTTGCGCCGACGCGGGTGGTCTCGCAGGCCAGGGGCTTGCTGCGCAAGGGCGAGTGCGAGGGCTTCGATCCCTTGCGGGTGATCAGCCTGCCGGCCCCGGCTTGACTTTTGACAAACCGCGCCGGTGCGGCGGTGCGACACTCTGTCGACAAGGTCGATACAGGAGCAGCGGCGATGAAGGTTCTGGTTCCCGTGGACGGCAGCCCGTTCACCAAGCGCATGCTCGCCTACCTGGCTGCCCACGACGAATGGCTAGGTGGCGCGCACCGCTACACCTTGCTCCATGTGGCGCCTGCCGTGCCGCCGCGCGCCGCTGCGGTGCTCGACAAGGGGGTGTTGCAAGCCCACTACGCCGAAGAAAGCGAGAAGGTGTTCAAGCCGCTGCGCAGCTTCTTTTCCAAGCAGAAGATCGAGGCCGAATTCGTTGCCAAGGTGGGGCCGGCCGCCGAGGCCATCGCTGCGCTGGCCGACAAGGGCCAGTTCGACCTGCTGATGATGGGTTCGCATGGCCACGGGGCTCTGGGCAGCCTGGTGATGGGCTCGGTCACCGCCAAGGTGATGGCGCGCTGCGCCACGCCGCTGCTGATCGTGCGCTGACCCGGTTCAGGCGCGCGCGGCCAGCCCGTTGAAGCAGGTGGCCATCACCCATTCGACGATCTGTCCGTCGCTGTAACGGCCGCCGGCCTTCAGGAAGCCCAGCACCGGGTCGCAGGCGCGGGCATAGATCGTGAACAGCACAGCCTCGGGCGGCAGTTGGCGCTCGATCGCGCCGTCGCTCTGGGCCTGCACGATCCAGGCGCCGAGTTCGTCGCTCAGCGTCATCAGCCGGTCCATGTAGGCGCGGTTGGCGATCAGCGCGTTGCGCAGCGACGAGTTTTCCGCCGGCAAGGTGGGCATCGCACCCGCCAACTGGGTTTGCAGTGTCCAGCGCGTGATGGCCTTGAGTTTGTCGACCGCGCTGGCCCCGGCCACGGCCTGTTCGGATTCGACCTGTGTCAGCGCCAGGCCTATGGCCTGCACCATCGCGGCGGCCGCCAGCGCCTCCTTGGACGCAAAGTGCTTGTACAGGCTGGCCTTGGCGATGCCGACATCGGCCGCCACCTCGTCGACCGTCATCTGGTCGAAGCCCTTCTCTGCCAGCAGCCTCATCACCGTGTTGACGATCGCGTCTTCGCGGGCGATATGGACTTTTTGTCGGAAGCTCAAACGGGTCACAGACGGATTCTAGGCGGCAAGTGCAAGATCAGACTTGTCGGGTCAAAGAGTAACCCAACTGTGTACGGTGGAAACGTCACGGTTCAATTGAGGCCCTCGTTTCAGTACCGGCCCCGGCGCAAGCCGCCGCCCCGCCACCAGCCCCTCAGCCAGGACCGCCGTCGGACGGACGCTTGTGGCTGCGGCGCCGGCTCGCCCAGCATTTGCTCCATGCCGAAAGCGGTGCCCATGTCGGCGGGTTCCTGCGGTCGCCCGCGCGGGCGGCGCCAGCCGAGACGGGCCAGCAGCGATCTCTTGGTGGGGGGCTGCATCTTGAACCTTCGCGGACGCGGCATGGCATGGCGTGGCGTGGCGGCCGTGGCGCGGGCCGACGACCGGACTGTCGGGTCGAACTCGTCGATTCGCCCCGCATTGCCATCGATTGAACGCGCAAGCGGACTTGTCCGTGAGGACAATAGTCACATCTGATAGGTAATCCTGTGCGGCCTGTCGCCGTCTGAAGGTGCGGCCAGGCTCACTGCGCGCTGGCGATCACACCGCCGCCCAGGCAGATGTCGCCGTCGTACAGCACCGCCGACTGGCCGGGCGTCACTGCCCACTGCGGCGCGGCGAAGCGCAGGTCGAAACTGCCGTCGCCGAGCGTGGCCAGCAGGCAGGCGGCGTCGGCCTGCCGGTAGCGCGACTTGGCCGCCAGCGGCCCGTCGGCCGGGGGCTGGCCCGCGACCCAGCTGGTATCGTCGAAGCGCAGCGCGCCCGATTGCAGCCAGGGGTGGTCATGGCCTTGCACGACCACCAGCGCGTTGCGCTCGGTGTCCTTGCGCGCGACGAACCAGGGCGAATGGTCGCCCGCGCCGCGTGCCGCGCCACGCGGCTTGACGCCGCCTATGCCCAGCCCCTGGCGCTGGCCCAGGGTGTAGAAGCTCAGGCCCAGGTGCTGGCCCAGGGTGCGGCCGCGCTCATCGACTATGGGCCCGGGCTGGTGGCTGAGGTAGCGGTTGAGAAACTCGCGGAACGGCCGTTCGCCGATGAAGCAGATGCCGGTCGAGTCCTTCTTCTTCGCGTTCGGCAGGCCTATCTCGGCGGCGATGCGGCGAACCTCGGTCTTGGGCAACTCGCCGATCGGGAACATCGTCTTGGCCAGTTGCGCCTGGTTCAGCCGGTGCAGGAAATAGCTCTGGTCCTTCAGCGGGTCCAGGCCCTTGAGCAGTTCGAACGCGCCGCCGCGGTCGCGGACGCGCGCGTAATGCCCGGTGGCGATCTTTTCGGCGCCCAGCCGCAGCGCGTGGTCGAGAAAGGCCTTGAACTTGATCTCGGCGTTGCACAGCACGTCCGGGTTGGGCGTGCGGCCGGCCTCGTATTCGCGCAGGAACTCGGCGAACACCCGGTCGCGGTAGTCGGCTGCGAAATTGACATGCTCGATCTCTATGCCGATCACGTCGGCGACGGCGGCGGCATCGACGAAGTCGACGTTGGCCGAGCAGTAGCCGCTGTCGTCGTCGTCCTCCCAGTTCTTCATGAAGATGCCTGTCACCTCATGCCCCTGCTGCTTGAGCAGCCAGGCGGTGACGGCTGAATCGACGCCGCCGGACAGGCCGACGACCACGCGGGTGGGCTTCATTCGGTGGATTGTCCCCCGCTGGCGCCCGAGGTCAGCGTCGGTCGTCGGGTGCGGCCAGCGACGGATCGGCCCACACCACCTCCAGCGGGTGGCGCACGCCTGCCAGATGGTCCTCGATGCAGCGCAGCACCAGTGGGCTGCGGTGGCGGTCGGCGCTGGCCCGGACCTCGTCGGCCGTCAGCCACAGCCGGCGCACGATGCCCTGGTCCAGCGCCCGGCCGGGTTCGGGCTCACCCACCGTGCCGGCATAGGCGAAGCGCAGGTAGGTCACGTCCTCGCCCGGCCGGTCGTCGCGCGCCTGCCGCACGAAGCGCGACAGGTAGACGCCCAGCAGCGCCTGGGGCACGAAGTGGCATGCGGTTTCCTCCAGGCACTCGCGCACGACCCCCTGCAACGGCGACTCACCCGGGTCGAGGTGGCCGGCCGGGTTGTTCAGCCTCAGCCCCTCTTGGGTGTGTTCCTCGATCAGCAGAAAGCGGCCGCCTTGCTCGACGATCGCTGCCACCGTGACACTGGGTTTCCATCGGAGTTCGGCCATCGGCGCATCGTATCCGCCGGTCCTGACATGACACTCGACAAGGACAGCCCGATGAAGTCGGGTAAGCTTCTTGAAGGTGCCGCCCGTCCCGATGGTGGACCCGTGAGGAGATCTGAATGCACATAGGCGTACCGCTCGAGACGGTAGCAGGGGAAACCCGCGTGGCCGTCACCCCCGAGACGGCCAAGAAGTTGACGGCCCAGGGCCATACCGTTCACGTCCAGGCAGGCGCGGGCGTATCGGCCAGCGTCACCGACGAGGCTTACCTCGCCGCTGGCGCCGAGATCACTGACCGCGCCGGTGCGCTGGGCGCCGACTTGGTGCTCAAGGTGCGCTCGCCGCAGGCCGATGAGCTCGGTCTGATGAAAACCGGCGCCACGCTGGTGGGCATGCTCAACCCCTTCGATGCCGCCGGGCTGGTGGCGCTGGCCAAGGCCGGCCTGACCAGCTTCGCGCTCGAGGCTGCGCCGCGCACCACCAGAGCCCAGAGCATGGACGTGCTGAGCAGCCAGGCCAACATCGCCGGCTACAAGGCGGTGATGATCGCTGCCGACAAGTACCAGCGCTTCTTCCCGATGCTGATGACGGCGGCCGGCACGGTCAAGGCCGCGCGCGTCGTGATCCTGGGCGTGGGGGTGGCGGGGCTGCAGGCCATCGCCACGGCCAAACGGCTGGGCGCGGTGATCGAGGCCAGCGACGTGCGGCCGTCGGTCAAGGAGCAGATCGAGTCGCTGGGCGGCAAGTTCATCGAGGTGTCCTACGACACGCCCGAGGAGCGTGATGCCGCGGTCGGTGTCGGCGGTTACGCCAAGCCGATGCCGCCGAGCTGGCTGGCGCGCCAGCAGATCGAGGTCGCCAAGCGCATCGCCGCGGCCGACATCGTGATCTCGACCGCACTGATCCCGGGCCGTGCCGCGCCGACATTGGTGACCGAGGCCATGGTCAAGTCTATGAAGCCGGGCTCGGTGATCATCGACATCGCCGCCGGCAAGGGCGCCGACGCGAGTGGCGGCATGACCGGCGGCAACTGCCCGCTGTCCGAGGCCGGACGGACGGTGGTCAAGCATGGCGTGACGATCGTCGGCGAGACCAACCTGGCCGCGCTGGTGGCGGCCGACGCGTCGGCGCTGTACGCCCGCAACGTGCTTGATTTCCTCAAGCTCATATTGCCCAAGGACGGCACGGTTACCGTGCCGATGGACGACGACATCGTGGCGGCTTGCCTGATGACGCAGTCCGGTGAAGTGAAGAGAAAGTGAATGCCATGGACATCCTCAGCCCCACCATCACCAACCTGATCATCTTCGTGCTGGCGATCTATGTCGGCTACCATGTGGTTTGGACCGTCACCCCCGCACTGCACACGCCGCTGATGGCGGTGACCAACGCGATCTCGGCCATCGTGATCGTCGGCGCGATGCTCGCCGCCGCCCAGACCGAAACCCTGCTCGGCAGGACCATGGGCGTGCTGGCCGTGGCGCTCGCCTCGGTCAACATCTTCGGCGGCTTCCTGGTCACCCGGCGCATGCTGGAGATGTTCCGGAAGAAGGACAAGAAGGCGCCCGGGCTGGCCAAGACGGGAGACAAGGCATGAGTCTCAACCTCGTCACATTGCTCTACCTGGTGGCCAGCGTCTGCTTCATCCAGGCGCTCAAGGGCCTGAGCCATCCCACCAGTTCGATCCGCGGCAACCTGTTCGGCATGATAGGCATGGCCATCGCGGTGCTGACCACTGCGGCGCTGATCGTCAAGCTGTCCGCGGGCGGCGCGGGCGGCATGGTCTGGGTGCTGGTCGGTCTGCTGGCTGGTGGCGCCTACGGCGCCTACCGCGCCAAGACGGTCGAGATGACCAAGATGCCCGAGCTGGTGGCCTTCTTCCACAGCATGATCGGTCTGGCCGCGGTGTTCATCGCGGTGGCCGCGGTGGTCGAGCCCGCCGCGCTGCTGCACGGGCTGGCCAAGGGCGAACCGATTCCGGCCGGCAACCGGCTCGAACTGTTCCTGGGCGCGGCGATCGGTGCCGTCACCTTCAGCGGCTCGGTGATCGCTTTCGGCAAGCTCAGCGGCACCTACAAGTTCCGCCTGTTCCAGGGCGCGCCGGTGCAGTTCGCCGGCCAGCACAAGCTCAACCTGCTGCTCGGTCTGGGTACGCTGGGACTGGGTCTGGCCTTCATGCTCAGCGGCAGCAACGAGATCGGCACCACCTTCTTCCTGGTCATGCTGGTGCTGGCCTTCGTGCTGGGCGTGACGCTGATCATCCCGATCGGCGGCGCCGACATGCCGGTGGTGGTGTCCATGCTCAACAGCTACTCGGGCTGGGCGGCGGCGGGCATAGGCTTCAGCCTGAACAACGCGATGCTGATCGTCGCCGGCAGCCTGGTGGGGTCGTCGGGTGCCATCCTGAGCTACATCATGTGCAAGGCGATGAACCGCTCTTTCTTCAACGTCATTGGCGGCGGCTTCGGTGGCGAGGCCACCACGGCGGTGGCGGGTGCGGCGGTGCAGCGTCCGGTCAAGAGCGGCAGCGCCGATGACGCCGCCTTCGTGCTGGGCAATGCCGAGACTGTGGTGATCGTGCCGGGCTACGGCCTGGCGGTGGCGCGGGCCCAGCATGCGGTCAAGGAACTGGCGGCCAAGCTGACCGAAAAAGGCATCACGGTCAAGTACGCGATCCACCCGGTGGCCGGCCGCATGCCAGGCCACATGAACGTGTTGCTGGCCGAGGCCGAGGTGCCTTACGACCAGGTGTTCGAGATGGAGGACATCAACGGCGAGTTCGGCCAGGCCGACGTCGCGATCATCCTGGGGGCCAACGACGTGGTCAACCCTGCCGCCCACATCAAGGGCAGCGCGATCTACGGCATGCCGATTCTGGAGGCCTACAAGGCCAAGACCATCATCGTCAACAAGCGCTCGATGGCCGCCGGTTACGCCGGGCTCGACAATGAGCTGTTCTACATGGACAAGACCATGATGGTCTTCGGCGACGCCAAGAAGGTGGTCGAGGACATGGTCAAGGCGATCGAGTAGCCGCAGCTGCAGCCAAGACATTGGCCGGCACTGCCGGTCAATGTCGTTTTGGTCTTGCGCAATGTCAAGGACGGGCGTCGCGGGCCTGTCTGCTATCGAATCCCCTGAGCCATTCGCTGTCAGCCTTCAGTCAGAATCCAGGCCAGACCTGGAGTGATGTGATGCAGAAGATCTGGCTTGAGCAATACCCCGCTGGCGTGCCGGCGGAGATCAAGACCGACGTCTACCCCTCGCTGGTGGCGTTGATCGACGAGAGCTTGCACAAGTACCGCGACCTGCCCGCCTACAAGTTCATGGGTCGGGCCTTCAGTTTCGGCGAGATCGACGACGCGTCGCGCGCGATGGCCGCCTGGCTGCAGGGCGCGGGACTGGTGCGGGGCGACCGCGTCGCGCTGATGATGCCCAACGTGCCGCAGTACCCGGTGGCGGTGGCGGCGGTATTGCGCGCCGGCCTGGTGGTGGTCAACGTCAACCCGCTCTACACCCCGCGCGAACTGGAGCACCAGCTCAAGGATTCGGGCGCCAAGGCCATCGTCGTGTTGGAGAACTTCGCCGGCGTGCTGGCCCAGGTGATCGAGCAGGTGCCGGTCAAGACGGTGGTGCTGTCGGCGATGGGCGACATGCTGGGCTGGTTCAAGGGCGGGCTCGTCAACCATGTGGTGCGGCGCGTCAAGAAGCTGGTGCCGCCCTTCCAGTTGCCCGCCGCGGTGACCAGCGTACGCTTCAACGACACCCTTGCGCTGGGCCACCGCATGAGCCTGGCGCCGCCCAAGCTGGGCCCCGACGACATCGCCGTGTTGCAGTACACCGGCGGCACCACCGGCGTCAGCAAGGGCGCGGTGCTGCTGCACCGCAACCTGGTGGCCAACATCCTGCAGGCCGAGGCCTGGTACCAGCCGGCCCTGAAGAAGATCCCGGCCGGGGTGCAGATCGTCACCGTCTGCGCGCTGCCGCTCTACCATATCTTCGGTTTCAACACCAACATGATGCTGGGCCTGCGCATGGGCGGCTGCAACATTCTGATCGCCAATCCGCGCGACATCCCGGCGCTGCTCAAGGACCTGGCAGCCCAGCCCTTCCACAGCTTTCCGGCGGTCAACACGCTGTTCACGGCGATTGCCAACCACCCCGATTTCGACAAGGTCGACTGGAGCGCGCTGAAGATCTCGGTCGGCGGCGGCATGGCGGTGACCCAGGGCACGGCCCGGCTGTGGCTGGACAAGACCGGCTGCCCGATCTGCGAGGGCTACGGGCTGTCCGAGACCAGCCCGTCGGCGACCTGCAACCCGGTCGACACCACCTTCTTCACGGGCTCGATAGGCCTGCCCATCCCCAGCACCGAGCTCACGCTGCTCGACGACGATGGCGCCGAGGTGCAGCCAGGCAGTGCCGGCGAGATCGCGATCCGCGGCCCGCAGGTGATGGCCGGTTACTGGCAGCGCCCCGACGAGACCGCCAAGGTGATGACGGCCGACGGATTCTTCCGCACCGGCGACATCGGCTTGATGGACGAGCGCGGCTACTTCCGCATCATCGACCGCAAGAAGGACATGATCCTGGTCTCGGGTTTCAACGTCTACCCCAACGAGATCGAGGACGTGCTGTCCCAACTGCCCGGCGTGCTCGAGTGCGCGGCGGTCGGCATCCCTGACGAGAAGGCCGGCGAGGCGGTGAAGGTGGTGATCGTCAAGAAGAACCCGGCGCTGACCGAGGCCGAGGTGCGCGCCTGGTGCGAGGCCAACCTGACCGGTTACAAGCGGCCCAAGGTGGTGGAGTTCAGAGGCGACCTGCCCAAGACCACGGTGGGCAAGATACTGCGGCGTGAGCTGCGTGAGGCCCGCCGTTGACCGACCCTGCTGGCGTCGCCGATATCGGTGCCAGGGTGCTGTCGCGCCCGGCGAGCAAGCCGTTGCTGATCATCGATGTCCAGCGCAGCGCCGGGCAGTGGCTGGCGCTGGTGCGCGGCTGTGGGCCTGCCGAAGCGCCCCAGGCCACCGCGCGCATGTCCCTGGCCGACGCCCTCCAGGCCGTGGACTTCCCCTTGCCACACGGACGCCTGGTCGACCCGGGCTGAAACCCGGCCTGCAGTCCCGGTCCGGCCACCGGGTCGGCTGACCGCATTCCCCCCTTCCACGCGTCACCCACGCCTGCCCTGCCATGCCTGCGCGCCTCCATATCGATCCCGACCCTGCCGGTCCCCGCTGGGCCCCCGGCGTCGAACTGGCGCTGCCGGCCAACGCCAGCCGCCATGTGCAGGTGCTGCGCTTGCAACCCGGCGCCGAGATCCAGCTCTTCGATGGCCGTGGCGGCGAATGGTGCGCCGAGGTGCTGGAGATGGGACGCAAGACGGTCAGCGTCTGTCTGCGGGCCCATGCCGCGGTCGAGCGTGAACTGGCCGGCGCGGTGACGCTGGCGCTGGGCATGCCTGCCAACGAGCGCATGGACAGCCTGGTCGAAAAAGCCACCGAGCTGGGCGTGGCTGCGATCGCGCCGCTGGTCTGCGAGCGCTCGGTGCTGCGCCTGGCAGGCGAGCGCGCCGAGCGCAAGGCCGCGCATTGGCAGGCGATCGCGGTGGCGGCCTGCGAGCAGAGCGGCCGCAACCGGGTGCCCCAGATCGCCTTGCCGATCACGCTGCGCGACTTGCTGGCGCAACAAGCCGCCGGCCACCGGCTGCTGCTCAGCCTGGACGCCGACGCGTTGCCGCTGGCGCGTTGGCTAGGCCCATCGGGGTCGGTCCGGACCGGCGCCATCACCCTGCTCAGCGGCCCCGAAGGTGGTCTGGCCCCGGCCGAAATCCGCAGCGCGCGGGAAGCCGGCTTCGTGCCGGTCTCGCTGGGGTCGCGCGTGCTGCGCGCCGATACCGCGCCGCTGGCCGCGCTGGCCGTGATCGCCGCGCTGGAGGCTGCCGCGTGAACCCGCGCCTGCTGCTGCTGACGCTGTGCCAGGGCCTGCTGCTGGTCAACAACGTGGTGTTCGTCGCGATCAACGGCCTGGTCGGGCTGGCGCTGGCGCCCACCGCCTGGATGGCCACGCTGCCCATCACCGGCTATGTGGCGGGCGGGGCGATCGCCACCGGCCTGGTCGCGCGCCACCAGCGCCGCTGGGGCCGGCAGCGCGCTTTCCAGCTCGGCCTGGGGGTGGCCATCGCCAGCGCCGGGGTCTGCGCCTGGGCCGCGCTGACGCGCAATTTCTGGCTGCTGACCGCGTCCACGCTGGTGGCCGGTTACTACAACGCCAACGGTTCGCTCTACCGCTTCGCGGCGGTCGAACTGGTCGGGTCCGACTTCAAGGAGCGCGCGATATCCTGGGTGCTGGCCGGCGGCATCATCGGCGGCGTGGTCGGGCCCAATCTGGCCAACTGGAGCCGCGACGCGCTGAGCCAGCCCTTTGCCGGCGCTTACCTGGCGCTGATGGGCGTGGCCGCGCTCAGCCTGGTGCTGATGGGTTTCATCCCCTTCCCGCCGCTGGCCGGCCAGGGCGGCACGGTCCGTCTGGGCCGGCCGCTGGCCGAGATCGTGCGCCAGCCGGTGTTCATCATCGCGGCGGCGGCCTGTGCGATCGGCTACGGCGTGATGAACCTGCTGATGGCCGCCACGCCGATCGCGATGGCGCAGTGCAGCCACCCGTTCTCGGCCGCCGCGCTGGTGCTGGAGTGGCATGTGCTGGGCATGTACCTGCCCAGCTTCTTCACCGGCAAGCTGATCAAGCGCCTGGGCGTGCTGCCGGTGATGGCCAGCGGGTTGGTGCTCAACATCGCCTGCGTGATGTTCGCGCTCAGCGGTACCGACGTGATGCATTTTGTCGGCGCGCTGCTGGTGCTGGGCGTGGGCTGGAACTTCCTCTACATCGGCGGCAGCACGCTGGCCACCGAGGCCTGGCGGCCCGAGGAGCGGACAAGAGCCCAGGCTGCACTCGATTTCTGCGTCTACGCGACGATGACCGTGACCTCGTTTTCATCCGGCGCGCTGGTCACCACCGGGGGCTGGACGGCGATGAACCTGGGCGCGCTGCTGCCAATCGCGCTGCTGGCGGGCGCGCTGGGCTGGCTGGCTAGCCTGCGCCGGCCGCTGCCCGCCTGAGCCGGGTTCAGGCGCCTGGCGGCAAGGCGTCGGGCCGTGGCCGGGCCGACCCCGCCACCAGCTCGAAGCGGAACAAGCGGCATTCGATCGCGCCGTTCCACATCGGCACGCGGCGGTTCTCCTTCAGGCGCAGCGCTTGCGGCAGCTTCATGTCCGGGCTCAGCACCCAGGCCGTCCAGCCGGCGTAGTGGTGCTTCCAGTGGCTGGCCAGCTGGCTGAAGAACTCGGCCGAACTGCCGCCGCCCTCGAAGCCTTCGCGGGATTGCGCAGGCTGGGCGCGGTGGTCGTGGCCAGGCGCTGTGGTGCGTTGGCCGCGCGAGCCCATCGGGGCGATGCGTTCGCCATATGGCGGATTGATCACGAGCACGCCGCCGGGGGCCGGCGGCAGGCGTTGCAACGCGTCGGCGGTCTTGAACTCGATGGCGTCGGCCACGCCGGCACGAACGGCGTTGCGCTGCGCGAAGTCGGTCATCCGGAACGACACGTCCCCGGCGAAGATGGCCACCGCGGGCGCATGCTGGCGCGCGCGCGCCGCGTCCTTCAGCCGCGACCAGCTGTTCTGGTGCGGGCGGAAAGGCAGCATCTTTTCGAACGCAAAGCGCCGCTGCAGCCCGGGCGCGATACCGCAGGTGATCTGCGCGGCCTCGATCGCGATCGTGCCGGCGCCGCAGCAGGGGTCGAACAGCGGGCCGTCCTCGACCTGGCCTTGCCAGCCGGCGGCGGCCAGCATCGTCGCGGCCAGGGTTTCCTTCAGCGGCGCCTCGCCCTTCAGGCCTTGCGCGTCCCGCCAGCCGCGCTTGAACAGCGCCTCGCCCGAGGTGTCGGCATACAGCGTGGCGTGAGTGGGCGAAAGGAACAGCGTCAGCGGCAGGTCGGGGAACTTGGTGTCTATGCTCGGGCGCTCGCCGGTGGCGTCGCGCAGCACGTCGCAGACCGCGTCCTTGACCCGCAGCGTCGCGAAATTCAGGCTTTGCAGCGGCGAGCGCTGCGCCGTGGTGTCGATGCGGAAGGTCTGGGCCGGCGTGATCCAGTCGCCCCAGGGCACGCCGCGCGCCAGCGCGTACAGGTCGTGCTCGTTCTCGTAGGGCCCGAAGGCCAGCGGCCACAGCACGCGTTGCGCCAGCCGGCTTTCCAGGTTCAGCCGCATCGCGGCGATCGCGTCGCCCATCACCTGTATGCCGCCGCGGTCGACCTGCCGTGGGGTCTCGGCGCCCAGCAGGCGCGTCACCTCCTCGGCCAGCAGCGCCTCGGCGCCGGCCGCGCAGGGCAGGAACAAGGAGACTGCGGTGTCGCCGACCGCGGCCCTGCGCCGGGAGGCGGCCGCACCGGTTGCCGGTGCGGCTGGGGGTGCCAGGGGGGCTTCAGCCGAGCCTGGCGCGTCGTCGATGGAGTTCATAGCGCCTTGCGCAGGTTGGCGGGCGCGATCTTCAACGCCTCGCGGTATTTGGCCACGGTGCGCCGTGCCACCGTGATGCCCTGCTCGGACAGCATGTCCGAGAGCTGGCTGTCGGACAGCGGCTTGGCCAGGTCTTCCGAGCTGACCAACTGCTTGATCAGCGCCCGCACCGCGGTGCTGCTGGCGTTGCCGCCGGCATCGGTGTTGAGCGACGAGCCGAAGAAGTACTTCAACTCGAAGGTGCCGAAGGGCGTGTTCATGTACTTGGCGGTGGTCACGCGCGAGATCGTCGACTCGTGCAGGCCCAGCTCGTCGGCGATCTCGCGCAGCACCAGCGGCTTCATCGCGATCTCGCCATGGGTGAAGAAGCCTTTTTGCCGCTCGACGATGGCCTGGCTGACGCGCAGGATGGTGTCGAAGCGCTGCAGGATGTTCTTCATGAACCAGCGCGCTTCCTGCAGCCGCTGCGACAGCCCGGCCGCGCTGCCGTTGCGCTGGCCGCGGATCGCCTGGGCGTAGAGGTCGTTGATGCGCAGCTTGGGCATCACGTCGGGGTTGAGCGCGGCCTTCCAGCCACGGCCGGCCTTGATCACCATCACGTCGGGCACGACGATGTTGGCCTCGGCGCGGGTGAAGGGCCGGCCCGGCTTGGGCTCGCAGGCCTTGATCAGGGCTTCGGCAGCGCGCAGCAATTCCTCGTTGGCGCCAGTGGCCAACATCAGCTTCTTCAAGTCCTTGCGCGCCAGCAACTCCAGGTGGTTGCGGCTGACCTGGATCGCCACCGTGCGCGCCGGGCTGGCGGGCAGTTCCTGCAGCTGCAGCGCCAGGCAGTCGCCCAGGCCGGACGCGCCCACGCCGGTCGGCTCCAGGCTCTGCAACCACTTCAGCGCGATGCGCAGCCGGTCGGCCAGGTCCTCGCGCTCCTCGGCCCCGTCCTCGCCGTCCAGCCCCATGCTGAAGGCCAGCCGCTCGGCGATCTCCTCGAGCGTGTCGGCCAGGTAGCCGTCCTCGTTGAGCGACTCGATCAGCACCATCACCGCCGCCGCGTCCTCGGGCGACAGCCGCATGCCCAGCAACTGGTGGCGCAAATGGTCTTGCAGCGTCGGACCAGCGTCGGCGGACTCGATGGGCTCGCGGTCGTCGTTGCCGCTGCCCGACCCGGCGCTGGCCGACGGCAGCTCGCGTATGCCGTCGAAGTCGTCGCGCTCGGTGCCGTTCTCCCAGTCGTCGCGCTCGGTACCGCCGAAATCGGCGTTGTCCATGCCGGCCGGCTCGTCGGCGCTGCCGTCGCCGCTGTCCTCGCGCTCGGACAGCTTTTCCTTCTCGCGCAACGCGCTGGCGTCGGCCGGCGCGGTCACGCGCTCGAGGCCGAACTCCATGGGCTGGTGGTCGTCATCGACGTCGAGAAAGGGGTTGGTCTCGAGCATCTGCTCGATTTCCTGGTGCAACTCCAGCGTCGACAACTGCAGCAGGCGTATCGATTGCTGCAACTGGGGCGTGAGCGCCAGGTGCTGCGACAGTCGTACTTGGAGTGACGGTTTCATCGGCAGCGCGTCCGGGGGTCACATGCGGAAGTTTTCGCCGAGGTAGACCCGGCGCACGTCGGCGTTCTCGATGATCTCGGCCGGCGTGCCCTCGGCCAGCACCCGGCCCTCGCTGATGATGTAGGCGCGATCGCAGATGCCCAGCATCTCGCGCACGTTGTGGTCGGTGATCAGCACGCCGATGCCGCGCGACTTGAGGAAGCCGATGATGCGCTGGATCTCGATCACCGCGATCGGGTCGACGCCTGCAAAGGGCTCGTCGAGCAGGATGAAGCGCGGCTGGGTGGCCAGTGCACGGGCGATCTCGACCCGACGCCGCTCGCCGCCCGACAGCGCCGGCGCCGGCGAATCGCGCAGCTTGTCGATGGACAGGTCGCGCAGCAGTTGCTCGAGCAGGCTGTTGATCGCCGCGCGGCCCAGCGCCCGCCCGTCAGCGCCGATCTGCAGTTCGAGCACCGCGCGGATGTTCTCTTCGACTGTCAGCTTTCGGAAGATCGAGGCCTCCTGCGGCAGGTAGCTCAGGCCCATGCGCGCGCGCTGGTGGATGGGCTTGTGCTGCACCGAGATGCCGTCGATCAGGATCTCGCCGGCGTCGGCGCGCACCAGGCCAACCACCATGTAGAAAGTGGTGGTCTTGCCGGCGCCGTTGGGGCCGAGCAGGCCCACCACCTCGCCTGCACCCACCGCCAGATGCACCTCCTTGACCACCTGGCGCGAGCCATAGCGCTTCTGCAGGCCGTTCACTTCCAGCCGGCTGGTGCGGGGCGGCAAGGCGGCGGCGCCGATCATCGCCGGTCGCCCAGCGTGGTCGATGGCCGCAGCCCGCTGGCCGCGGCCGCGGCCGCATCGGCGGGCTGGCGCGGCGCGATCACCGCCCGCACCCGGCCGGCCGGGTTGCCCGCGTTGGCCGCGCCGCCGCTCACGTTGAAGGTTTCGGCCACGCTGTCCCAGACGATCACCGCGCCCTCGATCTCGTCGGCCAGCACCGCCCCCAGCAGGCGCCGCACCTGGGCCGCGCCCTCGAAGCGCAGCGTGCCGGCGCGGCTGTCATAGGCTATGCGCTGGGCCTGGCCCTCGACTGTCTCGTTCACGCCGTCGCGCTTCTGCCGGTAGGTGGCCGGCTTGGTGCTGCTGCCGGTGGCCAGCGCCACCTGGTAGCCCTCGGCGGTTTCGCGAAGTTCCAGCCGTTCGGCCCGGATCAGCAGCGTGCCCTGGCTGATCACGACGTTGCCGCTGCACACACTGGTCTGCTTGAGCAAGTTGACGGTGCAGGGCTGGTCGGACTCCAGCGTCATCGGCTTGGCGCGGTCGGCACTCTCGGCACGCGAGGGCTGGCCCATGCCGCCCAGCGCAAGCGCCAGAGCGGTCAGTAAACAAGGGGTGGGATTCAGGGTAAACATCTATCGGCACAGAACTTGCAGTTTATTCTAGACCCAAGCTTGGGCCGTCGGCCCGGCATCTTGCCGGGCTTTGTCCGCGCTGTTCGACCCCTGCCCAGGCTCCGCGTTGCCAGGCGCTGCCCGCGGTTTGGCTTGGCTCAGGCCTTGCGCAGCTGTGCGATCAGCGCGTCGGTCACCGCCAGCGCCCGCTCGGCCGTGCCCGCAGTGCTCGGCGAAGTCATGTAGCGGCCGCCTATGCCCAGCGTGGGCACGCCGTCGATCTTGAACGCATCGGCCAACTGGCGAGACTGGCGCAGCTTGGTGGCGACCGAGAAGCTCTTCATCGCGTCCAGGATCTTGGGCGCGTCTGCGCCGTTGGCCTGGGCCCAGGCGGCGATGTCGGACTCCTTGTCCAGCCGCTGGTGCTGCAGGTGCAGCGCGTTGAACACCTTGCGGTGCAGCGTGTCGACCAGCCCCAGCGCCTCCAGCGCGAAGTACAGGCGCTGGGTCGGCTCCTGCGCGGCGTTGAAGGCGACAGGCATGCGGCGGAAGCTGACATGCGCCGGCAACTTGTGCACCCAGGCGTCGAGCACCGGCTCGAAGGCATTGCAGTGCGGGCACCAGTAGCCGAAGAACTCGACCACATCGACCTTGCCCTCGGGCACCGCCACCGCTTGGGCCACCCGGAGGTAGTCCTTGCCTTCGACTGGCGGCCCGCCCTGGGCTTGCAGTGGTCCGGCCAGACCTGCCAGCGCGATCGCGGTGCTCCCGAATGCAAATTCACGACGATTCATTCCAGTTTCCTTTTTCCAGGCAATCACAGCAGATGTTCGGATGGATTCGGCCGCGGGGGTCACCCCGCGCTCAACGCTCGACCCGCACCAGGTTGGCCTCGACACCGGCTCCGGCCAGGTGGCCCTGAACATCGCCTGCCGCGTCGCGGCTGTCGAAGGGCCCCAGCCGTACCCGGTAGACGGTGCGGCCCGACTGTTCGCGCTCGGTCACGCGGGCGGCCATCCCGATCAGCGCCAGCTTGGCGCGCTGGGCCTCGGCGTCCTCGGCGCGCGCATAGGCGCCGGCCTGGACGAAGAAGGTGGCTTGGGCCAAGCTGGTGGGCTTGTTGGTGGGGGCAGCGGTCTTGGCCGCGGCTGGCGCGCCGGCGCCGGCTTGTCCTGCCAGGATGGCGGCCGGGTCACGCGCTTCGCGCGGCGCGCGCGCGGTGATGGCGGCCGCTGCCGGCGTCGATGCCGGCGTCGATGCCGCCGCGGTGGCCGGCATGGCCCGCGGGGTGGATGCCGCGCCCTGGGCCGCATCGGCTACGGCGGCGGGCGCTGCACCGTCGCCATCGGTTGCGCTGGCGCTGGCCGCTGGCCGGCTCGCCGGGCGCGCTGGATTCTTGCCCGCCAGCGGCGCGTTAGGGTCCCAGTGCTTGTTGCGCTCGGCCTCGGCGGCGTCCTGCTCCGTGCTGCGCTGGGGCAACTTGTTGAGGAAGGGCACCGGCGCCTTGGTGATGTAGAGCGCCACACCCAGCGCCACGCCCAGACCGACCAGCAGGCCCAGCACCAGCCCGGTCACGAAACCGCCGCGCTGGGACCGCATCAGGCACGCTCTGCCGTGTCGGCCAGCAGCGGCTCGCGCGCCATCGCTTCGGGCGCGCCCACGCCCATCATCGCCAGCGCGTTGCGCAGCACCTGGCGCGTGGCGGCCAGCAGCGCCATGCGGGCTGCGGCCAGCGCGGCGTCGTCGATCAGGAAGCGTTCGGCGCCGTACCAGCTGTGGAAGGCCGCGGCCAGGTCGCGCAGGTAGAAGGCCACGTCGTGCGGCGCCAGGTCGGCCGCCGCAGCGCTGAGCATGTCGGGGTAGGCCGCGAGCTTGAGCATCAGCGCGGTCTCGGTCGGCGCGGTCAGCAGCGACAGGTCGGCGCCGGCGTCCACCGACAAGCCGGTGCGCAGCGTGTACTGGGTCAGCACCGAGCAGATCCGGGCGTGGGCGTACTGGACGTAGAACACCGGGTTCTCATCGCTGGCCCTCAGTGCCAGATCGACGTCGAAGATGAACTCGGTGTCGGCCTTGCGGCTGATCAGGAAGAAGCGCACCGCGTCGCGGCTGGTCCACTCGATCAGGTCGCGCAGCGTCACGTAGCTGCCGGCGCGCTTGGAGATCTTGACCTCGGCGCCGCCCTTCATCACCGTCACCATCTTGTGCAGCACATAGTCGGGCCAGCCCAGCGGGATGCCCACGCCGGCGGCCTGCAGCCCGGCGCGCACCCGGGCGATGGTGCCGTGGTGGTCGGAGCCCTGGACGTTGATCACCTTGTCGAAGCCGCGCTGCCACTTGTCGATGTGGTAGGCCACGTCGGGCACGAAATAGGTGTAGCTGCCGTCGCTCTTGCGCATGACCCGGTCTTTGTCGTCGCCGTAGTCGGTCGAGCGCAGCCACAGCGCGCCTTCGCTCTCGTAGGTCTTGCCGGCGGCGTTCAGGCGGGCCACGGTGGACTCGACCTGGCCGCCGCTGTACAGGCTGGACTCGAGAAAGTAGTTCTGGAACTGCACGCCGAAGGCCTGCAGGTCCAGATCCTGCTCATGGCGAAGGTAGGCGACGGCAAACTGGCGTATCGAATCGATGTCGTCCGAATCGCCACTGGCGGTGAAGGCGCGGTCGTCGGCATGCACCGTCTTGCGTGCCAGGAAGTCGGCGGCGATGTCGGTGATGTAATCGCCGTTGTAGGCGTCGGCAGGCCAGCCGGTGTCGCCCGGCTGCAGGCCCATGATCCTGGCCTGGGTCGAGCGCGCCAGCGTGGCGATCTGCACCCCGGCGTCGTTGTAGTAGAACTCGCGCGTCACGGCCCAGCCCTGCGAGCCGTACAGGTTGCAGATTGCATCGCCCAGTGCGCCCTGGCGGCCATGGCCGACATGCAGCGGGCCGGTCGGGTTGGCCGAGACGAACTCGCACATCAGCTTGCGGCCGTTGGACGCGCTCTGGCCGAAGGTGTCGCCAGCGGCCAGCACCTCGGCCACCACCGCCTGCCGGGCAGCGTCCGACAGGCGCAGGTTGATGAAGCCGGGGCCGGCGATCTCCAGCGCCGCGACCCAGCGCTGCACCGCGGGCTGGGCCTGCAGCGCGTCGACCAGCGCGGCGGCCAGCTCGCGCGGGTTGCGCTTGAGGGCACGCGACAGCTGCATCGCCGCGGTGATGGCGAAATCGCCGTGCGAGGCCTGTTTGGGCGACTCGAATGCGGGGCTGTACGCAGTGTCAGGGGCGAGCTGCCGCACCGCGGCAGCCAGCGCCTCCAGCAAGGCCTCTTTGGCTTTGATCATGGGCTTGGATTCTACGGTTCGGGTGGCGAGGTCGGCGTCCGTCGGCCGCGGCGGTCCGATTGGCGGTTTCAGTTGCCGGCCCGGCTGCCGACAACCCCGGGGAAGCCCAGTTTCGAGATGTCCGCACGCCACCCTTTCGCTGCCACCCAAGGCGCCCGACCCGCCGATCCCGGACTGCCGACCCATATCGGCAAGTACCGGGTCGTGGGTCGGCTGGGCGATGGCGCGACCAGCGAGGTCTTCCTGGCGGTCGACGCGTTCCACCAGCGCCAGGTGGCGATCAAGCGGGCGCGGCTGGCGACGTCGGGCGAGAGCCTGGAATGCCGGGTCGACAACCACTACCGCGAACATTTCTTCGCCGCCGAGGCCGCGCTGGCCGGCAAGCTGCTGCATCCCAACGTGGCGCAGATCTTCGACGCAGTGGCCGATCCACTGCAACCCTATCTGGTGATGGAGTATGTGCCTGGCGACACCTTGCGCCGCTTCTGCCGTCCCGACGCCTTGCTGGCGCTGGACCAGATCGTCGAGATCGGCTTCAAATGTGCGATGGCGCTGGGCTATGTGGCGCGCCAGGGCCTGATCCACCGCGACGTCAAGCCCGCCAACATCCTTGCCGTGCTGCACAAGGGCTGGGTCACCGACATCAAGGTCACCGACTTCGGCAGCGTCTTCGACCACCGCAGCGACCGCACCCAGATCTTCCGCGTCGGATCGCTGGCCTATATGTCGCCCGAGCAACTCGACGGCAGCACGCTGGACGAACGCGCCGACATGTACGCGCTGGCCGCAGTGCTCTACCATCTGGTGGCGGGCCGCCCGCCCTTCGACGCCGCCAACCCGGTGGCGCTGATGCACCAGATCTACCACGCCCAGCCGCCGTCGCTGATGGTGCTGCGCGACGGCGTGCCGCCGCGCCTGGACGCGCTGCTGCGCCAGACGCTGGCCAAGCTGCCCGAGGACAGGCCGGCCGGCTGGACGGCCTTCGCCCAGTCCTGGTCGCAACTTGTGGCCAGCGGCGAGCTGCCGGTGGCCCGGCGCCAGGACCTGCTCGATTCGGAGCGCTTCAACCTGCTGCGCAGCCTGGATTTCTTCCACGGATTCGGCGATGTCGAACTGTGGGAGGTGGTGCACCGGGCCCAGTGGCTGCGCCACCGCGATGGCGCGGCGTTATACCGCAAGGGCGAGGAGGGCCGCACCTTCCACATCATTGCGCTGGGCCGGGTCGGCGTCTACCGCGACGGTGCGCGGGTGGCCAGGCTGGGCGCGGGCACTTCGGTGGGCGAGATGGCCTACCTGGCGCCCAGCCCCGCGCTGCGCTTGCACGGCGCCGACGTCATCGCCGCCGAGGCCGCCACCACGATCGCCTTCACCCCCGAAGCGGTGGACTTGCTCAGCCCCACCACCCGCCACCTGTTCGACGCGGCCTTCATCGGCGTGCTGGTGCGCAGGCTGCATGCCGCGCATGAGGCGCTGGCCCATCCGCGGCGCATCCTGTAGCGCAGGCCGCGCAAGCCTGTCGGTTCAGCGCTTGCCTGGCGCGAGGCGCTCTGCTCCAATCAGCGCCGGCCCGTCGGGCCGCACCATCCCCCAAGCAATGAGGACAGCCCATGATCAAGCCCCTTTTCGCCCTTTCCGCCCTTGTCGTCGCGATGTGCCTGTGTGCCGGTCTGGCCCGGGCCGCCAGCCCCGGCGAAGCGCCGAACGCGAAGACGGCCGACTGCGAGAAGCAGGCCGCCGAGAAGAAGCTGGCTGGCGCGGCCAAGACCAGCTTCGTCAAGAAATGCAGCGCCGAAGGCGCCACGGGCAAGACGCCGGCTGCCGAGGCTTGCGAAAAGCAGGCCGCCGAGAAGAAACTGGCGGGTGCGGCCAAGAACAGCTTCGTCAAGAAGTGCAGCGCCGAGGCCAAGTGAAGCCTGATCGCGCTGCCGGCTGACCGGCTGGGCGAGGCCGCTGGTCAGTCCAGCGTGACCTCGGTGCGCACTGTGCCGGCACGGTCGGCCACCGCGGTCAGCGCGACCCTCGTGCCGCGCGGCGCGCAAACCACCCATTCGGCCACGGCGCGGTCGGCCGTGACTTCGCGCGTCGGCAGAAAGGCCTGCAGCGATGCTTTCGGGCCATGGCCCTCGAGCTGCGTGCCCTCTATGCGCAGCTTGCCGGTCTGCAGCGTCAGCCCCGCAGGCGGGTGCAGCTCGAACACCACGCCGCGCACGGTCTTGCGCTCGATCGCCCGCTTGGTGACATAACTGGGCAGGTAGCCGGCATTGGCCACCGCGAAGCGGATGCGCCAGCTGTCGCCGCCCAGCGAGCGCACCTCGGCGCGCAGCAGTTCGAGCTTGGGCAGCGACAGACCGATCTGGTTCAGCCAGGCCGGAAAGCGCGCCGCCTCGCGCTCGCGCAGGTGCGGCGGCGGGTTGCGCCAGTAGTTCAGCCGGTCCCAGCCGCCCAACTCGACCATGCCGAGCTGCGGATGGCGGTAGGGGTACCAGTCGACATGGGCCAGTCCGCCGCACTGCTCGTCGCTCCACTTGATCAGCTTCAGGTCATCCTCGGGCGGGTGGTCGCGGTACCAGTGCACATAGTCATAGTCGGTGATGCCGGCCTCCTTGTTCGGGGCCCAGATCTCTACCGTCCAGAACAGCGCGCCCAGGTGTTCGTAGATCCAGTCCTGGGTGCCGGTGATCACTTCCTTGGGGTGGTACTTGAAGTCGTGGAAGGTGCTGATCGCCGGGTAGCCGGTCAGCTTCTCGCCAATCGCCGACAGGCGCTTGATCATCCACAAGTCTTCGGGCGTCATCTGCTCGTCGCTCATCGTGCCCATGGGGCGCAGGATCACGCCCGAATGGGTGTGGAAGCTGACGGCCGCGCCGATGTTGGGGTGGCGCACGATGAAGTCGACCATCGCCCGCACCTCGGGCTCGCTGGTCGGGTAGGGGCCGGCGCCTTGCTGCTCGAACTCCTGGCGCCAGTAGGCCGGGAAGTTGCGGTTCAGGTCCAGCCCTTCGCGGTCCGGGTTGACCTTGACCTGCAGGCCGTCGTAGTTCGTCAGCGTGCCCTCGGGCATCACCCGCCAGTAGTTGCCGCCGAACTCGCCCGGCTCGCGCGGGATCATCAGCCTGGCGTCCTCGGGGTGGCATTTCCAGGTGCCATGCGGGTCGGGCAGGCGCATGTGCAGCACCCGGCCGTCGCCGTCGATATCCTCGGCGTTCAGTCCCTCCACTGGCAGGTCGTCCCAGGGATAGGGCCGAGTCGACGAGCGGATGTAGCGCGGCTTGTCGGCCAGCGCCAGTTCGGCGCCATCGGGGTTGAGCCGCGGGCACAGATAGATCACCCGGGTGTCGAGCAGCTGGTTGACCTGCGCGTCGCTGCCATGGCCCAGCGCCAACTGGTGCAACCAGTACAGGCAGGCGGTGGAGGCGGTCAGCTCACCGGCGTGGATGTTGCCGTCAACCCAGAACGCCGGCTTGTCGGTGTCGGCGCCGGTCGCGCTGTTGGTGATCACCAGCAGCCAGATGTCGCGGCCTTCGAAGCTCTTGCCCAGCGAGCGCAGCTCGACCAGCTCGGGCCTGGCCGTGGCGTAGGCCTGCAGCAGTGCGGTCAACTCGGCGTGGCGGTAGAAGGTGTCGAAGCGCGGAACGGGCAGGGCAGCGGTGGTGGGCATGGTGGCGCGGGCAGGAGCCGTGGTTTGGGGGTGTCAGTCGAGTGTCGCAGACACCGGCCGCTGTGCAGGCCGTGCGGCCACGCCGTCGCGGGCCCCGGCCAGCCAGAGCAGCAGCCCCAGCAGGGTCAGCCAGCGCGGCGCATCGATCAGCGTGTTGAACGCGCCCGACAGCGCCGTGCCCAGCAGCGCAGCCAGCACTGCCGCGCCCAGCAGGTCACCGCGCCAGGCGCGCCGCGCCGCTGCCGGCAGCACCGCCAGCGCGGCCAGCGCCCAGGCCAGCAGGCCCAGCCAGCCCTGCTCGAACAGGATCGCGACCGGCGTGCTGTGGACATGCCAGGGCGGGTCGACATCGGTGCTGAAGAACCAGCGGTCGAAGCCGGCTGAAAAGTCGCCGTTGTGCAGCAGCGGCGTCCCGGCTTCGTCGACCAGCGCCAGCCGGTCGACATCGACCGTGCCGCCGCCCCCGCCGTGGAAGACTGCCAGCTTGACCGGCCGCAACGCGGCTCCGGAGCCGGTGGCCCAGTCCTCGGTCGACAGCGTGACCGTGAGCGTCTGCCAGATTCTGGTCTGGACCGGAACGGCCGCGCCTGTGCAGGAGGCCGACGTCAGCAGCCACTTCTGGCACAGCGCTATGCGCAGCGGCGTGGCGGCCGGGCCGCGGACGTCCAGCGTCAGCCGCAGCCGCTGGCCAGGCCGTACCGCGACGAACTGCTCGATGTAGACCGGCGCTCCGCTGCCCAGGCGCAGGAAGCGGCCGCCGGCCTCGTCGACCAGCGCGAACGAGCCTGCATGCACAGTCTCGGCGCTGCGCCAGTAGTGGGCCGCCGGGTAGCTGCCTGGGCCCTCGCCCAGCAGCCGGTTGAGCGCGCCGGGCAGGCGCATCGCCAGCGCGTCGCGCCAATGCGCCAGCCTCACCGCCTGGTCCGGCCCCAGGCTGGCCAGCCTGGCCCGCGCGAACGGCCCCTGCAGTACCGGCAAGGCCACCGCCGCGATCAGCGCGCACAGCAGCAGTGGCGCGAGCAGGCGGCGCCGGACTGGCCACTTGGTCGACGGCTGCCGGCGCGCCGCGCTGACGGCCATCACCAAGACCACCAGCGCCAACGCGCCATAGCCGTTGCGCGAGTAGGTCACCGCCATCGCGTAGACCGTGGGCACCAGCAGCGCGCGGGCCGTCCAGCGCAGCCAGGGCCACGGCCCGTCCAGCGCTGCCCACAGCAGGTAGGCCGAGGCGATCGCCAGAAAGGATTCGATGTAGGCGCCACCGGTGTGCATCGCCGAGAACGGTCCGGTGACGCGGTAGTCGGTGGCAAAGTCCAGCAGGCCGACAAAGGCCAGCCGCTCCCACAGCAAGTGGACCAGCGTGAGCGCCAAGCCGCCGCACAGGCCGAGCGCAAACACCTGGTGCTTGAGCGCGGACGGCTGCGGCAGCCGGCGCATCAGCGCGATGAACCCCGCCGCCCAGAGCGCGCCCTTGAACAGGCGCAGCGCGCTCCAGCCGGTGTAGTCGCTGGAGACATTGCGCGGGTCTGGCCAAGACAGCGGCAGCACGCCGTGCAGCGTCGACAGCGCCAGGCTCAGGCCCAGCAGCGCCAGCACGGCGACGGGCCCGCGCTGCAGGCCGGGGCCGGCAGGCGCGCTTCGCTGCCAGGCCATCGTCAGCAGCACCAGCTGCAGCATGTCGAACTCGTCCCAGAACCAGCGCCCGGTCCAGGGCGCCAGGTCGAACCCGGGCAGGGCCAGCGGCAGCAGCGCCAGCGCCAGCACAGGACGCCAGGCGACCAGGGCCGCGGCCGCGGTCACCCCGGCCAGCACCGCGGCGCCGCCCCAGGGCAGCGTCCAGGCCGACACCGCCGCGCCGGCCACCAGCGGCGCCGTCAGCAGCCAGGCCCGTCGGTCGGGGTGGTCGCGACTGGGCGCCTGCATCGGCGCCGCGGGCCTTGTGCCGGGCGGGATGCCCCGCACGGCGCCGGCTGTTGGCGGCGCCGCCTCAACCCGGTCCAGCAACCGGCCGGCGGCCCAGCCCGCCGTCATCGCGATCAGCGGGTTGGTCGGGTCGGGGTGCAGGCCGTCGAGCAGCAGTTTGCCGGCTTCGACCAACGCTGCCAGCGCACCCAGCGCAATCACCGCCGCGCCGCGCGGCCAGCGCCACGACGCCAGCATCGCCGCACCTGGCAGGTACATCAGCGCCACGCTGCCCAGGCTGAACAGCGCGACGGCCTCGCTGGTGAAATAGTGGTACCAGAACGGCATCAGGTGCAGCTCGCGCCAGGCCATGTGCAGGGCTTCGGTGCCGCGCAGCGGGTGCGAGAACCCACCTTCGACAGCCAGCAGCAGACCCAGGTAGGGCAGCGCCAGCCAGGGCACCAGGCGGCGCGCCGATGCCAGCCAGGGCGCCGCACCGCGCAGCCGCCATTGCTGCCAGGCCCAGACCCCCAGCGCCACACCCAGGGCACGCGTCAGCACCGAAATACCCTGCGAGATACCCGAGGCGATGGCGAGTTGCCCGCACTCGATGAAAAGCCCCAGCGCCGCGCCGACCAGCAGGGCCGCCGCGCTGCCCGGCATGCGCAGTGCCGGCCGCCGCGCCGCCAGCAACAGGCCTGCCGGCAGCGCCAGCAGCACCTCCACCGCCAGCAGCACGACGACCCGCCAGCCGCGATCCAGCGACGCCCCGGCCATCAGCCAGGCGCAGTTGTCGGAGGTCAGCTTGCCCTGCCATTCCTGCGCCGACAGCAGGAAATCGTAGGGAAACAGGCTCAGCAGCAGGTAGATCGCCGTGTACCACCCGAGCAGGTGCAGCGACAGCCGCGGCCCGCCCAGGCCCCAGGCCCGGCGCAGGCGCTCGGCCCAGGGGCCGATGAAAGGCGCCATGCCGACGCCGAGCAGCGTGCCCAGGCATTCGGCCCAGACGTCGTTGAGCGAGACCGTGCGGCCCGGGAAATACAGCTGGGTGAACTCGACCCCCAGCGCCAGCAGGATGCCGAAGGCCGCGGCCAGCGCGCTGGACGACAGCGGCACAAGCGCCGATGCCAGCCCGGACCGCCAGCCGGCAAAGGCGGACATCAGCGCGCGCGCGCCGAGCAGGCCGACCGGCACATACAGCACGCCGTTGGCCACCCAGTCGGCGCGCGACTCGATGCCGAGTTGCAGAAACGGGATCTCGCGCCAGCGCGCCAGCGCCGTCTCTAGCGCCAGTGGTTGGAACTCGAAGGGCAGCAGGCTGCCGTAGACCACGAATACCACCCAGCCCAGCCAGAGCGGCCAGGCCAGCCGGGAGGGGGTCAGGGGCATGGGGCCGGCATGGCCAGCCAGGCGCTCACAGACCCCATGCGCCTATGCCGGTCGGGCTTGCGGTGAAGGCAGCCTGCCAACCGAGCGGCCAAGCCGTTCAGCAGCGCTGCCGTGCCCAGTGGGGGCCCAAGCCTGATGCCGGCAGGCTGCCGGGCGCAGCGGTCATGGGCAGGGCACCGAAGAGCCGTTGCCGATCAACTGCACACCGGCAATGCCTTGCATGCTGGAGACGTTGCAGAACAGGTAGGGTCCACCGGCGGCGCCGCAGACCGCATAGCTGTACACCTGACCCGCACCGTAGTTGTAGGTGACAGTCTGCTGGGCGCCACGGGTCGCATTGCCAGCCACCCAGGTGCCCACCTTGGACGACGGATCGGTCTTGTCGTTCGGGCCGCGCTTGTAATCGATCACGTCGCCATTGGCGGCGTGAAACTCCTGCCAGGTGTCGCCATTGCGTGTGGCACAGGCCGTCTTGCCATTGACCAGCGCCTGGACATTGACTTGCTGCGTGCCGCCACCGGCACAAGGACAGGTCTGCGCCGAAACCCCTCCCGCCATACCCAGCGCCAGCGCCGCCATCCACCATGCTGTTTTCATCCCGGCCCTCCTGCTCAGACAAAGTTGCCAGGAATGCTAGACCAAGCCCAGGGCCGGAACAAGGTGATACCGCACGCCGCACCCCCCGCAATCGGGTGCCGGCGCCCACGCTTCAGACCAGCGCCTGTCCGCCGACGAAGACCCGCAATTCGCCAGCCGCGAACGCCGTCCAGGCCTCGTCGCGGGTCAGCGGCTGGGTGGCCACCAGCGCCACCCGGTCGCCCGGCGTGGTCAGCGCGCCGAAATCGACGCTCAGGTCGTCATCGGCCAGATGCGCCGCGCCGAAGGGATGGCGGCGCTCCAGCCAGTGCAACTGGGTGCTGCAATGCGCCCACAAGGCCTGGCCGTTGCTGAGCAGGCAGTTGAAGGTGCCATGCGCGGCCGGCACCGGCAGCAACTCGGCCAGCGTACGCTGCAGCTCGGCGATAGGCGGCAGCGCGGCATGCGCCTTGGCCAGCTCCTGCATCAGCCAGCAGAAGGCCAGCTCGCTGTCGGTGTCGCCGACCGGGCGGAAGCTGCCGTGCAGCCGCGGACTGAATCCCCCCGCCCCGCCCTTCAGGTTGCCGTTGTGGGCGAAGACCCAGTACCGGCCCCAGAGCTCGCGCACGAAGGGGTGGGTGTTCTGCAGCGCCACCCGGCCCTGGGTGGCCTTTCGGATATGGGCGATGACGTTGCCGCTCTTGATCGGGTAACGCTTGACCAGATCGGCCACAGGCGACTGCCGCGCGCTGTGGTGGTCGACGAACAGGCGCAGCCCCGGGTCCTCGAAGAAGGCGATGCCGAAGCCGTCCTTGTGCTCGTCGGCCCGCGTCGCCAGACCGGCGAACGAGAACATCACGTCGGTCGGCGTGTTGGCGTTCATGCCCAGCAGTTGGCACATGGCGGCGGCCAGCTTCAGCCGCCGGGCAGCAACAGCCGCCGCAGACCGCGCCATGACACCAGGTTGCCGGGATTGCCCTTTTCCTCCAGCACCCTGGCCATGCCGGCCAGGATGCGCTCGCTCTTGTTGGCGCGCCAGATCAGCAGGTCGATCAGCCAGGGGTGGTCATTGACCCGGCTGGCGCGCTGGTAGAGGTCGAAGCGGGGCTTGAGCGCCCGCAGCGCCGCCTCATAACCGGCGCGCGTGGCGGCCTCGGCCTCGGGACGGCCGCGCGCCTTGGTCAGCGCCTCGGCCGCCAGCAGTCCGGTCTCCATCGCCTTGCCTATGCCCTCGCCGGTGAAGGCATAGGTGCTGCCGGCGGCTTCGCCGGTGACGAGCAGGCCGGGCCGCGAGAAACGCGCGCCCTCCAGCGAGCAGCGCAGCGGCGCGCCCTTGATCTCGCCCAGCAGCGTGCCGCCGGACATCAGTTCGGCGGCCGGCGCATAGACCTCGGTGAAGGACTTGAACAACTCGCGCAGGTTCACGTCCTCCATCGTCGAGCGCCCGCCCCCCCGCTTGCCATGGCTCTGGGCCAGGCCGACGCCGATGTTGAACACGTCGCCCGGGCCGGGAAATATCCAGCCATAGCCCTTGCGCAACTGCTTGTGCCAGACCACGTCCAGCGCATGGCTGCGGGCCGCCATCACCGGGTGGTGCACATAGCCGCGCAAGGCCACGCCGGTGGGCGTGTGGCGGTCGCACAGCCCGGCGGCCATCAAGGCCCGCGGCACCGCGCCGGTGGCCAGCACCAGCCACCGCGACCGGATCTCGCACGGCCCCCGCAACGGAGACTTCAGTCTCGCCCCCACCACCGCGGCGCTGTCGCCCTCGCCGTCGAGCAACAGCGCCTCGAAACGCCAGGGCGCGAAGAAGCTTGCGCCGGCGCGTTCGGCGGCCCGCTTCAGGATGTCGTCGAGCACGCGCCTGGGCAGCACCGCCAGCTGGCCCGGCACGTCCACCCTGCCACCGCGCGGGCCGATGCAGGCCACATTCGGCAGGCTGCGCGCCTGCGACATCACCTCGCCATAGACGCCCAGGCGCTCCAGCGCATGGTGGGCATCCGGGATCAGGCCGTCGCCGCAGACCTTGTCGCGCGGAAAGTCGTGCTGGTCGACCAGCACCACCTGCAAGCCCTGGCGCGCCAGCCACAAGGCACAGGCACTGCCGGCCGGACCCGCGCCGACCACCAGCACTTCACAGGTCGAGGGCGGCGGAGGGGTCGGTGTCATGGCAAGGCGGCGGGATCTCTACTTTGATTGTAGGCAGGGCTTCTTCCGTGCTTGACCACCGTCAACGCAACAGCCCCGAGGCAATGCCAGCATCCAAAGCGAGGAGACTTGCCATGCACATCCATCTCACGGCCGAGGACAGGCAGCAGATTGAAGCCGAGTTGCGGGCCAGGCGCGATGTCCTGGAAGGCCAGCGCAGCAGGCATCTGGACGGTGTCAGCCGTGCCGAGCACGCGCGCGAACTGCTGCTGCAAGACGGTGACGACGCGCCCCAGCGTGATGTCGACCGCGCGGTCGATTTCGCTCGAACCGACCGCGACGCGGTGGCGCTGGCCGAGATCGATATGGCGCTTGAGCGCCTGGCTGCCGGCCAATACGGCCTGTGCACCGATTGCGGCTCGGCCATCGCGCCGGCGCGGCTCAAGCTGGCGCCTCAGGTCTTGCGCTGCGTGGCCTGCGCAAGCCTGCTCGAGCGCGGTCGGCCCAAGCCGGCCACGCTGTAACCGGCGCGCTGCTCCGGCCTTGAATCACTTTTCGTCAACCCCCCAGTTGCCCGCGTTGCGCGCAGCCCCTCAGGAGGCATGCCATGCCGCTGTTCCACGCCGTCGTTTGGGTCGGTCACGACAATGCCCATGTGTTGCAGTTCGACGCCGAACATGTGCAGGCCCAGAAAGTCAAGGCCCATCGACACTACACCCGGCAACATGGCAGCGCGGTGCGCAGCGAGCATGAGTTCCTCGGTGAGTTGTGCGATGCGCTGGCCGGCATCAAGGAGGTGCTGATCACCGGATCGCACCAGGCGCAACTCGATTTCAAGCATTACGCCGAGAAACACCGCCCGGGCTTACTGGGACAGGTCGTCGGCTACGAATCGGTCGACCGCCCGAGCGAGAAGCCCTTGATCGCGATGGCGCGCAAGTACTTCGTCAAGTTCGACCGCATGGCGGGAGGCGGGGCGGGGTGGTGAGCGCGGGTACCTGCCGCTTGCCCACCGCCCGCTGACCGGCCGGATCGAGTCACAAGCCCGTCGCAACGGGCCGGTCCTCAACGGCCCGATTGGCGCGCCTTGACCTTCTGCCGCCAGGCATGCAGCAGCGGCTCGGTATAGCCACTCGGCTGCTCCTTGCCCTTGAACACCAGATCCAGCGCGGCCTGGAAGGCCTCGCTCTGCGGGTTGCCGGCCATATTCTGGTAGGCCGGGTCGCCCTGGTTCTGGCCGTCCACCACGCCGGCCATGCGCTCGAAGGTGGCCCGCACCTGCGCCTCGCTGACGACGCCATGCTGCAGCCAGTTGGCGATGTGCTGGCTGGAGATGCGCAGCGTGGCGCGGTCTTCCATCAGGCCGATGTTGTGGATGTCGGGCACCTTGCTGCAGCCCACGCCCTGGTCGATCCAGCGCACCACATAACCCAGGATGCCCTGGGCGTTGTTGTCTATCTCCTGCTGGCGTTCCTCGGCGCTCCATTCGGCTTTTGCGATCACCGGAATCGTCAGCAGCTTGTCGAGCAGGTCTTTGCGCACCGCGTCCTTGTCGCTGGCCGCGTCGGCGGCTTCCAGCGCCTGCTGCACCTGGCTGACATTGACCTGGTGGTAGTGCAGCGCGTGCAGCGTGGCGGCGGTCGGGCTGGGCACCCAGGCGGTGTTGGCGCCGGCCCTCGGATGGCCGATCTTCTGCTCCAGCATGGCGGCCATCAGGTCGGGCATCGCCCACATGCCCTTGCCGATCTGGGCCCGGCCGCGCAGGCCGCACTGCAGGCCGACCAGCACGTTGCTGCGTTCGTAGGCGGCGATCCAGGCGCTGGACTTCATGTCGCCCTTGCGCAGCATAGCCCCGGCCAGCATCGCGGTGTGCATCTCGTCGCCGGTGCGGTCGAGGAAGCCGGTGTTGATGAAGGCCACCCGGCTGGCAGCCGCGGCGATGCAGGCCTTCAGGTTGACGCTGGTGCGGCGCTCCTCGTCCATGATGCCGAGCTTGACGGTGGCCTCGGGCAGGCCCAGCAGTTGCTCAACGCGGCCGAACAACTCGCCGGCGAAGGCCACTTCGGCCGGGCCATGCATCTTGGGCTTGACGATGTAGACCGAGCCGCGGCGCGAGTTGCGCACCATCTGGCCGACGGCGGGCTTCAGGTCGTGCAGCGCGATCGTGGTGGTGACCACCGCGTCGAGTATGCCTTCGGGGATCTCGCGCAGCGTGCCGGTGGCGTCCGTGTAGAGCACCGCCGGATTCGTCATCAGGTGGCCGACATTGCGCAGGAACATCAGCGAGCGGCCGTGCAGCACCACCTCGCCGTGGCCGGCGGGCGCTTTGTAGTGGCGGTCCGGGTTCAGGCCGCGGGTGAAGGTCTTGCCGCCCTTGGACACTTCCTCGGTCAGCGTGGCCTGCAGGATGCCCAGCCAGTTGGCGTAGGCCAGCAGCTTGTCCTCGGCGTCGACCGCGGCGATCGAGTCTTCCAGGTCTAGGATGGTCGACAGTGCGGCTTCCATCACCAGGTCGGTCACGCCGGCGGCGTCGCTCTTGCCTATCGTCGTGCTTCGGTCGATGCGGATGTCGATGTGCAGGCCGTTGTGCGCCAGCAGGATGGACGACGGCGCGGCCGCGTCGCCCTGGTAGCCGGCGAACTGCGCCGCGTCGGCCAGGCCGGTGTGGCTGCCGTCAATCATCGCCACCACCAACTGGCCCGCTTGCACGCTGTAGCCGGCGGCGTCGGCATGCGAGCCGGTCTGCAGCGGCGCGGCCTGGTCGAGCACGGCGCGCGCATAGGCGATCACCTTGGCGCCGCGCACCGGGTTGTAGCCGCCGGCGCGCTCGGCGCCGTCGGCTTCCGAAATCACGTCGGTGCCGTAGAGCGCGTCATACAGCGAGCCCCAGCGCGCGTTGGCGGCGTTCAGCGCGTAACGCGCGTTGAGGATGGGCACCACCAGCTGCGGTCCGGCCTGCAGCGCCAGTTCGGCGTCGACGTTGGCGGCGGTGGCCTGCACGCTGGCCGGCACCGGTTGCAAGTAGCCGATCGCGGTCAGGAAGTCGCGGTAGGCCGGCATGTCGGTGATCGGGCCCGGGTGCGCAAGATGCCAGCCGTCGATCTCGGTCTGCAGCCGGTCGCGCTCGGCCAGCAGCGCGATGTTCTTGGGCGCCAGGTCGGCCACGATGGCATCGAAGCCGGCCCAGAACGCCGCCGGCGTGATGCCGGTGCCGGGCAGCACGCGGTCGTCGATGAAGCGGGCCAGCGGGGTGGCAACCTGCAGGCGGTGGAGGGCGGTGCGTTCGGTCATGGTGGGCCTCGAAATGGGTGGCGGGTAACAGGTGACAGATCAGGCGGAAGGAAAGAAGTCCAGCACATCGCGCAGGCTGCTGCCGGTGCGCGTGGGCAGGGTGTCGAGTTGTTCCAGCGGGCCGCCGGCGCGGTTCACCCACAACGTGGTGTAGCCGAACCAGGTGGCGCCGATGGCGTCCCAGCCGTTGCTCGAGACGAACAGGATCTTGCGCGCTGGCAAGGCCAGCGCGTCGGGCCCGAGCTGGTAGACGGCCGGGTCGGTCTTGAAGCGCTGCACCGGGTGGGCGCTGAGCACCGGGTTGATCAGGTCGGTCAGTCCAGCGCTCTTGACCGCCACCGCCAGCATCTCCGGGTCGCCGTTGCTCAGGATGCCGGCGCGTATGCCGCGCTCGCGCAAGGCCTGCAGCACCGCGCGGTTCTCGGGGAAGGCCGAGAGGTGGCGGTACTGGTTCATCAGCCTGTCCTCGGCCACCGGGTCGAGCACCAGGCCGAGCTTGAGCGCCGCAAAACGCAGGCCGGCGCGGGTCAGGTCCCAGAACGGTCGGTAGCGCCCGCTCATCGAGGCCAGTCGGGTGTAGTCGATCTGCTTGTCGCGCCACAGCAGGGCCAGCGCCTCGCCCTTGCCGTTGAACAGCTGTTCGGCCAGCAGACCGACGCTGTAGACGTCGAACAAGGTGCCGTAGGCGTCGAACAACACCGCTTCGGGCTGGGTCAGGGGGGTTTTTTCCATGGTGAGACCGGACTGTATTACGAATGCGGCCCGGCATTGAGCAAGGTCTTCGACATAGATTCATTACGAAAAACGACGCAATGCTGGCCTGGCCTGCCGGTTGATGTAGGAGTGATCTGCCTGTAATCTGACAACATGGATCAGTTGAAGCAGATTGAATCGTTTGTGGCGGTGGCCGCCAAGGGCAGCCTGACCGCCGCCGCGCTGGCCGAGGGTGTGGCGCCGGCGGTGGTGGGCCGGCGCATCGACGCGCTGGAGCAGCGGCTGGGCGTCAAGCTGCTGCTGCGCACCACCAGGCGCATCACGCTGACGCATGAGGGCAGCGCGTTCCTGGAGGATTGCCAGCGCATCCTGGCCGACATCGTCAACGCCGAGGCCAGCGTGTCGGCCGGCGGGGTCAAGGCCAGCGGATTCCTGCGGGTGACGGCGCCGGCGGGTTTTGGCCGCCGCCATGTCGCGCCGCTGATGCCGGGCTTCCTGGCCGTGCACCCCGACGTCAAGCTCTCGCTCAACCTCAGCGACCGGGTGGTCGACATCGTCAACGAGGGTTTCGACTGCGCGGTGCGGGTGGGTGACATGCCCGACTCCAGCCTGGTCAGCGTGCGACTGGCCGACAACCGGCGGCTGTGCGTGGCCGCGCCGGCCTACCTCAAGCGCGCCGGCGTGCCGCGCCACCCGGGCGAGCTCGGCCGGCACGAGTGCCTGACGCTGTCGTCCGACGCCAGCCAGACCCGCGGCTGGGTCTTCCAGGTGGACGGCCAGGTGGCGCACCTGCGGCCCAGCGGCCGGCTGGACTGCAGCGACGGCCAGGTGCTGCACGCCTGGTGCCGGCAAGGCCTGGGCCTGGCCTGGCGCAGCACCTGGGAGGTCGAGAGCGACATCGCCGCGGGCAGCCTGGTGCCGGTGCTGGAGGACTTCGCCGCGCCGGCCAACGGCATCTACGCGGTGGTGCCGCAGCGCAAGCACCTGCCGCTGCGGGTGCGCTTGTGGATAGACTTTCTCAAGCACCATTACGGTGACGCCGCCTACTGGCGGCGGGCGCCGGCGCTGGACTGACGGGGCTGGCGCCCGCCTGGGGTCCCAAGAGCCGGTATTTCAGCGCGCGGCGTTGAGCGCGCGCCGGGTGGCGTCGGCCACGGCCCTGGCGGCGGCGGCAAAGTCCGCGCCGGCCGAGGCATAGAGCACGGCGCGCGACGAGTTGACGATCACCGGGCCGCTGCTGTGCCCGGCCGCGCCGCGCCAGCCCGCGCGCACGGTGGCCTGCGCATCGCCGCCCTGGGCGCCGACGCCGGGGATCAGCAGTGGCAGCGTGGGCGCCAGTTCGCGCACCCGGGCGATCTCGGCCGGGAAGGTGGCGCCCACCACCAGGCCGATCTGGCCGCCGCCGTTCCAGGGCCCGGCGGCCAGCCTGGCGATATGTTCGTAGAGCTTGTCGCCGTTCTGCAGCGTCTGCGCCTGCAGGTCGCTGCCGCCCGGGTTGCTGGTGCGGCACAGCAGGATCAGGCCCTTGCCGTCGTGGCGCATCCACGGCTCCAGCGAGTCCAGGCCCATCAAGGGCGACAGCGTCACCGCGTCGGCCTGGTAGCGCTCGAAGGCCTCGACCGCGTACTGCGCGGCGGTGCTGCCGATGTCGCCGCGCTTGGCGTCCAGGATCACCGGCACCTCGGGCGCGACGCGGTGGATATAGGCCATCAGGCGCTCGAGTTGGTCCTCGGCGCGGTGGGCGGCAAAGTAGGCGATCTGCGGCTTGAAGGCGCTGACCAGGTCGTGCGTGGCGTCGACGATCGCCGCGCAGAAGTCGAAGATGCGCGCCGCGTCACCGGCCCAGGCGCCGGGGAACTTGCCGGGCTCGGGGTCGAGACCGACGCACAGCATCGAGTCGTTGCGGCGCTCGGCGCCCTGGAGTTGCTCGGTGAAGCTCATCGCGCGCGGCCCCGCTGTGTCATACGCCGCGCGCCAGCGTCGCCGCCAGCCCGGTGTAACTGGCCGGCGTCATCGCCAGCAACCTGGCCTTGTCCTCGGCCGGCAGCGCCAGCGCGGCGACGAAGCCCTGCATCAGCTCGCGCGTCATCGGCTGGCCGCGGGTGAAGGCCTTGAGCTGCTCGTAGGGCTCGGGCAGGCCGTGGCGGCGCATGACGGTCTGCACCGCTTCGGCCATCACCTCCCAGGCGTGGTCCAGATCGGCGGCCAGCGCGGCCGGGTTGATCTCCAGCTTGTCCAGCCCGCGCGCCAGCGAATCCAGCCCCAGCACCACATAGCCCAGCGCCACGCCCATGTTGCGCAGCACGGTGCTGTCGGTCAGGTCGCGCTGCCAGCGGCTGATCGGCAGCTTCTGGCTCAGGTGGGTGAGCAGCGCGTTGCCCAGGCCGAAGTTGCCCTCGGCGTTCTCGAAGTCGATCGGGTTGACCTTGTGCGGCATGGTCGACGACCCGACCTCGCCGTCCTTGAGCCGCTGCTTGAAGTAGCCCAGCGAGATATAGCCCCAGACGTCGCGGCTCCAGTCGATCAGGATGGTGTTGGCGCGCGTCATCGCGTCGAACAGCTCGGCCATCGCGTCATGCGGCTCGATCTGGGTGGTGTAGGGGTTGAAATCCAGGCCCAGCCGCTCCTGCACCACCCGGCGCGAGAACGCCGGCCAGTCGTGGTCGGGGTAGGCCGCCAGGTGGGCGTTGTAGTTGCCCACCGCGCCGTTCATCTTGGCCAGCAGCTTGACGTCGGCGATGCGGGCGCGGGCGGTGACCAGGCGCGCCACCACGTTGGCCACCTCCTTGCCCACGGTGGTCGGGCTGGCGGTCTGGCCATGGGTGCGCGCCAGCATGGCCTGGTCGGCCAGCGCCACCGCCATGGTCCGCAGCTTGGTGATGATGCGGTCGACCGCCGGCAGCAGCACCTGTTCGCGCGCGGCCTTCAACATAAGGGCATGGCTGGTGTTGTTGATGTCCTCGCTGGTGCAGGCGAAGTGCACGAACTCGCCGCGCGACTCCAGCTCGGCATGGCCCTTGAAGCGCGCCTTGAGCCAGTATTCGACCGCCTTGACATCGTGGTTGGTGGTGCGCTCGATGTCCTTGATGGCCTGGGCGTCGGCTTCGGAGAAGCGCAGCGCCAGCGACCGCAGGTGGCCGCGCGAGACCTCGGGCAGCGGCGCCAGCTCGGTGAAGCCGGCGTCGGTCAGCGCGATGAACCACTCGATCTCGACCTGCACCCGGCGCTGCATCAGGCCGAACTCACTCATCAAGGGCCGCAGCGCGGCCACCCGGGCGGCATAGCGGCCGTCCAGCGGCGACAGGGCGGAGAGGGCGGACAGGGTCGGAACAGACATCGGGCAGCGGCGGTTCTGGGAAGGGCAGCACCCGACGCGCCAGGGCCGGTCCACCACGGGGAAACCGCTGATTTTAGGCTGGCGCGCTGGGAGCGGCCACCGGACGCCTCCCCGCCAGGTACGCCCTTGCTGTCCGCGAATGGCAGACAAATTTGTAACAATCGGCAGGCACGGTGCACGCGGGGGGGCTTCAAATGACAGGGCCGCAAGCCGCGGCCCGCTCGCTGCAGCACTGGGCCAGTCCGTCCGTTTTGCCAACTCCGGGAAGAAGCGCTTGAGCTCATTGCCCTTGACCCCTCCGCCCTCGATCCGGCTCTTGCCGAGCCCGCCGCGCCAGCCTGGCCGCAGCCGATCCGGCCTCACGCTGCGCGCCATGCTGTTCCCGTGGCTGGCGATGCTGCTGATGGCCCCGGCTGCGGCACAGGACAAGGCCACGCGCAGCGCGCTGATCGTCGGCGTGTCGACTTATTCGGTGCCCGAGATCCCGGCGCTGCCAGGCGTGCCCTTCGACATCGCCAGCGCCCGCGCGATCGCCAGGGCGATGGGCATCCCCGACCAGCGCATCACCGTGCTGCGCGACGCCCAGGCCACCAAGCAGGGCGTGCTCGACGCGCTGGAGCAGTTGGCGGCCACGGCCACCGAGGGTGGACGCGTCTTCATCTACTTCTCCGGCCATGGCACGCGCTGGTACGAGCCGGCCATTGCCGGCTGCAAGGAAGGCCTGCTGAGCTTCGATTACAAGACCATCACCAACGAGGAGATCGCCCAGCGCACCCGGCGCATCAGCGAGGTGGCCGACAAGGTGGTGGTGGTGTTCGACGCCTGCCATTCCAACGGCGTGGCGGGCAAGCACGCCCGCACGCGGTCGCTGGCCAGCGGCGCTTTCACGCCCAAGTTCTTCTTGAAGGGCGGCGCCGATGCCGACGCCTGCGCCAAGCCGTCCAACGTCAAGACCCGCGGCCTGCTGGCCGAGGCCAGCCGCCTGGGCGCGCTGAGCGAGAACTTCGTCCAGATCAGCTCGTCGCGGGCCGACGAGGTCAGCTTCGATTCCGACCAGGGCGGCCTGGCGACCCAGGCGGTGCGCGACTGCCTGCTCGGCAAGGCGGTCGACCGCGACGGCTCGGGCGCAGTGGCGCTGCACGAGATCGAGCAATGCGCGCAGCAGATCATCGAGGACAAGCTCAAGCCCTTCCCGGATCTTGCGCCCCACCACCTGACCATCACCGGCAACCGCAACATCGTGCCGGTGGCGCGGCCGCCGACGCCCGTGCCCACGCCCACGCCCACGCCCACGCCCACGCCCACGCCACCGGTGCTGGTGGCCGTGGTCCCGCCGGCGCCGCCGGTCCCACCGGCTCCGGCCACGCCGCCCGCACCTGCCTTGCCCAAGCCACCCGCCGCCGTCCCGGTGACGGCAGCGCCGCTGCCGCTGCCCGCGCCAACGCCAACGCCAACGCCAACGCCAACGCCAACGCCAACGCCCAGCCTGCCGCCACCCGCGCATCCACCCGCAGTCCAGCCCGCGCTCGCCTCGCTGGCCACGCTGCGCGAGATCGCGTCGCAGGGCAATCCGCGGCGCCCGGTCGAGGTCACGCTGAGCCGCCCCAGCCTGAAGATAGGCAGCGATGCGCTGGCGCTGACGGTCAAGTCCCGGCACGACGGCTATGTCCACCTGGTGCTGCTGGGCAGCGACCGCAAGAGCTTCTACCTGCTGTTCCCGAATGGGCTCGATACCGACAACCGCATCAAGGCCAATCAGCCCCTGACGCTGCCGCGCCCCGACTGGTCGCTGCTGGCCCAGGGCCCGGCCGGCACCGACCACCTGCTGGTGCTGGTGTCGGACACGCCGCGCGACCTGAAGTCGCTGACGGCGTCGCCGCCCGACTCGGCCGCGCCCTTCACCTTCAGCCTGAACGACCTGCCGGGCCGCGCCGCGCTGATCGATTTCTTTGCCGGCCGCGGTGTCACCGGCCTGTCGGAGAGCTTTGGCGCCAAGCTGCTGTCGATACAGGAAGTCCGATGAGCCCGCGCCGCGCCGTCTTTCTCCTGCTGCTGACCGCTGGCTTGCCCGGCGCCGCGCAGGCCCAGCCGCCTGTCCGCGACGCGTCGGTCGAAGAACTGGTCGACCAGCTCGCGCTGCCCAAGGCGCTGACCCGCGGCTTGCGCAACCTGGTGCCCGAGAAGCGCCAGATCGACCTGGTGATCCAATTCGACTTCGACTCGGCGCGCCTGCAGGCCGCCAGCAAGCCGCTGCTCGAAAAGCTGGCCGAGGCCCTGGGCAGCGAGCGTCTGCAGGCGCTGCGCTTCAAGGTCGAGGGTCACACCGACGCCCAGGGCAGCGCCGCCTACAACGAGGCGCTGTCGGCGCGCCGCGCGCAATCGGTGCTGGCTTTTCTGCAGACCAGCGGCGTGGCGGCCGGGCGGCTGCAGGCCGAGGGCCGTGGCGCGACCGAACTGCTGGACCCCGCCCACCCGCAAGCGCCCGAGAACCGACGCGTGCGCATCAGCACTGTGGATTGACGCCCGCGGGCGCCACTGCGCTGACCCCGAGCCCCGAATCCCGCTGCCCCGAATTCAACCCGCCGCCAGGAGACGCACTGTGAAAACCACCGCGAAGCTGTTCGCCGCCTGCCTGATCGCGATCCCGCTCTGCCTGCGCGCCCAGGTGCTGCTGGTCACCGACGAGGAGGCCGCCGCCTCGCGTGCCGCGCCGCAGCCCTTCACCGCCAGGGCGGTGCCCGCGCCTGACGCGCCCAGGATCAACATCCTCGCGCCCAGCGTGGCCAGCACCGTGGCCTCGCCGACCCGCATCCAGGTCCAGTTCCAGCCCACCGCGCCGGCGCTGATCCGGCCCGAGACCTTCAAGGTGCTGTACGGCACCTTCCGCATCGACATAACCGGCCGAATCACCGCGGCGTCCAAGGTCACCGCCGAGGGCATAGACGTCGCCCAGGCCAGCCTGCCCAAGGGCTCGCACAAGCTGTTCATCGAAGTCCAGGACTCGGCCGGGCGGGTGGGTGAGCGGGTGTTGCAGTTTGAGGTGGAGTAGGGATTGGGCCTCGAGGCGATCAATCCCGGCGTCGAAGGCCGTGGCGCCTAAACTTCAGCCATGCATCCCGCCATCGCCCAGCACTGCGCAGCGATCTCGGTGATCTGCCAGCGCTACGGCATCCAGCGGCTGGAGGTCTTCGGGTCGGCCGCCCGCGCGGATGACTTCGACCCTGCCAGCAGCGACGCGGATTTCCTGGTGCAATTCGCCCCCGGGGTTCATGCCGGCCTGGCCGAGTTCTTCGGCGCCAAGCAGGCGCTGGAGCAGTTGCTGGGCCGCGGCGTCGACCTCGTCGAGCCGGGCGCGGTGCGCAACCCCCATGTGCTGGCCAGCATCAACGCCAAGCGCGAAGCGGTTTATGCAGCGTGAGCCCGCGGCCTTCCTGTGGGATGTGCGCGACTCCGCGTTGGCGATCAGCCGCTTCACGGCTGGCATAGACGGCACTGGCCATGCATCGCGCCAGTCGGCCCGAAGCCGGCGCCGGCGTGCCGACCAAGCCCGTGGAAAATGGCGTTTTCAGTCCCTGATTTTTTCTGAGCACCCCCCCAACTGCCATGTTCAAACGCAAACTGCTGACCGCCCTGGCACTGATCGCCGCACCCTTGATCGGTCAGGCCATAGAAGAACCGGCCTACGAGGTGCAGCGCCGGATCGACAAGATCGAACTGCGACAGTACGCGCCTTATGTGGTGGCCGAGGTGCTGGTGACGGGTCCGGCGGACAAGGCCGGCAACCTGGCCTTCCCGATACTGGCCGGCTACATCTTCGGCAAAAACAAGGGCGAGCGAAAGTTCGCCATGACCGCGCCGGTGACCACCACACCCGTCAAGCTGGAGATGACCGCCCCGGTGACCCAGACCGCCACCCCAGCGGGCTACCTCGTGCAGTTCGTGCTGCCCAAGGGCGTGACATTGGACTCTGCCCCCGAGCCTATCGACAGCCGGGTCAAGCTGCGCGAAGTGCCCGGCAACCGGGTTGCGGCGATCATCTACTCGGGTTTCTGGTCCGAGGCCAATGAGGCCGAGCACCTGGGCCAACTCAAGGCGGCCTTGCAGTCCGCCGGTCTGGCCTGGACCGGCGAGCCGGTGCTGTCGCGCTACGACCCGCCGTGGACGCCCTGGTTCATGCGGCGCAACGAGATCTGGCTCAGCATTCCTTGATCTCGGGCGGGTTGATCGGGAAGCTTGCGAGCCGGCTGATGCTGGCACCCGAGCGACACATGGCCCTGTTCATCCGCCCGCTGCTCGGCCTTGCCGCCAACAATGACTCAGCCGGAACGTCGCGCGCTCAATGTCTGAAAAGTCAGCCGTCCGGCACCAGCGCCGCCGCCAGTACCGTCGGCACTGCCTCCACCCCTACGGCTTGAAGTAGAAATCACCCACCGCCTGGTCGTACAGCGCGGGGGTCTGTTCGCGGCCGACCGAGCGCGCCAACTTCACCACCTCGCTGCGCACGTTGCGCAGCACCCGGTCCACCGGCACGCCCGGCTTGACCATCTCTTTCAAGAAGACCCGGGTGAACACGCCGTTGGGATCCCGGTCGGTGTCCCCCAGCCTGTCCATCGCCTTCTCGCCGGCGCCGGCCGAGTACACGATCATCTGGCCCGAGGAGGCCGTCGTGGCGGCCAACCCGCGCGAGCCAAAAGCCCGGCCGATATTGCTGAAGGGGTTGTCGCGGCAAGCGTCGACCACCGCGAGCACGAAGCCGGCGCTTTTTTCACGCATGTCGTCGAGCACGCGCTGCAACTGGATCGACTCGTCCTTGATCTGGTCCTCGCCTTCACTGTGGATGTCGGTGGGCAGCAGGTAGTTGCTGCCGCCGAACTCCACGCCGTGGCCGGCAAAGAAGAACACGACCTCGTCGCCGCCCTGGGTCTTGGCCTTGAAGGCCCGCAGCGCCGCCTTCATCGCGCGTTCGTTCAGATCGAGGTGCAGCGACACCTCGAAGCCCAGGCCGGTCAGCGTCTTGCCCACCGACCGCGCGTCGGCCCGCGCGGTTTCAAGCTTGGCAACCAGGCCGTAGCTGTCATTGCCGATCACCAAGGCCTTGCGCCTGGCCGTGTTGACGGCGGCCACCCTGGGCTTGTCGGCCTGCACCACCTGGGCTGCGGTCTGCGCTGCCTGCGCCTCGGCCAACTGCTGGCGGGTGCGAGCGAGTTCAAGCCTCGCTTGCTCGGCGTCTTGTGCGCTCTGGCGCGATTGCGCCAGCAGCTGGGCGCGTTCCTCGGCCTGGGCGCGCTCCGCAGCCAGACGCTGCGCCTCGGCGCGCTGCTGTTCAACCCGTGCCGCCGCCTGCCGGGCCTGCTCGGCCAGCGTGGCCTGGCGCTCCCTATCGATTGCCAGCGCCGCCAGCCTTGCTCGCTCGTCAGCCTCGGCCTTCAAGCGCTCGGCGGCAAGCGTTTGCTGCTGGGCCGCGGCTTGGGCTTGCCCCCGGCGGCTTTCCTCGGAAGCCCGGTTCTTATCCTCCTCCGCAACCCGCTGGCTGACCGATCCCTCGGGGGTTTCAACCAGGCGGGACAGCACCTGCCCGTTGTCGATCGCCACTTCGCATTCACAGCCCTGGGCCTGGCAGGCCGACAGCACCTGCTTCTTGGCGATGTCGTCAAACCCGGTCAGCGTGATCCAGTTGGAGGTGACCGCAACCGCCTTGCAATTGGTTGATTTGGAATAGGCCAGGTAGTAGCGCTGAGCCTTGCCGATGATCTTCGACAAGGTGTCCCGGTTGCTGGGGTCGACGGCATTGGCGATCGGCAGGTTCGTGAAGCAACCCTTGCTGCCGTTGGTCTGGGTGATGACCAGGTTGAACGGGCAGGATTGGGCCTGCGCAGGAATGACGACCAGCATGCACACGACGGCACAAAGGCAACGAAAAATAAATGCACTGTATCCGGCGAAGGGGTATTTCATACTTGCTTGCGTCGCACGTTATTAATGTGAGGCCAAATTATTGCGTTATTTTTCGGATCTTGTTATTGCCTTGATCGGCAACATAAATATTGCCGTGTTCATCGACAGCCACACCGCTTGGATAATAAAAGGTTGCCTCAGTCCCTACGCCATCTGTACTGCCTCTACCAGCCCCGTTGCCGCCCATCCCGGCAAATACTGTAATTTTGCCGTCTGTCGATATTCTTCGTATGAAGTTGGCTGCTTCATCTGCAACGTAGATATTTCCACTCTTATCCAACGCCAGACCCCTTGGACTGACCAACGGGCCTGCCATTCCGAGGGTGGGCTTGAGTGCGGCAGATCCGGCAAAAGTAGAAACCATACCCTGCGAGCTAATCTTTCGTATCTCGGCGTTATTTGTATCGGCAACATACAGGTTCCCAAGATCGTCACAAACCACGCCCATCGGGTTATCAAATGTAGCGGTAGCGGCCGACCCGTCTACTATTCCAGGAAGACCTGTCCCGGCCAAGGTGGTTACAACGCCTGCGGGTGATATCTTCCGGATTTTATTATTGTCTCTGTCAGCAATGTATACATTGCCGGTGCTGTCAACCGCAACGCCATAGGGATGAGCAAAGCTCGCGGCTATACCAACAGCATCTGCGCTGCCCGTATCACCTGATCCTGCCAATGTGGTTACATTACCGGCTGGAGATATTTTACGTATTTTATTATTATTTGCATCGGCAACGTAGACATTGCCGCTTTTATCCACAGCCACGCCCGCTGGAAAGTTAAAACTGGCGGCCGCTGCTGCGCCGTCTGCGCTGCCAGCATCACCTGATCCCGCCAATGTCGTTACCTTACCTTCCAGCGATATTTTACGTATGATATGGTTATAAAAGTCAGCAACATAAACAATGCCCGTATTGTCGACGGCTACTCCCGCAGGAGAAGCAAAGTTGGCTGCACTACCAACACCATCTGCCTTGCCCTGAACACCAGATCCCGCCAGCGTTGTGACCATAACAAGGCCGGAAGTCACGGTGACCGTCACGGTAGCGCTATCTGACTTGCTGTCATTGGCGATCAGCGCCACCACATAGGTTCCGACAGCGTCGGCCGTGAAACTAGGCCTAATTGAGTTCGGCGCTGACAGCACAGCCGCACCACCGGTAGGCTGGCTGGTCATCGTCCACCTGTACGTCAGCACGTCGCCGTTGGCATCTGAACTCGCGCTTCCGTCAAGGGTCACCAAAGACCCGATCGCCACACTCTGCGCCAAGCCGGCATTGGCCACTGGCGGCACATTGGCTGCCGCAGCGGTCACGGTGACCGTCGTGGGCGCGCTGTTGAGCTTGCCGTCGTTGACGGTCAGCGTTGCCACATAGGCGCCGACCGCATCCGCGGTGAAGATCGGTCGCGCCGTGGTTGCCGATGTCAGTACCGCTGCACTGCCCGCCGGCCTGCTGGTCAAGGTCCAGCCATAGGTGATCAAGTCCCCATTGGCGTCGGTGCTGGCCGACCCGTCGAGCGTGACCGTGCTGCCCGCCACGACGTTCTGCGCCACGCCGGCATTGGCCACTGGCGCGACATTGGCTACTGCAGCGGTCACGGTGACCGTGGCGGGTGCGCTGTTGACCCTGCCATCGTTGACCAGCAGGGCGATCACATAAGTGCCCGGCGCGTTCGCCACGAAACCCGGCCTCGCGGTGCTTGACGAACTGAGCGCCGCGGTGCTGCCCGCGGGCTGGCTGGTCATCGTCCAGTTGTAGGTGATCAGGTCACCGTTGGCGTCTGAACTGGCCGAACCATCCAAAGTCACTGAACTGCCAGCGACGACGTTTTGAGCCACGCCGGCGTTCGCCACCGGTGGCAAGTTGGCCACTGCAGCGGTCACGGTGACCGAAGCGGGGCCGCTGCTGAGCTTGCCATCGCTGACGGTCAGTGTTGCGAGATAGCTGCCGGCCAGGTCTGGCGTCAACCCTGGCCTGACCGTGTTGGCCGAACTCAGCATCGCCGCACTGCCCGCAGGCTTGCTGGTGAGCGTCCAGTTGTAGGTGATCAGGTCGCCGTTGGCGTCGCTGCTGGCCGCGCCGTCCAGCGTGGACGTCTTGCCCACCAGCACGCTCTGCGCGACACCGGCATTGGCCACTGGCGCCACATTGCCCAGGCCAGCGGTGACCGTGGCCGAAGCTTTTGAGCTGAGCGACCCAGCCGATGCCGTGAGCGCTGCAGCGTAGGTGCCGGGCTTGTCGGCAACAAAGGTGGCGATGGGCGACGAGGCGTCGCTGAGGGTCGCAGTGCTGCCTGCCGGCACAGCCAGGGCCCATTGGTAGCTGACCGAGGGGGCAGCGCCAAATTCACCCGTGGGGCCCGTATCCACAGTCAAGCCGGACCCGTTCAGTGTCACTGTCGAGCCGACCAGCACGCTCTGGGACTGGTTCAGCAGGGCCTGGACCGCCGGAACAGCGGCGACCGGCACCGAACTGCTGCTGCCCCCACCGCCGCCGCAGCCCGAGAGCAGCAAGGCCAGCAGCGTTGTTGCGGCAATCGCGCCAAGGTTTTTCATATTTTGCACTTTGGGTGGTTGTCCGCGGTGGCGAGTTGTTCGACAAAGGGGCGCAACGGCGTTTCGGAAATTTTAGGTATTTTAAGCATTATTATAAATCATTTCGTTGCGCGTTTGAGATATTTTTTTGCCGCTACGCAAGACATATGACTCATCAGAGCCGACTTCGCGCTCGACGACGCGTTCACGCCTTGGTGAGGCCGGCAAGCGTCATGAGGCCCTGATTCCGCAACTCGAAGCTGCAGGCTACCAGCGCCAGGTCGTCGACCTGATGCGCGCCAACCCGGGCGACGACCACCTCGACGGGCAAGCCCGCTTCGTCAGGCGAATCGCCGAGCTAGACCCGTCCGCCGGACCTTGCTGACCGCTGCTGCACAAGCCCCCGCACCGCAGCGGCCTGAAGACCTGAAGACGCCCACCGCGAATCAAGATCGGCTTGAGAGGACAGGTCTACGAATGAGTCGGGTGCCAGGGATCGAGCAGGACGGCCAGCCCGTCTTCTGCGTGGTGCCCGCCGACCTTTGGGAGCGCCTGCGCGCGGCGGCCGAAGAAACTGAGGACATCGCCGACCTGGTGCGATTCGACCGCGAAGACGACGGCCTGCGTTTCCCGGCCGCGGTGGCCCTGGCCATCGCCGACGGCGTGCCCTGCTCGGGTTGCCCGGGCCGGGCGCTGAACGCGCAGTTGCCGACGAAGGTCCAGGCGTTGCGGCGGATCGCGGCCAGCAGCGCGCGCGCGGCCAGGCCGGCCGGCCGCCGTTTCAGCAGCGCCCGCAACGACTTGGGGATGCGCCGCGCCAGCAGGTAGTCGGCCGTGCGCTCGCCCGCCTGCCTGATCGCGATGCAGCTCTGCCTGCGCGCCCAGGTGCTGCTGGTGACCGACGAGGAGGCCGCCGCCTCGCGTGCCGCGCCGCAGCCCTTCACCGCCAGGGCGGTGCTCGCGCCCGACGCGCCCAGGATCAACATCCTCGCGCCCAACGTAGCCAGCGCTTTGGCATCGCCGACCCGCATCCAGGTCCAGTCCCAGCCCACAGCCCCGGCGTTGATCCGACCCGAGACCTTCAAGGTGCTGTACGGCACGTTCCGCATCGACATCACCGGCCGAATCACCGCGGCGTCCAAGGTCACCGCCGAGGGCATAGACGTCGCCCAGGCCAGCCTGCCCAAGGACGCGCACAAGCTGTTCATCGAGGTTCAGCACTCGGCAGGGCGGGTGGGTGCGCGGGTGTTGCAGTTAGCGGTGGAGTAGTTGCTGGGCCTCAGGGTGATCAAGCCCGGCGTCAATGGCCGTACCGCCTAAACTTCAGCCATACATCCCGCCATCGCCCAGCACCGTGCTGGGATCTCGGTCATCTGCCGGCGCTACGGCATCCAGCGGCTGGAGGTCTTCGGGTCGGCCGCCCGCGCGCATGACTTCGACCCGGACCGCAGCGACGCGGATTTCCTGGTGCAATTCGCCCCCGAGGTGCATGCCGGCTTGGCCGAATTCTTCGGCGCCAAGCAGGCGCTGGAGCAGTTGCTGGGTCGCGGCGTCGACCTGGTCGAGCCGGGCGCGGTGCGCAACCCCTATGTGCTGGCCAGCATCAACGCCAAGCGCGAAGCGGTTTATGCAGCGTGAGCCGGCAGCCTTCCTGTGGGATGTGCTCGATTCGGCGTTGGCGATTGGCCGCTTCACTGCGGACATGGACGGCACCGTCTATGCAGCGAGCGAGATGGCGCAGTCGGCGGTGGAGCGAAAGTTTGAAGTCATCGGCGAGGCGCTGAATCAGTTGTCCAAGCTCGACCCCGGTTTGGCCGCACATATTCCGGATCTGCCGCACATCGTCGCCTTTCGCAACCAGCTGATCCACGGCTATGCCAGGGTCGAGGCGTCAACCGTCTGGAATGTCGTTCAAGACAGCCTGCCGAAGCTGCTCGACGCGGTGCAATCCTTGCTCGGTGGACTGGGGAAATCTTGACGCTGCATCGACTGAACGGGTTTCGGCTTGACAGGGTGCTGGCCGTGCTGTGGGTGTTGGCAGGCTTGTTCGCCGCGCTGCCATCCGCCCAGGCCGCACGCCAGGCGCTGGTCATCGGCAACGCCGCCTACACCGAGGGCGCACTAAAGAACCCCGTCAACGACGCCAGGGCGATGGACGGCAAGCTGACGGCGCTGGGCTTCAAGGTGATGAAGGTCGAGAACCTCAAGCGCCAGCAGATCGGCCGCACGCTCACAGCGTTCGCCAACGGGCTCAAGCCCGGTGACGAGGTGGTGGTGTTCTATGCCGGGCACGGCGTCCAGGTCAAGGGCATCAATTACCTGCCGGCGGTGGATGCCGACATCCAGAGCGAGGAGGACGTCGCGCTCAACAGCCTGAACCTCAACACCTTGATGGAGCGGCTGGACGAGGCCAAGGCCGGGCTGAAGCTGCTGTTCCTGGACGCCTGCCGCAACAACCCCTATGCGCGCAGCCTGCGCAGCAATGACCGCGGGCTGGCCCGGGTCAGCGCGGCGCCCTCGGGCACGCTGATCCACTTCGCCACCCGCCCGGGCAGCGTGGCGGCCGATGGCAGCGGCAGCAATGGCCTGTACACCAGCCAGTTGCTGCGCTTCATCGATTCGCCCGACCTGCCGGTGGAGACCATGCTCAAGCGCGTGTCGGCGGCGGTGACGGTGGAGAGCAGGAAGCAGCAGGAACCCTGGACCGAGGGCAGCATCGTCGGCGAGTTCTACTTCAGGCCGGGGGCGTTGGCGGCGACGGTCAAGCCTGAGCTGCTGCTCAGCGATGCGCAGGTCGAGCAGCAGGCCTGGAGCGCGGCGCAGAGCGGCAACACGGCGGCTGGGTACTCGGCCTACCTGGAGGAATATCCGAAGGGGCGGTTTGCGGCTGCGGCCAGGGTGGCGCGGGCATCGGTGGCGGGGCAGGCGGTTTCGCTGGCGCCGGTGCAGGCACCGGCTGCTGCTGCTGCTCCGGCCCTGCCGGCTGGGTCGACCGCCGGACAGGTGATCAAGGACTGCGCCGATTGCCCGGAGATGGTGGCCATTCCTGCCGGCAGTTTCGAGATGGGGTCCACCGAAAGCGCTGATGAGCAACCGGTACATCAGGTCAACGTGCCTGCATTTCTGCTGGGTCGCACCGAGGTGACCCAGGGTCAATGGCGGGCGGTGATGGGCAGCAACCCGAGCTATTTCAAGGCGTGCGGTTTGGACTGCCCCGTCGAGAACGTCAGCTGGAACGATGCGCAGGACTTCGCCCGACGGCTGAGCCAGAAGACCGGCAACACCTACCGCTTGCCGAGCGAAGCCGAGTGGGAATATGCGGCGCGGGCCGGCAGCCGCGGCAAGTGGAGCTTTGGTGACGACGAATCGCAGCTTGGTGACTACGCATGGTTCATCGGCAACAGCGTTTCCAAGATACACCCTGCGGCACAAAAGAGACCGAATGCGTTCGGCCTGTATGACATGCATGGCAATGTCTGGGAATGGGTGCAGGACACAGGGCATGAGAACTACCAAGGCGCACCCAGCGACGGGTCAGCCTGGATCAACGGAGGCGGTCAAGCGCGACGGGTGTTTCGCGGCGGCGCCTGGATCAACTATCCCGGCCTCCTGCGCTCGGCCAACGGCGACCGCAGCGGGCCGGACTTCCGCGACGGCGTCACCGGTTTGCGTATCGCCAGGACCCATTGAGCTTTAGCCCTTTCACCCTCTTACCGTTGGCATGCGCATCGACCCAGCGCGGGCCGTTGGGGGCATGGTGGCCCTGTCCCCATCGTCCAGCCAGGTCGGTTGACGTGCCGCCACCCAATCGGCCAACCATCGCAGGACTTGAACTCCCAACCGGAGCCCACCATGAAAAAAATCGGTCGCAACAACCCCTGCCCCTGCGGCAGCGGACAAAAGTACAAGCATTGCTGCCTGGCGAAAGACAGCGCGATGGCGCCAGAAGCCCTGGCGGCCATCGATGTGGTGCGCCGGCATTTGTCGGCGACCATGGACGCCTCAAGCAACGCGTTCACCGACCTGGTCGAGACCGGCAGGCTCGACCAGGCCGAACGGCTGGGCCAGGATTTGCTGGCGCGTCACCCTGACGAACCCGACCACCACGAGCGGATCGGCATGTCGGACGAGAGCCGCGGCAAGCACCTGGAAGCCGCGGACTGCTACCGCAAGGTCGTCGACCTGATGCGCGCCCACCCGGGCGACGACCACTTCGACTTGCAAGCCAGCTTCGTCAGGCGAATCGCCGAGCTCGACCCGTCCGCCCGACCTTGCTGACCGCCGCTGGCCAAGCCCCAGCACCGCAGTGGCCTGAAGACCTGAAGACGCCCACCGCGAATTTAGCGATATGCTAATATTTGCGGTGTGCATTTGATCGAGTACAGCCACGAAGCCGCCAAGGCCTTGGCGCGGATGCCGCGCGACGTCCGGCTGCTGGTGCAGTCCAAGGTCGAACAGGTGGCAGTGGACCCCTATGGCCGGCACAACAATGTGACGCGCTTGCAGGGCCGGCCCGAGTTCCGCTTGCGCGTGCAGGACTGGCGGGTGATTTACCGCGTGCTCGACGATAGGGTGGTGTTGCTGATCATCAAGATCGGCGTGAGAGGACAGGTCTACGAATGAGCCGCGTGCAAGTGATCGAGCAGGACGGCAAGCCCGTCTTCTATGTGGTGCCCGCCGACCTCTGGGAGCGCCTGCGCGCGGCGGCCGAAGAAGCTGAGGACATCGCCGACCTGGTGCGCTTCGACCGCGAAGACGACGGCCTGCGTTTTCCGGCCGCGGTGGCCCTGGCCATCGCCGACGGCGTGCCCTGCTTGCGCGCCTGGCGCGAGCACCGGGGCATGACTTTGCAGGCGCTGGCCGACGCCGCCGGCATCAGCGCGCCTTACATCAGCCAGATCGAGGGCGGCAAGCGCGCCGGCACCACCGCCACGCTGAAGAAACTGGCGGCCGCGCTGGGCCTGCCGCTGGCGGCGCTGACGGCCTGAGTGCCGGCCCGGCCGCCCGCCTGCTCGCCCGCCCGCCCACCCCGCTACCAGCGCAACTCGAAACGGCACAGCGCGTCGCCACGGGCCTTGCAGGCGGTCTCGACGGCCCGAGCCCGCGGCTGGATCAGCCCCTTGCTGGCGCTGATCCAGCCCCACCGCAAGGGCGCCTGAGCCGCGCGAGCATCCGCCCACAGCGGATCGCCAAGCATCCGTCAAGCCCCCGTCGCTCGGCTGTGGGACCATACGGGATAACCCCGCCCGCCCCATGCAGACCCGCCCCAGCTTCTTCCCGCGCCAGACCGTCGACGCCGGCACCAACCGCTGGGATTGGGCCTTGCTGCCGCTGGTGCTGGGCGCGCTGGCGCTGCTGGGCTATGGCGCGTCGCAGATGGCGCGGCCCTACCACCTGGGCGACGTGCTGCCGCTGACGCTGGACCCGGCCTGGCTGCCCTATTACCTGCTGCGCACCTTGCTGCGCATGTTCGCGGCGCTGGCCGCCTCGCTGCTGTTTGCCGCGGTCTTCGCGGTGCTGGCGGCCAAATACCGGGCCGCCGAGCGGGTGCTGGTGCCGCTGCTCGACATCCTGCAGTCCATCCCCATCCTGGGATTCCTGTCGATCACCGTCACCGGTTTCATCGCGCTGTTCCCGGGCAGCCTGGTCGGGGTGGAATGCGCGGCGATTTTTGCCATCTTCACCTCGCAGGCCTGGAACATGGCGTTCAGCCTCTACCAGTCGCTGCGCAACGTGCCGGCCGAGCTGGTCGAGGCGGCGCGCGTGTTCCAGCTCTCGGGCTGGCAGCGTTTCTGGCGCCTGGAGCTGCCCTTCGCGATGCCCGGGCTGCTGTGGAACATGATGATGTCGATGTCGGGTGGCTGGTTTTTCGTCGTCGCGTCCGAGGCCATCTCGGTGTCGAACCAGAGCATCCGCCTGCCCGGCGTGGGCTCGTACATCGCGCTGGCAATCGAGGCGCGCGATCTGGGCGCGATCGCCTGGGCCATCGGCGCGATGGCACTGGGCATCGCGCTGGTCGACCAGTTGCTGTTCCGCCCGCTGGTGGCCTGGGGCCAGAAGTTCCGCTTCGAGGAAGGGGGCGCCGAGCAGGCGCCGCCGTCCTGGCTGCTGGCCTGGCTGCGCCGCACCCAGGGCGTGCAGGCGCTGGGGCTGTGGGCGTCGCGCCAGTTCGGACGCAGCCTGCTGGCCTTCCGGCTGCGCTTCGACGGCACGTCGCCGCGCGCCAGGCCGCGGCCGGTGGCGCTGCCGCTGCAGCGTGCCTGGGACATCCTGCTGGCGCTGGCCGTGCTGCTGGCCAGCGCCGGGCTGCTGCGCTTCGTCCACACCGAGGTCGGCTGGCCCGAGGTCGGCCATGTCTTTGTGCTGGGCCTGACCACCGGCGCGCGGGTGCTGGTGCTGATCGCGCTGGCCGCGCTGGTCTGGGTGCCGGTGGGGGTGTGGATAGGGCTGAACCCGCGCTGGGCCGGCCGGCTGCAGGCGCTGGCCCAGGTGATGGCGGCGTTTCCGGCCAATCTGCTGTTTCCGGTGGCGGTGGTGCTGATCGTCAAGTGGCGGCTGAATCCCGACCTCTGGCTGTCGCCGCTGATGGTCTTCGGCACCCAGTGGTACATCCTGTTCAACGTCATCGCCGGCGCGTCGGCCATCCCCACCGAGCTGCGTTTTGCCGCCGACAACCTGGGCTTGAGCGGCTGGCTGAAGTGGCGGCGCTACCTGCTGCCGGCGGTGTTTCCCAGCTTCGTCACCGGCGCCATCACCGCCAGCGGCGGCTCGTGGAACGCCAGCATCGTGGCCGAATATGTCAGCTGGGGCGACACCACGCTGCAGGCCCAGGGCCTGGGCAGCTACATCGCCCGGATGACCGCGGTGGGCGACTTTCCGCGCATCGCGCTGGGCATAGGCGTGATGTGCGTGTTCGTGATGGCGCTGAACCACTTCGTCTGGCGCCCGCTCTACCGGCTGGCCGAAGGCCGGATGCATTTCTGAAAGTGCCTGAAAGTGCCCGACATGGCCGATGTGATCCTCGAACTTCAAGCCGTGGCCAAGCATTTCCGCTCGGCCGACGGTCACCAGCGCAGCGTGCTCGAAGGCGTGGACTTCGCGCTGCGCGACGGCGAGATCGTCGCGCTGCTGGGCGCCTCGGGATCGGGCAAGAGCACGCTGCTGCGCATCCTGGCCGGCTTGATCACGGCCGACGCCGGCAGCGTGCTGTACCGCGGCCAGCCGCTCTACGGCCCGGCGCGGGGCATCAGCATGGTGTTCCAGTCCTTCGCGCTGTTTCCCTGGCTGACGGTGCAGCAGAACGTCGAGCTGGGGCTGGAGGCGCGCGGCGTGGCGCCCGAGGCACGCGCCAGCCGGGCCGAGAGCGCGATCGCGCTGATCGGCCTGGGCGGCTTCGAGGGCGCGCTGCCGCGCGAGCTGTCGGGCGGCATGCGCCAGCGCGTGGGCATTGCCCGCGCCCTGGTCACCGACCCCGACGTGTTGCTGATGGACGAGGCCTTTTCGGCCCTCGACGTGCTGACCGGCGAGCGCCTGCGCGACGACATCCTGGCGCTGTGGCAGACGCCGCAGATGCCGACGCGGGCGATGCTGGTGGTCTCGCACAACATCGAGGAGGCGGTGCTGATGGCCGACCGGGTGCTGGTCTTCGCCAGCGACCCGGGCCGGGTGCAGCAGGCGCTGCCGGTGACGCTGGCCCGGCCACGCGACCCCGACAGCGCCGAGGTGCGGGCGCTGGTCGACGAGGTCTACGCGCTGATGACGCACCGCCCGCTGCGCGCGGCGCGCCCGGCCGCGCTGGCCGGCCAGCCGGCAGCGGCGCTGCTGGCCGAGCGTCTGCCCGAGGCCGATGTGTCGCGCATGGACGGCCTGCTCGACCTGCTGGCCGAGCCGCCGTTCAACGGCCGCGCCCACCTGCCGCTGCTGGCCGAGGAGACCGAGTTGACCGACGCCGAACTGCTGCCAGTGGCCCATGCCGTCGCGCTGCTGGGGCTGGCGCAACTCGAGGCGGGCGACCTGCAGCTCACGCCGCTGGGCCAGCGCTATGTAGCCGGCCACCACGGCTTGCGCCAGCAGCTGTTCGGCCAGCAACTGCTGGCCCATGTGCCGCTGGCCGCGCATATCCGCCAGGTCCTGGAGCAGTCGCCCAGCGGCGAGCTGCCCGACAAGCCGCTGCTGCGGCTGCTGGCCGACCAGCTGGGCGACCGCGAGGCCGCCCGCGTGCTGCACACGGTGATCGACTGGGGCCGGCACGGCGAAGTGTTCGAATACAACGTCACCACCCGCCAGCTCAGGCTGCCGACCGACGAGGAGGGCGACGACAGCGCGGTGGCCTGATCCGCCGCCGCACTTCCGCCGACGTATTCGCCGCCAGACCGGTGCGGCCGCCTCGCCCCGTCACAGGTCGAACTTCACCCCTTGCGCCAGCGGCAGCGCGCCCGAGTAGTTGATGGTGTTGGTGGCCCGGCGCATGTAGTTCTTCCAGGCGTCTGATCCCGACTCGCGGCCGCCGCCGGTCTCTTTCTCGCCGCCGAAAGCGCCGCCTATCTCGGCCCCCGAGGTGCCGATGTTGACGTTGGCGATGCCGCAGTCCGACCCGGTGACCGACAGGAAGGTCTCGGCCTCGCGCAGATCGTTGCTGAAGATCGCCGACGACAGGCCTTGCGGCACGCCGTTCTGCAGCGCGATGGCATCAAGCAGCGTGTCGTAGCGCAGCAGGTAGAGGATGGGCGCGAAGGTCTCGTGGCAGACCACCACTGACTGGGCCGGCATCTGCACCAGCGCCGGCGCGGCATAGAAGCCCTGTTCGCAGCCCGCCACGCTTACCCGCTCGCCGCCGCTGACCTGCCCGCCCTGGTCGGCCGCCTGGGCCAGCGCGGCCTGCATGCCCAGCCAGGCGGCCTCGTCGACCAGCGGGCCGACCAGCACGCCGTCCTGCCGCGGGTCGCCCACGCGCAGGCTGGTGCGGGCGCGCTCCAGCCGCGCCGCCAGCCCGTCGTGGATGCTGTGGTGGGCGATCACCCGCCGGGTGCTGGTGCAGCGCTGGCCGGCCGTGCCGTAGGCGCCGAACAGGATGGCGCGCACCGCCAGATCGAGGTCGGCGCTGGGCGTGACGATGATGGCGTTGTTGCCGCCCAGCTCCAGCAGGCTGCGGCCGAAGCGTGCCGCCACCCGCGGCCCCACCGCCCGGCCCATGCGGGTCGACCCGGTGGCCGACAGCAGCGCCACGCGCGGGTCGTCGACCAGCGCCTCGCCCAGCGCCGCGCCGCCGTTCAGCACCTGGCTCAGGTGGGCCGGTGCGCCGAGGCCGGAGGCCGGGTCGGCATCCCGACCAAAACGCGCCAGCGCGCGGGCCAGCAAGGCCTGGGTGGCCAGTGCGGTCAGCGGCGTCTTCTCGCTCGGTTTCCAGACCACGGCGTTGCCGCAGACCAGCGCCAGCGTCGCATTCCAGGCCCAGACCGCGACGGGGAAGTTGAAGGCGCTGATCACGCCGACCACGCCCAGCGGGTGCCAGACCTCCATCATCCGGTGGCCGGGACGCTCGCTGGCGATCGTCAGGCCGTGCAGCTGGCGCGACAGGCCGACCGCGAAGTCGCAGATGTCTATCATCTCCTGCACCTCGCCCAGGCCCTCGCTGCCGACCTTGCCGGCCTCCAGCGTGACGAGCGCGGCCAGCGTCACCTTGTGGGCGCGCAACTCCTCGCCCAGCAGCCGCACCAACTCGCCGCGGCGCGGCGCCGGCACTTGCCGCCAGGCCATGAAAGCGTGTTGCGCACGGCCTATCGCGGCGGTCATCTCGGCGGGGCTGGCGGCATGTACCGCGCCGCTGGCCTGGCCGGTGATCGGCGATCGGGCGGCCAGCGCGCCGCCGCTGAAATCGGCCTCGGCCACGCCTAGGGTGGTCAGCAGTTGCCGGGCGGTGGGGTGAGGGGTCATGGGCGGTCCGGGTTCAAGTGCCTGCCCGCGGGCGGGCGGGATCAGTCTATCGATTCAAGCTGTCGCGACTGCGCGCAGGCCATGACCGAGCGCTTGGCCGGCCAAGCCGGTCACTCTAGCGGCTGATGGCACAAGCCGTGCGTGGCAGGACCCACGGGCGCGCAGCGCCTGGCGCCTGGGCCTGCCGGCCCCCAGGCAAGAGCGGTTTCGGGGGACGCATCCGGGTGCATGCCCGCACCAAGCCGGTGAATGGGCTTGGTTCGCGCACCAGGCCAGCCTGCGGCCGTTGTATGCGCGCAACGCCTCGCCAGCGATTCAACATGCTGTCATCACATCCATCAACAATTCAGCTGATTCGACATTTTTAACCGGAAAAGACCCGCCATGAAGAAGTCCACCTCCTTCCGCCTCGCCCACACCGCCCGCGCCATCGCGGTAGTCCTCGCCGGCCTGGGCGTGAACGCGACGTTCGCGCAGACCACCGACAGCGCCGATGATCCCCGCGCCAAGGACGACAGTGTGCGCATCGGCACCATCGTCATCACCGGCAAGGGTGACCGCCTGGGCGCCGGCCAGATGCTCAACGAAGACGCCGTCAAGGGCCGCAGCACGGTCACCCGCGCGGCCACCGAGAAGGACAGGGCCACCGGCAACTCATTCCAGGCGCTGGCGCTGCTGCCGGGCGTCAACACCTACAGCCACGATGCGACCGGCCTGTTCGGCGGCGGCATCACGGTGCGCGGCTTCGGTGGCGACCAACTCGGGCTGACCATCAACGGCGTGCCGGTCAACGACTCGGGCAGCTATGCCGTCTACCCGATGGAATATGCCGACCAGGAAAACCTCTGCACGCAAAGCATCGCGCAGGGCAGCCCCGACGTCGAGGCGCCGCACATCGGCGCCACCGGCGGCAGCCTGAACATCGTCAGCTGCGACCCCGAGGACAAGCAGCGCCTGCGCGTCGCCCAGACTTTCGGTGGCCTGAACCTGTCGCGCACCTTCCTGCGCCTCGACAGCGGCCGCTTTGCCGACGGCAAAGCCAAGGTCTTCGCCAGCGTCTCGCACACCGGAGCCGACAAGTGGAAGGGTTCGGGCGGCGCCAAGCGCGACCATGTCGACGCGGCCTTCGCGCTCGACCTGTCTGTCGACACGCAGATCGTCGGATCGGTGCTCTACAACCGCGCGGTCAACAACAACATCGGCACGCTGAGCCTGAAACAGCTCAACGACTTCGGCTACAACTACGACTACTCGCAGGCCTTCGTACCTGGCCATCTTCCGGGCGTCAATGGCACGGTGCAGAAGGAAACCGGCCCGTCGCCGCAGTACTACGCGCTGGCCACCAACCCGTTCGAGAACGCCATTGCCTCGGTGTCGGCCTCGTTCCGGCTCGCCGAAGCCACCTACCTGAAGGTGCAGCCCTACTTCTGGTACGGCTACGGCACCGGCGGCGTCCAGCAGCGCGCGTTGTCCGAGACGGCCTTCCTCAACACCAGCACCAACAAGACCGGTGCTGCGGTTGACCTCAATCACGATGGCGACACGCTCGACACGGTGATCGTCGCCAACAGCAGCGTCACCCGTACCCAGCGCCCCGGTGTCACCGCCGAGCTCAGCCACGCGGTGGGCGCGCACCAGTTGCGCGCCGGCCTGTGGTACGAACGGGCCCAGCACCGCCAGACCGGCCCGGCGGTGGCGGTCAACGCCGACGGCAGCTCGTCGGACGTCTGGTTGCGCAATGGTCAGTTGCTGCGCCCCGACGGCACGCCCTTCGAATCGCGGGACTGGCTGACGGTGAGCCCGGCCTACCAAGCCTATGTGGCCGACACCATCAACGTGCTGGACAACAAGGGCGTGCTGCAACTCGGCCTGCGCGCGCCCCATGTCACCCGCCAGTTCACCAACACCCCCAGCGAAGCCGGCGGCAACTCGCTGATCGGTTACACCTTCGAGAAGAGCTACTCGGACGTGTTGCCGCAGGTCGGCCTGCGCTACAACCTCAGCAAGGAGCAGCAGGTCTTCGCCAGCATCGGCAAGAACTTCCGCGCGCCGCCCAACTTCGCCTTCGCGCCGACCAACAACAACGTCACTTTCGTCGCTGGCGCACCGACGCTGTCCGGGTCGGTGCTGGCGGAAACTTCGGTTGCCACCGACCTCGGTTACCGCTTCCAGGGCAAGGACGGCAGCCTGTCGGCCACGGCCTTCCACGTCGACTTCAAGAACCGCCAGTCCAACGCCTACGACCCGGTGCTCGACAAGAGCATCTACACCAACGCCGGTTCCACCAAGAAGCAAGGCCTGGAGTTCGAGGCCGGCAGCGCGGTGTGGAAGGGCTTCTCGGCCTACGCGTCGCTGACCCTGCAGAAGGAAACCCTCAAGAGCGATCTCACCGTCGCCAAGAGCCAGCTGATCCCGCTGTCGGGCAAGCAGTTCACGCTGACGCCCAACACCATGGTCGGTACGTCGCTGCAGTTCGCCGAAGGCCCGTATTACGTTCGGGTCAAGGTCAAGTACACCGGCAGCCAGTACGCCACGCTGATGAACGACGAGCAGGTGCCGGCCTACATCACCGGTGACCTGGACGCCGGCTACAAGTTCGCCGACATCGGCATGCTCAAGAGCCCGCTGCTGCGCGCGAACCTGAGCAACATCGGCAACGCCAAGTACCGCAACCCGAGCTCGGCGTCGGTGGTCAACGCCCAGGCCGTCGGCACGACGGCGGCCAGCACGGTGTTCTACTACCTCGGCGCGCCGCGTCTGTTCTCGCTGACGCTGAGCGCCGACTTCCAGTAAGCCGACCTATCCCGGGGCTGTGCTCCGGTGTCGTTCAAAACGGGGCTCAGGCCCCGTTTTTTCATGGCCACGCGCCAGGTAAAACCGGCCGCCACCCAGACGGGGTGGGGAACTTGGGCGCCATGGGATGCGACCCGACCCGACCCGACTCGACCCCACCCGTTCACTCGATCGAGTCGGCGCCATCCGCGACCCTGTGCCTGCGCCGACCCAGACGACAGACAAAAGCAAGAGGCGATGCTGTTGACGGCGCGCATGATGGCGGAGACGAAGCTGTCCGGTGGCGTCCGATTGCGCGCCACCCCCCGAACCTGGACAAGGAGTGAGCTTGACGCAGCATCCAGTGCCGGACTTCTTGCGAGACGATCGAATTCGCCTGCTGCTTTTCGGCGGCAAGGGGGGCGTGGGCAAGACGACTTGTGCGGTTGCGGCCGCGCTCCATTTGGCGCGGCAGCGGCCCGACCGCCAGTTCTTGCTGGTGTCGACCGACCCGGCGCACTCCTTGCTCGACTGCCTCGCGGGTGCGCCATGGCCCGAGAATCTGACGCTCCGCGAGATCGATCCGCAAGAAAGTCTGGCGCGCTTCAAGGCGCTGCACGAAGGGCATTTGCGCAGCATCGCGCTGCGCGGAACCTTTCTGGACCAGGCTGACATCGAGCAACTGGTCGGTCTGTCCATGCCGGGACTCGACGAGATGATGGCCTTGCTCGAGATCCTGGCCTGGGTCAAAGCGGAGCGTTACGCCGAGATCGTGGTGGACACCGCGCCCGCAGGACATACCTTGAGCTTGCTCGATTTGCCGCGGCTGATGCGCCGATGGCTCGCCGCGCTCGACAAGATGCTGGCGAAATATCGCTACATGGTCGAGCTGTATCGCGGGGTCTACCAGAAGGATCCGGTCGATATCTACCTCGATGAGGCGACCGCCGAGTTGGTCAGCCTGGGCGAGTTGCTGCGCTCGCCAGAGCGCTGTCGCTTCGTGCCCGTGATGCTGGCCGAGGATTTGAGTATCCATGTGACCCGGCGCATGCTGGGCGAGTTGGCCAGGCTCGGGCTGCCGGTGCAGGAGATCGTGGTCAACCGTCTGCGAGCATCGCAGCCCGATTGCCCTGACTGTGTCGAATCGCGGCGGCGCCAGGCCAGCGCCATCGATACCTTGACGCTGGCGTTCTCGCCACATGGCTTGTGGGGCTTGCCGCTCATTCTGGAGGGTGTCAGTGGCGACTACGGGCTGAGGCAATTCTGGGGCCAAGCCAGACCGCTGACCGATGCGGCGTGGCATGACGAAGACCTGGCGGCCAGCAGTCAGCCCAAGTCTGGCCTGGCTCGGCGTCCCGCCGTCAGCCAACCGGCGCCCCTGCCGGCGCAGACCCTCAAATTGCTGCTGTTTGCCGGCAAGGGCGGTGTGGGCAAGACGACCCTGGCCTGCGCCTCGGCCCTGCGTCTGGCACGGCAACACCCCCGGCAGAAGATCCTGCTTTTTTCCATCGACCCGGCGCATTCCTTGGCGGCTTGCCTGGGTTGTCCGGTCGGGCCGGAGGAAACCGCGGTGGCGCCCGGATTGTTCGCGATCGAACTGGATGCGAAAGCCGAATTCGAGCGCCTGAAGCGCGACTATGCGGGGGATCTGACGGGGATATTCAAACGCTCTTCCGCGGCATCCGGCGTCGAACTGGCCTTTGACCGCGAGGTCATGGAGCGGATGCTGGATGTCGCCCCGATGGGCCTCGACGAGATTCTGGCGTTGACGCGCATCGTCGATTTGATGGAGCGCGGTCGCTACGACCTGTTCGTGCTCGATACCGCGCCAACAGGCCATTTGCTGCGTTTCCTGGAAATGCCTGAGTTGATCGATCAATGGCTGAAGACGTTTTTTGGTCTGTTCCTGAAGTACCGTCAAATTTTTTGGCTGCCCAAGATCACCCAGACCATGGTGAGCTTGTCCAAGCAATTGAAGCTGTTTCGCCGGCTGCTGGTCGACGGGCAGCGTGCGCAACTCATCGCAGTGACGATTCCGACGGCGTTGGCTTTTGCCGAGACCGACGATCTGCTCGCTGCCTGCGCCCGTCTGCGGATCGCCGTGCCGGCGCTGGTCGTCAACCTGCTGACACCCGCCAATGATTGCCCGACCTGTTCAGCGCTGCATCGCCTGGAGCAGGTCTGGCTCGAGCGCTATCGGACGCTGGCGGGTGGGCGGCGCTTGGTGCAGGTCTTTCGACAACGAGAAGCCGCGGGGATTGTCCCGCTGTCTGAACTGGGCCTGGCGCTCTATGAGGCACCCGACTGAGTGGGGTCGCCGCCCAGCCCGGCAGCGCCAGGCTGATGGTCAGCCAGCGCGTCAGGCGATTGGGCGCTCTGGCGCTCGGGCGTCATCGGTTCAGCGGCCTTGGACCTGGCCCCAGGCCAACAGCGCGTTGCGCGCTTGCGCCCGGGCCGATTCGTCCAAGAACGACGCGGCCGCCGCGTCCAGCCCCATCTGCACCAACTCGCTCCAGGCAAACCCGGCCGCCACCAGCTGGGCCGCTTCGGTGCTGTGGGCGACGCGCGACATCAGCCGGTTGTCGGTGTGGAAGGACAGGCTGACGCCCGCCCGCCACAGCGCATGGATGGGGTGCAAGGCCAGCGAAGCCGCCGCGCCGGTGTGCAGGTTGCTGGTGGGGCAGATCTCCAGGTGCAGGCCGTGCTGGCGCACCTCGGCCCGCACCGCCGCGGCCTCGGGCCCCTGCAGCAGATCGGCCAGCCGCACGCCATGGCCGATGCGGCTGGCGCCCAGCCGGCCAGCCTCCAGCACCCGCTCGCCGGCGTCGGCCTCGCCGGCGTGCAAGGTCAAGCCCAGCCCGGAAGCGCGCACCCGGGCCAGCAAGCCGGCATGCCGGCTGGCCGGAAAGCCCGCCTCGGCCCCGGCCAGATCAAAGCCCAGCACCCGCGCCGCGCCCGGGCGTGCCGGCCACCGGTGGCAGGCGATGGCCAGGTCGGCGGCGCGCGCGATCTGCGCATCGTTCTCGTGGCGCATCGCGCAGACGATCAGTCCGCTGGGCAGCGGGCTGCGTGACAGCCCGTCCAGCAGCGCCGCCACCGCGGTCTCGCCGGCAACGCCGAAAGGCTCGAACAGCAGCGGCGCGATGCGGAACTCGGCCAGCACGCAGCCGTCGGCGCGGGCGTCTTCCGCCGCCTCGAAGGCCACGCGCGACATCGCCTCGGGCGTGGCCATCGCCGCCACGGTGAGGTCGAAGCCGCGCAGGTATTCCGCCAGCGAGCCGGCATGGGCGCGGGCGTCGAACCAGGCCGCCAGCGCCTCTTCGTCCTCGGCCGGCGCGGCGATGCCGCGCTGGCGCAACAAGTCCAGCAGCGTGGCCACGCGCAGGCCGCCGTCCAGGTGCTCATGCAGCAAGACCTTGGGCAGGCTGCGTGCCTGGCGCAGCAGGTCGGACGGTGTGTCGGGCCGCGTGTTGGCAAGCTTGTCGGGCAGCATCGCGGCATGCTAGCGGAGGCCCGGTGGGGCGCAGGCCGCCGCTGCCATCCCGCGCCGGGGCGGGCCAGTCCGTAGTTGTCGGCGGCCTGGGACTTGCTATCCTGCCGGACACACCAAATCCAAGCTCCGGGACACCCATTCCATGAACCACGCGCTGCTGGCCACGCTAGGCCTGATTCTGATCACCCCCCTGGCCCAGGCCCAGCCGGCGGTGATCTACGACATGGGCGGCAAGTTCGACAAATCCTTCAACGAGGCGGCCTATGTGGGCGCCGAGCGCTGGAAGAAGGAGACCGGCAAGCCCTACCTCGATTTCGAGATCGCCAACGAGGCCCAGCGCGAGCAGGCGATGCGGCGCATGGCCGACAAGGGCGCCAACCCCATCATCGGTGTCGGCTTCGGCCAGGGCTCGACGATGGAAAAAGTGGCCAAGGATTTCCCCAAGCTGCAGTTCGCGATCATCGACTCGGTGGTCAAGCTTCCCAACGTCGAGTCGGTGGTGTTCAAGGAGCAGGAAGGCAGCTTCCTGGTCGGCATGATGGCCGCGCTGGCCAGCAAGTCGGGCAAGGTGGGCTTCATCGGCGGCATGGACATCCCGCTGATCCGCAAGTTCCAGTGCGGCTACGAGCAGGGCGCCAAGTACGCCAATCCCAAGGTCGAGGTCAGCGCCAACATGACCGGCACCACGCCGTCGGCCTGGAACGACCCCAGCCGCGGCAGCGAGCTGGCCAAGGCCCAGTTCGCCAAGGGTGTCGACGTGGTCTTCGCCGCCGCTGGCGGCACCGGCGTGGGCGTCTACCAGGCGACCAAGGACGCCGGCCGGCTGGCGATCGGCGTCGACAGCAACCAGAACCACCTGCACCCGGGGACGATGCTGACCAGCATGGTCAAGCGGGTGGACGTGGCGGTGTACAAGCTGGCCAAGCAGACCCACCCGGGGCTGACCGTGCTGGGGCTGAAGGAGGGCGGCGTCGACTACGCGCTCGACCAGCACAACGCGGGGCTGGTCAGCGCCGAGATGAAGAAGCGTGTCGACGCGGCCAAGGCCGACATCATTGCCGGCCGGATCAAGGTAGCCGACTACATGGCCGACAACGCGTGTAAGTATTGATGTTGCCCGCGCCCGCCGGGGCGGTTTCACCAAACCCAACCCCAACCCCGGCCCCGCTGCGGCCCCCCGCCGTGCTGATGCGCGGCATCAGCAAACGCTTCGGCGTCGTGCAGGCCAACCGCGAGGTCACGCTGTCGGTGGCCGCGGGCACGGCGCATGGCATCGTCGGCGAGAACGGCGCCGGCAAGAGCACGCTGATGGCCATCCTCTACGGCTTCTACCAAGCCGACAGCGGCGCGATCGTGATCGCCGGCCGGCCGGCGCTGATCAACGGTTCGCGCGACGCGATCGCGCTGGGCATAGGCATGGTGCACCAGCACTTCATGCTGGTCGAGCCGCTGTCGGCGCTGGACAACATCATGCTGGGCGCCGAGCCCGACTGGCGGCTGGACCGGGCCCGCACCCAGGTGCGCGCCGAGCTGCAGGCCTTGATGGACGACACCGGCCTGCAGGTGAGGCTGGAGCTGCCGGTCGAGGACTTGCCGGTGGGCGAGCGCCAGCGGCTGGAGATCCTGAAGGCGCTGTACCGCGGCGCGCGCATCCTGATTCTCGACGAGCCCACCGCGGTGCTGACGCCGCAGGAGACCGACGCGCTGTTTGTCACGCTGCGCCGCTTGCGCAACGCCGGCACCACGCTGCTGCTGATCAGCCACAAGCTGGCCGAAATCATGGCACTGTGCGACGCGGTGACCGTGATGCGCGGCGGCGCGGTGGTGTTCGACGGGGCGATCGGCGACTGCAGTCTGGACCAACTGGCCGAGGCCATGGTCGGGCGCCGCGTCAAGCTGGGTCGCGACGCCGCCGGCGCCGCCGTGCAGCCCAGCCCCGGCGCGGTGCTGTTGGCCGCGCAAGACCTGCAGTGGCGTGATGCGGCGGGCGTGCAGCGCCTGGCCGGCGTGTCGCTGGCGCTGCGCGCCGGCGAGATCGTCGGCATCGCCGGGGTCTCGGGCAACGGCCAGAGCGAGCTGCTGGAGATGCTCGCCGGCATGGCCGCGCCGCAGGCTGGCACGCTGACGCTGGGCGACCAGACCTTCGGCCCCGGCCACTGGCTGGACCCGGCCCGCGCGCGCCGGCTCGGCCTGGCCCATGTGCCCGAGGACCGGCACCGCTGCGCCATGGTGCTGCCCTTCGCCGCTTGGGAAACCGCCGTGCTGGGCTTCGAGCGATCGCCGCGCTTTGCCAGCGCCTGGGGCTGGATGAAGCGCTCGGCGATGCGCCGCGCCACCGCCGGGATGATGGCCGCCTACGACGTGCGGCCGCGCAACCCCGACCTGCGGGCGTCCAAGTTCTCGGGCGGCAACCAGCAGAAGCTGGTGCTGGCGCGCGAGGCGCTGGCGCCCGAAGTGGCACCCCGCGTGCTGCTGGTCGGCCAGCCGACACGCGGTGTCGACATAGGCGCGATCGAGTTCATCCACGGCCGGCTGCGCGCGATGCGCGAGGCCGGCGGCGCGGTGCTGCTGGTGTCGAGCGAGCTCGACGAGATCCTGGCGCTGGCCGACCGGGTGCTGGTGATGGACCGCGGCCGCATCGCCGGTGAACTGGCGATCGCCGATTGCAGCGAGGCCGCGCTGGGCCGGCTGATGGCCGGCGTCGGCGCGGGGCACGCATGAGCCGTCCCGTGGAACTGCCGCACTGGATCGATGTCGGCCTGCTGCCGCTGGTCAACCTGGCGTTGGCGCTGGCGGTCTGCGGCGTCGTCGTCGCGGTGGTCGGGTTGAACCCGCTGCAGGTGCTGACGCTGCTGGTCAAGGGCGCTTTCGGCAGCGCGTCAGGCATCAGCTACACGCTGTACTACGCCACCACCTTCGTCTTCACCGGGCTGGCGGTGGCGGTGGCGCTGCATGGCGGGCTGTTCAACATCGGCGGCGAAGGCCAGGCGCTGATCGGCGGCCTGGGCTGCTCGCTGGTCGCGCTGGCGCTGGGCGATCAGCTGCCGGCAGCAGTGCTGCTGCCGCTGATGGTGGCCGCGGCCATGGCCGCCGGCGCGCTGTGGGCGCTGGTGCCCGCCGCGCTGCAGGCCTGGCGCGGCAGCCATGTCGTGATCACCACCATCATGTTCAACTTCATCGCCTCCGCGCTGCTGGCCTGGCTGCTGGTGGGCGTGCTGAAGGCCCCGGGCAGCATGTCGGTCGAGACCGGGCCGTTCCCCGAGGCCGCGCACATGCCCGGCATGCACCAGGCGCTGGCCTGGCTGGGCATCGCCTGGCCGCGCACGCCGCTGAACCTGAGCCTGCTGCTGGCGCTGGCTGCGGCCGTCGCGGTATACCTCTTTCTGTGGCGCTCGCGCGCCGGCTACGCCTTGCGCGCGGTCGGGTTTTCGCCCGACGCGGCGCATTACGCCGGCATCCGGCCGCGCGGCCAGGTGATGGCCGGCATGCTGATCTCGGGCGCGCTGGCCGGCCTGGTGGGCATCAACGAGCTGGCCGGCGTGCAGCACCGGCTGCTGCTGGACTATGTGGTGGGCGCGGGCTTCACCGGCATCGCTGTCTCGCTGATCGGCCGCAACCACCCGCTGGGCATCGTGCTGGCGTCGCTGCTGTTCGGCGCGCTCTACCAGGGCGGGGCCGAACTGGCCTTCGAGATCCCCGGCTTCTCGCGCGACATGGTCACCACGCTGCAAGGCCTGATCGTGCTGTTCTCGGGCGCGATGGCGCAGGTCGCGGCGGCGCCGCTGGCGCGGGCCTGGGCTTGGTTGCGCCCGAACGCGGCGGCGGGAGCGGGCCATGGATGAGGCGCTGATCGGCGGCCTGCTGGCGTCGACGCTGCGGGTGTCGACGCCGCTGATCCTGTGCGCGCTGGCCGGCTTGCTGAGCGAGCGCGCCGGGGTGATCGACCTCGGGCTGGAGGGCAAGATGCTGCTGTCGGCCTTTGCCGCGGGCGCGGCCGGGGCCTTGACCGGGTCGTTGCCGCTGGCGCTGGCGGCGGCGATCGCGGTCGGCGTGGCGCTGTCCATGGTCCATGGTTTCGCCTGTGTCAGCCACACCGGCGACCAGGTGGTGCTGGGCATGGCGCTGACGATGATCGCCGCCGGCCTGTCTATCGTGCTGGGCATCGCCTGGTTCAAGCAGGGCGGGCAGACGCCGCCCTTGCCTGATGCGGTGCGGCTCTCGCCCTGGTTCACGGGGCTGGCCGCGGCGATCGGGCCGCTGCCGTTGCTGGGCGCGGTCTTGGGCGCGGGTCTGCTCGGCCACCACGCGCTGGTCTACGGCGCGCTGGCGCTGGTGCCCGCGATCTGGGCGCTGCTCTACCGCACCCGGCTGGGCTTGCGGCTGCGCGCCACCGGCGAGAACCCGGCGATGGTCGACGCCGCCGGCCTGTCGGTCAAGGGCTTGCGCTACGGCGCGCTGGTGGGCAATGGCGTGCTGTGCGCGCTGGCCGGCAGCAGCCTGGTGCTGGCGCAGAACGCCAACTTCGTGCCCAACATGACGGCCGGGCGCGGCTACATGGCGCTGGCGGCGATGATCTTCGGCAAATGGCATCCGCTGGGCGCGCTCTGGGCCTGCCTGCTGTTCGGTTTTCTCGACGCGGTGGCCATCCGCTTGCAGGGCGTCGTGCTGCCGGCCGCGCTGGGCGGCGGCGCGGTGCCGGTGCAGGCGATCCAGGCCTTGCCCTACCTGATGACGGTGGTGCTGCTGGCCGGCTTCATCGGCCGCTCGCGTGCCCCGGCGGCGCTGGGCGTGCCCTACGTCAGGGAGCGTTGAGCGCCGCCGCGCAGCCGCCCCTACCCGGGCCGCGCTTGCGGCACGGCATCGAGCTGGCGGTATAGCGCATTGGCGCGCAACAGGTGGTCGCGCATCGCCTGCTCGGCACCCGGGCCGTCGTGGCCGGCGATCGCGTCGACGATGCGCTCATGCTCGGCCAATGTCAGGTCCTCAACCCCGGGGGCACGCACGATCGACTGGTAATACTCGCTGGCCCAACTGAACAAGGCCTCGATCAGCGCCGGGAAGATCGGGTTGCCGCTGATGTGGGCGATCTCGCGGTGAAAGGCCATGTCGCGCAACAGGAACTGGTCCATGTCGGCGAGCGCCGCGCGGTGCTCGGCCAGGCGGCGGCGCAGCCGCGCCACGTCGTCGAGCTGGGCGCGTTCGGCGGCCATGCGGGCCATGCCGGCCTCCAGAAAGACGCGTGCCTCTTTCATGTGCTCGAGCATGCCGGGCTGCATGCGCAGCAGGTGTTGGGCACCGCCGGCGATCTGCGCCACCAGCAGCTGGGCCGTGGGCACCACCAACCGCGCACGCTCACCATGGGTGATCTCGACGATGCCGCCGCGCGCCAGCGCCTGCAAGGCCTCGCGCACTGCCGGGCGGCCGACGCCGTAGCACACCATCAGGTCGCGCTCGGACGGCAGGTGGTCGCCGGGCGCGAGTTCGCCGCTGCGGATGCGTTGCTCCAGCCGCGCCAGCACCTCGTGGTAGAGCTTGCGACGCGGTATTGGCTCGATGCTCATCAGCTGAGGATACCGCAGCCTCCGCGCTCAGGCCCGGCCTTGGCGCACCCGACCGAAGAACTCCGGCCCGCCCATCTGGCCACCCTTGAGCACCAGCTGCAGGCCGTCGCGTTCCGGCCGCTCGGACCAGGCGCGGCACAGCGGCGCGCCTGGCGCCAGACCGGCTTCGACGCCCAGCGCGGCGATGTCCAAGGCGCTGGTCACCGCCCCCGAACTGTCGCCGCCGGCCACCACGATGCGCCGCAGCGCCGGCACGCGGTCCAGCAGCCTGCGCATCACTTGCGCCAGGGCCAGTCCGACCTGGGTCGCCGCGGCGGCCCGCGGCAAGCCTGCGCCGGCGGCCAGGGCGTCGAAGCCGGTGACGGCGCGATCGTCGGGCCCCTCGGCCGAAAACACCAGCGGACTGCGGCCGTCGCCCAAGGCCAAGGCCGCAGCAGTCACCAGGCGGTTGATCTCGATCTCGGCCGCCGCGCCGTCGCTGTCGGCGTGCAGCACCTCGGCGATGTCCAGCCGCTGCACCGCAAAACCCTGGGCCCGGGCCCAGCCGATCTGATCGGCGGTCACCGGCGAACAACTGCCGCTGACGATGGCGATGGCATCGACCGCATCGGCCTCCGGCAGCCAGGGCTGGGCCGGCAGCAGCCCTTGCTGGCGCCAGAACGCCGCTAGCGCGTATTGCAGGCCTGACGACGAGGCGCTGAACAGGCCCGCGCCGCGACCCTGCCAGACCAGGCGCCCGACTTCGGCCAGCGTGGCCTCGTCGATCACGTCGAGCAGCACCACCGGCACGTCGTCGCCCATCAGCGCATCGCGCCGCGCTTCGCCCAGGCCGGCCTGCAACTGGGCCAGGTCGATCAGCTCGGTGCGGCGCCGTGTCTGGGCGCCCAGGTGGCGGCGCAGGTCGGCCTCGGCCATAGGCGTGACCGGATGACGGGCCATCGTCGGATGGCGGTCCAGGCGGTAGCCCACGCCGTCGGCCACCGCGAACAGGTTGCCGAAGGCCTGGTAACGCTTCAGGCGCGGCGCGCCCACCACCATCGGCGACCAGCGACCCGGCATCAAGGCGCAGCCCAGCTCGATGGCCCGGCCGATCGAGCCCAGGGTGGGCGAGGAGTCGAAGGTCGAGCAGACCTTGTACTGCAGGATGGGCGCACCGAAGGCCTTGAGCCGGCGCAGGCCGTCGGCCAGATGCTCGTCCATCCAGGCCGGGCTTTGGCTGCGCGCGGTGCTGGCCAGGCCAATGCAGCGCTTCCCGGCAAAGCGCGCCAGCCACTGCGGCCCGGGCGGCGACAGGAACAGCACCGTGGGCACACCGGCGGCGCTGAAGGCATCCATCACGTCGGTGGAGCCGGTGAAGTCGTCGCCGCAATAGGCCAGCAGCGGTCCGGCCGGCCAGGCGTCGTCGGCCGCGCCGGCCGGGCTGGCGCGGCGGCCGGGATCTGCCGTGGAGATTGCGCCGGGTGTCGTCGCGCTCACCAGAACCCCAGCGCGGCTTGCAGCTCGGGATGGCTGCGCGCATGCTCGGCCAGCGGCACGCCGGCCACCGCGGCGTCCCAGGCCTGGCGCAGCGCGCTGACCCCGGCCGCGACACCGCCCGGATGGCCGAATATGCCGCCGCCGGCGGCGAAGATCAGGTCGCAGCCCCCCACCGCGGCATGGGTGGCGGCGGCCACCAGGCCGGTCTGGCCCGAGCTGAACACCGGCATCGCGGCGCATGGCGCGTGGTCCCACAACGGCGTCAGAACCGCACGCGCCGCGGCGACCACGCTGGCATCGTCCTCGCTGAACTTGTTGGCCAGGCCGTTGACATGCAGGTGGTCGGCCCCGGCCAGGCGCCAGAGCTGCTGCCAGGGCGCGTAATCCCAGCCCAGCGCCGGGTGGCGGCTCAAGTAGCCCCAGCCGTTGCGGTGGGCGTGGATGGGCAGCGCGGCGTGACGGCGAAGTTCACGCAATCCCACCAGGCCGATGCTGTTCAGGCTGGCCATCACGCAGCTGCCGCCCTCGGCCAGCACCAGGTCGTGGCGGCGCTTCATCTCGTCGAGTTCGCCGGTCAGGTTGAAGGCGAACATCGCCTGCTTGCCGGTGCGCTGGGCGCCGTCCTTGATCACCCGCATCACCGCGCGCACGCGCTGGTCGAACGGGCAGTGCGGGCCGTCGGCCTGCAACTCGTCGTCCTTGATGAAGTCGATGCCACCGTCGACCAGCTTGCGCACCTCGGCCGCGGTCTGCGCCGGGTCCAGGCCGACGCTGGGCTTGATGATGGTGCCTATCAGCGGGCCCTGGTCCACGCCGGCCAGGCGGCGGGTGCCGGCGATGCCGAAGGCCGGGCCGGGGTAGGCCGCGGCAAACGACGGCGGCAGCTGCAGCCCTGTGATGCGCAGGCCCGAGACCTGGCGCAGCTCGAACAGGTTGCCGGCGACGGTGGCCATCAGGTTGGGCAGCGACGGGCCGATGTTGGCGATCGGCCATGACAGCTCCAGCACGGAGCGGCTGAACCGCGTGCCCGGCTGGTAATGCCCGGGCAGGCTGGGCTGGTCTACGGTCTCGAGCAACTCCAGGCGCTCGATGCGGGCGCCCGAGCGCCGCTTCAGCGCCGGCGTCTCGTTGGCCAGGGCCAGGAAGGTGCCGCTGGACTGCTCGCCGGCAATCACCTCGGCGGCCTGCCGCGGGTCGTCGCCGGTTTCGAGCCAGTAGCTGGCGTGTATGCGTTCGGTCATGGTGCGGAGCAGGTCGGTGGCGTGGCGCGGCCGCGCCCGTCGCTCCAGTTCAGGTGATGCGGCGGATGCTTTCGGTGATCTCGTCGCGGTCGAAGACCTTGAGCCAGTCGTCGCGCATCAGGCGCGGCTTGCCGAAGGTGATGGCCTTGTTGCAGGCGTCCGAGAACTGCCCCGGGATCTGCTTGAAGATCACTGCCGACAGGATGGTCATGTGGCCCAGCAGAAAGTCCCGCGCGCAATCGGCCGGCACGCCGCGCGACACCACCTCGTCCATCGCCTCGCGCATCACGTCGAGCAAGGTGGCGCAGACAGTCTCTGACAGCCCCGGCTCGAGCAGCGCCATCTGCTCCACCGTCACCCGGTACGAGCGCAGGATGGGCTGGTAGATCGTCCTGGCGATCGTCTCGCCGAGCGCGAAGTCCTCGTCCGTGCCCTGCATCAGCGCGCTGACCACCGACTGCGGCGCGCTGACGCCACCGAAGTAGTCCACTGCACCCGGCTTGTGCACCTCGGGGCTGAAGATCGTCGGGTGGCAGGGATGGGCGACGAAGTAGACCAGGTCCTTGCGCTCGGGCAGGTGGCCGGCAAACGGCGCCGCGGCGTCCAGCGTCATCACCATCGTGCCGGGCTGGAGCAGCGGCGCGATCTCGGCCGCGAGCTTGCCGATCAGCGTGTCGGGCACGGCCAGGATCACCACGTCGACGCCGTCCAGCGCCACATCCGCTGACACCGCGGTGATGCCCAACTCGTCCTGCAGGCGCTGCCTGCCGACGGCGCCGGGCTCGACATGGCGCACCGTATAGGGCGAACCCATCAGGTTCTTGGACAGGCGCACGCCCATCTTGCCGCCAGCGCCGAACAGCGCAATCCGGGTACTCATCTCAAAGCCTTCTCAAGTAAACTGGTATAATGATTATCTGATGTGAGATGCCAGCAGAAAATCCGGGTATTCCCTTGGGTTTGCCCAGATCCGCCCCGCGCAGGACGGGCAATGGCCTCGTCACGGGTCACCCGCTGCGGTGCCCAGCGCGCTGCGCGCTGATACCCTTGGTTGCCAGCCACCGAGACCATGACCCTTGCCCCGACGGACGCCCTGATGACCCAGCTCGTGGACGCCGCCCGTGCCGCCCGCGAGCGCGCCTACGCGCCGTACTCGGGCTTTGCGGTGGGTGCCGCCTTGCTCGACGAGCAGGGCCGCATCCACGCCGGCTGCAACGTCGAGAACGCCGCCTACCCGCAAAGCCAATGCGCCGAGGCCTCGGCCATCGCCCACCTGGTGCTGGCCGGGGGCAGCCGCATCCTGGCCGCCGTGGTGGTGGGCGAGGCCGGGGGACCCGACCGGCCACCGGTCACCCCTTGCGGCGGCTGCCGCCAGCGCCTGCGAGAATTCGCTGCCGACGACATGCCCGTCTGGGCGGCCGACCTGCAGACCGTGCGGGCCCGGTTTACCCTTGGGGTATTGCTGCCCGCCAGCTTCGGACCCGGACACCTCGCACCATGAGCCCCACCTCGCTTGAATCCGCCGTAGCCCACAGCGTAGCCCGCGTCCAGGCCGCCGTGCCCGGCGCCGCGCCCCGGCTGGCGATCGTCCTCGGTTCTGGCTGGGACGCCGTCGCCGACGGCGTGACGGACTCGGTCGACATCGACTACGCCGAGTTGCCGGCCTTCCCGCTGCCTGGCGTGGCCGGCCATGCCGGGTCGCTGCGGCTGGGCTGCCTCGCCGGCAGGGCGGTCATGCTGCTGCGTGGCCGAAGCCATGCCTACGAGACCGGCGACGCCGCCGGCATGAAGGGCGCGATCCGCACGCTGGCCGCGCTGGGCTGCACGACGCTGGTTCTGACCAATGCCGCCGGCAGCCTGGTGCCCGACATGGCGCCGGGCTCGATGATGCTGATCAGCGACCACCTCAACATCGCACAGCGCAGCCCGCTGCACGGCGAGCCGGGTGCGCAGCGTTTCGTCGACATGGGCGCGGCCTACGACGCCACGCTGCGCGACCAGGCCGCTGCCGCCGCCGAGGACGCCGGCATCGAGTTGCACGAGGGCGTCTACGCCTGGGTGCTGGGCCCGCAGTTCGAGACCCCGGCCGAGATCCGCATGCTGCGCCTGCTGGGCGCGCAGGCGGTGGGCATGAGCACCGTGCCCGAGACCATCCTGGCGCGCCACGCCGGGCTCAAGGTGCTGGGCTTGTCGATGTTCACCAACCTGGGCGCCGGCATGAGCGACCAGACCCTGAGCCACGCCCACACCCTGCACACCGCGCAGGCCAGCGCCGGGCTGGCCGTGCGGCTGCTGGCGGCGATCGTGCCGGCGCTGGTGGTCTGACATGGCGCGCCCAGCGATGACCCCGAAATTGCCCGTGGCGCGGTTTGCCATCTCTGTCCTGTCGGCCGCGCTGCTGCTGGCCGGCTGCGCCACGCCACCGGCAGGACGCGCGCCGCTGCACCTGACCATCCTGCACACCAACGACCACCACGGCCGCTTCTGGACCAATGCCGACGGCGAGGGCGGGCTGGCGGCACGCAAGACGCTGATCGACGCCGTCCGCGCCGAGGTGGCGGCGGCCGGCGGCCACACCCTGCTGCTCGACGGCGGCGATGTCAACACCGGCGTGCCCGAAAGCGATATGCAGGACGCCGAGCCCGACTTCCGCGGCATGGACAGGCTGGGTTACGACGCGATGGCGGTGGGCAACCACGAGTTCGACAAGCCGCCCGCGGTGCTGGCCAAGCAGCGCGGCTGGATAGGCTTCCCGATGCTGGCAGCCAACATCTACCGGGGCGGCCAGCGCATGTTCGAGCCCTACCGCATCTTCGAGCGCGGCGGCTACCGCATCGCGGTGATGGGCCTGACCACCGACGACACCACCAAGATGGTGCTGCCCGACAACCTGCGCGGCATCGAGGTGCGCCGTCCGATCCCCGAGGCCGCGCAGCTGGTGCCGCAGCTGCGCACCCAGGCCGACATGGTGATCGCCGCCACCCACATGGGCCATTACCCGGATGGCCAACGGGGCGTCAACGCGCCGGGCGACGTCGAGATGGCGCGGGCGGTGGCCGGCCTCGACCTGGTGGTGGGCGGCCACAGCCAGAACCCCGTCTGCATGCTGGCCGAGAACCTGCGCAACGAGGCCTACCTGCCCGGCATGCCCTGCGCGCCTGACCGCCAGAACGGCAGCTGGATCGTGCAGGCCCATGAATGGGGCAAGTATGTCGGCCGGGCCGATTTCGTCCTCGACGGCGGCAAGGTCGAGCTGCTGACCTACCGCTTGCTGCCGGTCAACCTGCTGCTGCGCCAGGCCGACGGCACGAAGCGGCTCGCCGCCGCGGCCATCGACCAAGACCCGGCGACGCGCGGCTTGCTGCAAGCCTTCCAGATCGCCGGCCAGGGCAAGCTGACGGCGACGGTGGGATCGGCCGACGGCGTGCTCGACGGCGACCGCGTCCGGGTGCGCCGGCAGCCCACCAACCTGGGCAAGCTGATCGCGCGCGCGATGATGGACCGCACCGGCGCCGACCTGGCGCTGATCAACGCCGGCGGTGTTCGCGACTCGCTGCCTGCCGGGGCCATCAGCTACCGCGACGTGCTCAAGGTGCAGCCGTTTGGCAACACCGTCGGGATCGTCGACCTCAGCGGCGCCGAGCTGCTGGCCTACCTGCAGGCGGCCGCCAAGATGACGCCGGCCTCGGGCGGCTTCGCCCAGACGGCCGGCGTTCGCATGACCATCGTCGGCGGGGTGCTGCAGCAGGCCGAGGTGGGCGGCCAGGCGATAGACCCCGGCAAACGCTACAAGCTGGCGCTCAACAACTTCACCGCCGTCGGCGGCGACGCCTACCCGCCGCTCAACACCCACCCCGGCTATGTCGACACCGGCTACAACGACGCCGACGTGCTGCGCGCTTACATCGCCGCCCACAGCCCGATCAAGGTGGCCGACTTCGACCCCGGCGACGCGGTGGTCCGGCGCTGACCGGCCCGACCCGATGACCAACCCCATGACCGACACCACCGACGACGCGCGCACCGCGCTGGCCTGCCTGGACCTGACCAGCCTGAACGACGCCGACGACGCGGCGGCGATCAGCGCGTTGTGCGCCCGCGCGCTGGACGTGGCGGGGCGCTTGGGCGCGCCGGCCGCGCTCTGCGTCTGGCCGCGCTTCGCAGCCCAGGCCCGCGCCGCGCTGCCGCCGGCGATCCGGGTCGCGGCGGTGGTCAACTTCCCGGCCGGTGGCAGCGATGCGGTGGCCGCCGAGGCCGAGACCCGCGCCACCGTGGCGGCCGGCGCCGACGAGATCGACCTGGTGCTGCCCTGGCGCGCCTTGCGCGACGGCGACGCGGCCGCTGCGCGGGCGGTGGTGGCGGCGGTGCGCGCGGCCTGCGCCGGCCGCACGCTCAAGCTGATCATCGAGTCGGGTGAACTCGACCGTCCGGCGCTGATCGACCAGGCCTGCCAGATCGGGCTGGACGCGGGCGTCGACTTCCTCAAGACCAGCACCGGCAAGGTGCCGGCCGGCGCCACGCCCGCCGCCGCCCGCGTGATGCTGCAGGCCATCGCCGCCCATCCGCGCGGCGGCGCCGTCGGTTTCAAGGCCTCGGGCGGCATTCGCGGCGTGGCCGATGCGGCGCCATACATCGCGCTGGTGCGCGAGATCCTGGGCGCGCAAGCGCTGACGCCGCGGCGCCTGCGCTTCGGCGCCAGCGGCCTGCTGGGCGACATCGAGGCCGTGCTGCAGGGCAGCGGCGCGGGCAATACCTCGGCGGCTGGCGCCTACTGAGCGCGCGCCGGCTGCCCATGTTGCCGGCCGAGATCATCCGCGCCAAGCGCGACCGCCAGCGCTTGACCGAGGCGCAGATCCAGGCCTTCGTCCAAGGCCTGGTCGATGAGAGCTGGAGCGAGGGCCAGGTGGCCGCGCTGGCGATGGCGATCCTGCTCAACGGCATGGACCGCGCCGAATGCGTGGCGCTGACGCGGGCGATGACGCTGTCGGGCCAGGTGCTGGACTGGCGCGATGCCGGCCTGGCCGGCCCGGTACTGGACAAGCATTCCACCGGCGGCGTCGGCGACAAGGTCAGCCTGGTGCTGGCGCCCATCGTCGCGGCCTGCGGCGGCGTGGTGCCCATGGTCTCGGGCCGGGGCCTCGGCCACACCGGCGGCACGCTGGACAAGTTGCAGGCGCTGCCCGGCTACACCACCGCTCCGCCGCGCGACCAGTTGCTGCGCGTGCTTCGCCATGCCGGCTGCGCGCTGATCGGCGCCGACGCCGGGCTGGCACCGGCCGACCGCCGGCTCTACGCGATCCGCGACGTCACCGCGACGGTCGAGTCGGTGCCGCTGATCACCGCCAGCATCCTGAGCAAGAAGCTGGCGGCCGGCCTGCAAGGCCTGGTGATGGACGTCAAGCTGGGCAAGGGCGCGTTCATGAACCGCCTGGCCGACGCCCGCGCGCTCGCCACCAGCCTGGTCGAGGTGGCCGAGGGCGCCGGCCTGCCCTGCCGGGCGCTGATCACCGACATGGACCAGGTGCTGGGCCGCAGCGCCGGCAATGCGCTCGAGGTGGCCGAGAGCCTGGCTTTCCTCACCGGCGCCGAGCGCGAGCCGCGGCTGCTGGCGCTGACCCTGGCCTTGGCGGCGCAGATGCTGGCGCTCGGTGGCCTGGCGCCGACGCTGGCCGCCGGCCAGGCGCTGGCCGAAGCGTCGCTGGTCAGCGGCCGGGCGGCGGAGTGTTTTGCCCGCATGGTGGCCGGCCTGGGCGGCCCGGCCGACGTGCTGACCGACGCGCGCCTGCCGGCGGCACCGGTGCAGATCGACCTGGCCGCGCCGCGCGACGGCGTGCTGGTGGCGATGGACACCCGCGCCCTCGGCCTGGTGGTGGTGGGTCTGGGCGGTGGACGCCGGCGCGCCAGCGACGCGGTCGACCCCCGCGTGGGCCTGTCGCAGCTGCGCCCGCTGGGCACCTGGCTGCGCGCTGGCGAGCCGATGCTGCGGGTGCATGCGGCCAGCGCCGCCGACGCGCAGCAGGCGCTTCAGTCGGCACGGGCGGCGCTGACGCTGCGCGACGCCATGCCCGCCGACGCGATGCCCGGCCCGGTCGTCATCGAGACCCTGGGCCCGGCGCGCTGAGCCCGGCGCGGCCGCGCCGTCTGCCGCCGCCTCAAAGCCGCCGGTGCGCCAGCGCGGGCAGCTGCCGGCGCACCGCGGCCAGCCGTTCGGCGTCGAGCTCGCCGGCCACCACGGCTTCGCCCTCGGGCCGGCAGGCCAGCACCTCGCCCCAGGGGTCGGCCAGCAGGCTGTGGCCCCAGGTGCGGCGGCCGTTCTCGTGCAGCCCACCCTGGGCCGGCGCCAGCACATAGCACTGGTTCTCCACCGCGCGGGCGCGCAGCAGCAATTCCCAATGGGCCTGGCCGGTGGTGTGGGTGAATGCCGACGGCACCACGACCAGGTCGCAAGGCCCTTGCGGCGCGCGCATCAGCTGGCGGTAGAGCTCGGGGAAGCGCAGGTCGTAGCAGATCGACAGCCCGACCCGCCAGCCCTCGATGTCGACCGCAACCGGCTCGCTGCCGGCCTCCAGCACCCGGCCTTCGTCATAGCGCTCCTGGCCGTTGTCGAAGGCGAACAAGTGGATCTTGTCGTAGCGCGCCACCTGCCGGCCGTCCGGGCCCCAGACGCTGCAGCTGTTGCGCACGCGCTGCGGGTCCGGCGTGCGCAGCGGCAGCGTGCCGCCCACCACCCACAGCCCCAGGTGCTGCGCGGCCTCGGCCAGCATGGCCTGGATGGGGCCGTCGCCCTCGGTCTCGGCGATGGCGAGCTTGTCGCGGTCGCTTCGGCCCAGCAGGCAGAAGTACTCGGGCAGCGCCACCAGGCGGGCGCCGCCATCGGCAGCCTCGGCCATCAGGCGCCGCGCCGCGGCCAGGTTGCGGTCCAGGTCGGGCGTGGAGACCATCTGGAGGGCGGCGATCTTGAGGGGCTGGGGCATGGTGGTCGTCGGGTCTGGAAAGGGTGGCCGCGACAGCGCCGCGGGCTCAGGGCCGGGCCGTTGCGGCGGCCGAGGCGGCCGCGGCGGCCGCCGCCGAAGCCGCCTCGGCCGCCGCGACGGCCGACCTGGACAGCTCCTGCGCCGCCACGGCAGGCAGCGGATCGAGCAGTTTGCGCTCGATGCGGTCGACCTTGGGGTCGTCCCAGCCGCCGCTGATCTGGAACTCGCGCGCGCTGGCCTGGCGCAGCGGCTCGCGCAGCAGCCACTGGCCGACGAATGCCCCCAGCGCGATCGCCGGGTTGATCGCCGCGTAGGCCAGTGACGCGCTGGCGGTGTTGAGCTCGGGCAGCACCACGACATGCAGGTCCTGGGTTTCGCGCGCGATGTCGGCGCTGCCCTCCATCAACACCACCGCCTGCACGCCGCGCAGGCGCAGGTTGTCTGTGTGGGCCACGCCCTGGCTGATGCGCAGGTCGCCGACCAGGTTGTCGAAGGCGAAACCCTCCTGGAATACATCGCGGAAGTCGAGCAGCAGCCGGCGCGGCAAGGCCTGCAGGCTGAGCACGCCGAGCAGCCGCGCCGCCCCGGCATCGGCCTTGAGGAATTGACCGCGCTCGAAATCCAGTCCCAGCGTGCCGTCCAGCGTGGGCAGGTCCAGGCCCAGTGGCGAGCCGTCCCAGCCCAGCACGCCCTTCATCTGGCCTTTCGCGCCCTTGACCAGCTGGCCCAAGCCCAGGCGATCGAGCAGCGCCCCGCCGTCGTCGACCTCGAGCTTGAAATCGAGTGCCATGTGGCGCCTGGCCGTTCCCGCCACCGCCTGCCAGCGGCCGGTGGCGGACAAGCGGGCCTGCGGGTTGACCAGCTGCAGCCGGTTCAGCCGCCACTCGGCGCGGCCTGCAGCCTCGCCCGGCGCGGGCGGGCGGTTGACCGCCTCGACCGCCAGCCGGCCCAGCTTGTGGCCGCGCAGCTCGAAGTCCTCGACCTCGATGTCGAGCGCAGGCACGTTGGTGGGCGCGCGCTCGAGCAGGCCGGCCATCGAATCGCCCACCCGCTCGGCCTCGGCCGGCGGCAGTGACAGCCGGGTCAGTCTGGCCTTGATGCGGCCGCCGCCGCCGACGCCGCGCGCTTCGTGGAACTCGACACTGCCGGCGGTCTGGTCGGCCTTGCCCTGCACCCGCCAGCCCGCGTCGCCCGGCGTGGCCAGGCGCTGCAGGTCCAGCGTCACGCCGGTGAGCCGGCGTCCGCCGGCCAGCAGTTCGCCGGTCTTGAGTTGCACCGCGTGTGGCAACCAGGCCGCCTCGGGCCCCGGCCCGGCCCCGTTCGCGCCCTCGGGTGCGGCCAGCGCGGCCCAGGCATCGAGGTCCAGGCGCGGCAGTGTCAGCACCGCGCGGCCGCCGGCCACCGGCTCGGGCAGCGGGCTGTCGTAGGCCAGCGCGCCGCGCAGCAGCCGCGGCGCCGCGGCGCCGCGCTCGAGCACCCCGCTGGCCTGCAGCGCGCCCAGCTCCAGCCGCAGCAGTTCCGGTGCTGATTCGCGCGCGCTCTTGTCCCGGCTGGCGCCCGGCTCATCCTGCGCCACGCTGCTGATGCGCAGCGGCAGGCTGCTCTCGGCCGCCTTGTGCAGTGGCGCCGGCAGGTCTATCGCCATGCCGGCGAGGTTGCTGCTCAGCTGCCACTCGGTCTGGTCGTGGCGCACGCCGACTTGCGCCCGGTAGGCCGTCTGGCCCTGCAGGCGCTGGGCCCAGCGCGCTGCGGGCCCCAGGTCGGCCAGGCGCCGCAGGCCGTCGGCGCTGGCGTTCCCGGCCAGCGCAAAGCGCAGGCTGCCATCGGCCTGGCTGCCGCCGTCGATCTGCAGCTCGCCCCCGGCGAACTGGGTCCGCAAACCGACCACCTGCAGGCTCTTGTGGCTGAAGTCGATGCGGCCGCGGGCGTTTGGCAGCAGCGGCGCGTCGGGGCGCAAGCGCAAGTCGTTGCCCGGCAGCAGCAGGCTGGCCTTGACGACGGTGTCCATCGCACGCGCCAGCGGGATGTTCAGCCCGAGCTTGAGCTCGGCCGTGCCGGTGGCGCCGGCATCGGCCAGCGCGCCGCCGGTCCACTCGCCCAGCGGCGTGGTGTTGAGGTAGCGCAGCAGGTCGGACAAGGGACCGCGGGCCTGGCCCTCGACCTCGAGCAGCGCGCGGTCCGACAACTCGCGGATGCGGCCCTGGACCTCGCTCAGCTCCTGGCCCCAGAGCCGACCGCGCGCCTGCTGGAACTGCATCGAGTCGCGCTCGAACACCAGCTGGCCGCTGACGTTGCCGAATGCCGGCCAATGCCTGGCCGCCGCCGCCGGGTCGGGCGCCTCCGGCAAGGGCGCCAGCGTCACGTCCTGCACCCGGCCGGCGATGCGGAATTCGCCGTCCTTGCGGTTGACGAAGGGGAAATCCCACAGGTCGCCCTTGACGCGGTAGCTGACCTCGCGCAGTTCGCCGCCCTGCACCGCCTGCTGCACCCAGGCCCGGACCTGCTCGCCTATGCCCAGCGGCAGGTAGCGCGCGACCCGGTTGGCGCGGCCCTCGGCCAGCGTGCCGGCAAGTTCCAGCACGCCAGGCAGCCGTCCGCCCTTGCCGAATCCGCTGCCCGCGCCGCTGTGCCAGGTGGCGTTGAGCGCGCCGCGCGCGTCGGCGTTGTCGAAGCGGGCGTCCATCACCTTCAGCTCGATGCGCGGCGCGGCGGCCGGGTCTGGCACGGGCGGCCTGGGGCCGGTGCGGTCCGCGTCCATGCGCCAGCTCAACCTTGTCGACAGGTGGGCCAGGGCCACGCTGGCCTGCTCGAACACGCCGGGCAACTCGAGCGCACCGTCGACCAGCTTCAGGTCGGCCTGGCCACCGGTCTCGGTGGCGCTGATGTCGAGGTCGGCGCCGCGAAAGCCGGGCCGGCCCAGGCCGCCGGGTTCGGGCGAGGGGGCGGCTGCGATCGCCAGGCCGCGGACGCCGGCCTTGACGCTGTAGTGCTCGGGGGCGTCGATGGCGCCGTCCCAGCGCGCCTGCAGCGCTTGCACCCGGCCCTCGGGATTGAGCTGGTGCAGCAGGCTGCGCAGACCGGCACCTATCGGCAGGCGCTCGCCCAGCTCGGCCAGCGCCTCCAGGTCGAGCCGGTCGGCGCTGAAATCGCCGCCGGTCACCGGGTGGCGGGTCGCGGGCGCCGCCGCGCCCAGGGACTGGGTCTGGCGCCAGGCCAGGCGCAGCTGGCTGGGCGCCCAGGCCGGGGTGTCGGGGCTGCTGAACGCCAGTTGCTGCACCGCCAGGGTCACGCCGGTGGCCGAGCGCTCGGCGACGAAGCGCCCGCTCAAGGCGCTGAAGCTCAGCGGCTCGAGGTCTTGCGCCAGCCGCACCGAGACCTGGCGCAACACCGCGTCAAGCGTCAGCGCGCGCGGCTGGCCCTGGTCCCAGTCGACCCAGGCGCGCAGCGCCGCCTCGCCCTGCCGCAGGTCGACCGGCAAGTCGACATGGCGGCGCAGGCTGGCCACATCGGCGCGCGGCAGGTCGGCGAACAGGCTGCCGCGCCAGCGCTGCCAGTCGCCGGTCCGGCCCAGCAGCGGCGCGCGCGCCAGCGCCCGCAGCGAGAAGCGCTGGCCCCAGTCGGCCGGCGGCGTGGCGTCTAGCCTCAACTCATGGCGCCGGCCGCGGTTGCGCAGCACCAGCAAGACCTCGCTGAGCTGCAGCGGCGGCGCGGCGCGCTGCTCGTCGACCCAGCGCAGCAGGCCGCCACGGAAGACGATCTCATGCTGCTCGAAACACCAGTCGGCGGCCGCGCTGCCCTCGACCGCGGCGTCGCTGGACGCCAGGTCCAGCCCGGCCACATGCCAGCGGCCCTGGACATCGAGCCGCACTTCGAGCCGCGCATCCTCGATCAGCAGCTGTTCGAAGCGCAGCCGCAGCGCCAGCAGCGAGGGCACCGACAGCGCGGCCGATACCCGCGGCAGGCGCAGCGCCTCGCGGCCTTGCGCGTCGCGCAAGACCACGTCGCGCAAGGTGAAAGCCGGCACCCAGCCGGCGCTGTGCACGCTGATCTGGCCGATCTGCACCGGATGCCCCAGCGCCAGTCCGGCTTGCACCTGGATCGCCGGACGCCAATCGTCCAGACGGGGCAGAATCAACCAGTGCAGTGTCAGCCAGGCCAGCAGGGCGAGGGTCCAGGCGGCCAGCAGCAGACCCAGCCCGACCCGCAACGCGACGCGCCCGGCCCGGCGGACGGACCACCGGGAAGGCTCGCACGCAGCAGCGACAAACGACGAGAGGGACATGGATGAGCAGCAGCGACCGGCAGGCAACAGGTGAGATCGGCCGGCGCGGGCCTGGCAGCGTGGCCAGGCCCGGGGGCAAGCGCCCGGCCTGCGCTTCAATCTAGCACAGAGCCTGCGGCGGACCGCCCATGGATTCAGCACTTCTCACGCCTGACCTGTCCGGTGCGCTGGCCGAGCACAGCCGCTTCGTGCAGCGCATCCGCCGGCGTTACGCCGCCGAGCTGGCGCTGCTGCCGCCCGGCCTGCCTGACGCCGCCGCCATCACCGCGCTGGTGCAGCGGCTGCATGCCGGGGGCCGGCCGCTGGCCTCGGCGCTGCGGGTGGCGCGCCAGTTGGTGCTCGAGCGGCTGGCGGTGCTGGACGTGGAACAGGCCGCGCCGCTGGCCGACATCACCGAGACCATGACGCTGCTGGCCGAGGCCACGCTCGAGATCGCGCTGGCCACCGCCCGCGCCGAGCAGGACTTGCGCTGTGGCCCGCCGCTGGACGCCAATGGCCAGGTGATCGATTTCTGGATCATCGGCATGGGCAAGCTCGGCGCGCGCGAGCTCAACGTCTCGTCCGACATCGACCTGATCTATGTCTACGAGGACAGCGGCCAGACCGCCGGGCCGCTCGTGATCAGCGCGCACGAGTACTTCAGCGCCGTGGCCAAGCGGCTCTATGCGCTGATCGGCGACACCACCGACGACGGCTTCGTCTTCCGCGTCGACCTGGCGCTGCGGCCCAACGGCAACTCGGGTCCGCCGGTGGTCAGCATGGCGATGCTCGAGGAGTATTTCCTGGTGCAGGGCCGCGAATGGGAGCGCTTTGCCTGGCTCAAGAGCCGGGTGGTGGCGCCGCGCGCGACCGTCGCCTCGGGGCGTGCGCTGCCGCTGCGCTCGCTGGTCAGCGCCTTCGTCTACCGGCGCTACCTGGACTACGGCATCTTCGAGGGCTTGCGTCAACTGCACCGCAAGATCCGTGAGGAGGCCCAGCGCCGCGCCGCCGGCCGGCCCGAGCGGGCCAATGACGTGAAGCTCTCGCGCGGCGGCATCCGCGAGATCGAGTTCATCGTGCAACTGCTGCTGGTGGTGCGCGGCGGGCAGTTCCCCGAGATCCGCACCCGCTCCACCCTCAAGAGCCTGCTGCGCCTGGCCGGGCGTGGGCTGATGAAGCCCGACACGGCCACCAAGCTGGCCGCGGCCTATGTCTTCCTGCGCCAGGTCGAGCACCGCATCCAGTACCTCGACGACCAGCAGACCCATTTGCTGCCCACCGCCGACGCCGACCTGTCCTGGATCGCGAGGTCGCTAGGGCTCGCGGCCTGCGGTCCCGACGCCTGTGAATTGCTGGACCGGCTGTGCGAGATCCGCGAGCTGGTGGCCACCGAGTTCGACGCGCTGCTGCACGACGGCCAGGCGCCGGCCACCAACGGCGGCGCGCGCAATGGCTGCAAGCAGTGCGGCGCGCCGCAACTGGCCATAGACAGCGATGCGCTGCTCGACGGGCTGCCGCCCGCGCTGGCCGACCGGGTGCGTCCCTGGCGCGAGCAGTTGCGCGTGCGGGCGCTGCGCGACGACGGCAAGCTGCGCCTGGGCAAGCTGGTCGAACGCACCGCGGCCTGCATCGCCGACCAGACCTGCACCGAGGCCGCGGCGCTGCGCTTCATCGACTGGCTCGAGCCCTTGCTGCGGCGCGACAGCTACCTCGCGCTGCTGGTCGAGCGGCCCGATGTGATGCGGCGCCTGCTGCGCCTGCTGGGGCTGGCGCGCTGGCCGATGCAGTACCTGATGCGCCACCCGGGCGTGATCGACGAGTTGTCCGACCAGCGCCTGCTCAATGAGCGTTTCGACGCGGCCGAATATGTCGCCGACCTCGAGGCCAGGCACAGCGCCTGGCAGCGCGCCGGCGAGGCCAACGAGGACGCGCTGCTCGACACCCTGCGCCACGCCCACCATGCCGAGGTCTTCCGTATCCTGGTGCACGATGTCGAAGGGCTGATCACGGTCGAGCAGGTGGCCGACGACCTCTCGGCGCTGGCCGACGCGACGCTGGGCTGCACCCTGCGCTGGGCCTGGCCGCGCTTGCGCCAGCAGCACTGCGAGACGCCGCATTTCGCCGTCATCGCCTATGGCAAGCTCGGCGGCAAGGAACTGGGCTATGGCAGCGATCTCGACGTCGTGTTCCTCTACGATGATGCCGACGAGGCCAGCGCGGAAGACCGCGACCGGGCGCAGGAGGTCTACGGCCACTTCGTGCGCAAGCTCATCACCTGGCTGACGCTGCGCACTGCCGCCGGCGAGTTGTTCGACATCGACACCGCGCTGCGGCCCAACGGCAACTCGGGCCTGCTGGTGACCTCGATCAGCGCCTTCGAGCGCTACCAGGTCGGGCGCGGCAGCAACACCGCCTGGGCCTGGGAGCACCAGGCGCTGACCCGGGCCCGTTTCTGCGCCGGCTCGCCCGACCTGGGCACGCGCTTCGACGCCGTGCGGCGCCAGGTGCTGGCCGCGCCGCGCGACGCCGACGAACTCCGGCGCGAAGTGACAGCGATGCGCGACAAGGTGCGGGCGGCGCGTCCAGTCAAGCCCGGCCTGTACGACGTCAAGCACAGCCCGGGCGGCATGATGGATGCCGAGTTTGCGGTCCAGACCCTGGTGCTGACCGAGTCGGCCCGCCACCCCGGCCTGCTCGACAACGTCGGCAACATCGCCTTGCTGTGGCGCGCCGAGCAGGCCGGCCTGTTGCCCGCCGGCGTGGGCCAGGCCGCCGCCGATGCCTACCGCGAACTGCGCCGGGCCCAGCACCATGCCCGGCTGGACGAGCGGCCGACCCAGTTCGCCCCCGAGAGCTTGGCTCGCGAGCGCCACGCCGTGCTGGCGCTGTGGCGGGCGGTGTTCGGCTGAACGCCAGGCTGGCGCTGCCCTGGTGGGGGCTGTGCGTGCTGGCGGCCGGCGGTGCGCTGGTCGCGCAGGCGCTGGACCCCGCCGCGCTGCGCTGGCAGCCCGAGCTGGCGCTGACCCAGCCCTGGCGTTGCCTGACTGCGGCCTGGGTCCACCTCAGCCCCATGCACCTGGCGGCCAACCTGGTGGGCACCGCGCTGCTGGCCGCGCTCGGCGCGGTGGCCGGCTGCGGCCGGCGCGCGGCCGCGGCTTGGGCACTGGCCTGGCCGCTGACCCCCTTGACGCTGCTGCTGCAGCCCGCGCTGGCCAGTTACGGCGGCCTGTCGGGCTGGCTGCATGCCGGCGTCGCGGTGGCGGCCTGGCAATTGCTGCGCGGGGATCGCGGCCAGCGCCGGCTGATCGGCGCCGCGCTGCTGGCCGGCCTGCTGGCCAAGGTGTTGCTGGAAACCCCCTGGCTGGGCCCGCTGCGCGAGTTGCCCGGCTGGGATATCGCGATCGCGCCGCTGGCGCATGCCGGCGGCGCCGCTGCCGGGCTGCTGTGCGCGCTGGTCTGCGGCGTCGGCCGCCCGGCCGGATAGCATCGAGCGGATGACCGACCGAAAAACAAGCCTCGATGGCGTGGCCATCGCCTCGCTGCTGCTGTGCTGTGGCTTGTGGGGCCTGAACCATGTCGCCACCAAGCTGACCTTGCAGGACGTGCCGCCGCTGGTCCAGGCGGGTGTTCGCTCGCTGGGCGCGGCCTTGCTGGTGGCGCTGTGGGCGCGGGCGCGTGGCCTGTCGCTGTCGCCGCGCAACGGCACGCTGGGCGCCGGGCTGCTGGCCGGCGCGCTGTTCGCGGCCGAATTCGGCTGCATCTTCGTCGGACTGCAGTTCACCAACGCGTCGCGCATGATCGTGTTCATCTACACCGCGCCTTTCGTGGTGGCGCTCGGCATGCCCTTGCTGACGCGCACCGAGCGGCCTGGCGCGGCCCAGTTGCTGGGCCTGGCCGCGGCCTTCGGCGGCGTGGCCTGGGCTTTTGCGGAGGGACTGCAAGGCAGCGGCCGCGGCGATAGCCAATGGCTGGGCGACGCGCTGGGCGTGGCCGCCGCCCTGCTGTGGGGCGGCACCACGCTGACCATACGCGCCAGCCGGCTGGCCAGCGCCAGCCCCGAGCAGACCCTGTTCTACCAGTTGGCGGTCTCAGGCCTGCTGCTGGTGGTGGCGTCGCTGGCGCTGGGTGAAGCCTGGCCGGCGCCCGCCAGCCTGGGCCCGCGGCCGCTGGTGCTGATGGCTTTCCAGACCGTGGTCGTCACTTTCGCCAGCTACCTGCTGTGGTTCTGGCTGGTGCGCCACTACCCGGCCACGCGGGTCAGCGCGTTCACGCTGCTGACGCCCTTGTTCGGCATGCTGGCCGGTGTCGTGCTGCTCGGCGAGCCGCTGACGCTGCGCCTGGCCGTGGCCTGCGCCGCGGTGGTGCTGGGCATCGCGCTGGTCAATCGGCCGCCCCGCCGCGGCTGATGTCACCTGGGCGTCCGGCCGGGTGCGGTGCGCCGCCTAGACTCGCGGCCGCCCCACCTTTTCAGGAGATCTCCATGCTCACGCTCTGCGGTTTCAGCGTTTCGAATTACTACAACAAGGTCAAGCTGGCCTTGCTGGAGAAGAACATCCCGTTCCAGGAAGAACTGGTGATGACCGGGTCCAGGGACGAGACCGTGCTCGGCGCCACGCCGCTGGCCAAGGTGCCGTTCATCCGCACCGAGCAGGGCTCGCTGTGCGAGAGCCAGGTGATCAACGACTACCTGGAGGCGGCCTACCCCGCCGTGCCGCTGCTGCCGGCCGACCCGTTCGCCGCCGCCAAGGTGCGCGAGCTGTGCACCTTCATCGACCTGCACCTCGAGCTGGTGGCGCGCGAGCTCTACCCGCAGGCCTTCTTCGGCGGCACGGTCGGCGAAGCCACGCAAGAGCGGGTGCGCAAGCAACTGGTCAAGAACATCGCCGCCTTCAAGCGCCTGGCCAATTTCGCGCCCTATGTGGCCGGCGAGACCTTCACGCTGGCCGACTGCGCGGCCTGGGTCAGCCTGCCGCTGGTGGCGATGGCCAGCAAGAAGGTGCTGGGCGAGGACTTGCTGGCCGCGGCCGGCGTCGACTGGAAGGCCTATGCCGCGCTGATCGGCGCCCGCCCGCACGCCCAGAAGGTCGATGCCGACCGCAAGGCCGACGGCGCGCGCATGGCCGCAGCCGCCAAGCCGGCCTGAACAGCGGCGCCGCCCGCGCGTTGAAAAGCCGGCCAGTGGCCGGCTTTTTGCTGTCCGCGGCTGTGGCGCTCAGGCCGGCAGCGCGCCCGTGCTGCTGGTCTTGGCCGCGGCGGCCACGCGCAGCGTCACTTCCTTGCGATAACGGTTGAGCTCCTGCACGCTGGCGAAGCTGCGCTCCATCAGCAAGCTCATGTTGTGCAGGATGCGCTCGACCACCTTGGTCTCCCAAACGCTGTCGAACTGGATCTGCTGGTCCAGCCAAACCTCCAGCCAGGCCGGGTCGGGCAGCCGGCTCTGCACCGTGTCGCGCGGAAACAGCGTCTGGTTGACATGCAGGTTGGTCGGGTGGAGAGCCTGCGCGGTGCGCCGCGCGCTGGCCATCAGCACCCCCACCTTGGCGAAGGCGGCGCGCGCCTCGTCGCCGAACTTGACCAGCGCGCGCTTCATGTAGCGCAGGTAGGCGCCGCCGTGGCGGGCCTCGTCGCGCGCCAGGGTTTCGTAGATCTGGCGGATCACCGGCTCGGTGTGCCACTCGGCGGCACGGCGATACCAGTGGTTCAGGCGGATCTCGCCGCAAAAGTGCAACATCAGGGTTTCCAGCGCCGGCGCAGGATCGAACTCGAAGCGCACCTCGTGCAGTTCGGCTTCGGTCGGCACCAACTCGGGACGGAAGCGGCGCAGGTACTCCATCAGCACCAGCGAGTGCTTCTGCTCCTCGAAAAACCAGACGCTCATGAAGGCCGAAAAATCGCTGTCGTCGCGGTTGTCACGCAAGAACATCTCGGTGGCCGGCAGCGCCGCCCACTCGGTGATCGCGTTCATCTTGATCGTCTGGGCCTGGTCGTCGGTCAGCTTGCTCGGGTCGAAGCTGGCCCAGGCGATATCGCTGTCCATGTTCCAGCGTACGGCTTCGAGCTGTTTGAAGAGTTCGGGGTAGAGCATGGGAGTCCTTGCGGGGTCTGATGGTCGAGATTCTAGGCCGCCCCCTCTTGACGCCCGCTCGCCCGCCACCACCGCCCTGACCGCAGCATGGCGCTGCCCAAGCCCCCACCCGAACCACCCCATTCATTCCCATCCACCCCCCCCACCGCCCAGGAGCACCCATGAAGAACCGTCTACCCATCGCCACCCTGCCGGCCCGGCTGGCCGCCGCCGCGCTTGCGCTGCTGTGCAGCGCGGTCCAGGCCGAGTCCGCCTGCCCGGCGCTGCTGCAGCAGACCCAGCCCCGGCTGCAGGACGAAAAACCGGTCAAGCTGTGCGACAACGCCGGCAAGGTGCTGCTGGTGGTCAACACCGCCAGCTACTGCGGCTACACCTCGCAGTACAAGTCGCTGGAGGAGTTGCACGAGCGCTACCGCGACCGCGGCCTGGTGGTATTGGGATTCCCGAGCAACGACTTCTCGCAAGAGCCCGGTAGCAGCGCCGAGATCGCCGAGTTCTGCGAGAACACCTTCGGCGTGCGCTTCCCGATGTTCGCCAAGTCGCATGTCGCCGCCGGCAAGGGCGGTGCGGTCAATCCGCTGTTCGTTGCGCTGCAGCAGCGCAGCGGCCAGGCACCGAAATGGAACTTCCACAAGTACCTGGTCAGCCGCTCGGGCGAGGTGGTGATCAGCCATGCCTCCGCAGTCGATCCGAAAGACCCTGTTTTTCTGAAGGACTTGGAGAAACTATTGAAGGCAAATTGAGACTGCTTGGTCATACTTGAACTCAATAGTTCAAGTGATCGCGCATGCTCTCTCCCTCCGCCACTCCGCCGCAGACGCCAGACACCCTGGATGACGCGGCGCGCCGCATGAACGGCGCCCGGCGGCGCGTGGCGGTGGTCGGCTCAGGCATCTCGGGACTGGCCGCCGCCTCGCAACTGGCCGCTCATGCCGCCGTGGTGCTGTTCGAGGCTGACAGCCACTTCGGCGGCCATGCCCATACCGTCGACCTGACGCTGGACGGCGTGACCCACGGCGTCGACACCGGTTTCCTGGTCTTCAACCACGCCACTTACCCCAAGCTGGTGCGGCTGTTCGCCGACCTGCAGGTGCCCACCGCGCCCGCCGAGATGTCGTTTTCGGTGCAGGTGCCTGCGCTGGACCTGGAGTGGAGCGGCAGCAACCTCGACACCGTGTTTGCGCAGCGGCGCAACCTGTTCAATCCGCGCTTTCTGTGCATGCTGCGCGACCTGATGCGCTTCAACCGCCTGACGACGGCGATCGCCGAGGCCCAGCAGGAGGCTGCGCTGCAGCAGTCCATCGCCGACTTCCTCGCCGAGCAGCGCTTCTCGGCCGCCTTCCGCGACTGGTATCTGCTGCCCATGCTGGGCTGCATCTGGAGCTGCCCGACCGACCAGATGCTGCGTTTTCCGGTCGCCACGATGATCCGCTTCTGCCACAACCACGGGCTGATCCGCGTCACCGACCGGCCGCAGTGGCACACAGTGCGCGGCGGGTCGCGCGAGTATGTGCGCCGGCTGCTGGCGCGCATCCCCGACGCCCGGCGCAATTGCCCGGTGCTGGCACTGCGCCGCGTGCCGCCCGACAGCGCCAGCGCCGGCGTCTGGCTCGACACGGCCCAGGGCAGCGAGCATTTCGACGAGGTGGTGCTGGCCGGCCACAGCGGCCAGAGCCTGGCCTTGCTGGGGGGCCATGCCAGCGCGGCTGAGCGGCAAGTGCTGGGCGCCATCCGCACCCAGCGCAACCGCGCGCTGCTGCACACCGATGCCAGCCTGCTGCCCAAGCGCAAGAAGGCCTGGGCGGCCTGGAACTACGCGCGCTCGGCCGACGTGGCGCAAGAGCAGTCGGCGGTCTGCCTGCACTACCTGATCAACCGGCTGCAACCACTGCCCTGGGCCCAGCCGGTGCTGGTGTCGCTGAACCCCACCCGCGAGCCCGCGCCCGGCACGCTGCACGGCGAGTACGACTACGCCCATCCGGTGTTCGACCAGGCCGCGATCGAAGCGCAGCGCCGGTTGCCGCAGATCCAGGGCCAGGGCCATGTCTGGTTTGCCGGCGCCTGGACCCGCTACGGCTTCCATGAGGACGGCCTGGCCTCAGGCTTGGCGGTGGCCGACGCCTTGCGCCAGCACTGGGCAACTCGGGGCCCTGCCGCACAGACCCGGTCGGCAGCCTGAGTCCAGCATTGGTGATGGCTGCAAGCATCCCGTCAGCCTCGCCCGCGATCGGCCTCGGGCTGGCTGCTCCGGCCGCCAGCGCGCTGCTCGGTATAGGCCGGGTGCGCCACCAGCGCCTGCGGCCGACGCCCCATGGCTTCGACTACCCGACCTGGTTTCTGCTGCTGCCGCTGCGCAGCCTGCGCGAGCGGCCCGACGCCACCTTGCGGCGCAACCGCCGCGGCTGGGTCAGCTTCCACGATGCCGACCATGGCGACGGCCGGGCCGATTGCCTGGCCTGGTTCGACGCCCTGCTGCACGCCGAAGGCATCAACGATGCCCAGGGCGAGGTCTGGCTGCACACCTATCCCCGACTGCTGGGCTTCGCCTTCAAGCCGGTGAGCTTCTGGTACTGCCACCGCGGCGACGGCACGCTGGCCGCGGTGGTGGCCGAGGTCAACAACACTTTTGGCGGCCGCCACTGCTACCTGCTGGCCGGGCCCGGGCTGGCCTTCGGCCGCGAGCTGGCGGCGCGCAAGGTCTTCCACGTCTCGCCGTTCTGCCAGGTCGAAGGGGGCTACCGCTTCCGCTTCATGCGCACCGGGCTGGGTTCAGCCGACGGTCAGGGCCGAACCGTGGCCCGCATCGAGCATGACGACGCCCAGGGCCCGCTGCTGCTGACCAGCGTCAGCGGCGAGCTCGCCCCGCTGACACCGGCGCGCCTGCGCCAGGCGCTGTGGCGCATGCCCTTGCTGACGCTGGGCGTGGTGGCCCGCATCCACTGGCAGGCCTTGCGCCTGCTGGTCAAGCGAGTTCCCTTCTTCGGCAAGGGCGGCACACCTGTTGCCCCGACTGTTCCTCTCCATTGAGTCCCTGGCACCCCTGATGACGATTCGCACCGCCACCACCTCCGTCTCCGCGCTGTCCCTGCCGGCCTCGGCCCCGCCGGCCGCACGCGCCCTGTTCGCGCTGCTGCGGCGCATTCAAGTCGGCACGCTGGACGTGCAGCTGCCCGATGGCGGCCAGTTGCGTTTCGGCACCGGTGCGGCGGGCGAGCCGCATGCCGCAGTGCGCCTGCACAACTGGAAGATGTGCGGCGCCGCGCTGCGCTCGGGCGACATCGGCTTTGCCGAGACCTTCATCGCCGGCGACTGGGCCGCCAACGACCTGGTCGCGCTGCTGTCGCTGTTCATCGTCAACCGCGAGGCAATGGAGGCCGTGGTCTACGGCACCTGGTGGGGCACGCTGCTCAACCGCGCCCGCCATCTGTTCAACCGCAACTCGCGCGCCGGCAGCAAGCGCAACATCCACGCCCATTACGACCTGGGCAATCGCTTCTACCGGTTGTGGCTGGATGAGACCATGACCTACTCCAGCGCCTGGTTCAACGGCGACTTGCAGCAGGCCACCGCCAGCGCGCAGCAGGCCAAGATGCGCCGCGCGCTGGGTGAATGCCGGGTGCAGACTGGCGACCGGGTGCTGGAGATAGGTTGCGGCTGGGGCGGCCTGGCCGAATGCGCGGCGCGCGACTTCGGGGCCCAGGTCACCGGCGTGACGCTGTCGGCCGAGCAACTCGATTTCGGCCAGCAGCGCCTGGCCCAGGCCGGCCTGCAGCAACTGGCCACGCTGCGCTTCCAGGACTACCGCGACATCGCCGACGGGCCTTACGACGCCATCGTCTCGATCGAGATGTTCGAGGCCGTGGGCCGCGAATACTGGGCCAGCTACTTCAAGACCCTGCACGACCAGCTCAAGCCCGGTGGGCGCGCCTGCGTGCAGGCCATCACCATCGCCGACGACTTGTTCGAGCGCTATGTCGCCGGCACCGATTTCATCCAGCAGTACATCTTCCCCGGCGGCCTGCTGCCTTGCCCGCGCGCCTTCCGCGAAGAAGCCGCCAAGGCCGGGCTGCAGGTCGAGAACGAGTTGGCGTTCGGCCTCGACTATGCCGAAACGCTGCGCCGCTGGCGGCAGGATTTCCTGCACCAGGACACGCAGGTGCGCGGCCTGGGGTTCGACACCCGGTTCATGCATACCTGGGAGTTCTACCTGGCCTATTGCGAGGCGGCGTTCACCAGTGGCAGCACCGACGTGATGCAGTTCACGCTGCGCCGGCCTTGAGGCATCACCCGGTGCCGGCCCGTCGCACCCTGCTGCTCGGCCTGCTGGCCGGGGCCGGCATGGCGTCGACCGCAGCGGTGCGGGCGGCGGTCCTGACACCACCCGAGCTGGCCGCCGACCTGCCTGGCGCCACCTGGCGCGGCGCCGGACCGATGCGGTTTTTCGGCCTGGCGGTCTACGACATCCGGCTCTGGAGCCCGGCCGCGCTGGTCGGTGACTTGTCCGCCCAGCCGCTGGCGCTCGAACTGGTCTACGCGCGCAAGCTGGCGGGTGAGCAGATCGCCAGCCGTTCGCTCGACGAGATGCGCCGCATCGGTTCGTTTGGCGACACCGAGGCCGCCGACTGGCTGGCCGCGATGGTGCAGATCTTTCCTGACGTGCAGGCCGGCGACCGCCTCACCGGTGTGCAGCGTCCGGGGCATTCGGCGCGCTTCTTCTTCAACGGCCAGCGGTGCGGCGAGGTGGTCGATGCCGACTTCACCCGCTTGTTCTTCGGCATCTGGCTGTCGCCGCGAAGCTCGCAACCCCGGTTGCGTGCGCAGTTGCTGGGCAGCGCGCCGTGAGCGAGCGCGCTCTGGCGGCCCAGCCCGGACGGGCGGATGACGCGCCACCGGCGGCCCCGCGGCCCTGGCTGGCCGGCTTGCGCTACGGCGCTCTGGGCGCGCCACTGGCCTTCGCCGCGCTGCCGCTCTATATGCTGCTGCCCCAGCATTACGCCACCGAACTGGGCGTGCCGCTGGCCGGGCTGGGCCTGGTGCTGCTGGCCACGCGCGCTCTCGACGCGGTCGTCGACCCCTGGCTGGGCCGCTGGGCCGACCGGCGCCTGGCCCAGCCCCGGCGTCAGGTGCTGGGCTGGGCCGCATTGGCCGCGCTGCTGATGGCAGCCGGCTTTGCGGCGCTGTTCTTTCCACCGGCCGGCAGCGCCAGCCTGCTGCTGGCCTGGTGCGCGGCTGCGCTGGTCGTCACCTGCCTGGGTTACAGCGCGCTGGGCGTGCTGCACCAGGCCTGGGGCGCGCGGCTGGGCGGCGGCGCGGCGGCGCAGGCGCGCATCGTCAGCTGGCGCGAGGGTCTGGCGCTGGCCGGCGTGCTGGCGGCCAGCATCCTGCCCGCGCTGGCCGGCATCCCGGTGATGGTGGCCGCCTGCGCGCTGCTGCTGGCGCTGGCGCTGTGGGCGCTGAGTGCGGCGCCCTTCCGCGCCGCGCCGCCGCGTGCGGTGACTGCGTCGCCGGCGGCCGATGGCGCTGCCTGGCTGCTGCCGTGGCGCAGCGTAGCCTTCCGGCGGCTGATGGCGGTGTTTTTGCTCAATGGTGTGGCCAGCGCGATCCCGGCCACGCTGGTGCTGTTCTTCATCCGCGACCGGCTGCAGGCACCGGCGCTGGGGCCAGTCTTCCTGGCCGGCTATTTCGCCGCTGCGGCCTTGTCCATGCCGATGTGGGTGCGGGTGGTGGCGCGCGTCGGACTGGTTCGGGCTTGGCTGGCCGGCATGGGTCTGGCCGTGGTCGCTTTCGTCTGGGCAGCCAGGCTGGGCAGTGGCGACAGCGCCGCCTTCGGCGTCATCTGCCTGTTCAGCGGCTTCGCGCTGGGCGCCGACCTGGCCGTGCCCGGCGCCTTGCTGGCCGGGGTGATCCACCGCGCCGGCCATGCGCTGCGCCACGAGGGCAGCTATTTCGGCTGGTGGACCTGCGCCAACAAGCTCAACCTGGCGCTGGCCGCCGGCCTGTCGCTGCCGGCGCTGCAGGCGCTGGGCTATGCCCCGGGCGCGACCAGCGAACCCGCCCTGAACGCGTTGGCTGCACTCTATGCCGCGCTGCCCTGCCTGCTCAAGGCGGCTGCTGCCGCGCTGCTCTGGCATTACCGCAACCAACTGGAACGTCCATGACCCGATTGTCTGAACCCGGCCTGCGCCGACTTCGCCGCCTGGCTGCGGGCTTCGCGCTGACCGTGCCGCTGCTGCTGACCGCTTGCGCCAGCCCGACCCCGGCCGATTACGCCGCCCAACAGCCCACGCTGGACCTGCGCCAGTACTTCAACGGCAAGCTGTTGGCGCATGGCATCGTCACCGATCGTGGTGGCAAGGTCACGCAACGCTTCACGGTCGCGCTGACCGGCAGCTGGCAGGGCGACGAGGGCACGCTGGACGAGCAGTTCAGCTATGCCGACGGCCGCCGCGAGCAGCGCATCTGGAAGCTGACGCGCGCCTCCGACGGCCGCTACACCGGACGCGCCGCCGACGTGCTGGGCGAGGCCCGCGGCCAGGCCGCCGGCAACGCGCTGAACTGGCGCTACACCCTGCTGCTGCCGGTCGACGGCCGGACCTGGGAGATCGATTTCGACGACTGGATGTTCCTGGTCGACGACCAGGTGATGCTCAACCGCGCAGTGATGAGCAAGTTCGGCATCCGGCTGGGCGAGGTGCTGCTGTCGTTCCAGCGCTTGCCGTCGTGAACCGCGCCGTCCCGAGAGTCTGCCCGCCATGGCACTGAACCCCCGCATCGATGATTGGCACGGCCGGCATGTCTGGCTGGTCGGCGCCTCCACCGGCATCGGCCGCGCCACGGCCAGCCGGCTGCACCGCCTGGGGGCGCAGGTCAGCGTCTCGGCGCGCGGTGCCGCCGCGCTGGACGCCTTCGTCGCCGAGCACCCAGGGTCGCAGGCGCTGGCCTTCGACGCCAGCGATGCGCCGGCCGTGCAAGCAGCAGCACAGACCCTGCTGCAGCGCCACGGTCGCATCGACCTGGTGCTGTACTGCGCCGGCCACTACAGCGCGATGCAAGCGACCCGCTTCGACCTGGCCGAGGCGCTGCGCCACCAGCAGATCAACTATGTCGGCGCGCTCAACCTGCTCGGCGCGGTGCTGCCCGTGCTGCTGCGGCAGGCCGCGGCCGGGCAGCCGGCCCACCTGAGCCTGGTCGCCAGCGTGGCCGGCTACCGCGGCCTGCCCAACGCGCTGGCTTACGGGCCGACCAAGGCCGCGTTGATCAACCTGGCCGAGGTGCTCTATCTCGACCTGGCGCCGCAAGGCGTGGCCGTCTCGCTGATCAACCCGGGTTTCGTCGAGACCCCGCTGACGGCGCAGAACAGCTTTCACATGCCGGCGCTGATCACGCCCGAGGCGGCGGCGCAGGCGATCGTCCAGGGTTGGGCGGCGGGCGAGTTCGAGATCCATTTCCCGAAGCGTTTCACCCGCTTGCTCAAGTTGCTGCGCCAGTTGCCCGATGCGCTCTATTTCGGCGCCATTCGGCGGGCTGTGCGTGTCTGAGCCGGGGCTGGTGCGCCACGCCGACGCCCGCGTTGCGCGCGTGATCGGCTGGTTCGAGGCGCTCGCGCCCGGCGACTTGCCGCAGATCGGGCAGGTCTACCAGGACCAGGCCCGCTTCAAGGACCCGTTCAACGAGGTGCAGGGGTTGGCGGCGATCAGGCGCATCTTCAGCCAGATGTTCGACACGCTGGACGGCCCGCGCTTCACGGTCATCGATGCCGTGGCCGAGGGTGACGACGCCTTTCTGACCTGGAATTTCGACTTCCGCACCCGGGGCGCGGGCGGTCGGGCGATGACCATCCACGGCGCCAGCCACCTGCGCTTTGGCGCCGACGGCCGGGTGGCGTTGCACCGCGACTACTGGGACGTCGCCGAGGAACTGTACGAGAAACTGCCGCTGCTGGGCACGCTGATGCGCTGGCTCAAGCGGCGGGCGGGCGGCTGAGCCCGGGCTAGTTCGAGCGCTTGGCTGCAGGGGCTTGCCGGGCGCGTTGGCTCAAGAGCTTGCCCGCAAGCATGCGGGCAGATCCTTCGCCAAGCACTCGCAAGCCCGCAGGGGCTTGCTCGGTCCTGGCTCAGCGCAGCCAGCCTTTGCGGCGGAAGTAGATGAAGGGCGCCGCTACCGAGGCCACCATCAGCGCCAGCGCGAACGGGTAGCCCCAGGACTGGTCGAGCTCGGGCATGTTCTTGAAGTTCATGCCGTAGATGCTGGCGATCAAGGTGGGCGGCAGCAGCGCGACGCTGGCCACCGAGAAGATCTTGATCACCTTGTTCTGGTTGATGTTGATGAAGCCCACCGTGGCATCCATCAGGAAGTTGATCTTGTCGAACACGAAGGCAGTGTGCGAGTCGAGCGAATCGATGTCGCGCAGGATCTGCCTGGCCTCCTCGAACTGCTCCGCGTTGAGCATGCGGCTGCGCATCATGAAGCTCACCGCGCGCCGGGTGTCCATCACGTTGCGGCGCACGCGGCCATTCAGGTCTTCTTCCTTGGCGATCGCGCCCAGCGCCGCGCCGGCGGCCTGGTCGTCGACATCCTGCTTCAGCACCCGGGCGCTGACTTTCTCCAGGCTGTCGTAGATGCCTTCGAGCGCATCGGCCGAGTACTCGGCGTCGGCGTCGTAGAGCTTGAGCAGCACGTCCTTGGCGTCGCCGATCAGCGCCGGGATGCGGCGCGCGCGCAGGCGCAGCAGCCGGAACACCGGCAGATCCTCGCCATGGACCGAGAACAGCACGCCGTTCTTCAGGATGAAGGCCACCCGCACGTTGCGCGGGGTGACATCGTCGTCGATCAGGAAGTCGGAGCGGATGTGCAGTTCGCCGTTGTCCTCCTCGTAGAAGCGGGCCGACTCCTCCAGATCGTCGTCGACGATGTTGTCGGGTATGGACAGGCCGAAACGGTCGGTGATCCAGCGCTTCTCGACCGCCTGCGGCGATTCGAGGTCGACCCACACCGGGCTGGCGTGAGCCAGCAGGTCGGGACTGTCGATTTCTTCTTGCACCAGCCTGCCCTGGGCCAGGGTGAACATGTTGAGCATGGGAATCTCCAGCGCGAGGCGGTGACCCATGACGGGCGACCGGCGGTGGTCTCGAAGATGTGCGCGACTGCCGACCGCCTCACCCCAGACCTCGCCTGGCGTGGACGGTCACCGTGGGTGACTGGGGTCCAAGACATCGCTCCTGAAAGGAAGACCAAACAATTATGCACCTCCAACGGCGGTGGCCCGTCGCCCGCGCCGGCCTCAGGTCGTTGTCGCCAGCCTGGCGATGCGGCCTCGCACCAGCGCCTCGAGAGCGTCGAAGGGGATCGGCTTGTGGAACACCACGACCTCGGCCGGCAGGCCGCCGCGACGCTCGATCTCCTGCGGTCTCAGCGCCGTCACGACGATGATGTCCATCTCGTCGAAGGCCGCGCCGACACTGCGCAGCGAGGCGATCATCTGGAACCCGTCCATGCCCGGCATGTTCAGGTCGGTCACCAGCACATCTGGGCAATTCTGGCCCATCAGCAGCAAGGCCTCGAAGCCGTTGTCGGCCGGCGTCACGCTCAGCGGCAAGCCCCAGTCGCTGATCACCAGGGTGATCAGCTGCAGCATTTCGGGATCGTCCTCCACCACCATCACCTTCAGCCGGGTATCGGCTGGCTCTTGGGCGGGATTGGCCAGGACAGTACCGCCCGCCAGCGCTGCCGTGCGTTCGTCGAACAGGCGCTCGACGGCCGCGCGGGAGATTCTTCGGTGCCCTCCAGCAGTCTTCCAGGCCGGCAAGACGCCGGCCTCGACCCACAGTTGAACCGTTCGCAAGGCCACGCCCAGCCGCTCGGCGGCCTCGCGTGTTGAAAGAACGTCGTCATTCGTAGCGCTTTTTCTCATCCCGATGCCAGAACAACCGCCTCGATAGGGTGCGCGCATCGTCATGGAGTCGAGCGCTGCACGGAAACTTGGGTACCCAAAACGACAGAATAGTCAGAACAGCCTCTGACCTAGCGGTTTTGTAAATTTCTTGCACTTTAACGCTTTTGAACAGTGAGTTCGGGAGAGATTGCGGCATTGATGACCGGGTTGGTCAGGGCGCCGCCGCTTCATCCCGGGGCGCCGGTCGAATCGCCGCGACCGGTTTGCTGGCACACCCTTGTCACGGGCGGCAAAACGGGAGCACACTGGCAACGGGCGGTGCGCAAGGTTGCAAGTGAAGTCCGGTTGTTGCGGCCGCCCGGTTTCCGACAAACCTCCTGAAAGGACGCTCATGAACCTGACGATCAGCGGACACCATCTGGACGTGACACCCGCCCTGCGTGAGTACGTACTCACCAAGCTGGACCGGGTCACCCGGCACTTTGATCAGGTGGTCGACATCAGTGTTCTGCTGACAGTCGAAAAGCTCAAGGAGAAGGAACGACGGCAAAAAGCCGAAGTGACGCTCCATGTCAAGGGAAAGGAAATTTTTGTCGAACAGGCCAGCGAAGACCTCTACGCCGCGATCGATCAACTGATGGACAAGCTCGATCGCCAAGTCTGCCGCCACAAGGACCGACTGCAAGACCACAAACATCCGGCGGTCAAGCGTCTGGACGCCGACTTGGTCTGACCGGCGAGGGCGCACCCTCCACGGCCCCTGCGGGGGCCGTTTTGTCGAGCGGTCGGCAAGACCTGCTGCGCCGTGACAACATCCCCCGGTCGCGGGATGCATCGAGATGGCGGTGCAACAAAGGGTTTCTATAATCAACGTTCAGTCACAGGGCCCGTGGTTGCGCCGGTCAAGAGCGGCCGTGAAGCGGGAGGAATGCCATGAACCGCCTCGCCGCCATCCTGCCCGTCGCCAATGTGTTGGTGGATGTGGACGCCACCAGCAAGAAACGTGTCTTCGAGCATGCCGGCATGCTGTTCGAAAACCACCATGCCATCGCCCGTGCCACGGTCACCGACAACCTGTTTGCGCGCGAGCGCCTGGGATCTACCGGGTTGGGCCACGGCGTGGCGATCCCGCATGGCCGCATCAAGGGGCTGAAGAACCCGCTGGCTGCGGTGATCCGCGTCACACAGCCCACCCCCTTCGACGCGCCCGACGATGAGCCCGTCAGTCTGCTGATCTTTCTGCTGGTGCCCGAGGCGGCCACCCAGCGCCACCTCGAGATCCTGTCGGAGATCGCCGAGATGCTGTCCGACCGCGACTTGCGCGAGCGGCTCAAGTCGGCCGAGGATGCTGCCGCGCTGCACAAACTGATCGCCGACTGGGCCCCGCTGAAGTCGGTGGCGTGAAAACCGTCACCGGGCGCGGCCCCACCCATCCGCGATGAAACCGACCTCGATCAGCGCCGAGGCGCTGTTTGAATCGCAGCGCGAACTGCTGCACTGGGCCTGGGTCGCCGGCCATGCCCACCCCGAGCGCCGCTTCGACGAGGCGGCGGTGCGCGATGCCCAGTCGGCGGCTGATCTGGTGGGCTACCTCAACTACATCCACCCCTACCGGGTGCAGATCGTCGGCCGCCGGGAGGTGGCCTACCTGGCCGCGTCGTCGCCAGAGGACCAGGAGCGACGGATCTCGCGCATCGTCACGCTGGAGCCGCCGGTGCTGATCGCTGCCGACGGCGTGACGCCACCCGACCGCCTGGTGGCGATGTGCGACCGGGCCGAGATTCCGCTCTTCGTCACGGCGGAGTCGGCCGGCCAGGTGATCGACTTCGTGCGCGCCTACCTGGCGCAGCTGTTCGCCGAGCGCACCACAAGGCACGGCGTGTTCATGGACATCCTCGGCCTGGGTGTGCTGCTGACCGGCGAATCCGGCCTGGGCAAGAGCGAACTCGGGCTGGAACTGATCTCGCGCGGCCACGGCCTGGTGGCCGACGACGCGGTCGACCTGTACAAGATCTCGCAGAGCGCGCTGGAGGGCCGCTGCCCGGCACTGCTGCTCAACCTGCTCGAGGTGCGCGGCATCGGCCTGCTCGACATCCGGGCGATCTTCGGCGAGACGGCGGTGCGGCGCAAGATGCGGCTCAAGCTGATCGTTCACCTGGTACGCAAGGAGACGATGGAGCGCGAGTTCGAGCGCCTGCCCTACGAGCCGCTGTACGAGGACATCCTGGGCATCCCGGTGCGCAAGGCGGTGATCACGGTGGACGCTGGCCGCAACCTGGCGGTGCTGGTCGAGGCCGCGGTGCGCAACACCATCCTGCAGCTGAGGGGCATCGACACTTACCAGGAATTCATCGAGCGCCACCAGAAGGCGATGCAGACAAGCGACGACGCCTGAGCCGCGGCCGGTCACCCGCGCTACTTGTCGCGGTGCGGACAGGCCGGTTTGGTGCAGACCGCGTACAGCGACAGCGCGTGGTCCTGCAGGTCGAAGCCCCGCGTGGCGGCCACTGCGCGCTGGCGTTGCTCGATCTCGGCATCGAAGAACTCCTCGACCTGGCCGCAGGTCAGGCAGACGAGGTGGTCGTGGTGCTGGCCTTCGTTGAGTTCGAACACCGACTTGCCCGACTCGAAGTGGCTGCGCGACAGCAGGCCGGCCTGCTCGAACTGCATCAGCACCCGGTAGACCGTGGCCAGGCCGACATCAGCGCCTTCCTGCAGTAGCGCCTTGTAGACATCCTCGGCCGTCATGTGGCGCTGCGCCGTGCGCTGGAAGATCTCGAGGATCTTGATGCGCGGCAGCGTGACCTTCAGGCCGCTGCTCTTGAGCTCATCGGCATGCGTCGTGCTTTGTCCGTTGGGCATGGCGGGGTGGGTGGCTAGAATCAATGGATCATATCCAGCGGCGTGCGTCGCGCCCAGCGCGACTGCCAGCCGCCCATCCGCCGCCCACCCGGCGACTCCAAGAATGGCGGGCCTTTTGACACCTCTCACCTTTGCAAGACGCGTTGCGCCGCTGGCCCTGCTGATCGCGCTGGTCGGCTGTTCCTCGCTGCCGACGCTGCCGTCGATGACTGCTGGCGGCGACCTGCTCGGCGTCATCAAACCCTACCGCATGGACATCGTGCAGGGCAACGTGGTGACCCAGGAGCAGGCGAAGCTGGTCAAGCCCGGCATGTCCCGGGCCCAGGTGCGGGACATCCTCGGCTCGCCTATGCTGACCGACGTGTTCCACGCTGACCGCTGGGACTATGTCTTCACCATCGTCAGGCCGGGCACCGCACCGCAGCGCCGCACCGCCGTGGCCTTCTTCAAGGGCGACGCGCTGGACCGGCTGGAGGCGCCCGAACTGCCGACCGAACTGGAGTTCGTCGCATCGATCAGCCGGGTCCGCGCCACCGGCAACCCGCCACTGCTCGAACTGACGCCCGAGCAGTTGCAGGCCTTGCCGCTGCCGCCCAAGGCCGCCGCCGAGCCTGTGCCGCCGATGGGCGCGCTGCGCAGCTACCCGCCGCTGGAGCCGTCTTGACCGAAGGCCGCTTGCGCATCGCCGTCGCCGGCGCATCCGGCCGCATGGGCCGGATGCTGATCGAGGCCGTGCTGGCCGCACCCGACTGCGTGCTGGCCGGCGCGCTCGACATCGTCGGTAGCGCGGCGCTGGGCCAGGACGCCGGGGCTTTCGCCGGCCGCGACACCGGGGTGGTGATCACCAGCGACCTGCGCACCGGACTGGCCGAAGCCCAGGTGCTGATCGATTTCACCCGACCCGAGGGCACGCTGGCGCATCTGGCGGCCTGTCGCGCACTCGGCGTCAAGGCGGTGATAGGCACCACCGGCTTCACGCCGGACCAGAAGGCCGAGATCACCGGCCATGCCGGCCAACTCGCGCTGATGATGGCGCCCAACATGAGCGTGGGCGTCAACGTGATGCTCAAGCTGCTGGACCAGGCTGCCCGCGCGCTGAACACCGGCTACGACATCGAGGTGATCGAGGCCCACCACCGCCACAAGGTGGACGCGCCCAGCGGCACCGCGCTGCAGATCGGCGAGGTGCTGGCGCATGCGCTGGGCCGCGAGCTGAAGGATTGCGCGGTCTATGCCCGCCACGGCGTGACCGGCGAGCGCGACCCGTCCAGCATCGGTTTCGCCACCATCCGTGGCGGCGACATCGTCGGCGACCACACCGTGCTGTTCGCCGGCACCGGCGAGCGCATCGAGATCACGCACAAGAGCTCGAGCCGGGCGACCTACGCCCAGGGCAGCCTGCGCGCGGCACGCTTCCTGGCCAGCCGCAGCAGCGGCCTGTACGACATGAACGACGTGCTCGGTCTGAATCAGTGAGCGCCCCCACGTCGCTTCGCTCCTGCCCCCCGAGGGGGCTGCGCCGGCACCGAACGAGCGCCTGCGCGCTCGTGAGTGGCTGGCAAAGGCCATCCGGCATGTTTGCCGGATGGCGCTCAGCCGCCCTGGGGCTGAGGCCGGACACAGCCAGTCCCTGCGGACTGGCTGTCGCCTGCCGAAGGCTCGTGGCCTCTGGCCACAAGCGGCCCGGCGGCGGCTGATGGACGGCCTGGCCGCGTTCTGGGCCGAGAGCGATGCCATCGGGCGCACGGTGGTGGGCCTGCTGCTGGCGATGTCGGTCAGTGCCTGGGTGCTGATCTTCTGGAAAGGCTGGGTGCTGCTGCGCGCGCGGCGCGACATCGAGCGCGCGGTGCCCGCGTTCTGGAGCGCCGAGACCCTGGCGGCAGGCAGCGCCCGGCTGGCCGCGCTAGACCGCGAACAGGTGCTGGCACCGCTGCTGGCCGCAGCCAGCACGCCCGACCCGGCCGGCACGCTGGCCACCCGCGCCAGCACTGGCTCCCAGCTGACGCGGCGGCTGCGTGACGCGCTGCAGCGCGGCCTGGCGCACCTGCAGTTCGGCCAGGTTCTGCTGGCGTCCATCGGCAGCACGGCGCCCTTCATCGGCCTGTTCGGCACGGTCTGGGGCATCTACCACGCGCTGCTCAGCATCTCGGCGGCCGGCGCGATCAGCATCGACAAGGTGGCCGGGCCGGTGGGCGAGGCGCTGATCATGACGGCCGCCGGGCTGGCGGTGGCGATCCCGGCGGTGTTGGCCTACAACCTGTTCGGCAAATGGGTGGCGGCCTGCGAGGCCGAGCTCGAAGGCTTCGCCCACGATTTGCGCGAGATGGCGCTGGACAGCGCGCCGCGCGCCGAGGACTGAGGCCGCGATGGCCTTCGGCCGGCTGCAGCGCAGCCCCACCTCGCAGCCTATGAGCGACATCAACATGACGCCGCTGATCGACGTGATGCTGGTGCTGCTGGTGATCTTCATCATCACCGCGCCGCTGATGAGCGCCAGCCTGCGGCTGGACCTGCCCAAGACCGACGGCGCCCAGGTCAGCAGCGCGGTGCAGTTCGTCAGCGTGTCGGTGGACGCGCAGGGCAGGCTGTTCTGGGGCGACGAGCCGCAGTCGGAGGGCCAGTTGACGGCCCGGGTGCGCGAGGCGGCCCAGCGCCAGCCCGCCACCGAAGTGCAGCTGCGCGCCGACAAGAACGTGAGCTACGGCCGCATCGCCGAGCTGATCGGCCTGGTGCAGGCGGGTGGACTGTCGCGCATCGGCTTCGTCACCGAGACGGCCGCCCAAGCGCCTGGTGACAGGCCCGCGGACCTGCCCAAGTAGCGCGCACCCCCCTCCTACAATCGGCGGCATGAACGAGAAATACGCACCCGCCGAGCTTGAAGCCGCCGCCCACGCCCATTGGGCGCAGCCGCTGTGGAACGGCCACGAGGCCTACCGCGTCACCGAAGACGAGCACAAGCCCAAGTACTACGCCTGCTCGATGCTGCCCTACCCGAGCGGCAAACTGCACATGGGCCATGTGCGCAACTACACCATCAACGACATGCTGGCGCGCCAGCTGCGGATGAAGGGCTTCAACGTCCTGATGCCCATGGGCTGGGACGCCTTCGGCCTGCCGGCCGAGAACGCGGCGATGAAGAACGGCGTGCCGCCGGCGCAGTGGACTTATTCCAACATCGCCCACATGAAGGGCCAGATGCAGGCCATGGGGCTGGCCATAGACTGGTCGCGCGAGGTCGCCACCTGCACGCCGCAGTACTACCAGTGGAACCAGTGGTTGTTCCTGAAGATGCTGGCCGCGGGCATCGCCGAGCGCCGCACCCAGGTCGTCAACTGGGACCCGGTTGACCAGACCGTGCTGGCCAACGAGCAGGTGATCGACGGCAAAGGGTGGCGCTCGGGCGCGGTGATCGAGAAACGCGAGATTCCCGGCTACTACCTCAAGATCACGCAGTACGCCGATGAACTGCTGTCGGCGGTGAACAACCCTTCTGATGCCAACTACCTCGCCGGCTGGCCCGAGCGGGTGCGCCTGATGCAGGAAAACTGGATAGGCAAGAGCGAGGGCGTGCGCTTCGCCTTCCCGCACCAGATCGCCGATGGCGCCGGCGCGTCGATTGGCGATGGCCGTCTCTGGGTGTTCACCACCCGCGCCGACACCATCATGGGCGTGACCTTCTGCGCGGTGGCGCCCGAGCATCCGCTGGCGCTGCACGCCGCCGCCTCGCAGCCCGCGGTCGCGGCCTTCATCGCCGAATGCCAGTCCGGCGGCAGCACCGAGGCCGAACTGGCGACGCAGGAGAAAAAAGGCGTGCGCACCGGCTTGACGGTGAGCCACCCGCTGACCGGCGCGGCGGTCGAAGTCTGGGTCGGCAACTACGTGCTGATGAGCTATGGCGACGGCGCGGTGATGGGGGTGCCGGCGCACGACGAGCGCGATTTCGCCTTTGCCAGGAAATACGGCCTGGCCATCCAGCCGGTGGTGGCGGTCGACGGTGAAGCGTTTTCCAGCGAGACCTGGGCCGACAGTTACGCCGACAAGCAGCGCGGGCGCTGCGTGAATTCAGGGCCCGGTTTCGAATTCCTCGACGGCCTGGCCTTCAAGCCGGCGGTGGCGAAAGTGGCGGCGCTGCTCGCCGAAAAAGGCCTGGGCGAGAAGAAGACGACCTGGCGGCTGCGCGACTGGGGCGTCAGCCGCCAGCGCTACTGGGGCACGCCTATCCCGATCATCCACTGCGACGATTGCGGCGCGGTGCCCGTGCCCGAGAAAGACCTGCCGGTGGTGCTGCCCGAGGACTGCATCCCCGACGGCAGCGGCAATCCACTGAACAAGCGAGCCGACTTTCTCAACGTCGGCTGCCCGACCTGCGGCAAGCCGGCGCGGCGCGAGACCGACACGATGGACACCTTCGTCGACAGCTCGTGGTACTTCATGCGCTACTGCGACCCGACGAACACCGAGCAGATGGTGGCCGACGGTACGAAGTACTGGATGCCCGCTGCCGGGTCCCAGGCCGGTGCGCCCGGGATGGACCAGTACATCGGCGGCATCGAGCACGCGATCCTGCATCTGCTGTACGCGCGCTTCTGGACCAAGGTGATGCGCGACCTCGGCCTGGTCAGCGTCAGCGAGCCCTTCACCAAGCTGCTGACCCAGGGCATGGTGCTCAACCACATCTACAGCCGGCGCGCCGCTACCGGTGGCATCGACTACTTCTGGCCGGCCGACGTGGTCGACCTGCGCGACGAGAGCGGCAAGATCACCGGCGCGCGGCTCAAGAGCGACGGCTCGCTGGTCGACTACGAGGGCGTGGGCACGATGTCCAAGTCCAAGAACAACGGCGTCGACCCGCAGGCCTTGATCGACCAGTACGGCGCCGACACCGCGCGGCTGTTCGTGATGTTCGCCTCGCCGCCCGAGCAGACGCTGGAGTGGAACGACGCCGGCGTCGAGGGCGCGCACCGCTTCCTGAAGCGGGTCTGGGGTTTCGGCGCCAAGCAGGCCGACCTGCTGCGCCGTGCCGGTGCGGTGCCGGCGCCGTTGCGCGCCGCGGCTCTTGACCTGCGCCGCGAGGTGCACCAGGTGCTGCGCCAGGTGAGCTACGACTACGAGCGCATGCAGTACAACACCGTGGTGTCGGGGGCCATGAAGCTGCTCAACGCGCTTGACGGCTTCAAGCCCGACGGCAGCGCGGGTGACGCCGCGGTGTTGCGCGAAGGCTTTTCGGTGCTGCTGCGCGGCCTCTACCCTGCCTGCCCGCACATCACGCACAGCCTGTGGGCCGCGCTGGGCTATGCCGACGAACTGGGCGACCTGCTCGACGCGCCTTGGCCGGTGGTCGACGAGTCCGCGCTGCTGCGCGACGAGATCGAGCTGGTGCTGCAGATCAGCGGCAAGATGCGCGGCGCGCTCAAGGTGGCGGCGACGGCAGACCGGGCGGCGATCGAGGCTGCCGCGCTGGCCTCGCCCGAGTTCGCCAAGTTCTCCGAAGGCAAGCCGGCCAAGAAGGTGATCGTGGTGCCGGGCCGCCTGGTCAACGTGGTGGTCTGAACGGCACCCATGCCGAAGTCGCACGCTTGCCCCGGCGAACCCGGCCGCCGACGGCGGGTTCTTGCCACGCTGGCCGCGCTGCTCGGGCTCGCCAGCCTGGTCGGCTGCGGCTTCGCGCTGCGCCAGACCCCGCCGCTGCCGTTTTCCCGCATCGTGCTGACCGGGTTTGCCGACCGGTCCCCGCTGGGCACCGAGCTGCGCGAGCGCCTGGCCTCCAGCGCGCAGGTGGTCGATACGCCGGGTCAGGCCGAGGTGGTGTTGCAGGTGCAGCTCGACCGGCGCGAAAAAGGCGTGGTCGCCTCCACCGCCGTCGGCCAGGTGCGTGAGTTGCAGTTGCGGCTCAAGTTCAGCTTCCACTTGGTCACGCCCGGCGGTCGTGAGCTCTTGCCCGCCACCGAGTTGCTGCTGTCGCGCGACATGAGCTACACCGAGACCAACGCGCTGGCCAAGGCCCAGGAAGAGGCCGAGATCTACGCCGCGATGCAGTCCGACATCGTGCAGCAGGTGCTGCGCCAGCTGGCCCGGGCCAACCCGGCGGCGGCCGCGGCCGCCGCGGCCTCCCGCGCGCCACGGGACTAGAACTATGCAATTGCGCGCAGAGCAACTCTCCGCCCAACTGGCCCGCAGCCTGCAGCGGATGTATACCATCCATGGCGACGAGCCGCTGCTGGCGCAGGAGGCGGGCGATGCGATCCGCGCCGCGGCGCGTGCCGCGGGCCACACCGAGCGCAAGGTCTTCGTCGTCAGCGGTGCCCACTTCGACTGGTCGGGGCTGCTGGGCGCGGCGCAGGCGATGAGCTTGTTCGCCGAGCGCCAGCTGATCGAGATTCGCATCCCCGGCGGCAAACCCGGCAAGGACGGCTCCGAGGCCTTGCAGCGCTACTGCCAGCACCTGGCCGACGATGTGGTCACGCTGGTCCACCTGCCCAAGCTCGACCGCCAGCAGCAGCAGGGGGCCTGGTTTGCCGCGCTCGACCAGGCCGGTGTCTCGGTCCAGGTCGTTCCGGTCGAGCGGCGCGCGCTGCCGGCCTGGATCGCCCAGCGCCTGGCGGCCCAGGGCCAGCGCGTGGCCGAGGGTGAAGCTGGCCAGCAGACGCTGGCCTTTTTTGCCGACCGGGTCGAGGGCAACCTGCTGGCCGCGCACCAGGAGTTGCAGAAGCTGGCCTTGTTGTTCCCGGCCGGTGAGCTGGACTTCGAGCAGGTCGAGTCGGCGGTGCTGAACGTCGCGCGCTACGACGTCTTCAAGCTCGGCGAGGCGGTGCTGGGCGGCCAGACCGCCCGCGTGCTGCGCATGCTCGACGGCCTGCGTGCCGAGGGCGAGGCCACGGTGCTGGTGCACTGGAGCCTGGCCGAGGACATCCGCGCGCTCAAGCGGGTCAAGGAGTCGCTGGCCCAGGGTCGGCCGCTGCCGATGGCGTTCAACGAGAGCCGGGTCTGGGGCGTCAAGCAGCGGCTCTACGAGCGCGTGCTGCCACTGCTGTCGGCGGACCAACTGGGCCATCTGGTGGAGGCCGCCAGCCTGTGCGACGGCATCGTCAAGGGCCTGAAGCACCCGCAGTGGCCACTCGAGCCCTGGGAGGCGCTGACCCGCCTGGCCCTGATGCTGGTGCAGGCGGTCACCCCACCGGCTGCGCCGCGGGGCAAGTCCTGGTCGTCGCGTGCCGCGCCGCGCCTGGCGCTGGAAGCGCCGTAGCGGCTGGCGGGTCAGTAGCCGGCTTCGCGCGCCACCAAGTCGCGCAGCGGCGCACCGGCGGCCAGCGCCTCGATGTTGCGCGCCACCACCGCTGCCGCGCTGCGCGCATCGGTCATCGCGGCGGCATGCGGCAGCACCGTCACCCGCGGATGGCACCAATACGGATGATCGGCCGGCAGCGGCTCGGTGTGGAAAACGTCCAGCACCGCATGGCCGATCTGGCCGCTGGCCAGCGCGGCCAGCAGGTCGGCGTCGACCAGGTGCGCGCCGCGCGCCAGGTTGACCAGCCCGGCGCCTTGCGGCAGGCGGGTCAGCAGTCGGGCATCGATCAGGCCCCGGGTGTCGGGCGTCAGCGGCAGCAGGTTGATGACGATGCGGGCGCTGGCCAGCGCGTCGGCCAGCGCCGCGCCACCGGCCAGCAGCCGGACGCCGTCCGGCGCCGAGCGGGCGGACGCGGCCGGGCTACCGCGCCGCCAGGCCGTCACCGGGTAGCCTTGCCGGGCCAGTCGGCGCGCTACCGTGCCGCCCATCTGGCCATGGCCCAGCACCAGCACCGGCACCTCGTCGGCGCGCTGCTGGGCCTGGGGCCGCCAGAGCGCGGCTTGCTGCTGGCGCGCGTAGCCGAAGAAGCCGCGGTGCAGCGCCAGCGTGGCCCAGAGCGCGGTTTCGGCCATCGCGGCGCTCATTGCCGGGTCCACCATGCGCGCGATCGCCACCCCGGCCGGCAGGGTCGGATCGGCCAGCAGCCGGTCCACGCCGGCCCACAGCGACTGGATCAGCCGCAAGCCCGGCAGGCCGGCCAGGCTGCCGGGGGGTGGATTGGCGACGATGGCCACGGCTATCGCCGCATCGGCCACCTCGCCGCGCGCCAGCAGCAGCCGGTGGCCCGGCATCGCGCGGCGCAATTCGTCGGCCCATTGGGCGCGCTCGGCTGCGTCCAGGTCCCCGGCCAGCAGCAGGTTCATGGGCTTTGCCGCCCGGCTGCGGGCAGGTGATCGAGCAGGCCTTGCAGCGCGGCGGCGGCGGTGGCTTGGCGCACGGCGGCGCGGTCTCCGTCGAAGCGCTGCAGCAAGGCGCGGGATTGCACGGCGCCGTCCGCCGCCCTGCCGGCCCAGGCCAGCCAGACCGTGCCCACCGGTTTGGCCGCGCTGCCGCCGCCGGGCCCGGCCACACCGGTGACGGCAACCGTCAGGTCGGCGCGCGACCGCTGCAATACCCCTTCGGCCATCGCCAGTGCCACCGCCTCGCTGACGGCGCCTTGGTCCGCGATCAGCGCCGCGTCCACGCCCAGCATCTCGGTCTTGGCCTCGTTGCTGTAGGTGACGAAGCCGCGATCGAACCAGTCGCTCGACCCCGCCAGGTCGGTGCAGGCCGCGGCGATCAGGCCGCCGGTGCAACTCTCGGCCGTGGCGATGCGCCAGCCCCGGGCGCGCAGGGCGTCGGCCAGCGTGGCCACCCGCGCGGCGCTGCGCGTCGGCGCGGTCATGGGGTCGTGAATCAAGTCGTTCATGTCATCACCCTGCGCCACAGCGCGATCACCAGCAAGGTGCACAGCGCGGCCACCAGGTCGTCGAACAGGATGCCCCAGCCCTGGCGCCAGCCTATGGCCTGGCCGGGCTGCAGCTTGTAGCGCCGGTCGGCCCAGCCCACCGGGCCGGGCTTGGCGGCGTCGAAAAAGCGGAACAGCGCAAACGCCACCGCCTGAGCGGCCAGACCGGCCGGCATCACCAGCCACAGCACGGCCCAGAACGCCACCACCTCGTCCCAGACGATGGCCCCCGGATCGGCCTGGCCCAGGTGCTGGGCGCAGCGGGTGCAGGCCCACCAGCCCAGCGCCAGCGACCCGGCGATCCCCCAGCCCCAGGGCAGCCCGCTGAAGCGGGCATCGGCCACCAGGAAGGCCGCCCAGGCCCAGAGCGTGCCCACGGTGCCCGGCGCGCGCGGCGACAGGCCACTGCCGAAACCGAGCGCGATCCAGCGCGCCGGGTGGCCCAGCATGAAGCGCGCGCTGGCCCGGCGCGGCGCGGTGGGGCTGGTCTTGGCAATGGGGACGGGGATGTCTGCCGGGTCCATGCTCAGCCGCTGAAGTGGTCGAAGCCTTGCACGGCCAGCGCCAGTTCGGCTCCGGCGGCGTCGAGCAGGCGCAGCCCGGCGGCGGCCTCGATGCGGCCGATGCGGCGCACCGCCACGCCTGCCGCAGCCGCAGCCGCCAGCACGCCGGCCTCGGCCGACGGCGGCGCGCTGAACAGCAGCTCGTAGTCGTCGCCGCCGGCCAGCGCGCATTCCAGTTGCAGCGCACGCGACTGGCGCGCCAGCACCGGGCTGAGCGGCAGCGTGTCGACCTGTATCGACGCCCCGACGCCCGAGCGCCGCAGCACATGGCCCAGGTCGCCCACCAGGCCGTCGCTCAGGTCGATCGCCGCGCTGGCCAGGCCGCGCAGACCTAGGCCCAGCGCGACGCGCGGCTGCGGCCACTCCATCGCCCGCCGCACCGCCTCGAAATCGTCCGCGCCCAGGCCGACCTGGCCGCGAAACACCTCCAGCGCCAAGCGGGCATCGCCGATGCCGCCGCCGATGGCGTGGCTGACCCACAGTGCATCGCCGGCCCGCGCGCCGTCGCGCCGCAGCGCCTGGCCGGGCGGCACTTCGCCGAAGACGGTGATGCACAGGTTGAGCGGCCCGGCGGTGGTGTCGCCGCCCACCAGTTCGATGTGTTGTGCGTCGGCCAGCGCGAACATGCCGCGTGCGAAGCCGGCGAGAAAAGCCTCGTCGACCCGGGGCAGCGCCAGCGCCAGCGTGAACGCCACCGGCTTGGCGCCGCAGGCGGCCAGGTCGCTGAGGTTGACCGCCAGCGCCTTGTGGCCCAGCCGCTCGGGCGGCACGGTGGCCAGGAAATGCCGGCCCTCGACCAGCATGTCGCAGGACACCGCCCACTGCAGGCCGGGCGTGGGCTGCAGCAGCGCGCAGTCGTCGCCTATGCCCAGCACGGCGGTGCGCGCCGCTTGCGTCGGGCGGGTGAAGTACTTGCGGATCAGGTCGAACTCGCCCAGGGCCATGGCGCGGATTGTCACCGAGGCCGGCGGCGCGCCAGGCCGTGCAGGGACAAGCGGCCTCAGGCCGGCGCGTCGCGCAGCAGGTTGGCCAGTTCGACCGCCGAGCGCACGCTCATCTTCTCGAACATCCTGGCCCGGTGTACTTCCACCGTGCGCACGCTGATCTCGAGCTCGTCGGCGATCTGCTTGTTGGCCAGCCCGGCGATCACCCGGTCCATCACCTCGGTTTCGCGTTCGGTCAGTTCGGCCAGCGTGCGCGCCAGCGTCTTTTGCGCGCGGCGGCGCAGGATGGCCGCCGCGCTGGCCGCCAGCGCCTGCTCGACGCGGTCGACCAGCGCGTTGTCGGAGAACGGCTTCTCGACGAAGTCGAAAGCCCCGCGCTTGACCGTGGCCACCGCGGTCGGCACGTCGCCATGGCCGGTCAGGAAGATCACCGGCAGCGTCTCGGTCAGCCCGCGCGCTACCAGGCGGTCGAACAACACCAGCCCGCTGGTGCCGGGCATGCGCACGTCCAGCAGCAGGCAGCCGGGCGAGTCGGGCCAGCTCGAGGCCAGATCGCGCGTGGCCAGCCAGTCCTCGAAGGCCTCGGCATGGGCGAAGCCCTCGGACAGCAGGCGGCGTGACCGCAGCAGCCAGGCCAGTGCATCGCGCACCACGGCTTCGTCGTCGACCAGGTAGACCACGGGAAGACCGAGCGGGGGCGTGACATGGCTGGGCGTCATGGCCTGCAGTATGGTGCAAGGCGATGGCTACGGCGCCGGCCCGCGCGGCAGGCTCAGCGGCAGCGTGAAGCGGAATTCGGTGCCGCCGGCCAGACCAGCCGGTCCCGCGCGTGGGTGCGCGCTGGGCAGGTTCTCGAAATCCATCGCCCCGCCATGCTGCTCGATCACCGTGCGGCACAGCGACAGGCCCAGTCCCATGCCCTCGACCTTGGTGGTGAAGAAGGGCGTGAACAGCCGCGGCGCCACCTCGGCGGCGATGCCGGGGCCGGCGTCCAGCACCGAGAACCGCACCCAGTCACCCTGCGCGCCCGCGACCCGCCGCACCCGCAGGGTCAGCACACGCTCGGCCAGCGGCGTGTCTGCCTCCATCGCCTGCACGGCGTTGCGCGCCAGGTTGAGCAGCACCTGCTCGACCATGGTGCGGTCCACCCTGACGCGCGGCGCCGGCGGCGCCACGTCGACGTCTACCCGCACGCCGCTCTTGCGCGCCTGCAGCCGCACCAGTGGCAGCACCGATTCGATCAGCAGATCGGCGGTGACCACCTCATGGGCCGAATGGCGCCGGCGCACGAAGTCGTGCACGCTCTTGATCACCCGGCCGGCGCGCTCGGCCTGCTCGGCGATGCGGGTCAGGGCCTGGTGCATCAAGTCCAGCGTCTGGTCGTCGGGCTCGGCCAGCAGGTTGAGCGAGCCGGTGGCGTAGCTGGCGATGGCCGACAGCGGCTGGTTCAGCTCGTGGCTGAGCAGCGAGGCCATCTCGCCCACGCTGGCCAGCCGGGCGGTGGCCTGCAGCCGCTCCTGCTGCTGGCGCGACAAGTCCTCGGCCCGGCGCTGGGCCGAGATGTCGAGCACCGCGCTCATCCAGCCGGTGTGCTTGCCCACCCCGTCGACCAGCGGGGCCTCGTAGATCATCACCGGAAAGCGCTCGCCGTCGCGACGCAGGAAGACTGTCTCGTAGCCCTGGTGCGGCGGCGCCAGTGCCGCGCCCGGGGTCAGCCGCTCGGCCTGCCGGCGCTGGTACTCGGCGGTCTGCTCGGGCGGCCAGTAGGGCGGCGGCCCGGCGCGCTGCAACTCCTCGACCGAATAGCCGACCATCGCGCAGAAGGCCGGGTTGGCATAGACGATGCGGCCGTCGCGGTCGCGCGCGCGCAGGCCGGTCAGCAGCGAGTCCTCCATCGCCTTGCGGAAGGCCAGCGCCTCGGCCAGCAGGCTCTCGGCGCGGGCCCGGCGGCGGCCGTCGCGCAGCAGCAGCACGACCACGACGAACAGGCCGATCGACAGACCCAGCACCAGCGCGGTGGCCAGGTTGGGGATCAGCCTCGGGGCGCGCTGCACCGCGTCCACCCGCACCTGCAAGGTGGTGCCGGGCAGGTCGACCACCCGGTCGGCGATGAACACGCCGCCGCCCCGCACCGCACCGCTGCGCGCCAGCCGGGTGCCGTCGGCCTCGACGAAGGACAGTTCATGGCTGCGCCCGACCTCGGCCACCCGCACTTCGTCCAGCAGCAGCGGCAGCACGATACTGGCCACCGTGAAGCCCACCAACTGGCCGGCCTGCTGCACCGGCACGCAGACATCCATCACCTCGACGCCATGGCCGCCGGCCAGCGGCACGAACTGGCTGCGCGAGAACATCGGCGCCATCACCCGCCGCGCGGCATCGCAAGCGACCTCGGTCTCGACGTCCATGTCGGCGCGCGGCCAATGCGCGAACAAGGGCTCGCGAAAAGGCGACTCGGCCGCCTCCAGGATGCGCGCGCCACGGTCGCGCCATTCGATGCGACCGATCTCGCGCTGCTGGCGCAGCAGGTCCCCGGCGCCGCCCGACCAGGCCTGCGGCGCGTCCGGCCGCTGCTGCAGCCCTTGCAGGCCTTGCAGCGCCATCTGGGTGCGGCGGCGGATGTCGCTGAGCGCGGCCGCTGCCACGTCGTCGCTGCGCTCCTGGGCGCGCGCTTCCTCGTAGCGCAGCGTCAGCGTCACCAGCAGGGTCTGCGCCACCAGCAGCAGTGCCACCAGCGCCGGCCACAGCAGCGCGCGTGGCGTTCGGCCGCTGGCGCGCCAGGTGGCCAGCCGTGCGGCCAGCGACGGGTCGTGGCGGGGCGGGGGACGGATCGGGGAGAGCAGGGCCATGCTGGGCAGAGTATTCCGTCATCCGCGGGGTGGACCGCTACGCAGTTTCGCGCATGAACCGCCGTCCGCGCTGGCCTCACACTGTGGGTGCGGCGTGTCGAGTGGCCGTACCGCTGCCTGCAGCAGCGCACTGCCTAGAATCCGTACCCCTTCGCCCAGGACCGCTCCATGCCCAATCCGGAACAAAACGCGCAAGAACGCAGTGCCGAACTGCGCCGTGCCGCGCTGGAATACCACGAGTTCCCGACCCCGGGCAAGGTGGCCATCGCCGCCACCAAGCAGATGGTCAACCAGCATGATCTGGCGCTGGCCTACTCGCCCGGCGTCGCTGCGGCCTGCGAGGAGATCGTCGCCGACCCGGCCAATGCCTGGCGCTACACCGCGCGCGGCAACCTGGTGGCGGTGGTCACCAACGGCACCGCGGTGCTGGGACTGGGCAACATCGGTCCGCTGGCGTCCAAGCCAGTGATGGAAGGCAAGGCGGTGCTGTTCAAGAAGTTCGCCGGCATCGACGTCTTCGACCTCGAGATCAACGAGCTCAACGTCGACAAACTGGTCGACATCATCGCCGCGCTCGAACCCACTTTCGGCGGCATCAACCTCGAGGACATCAAGGCGCCAGACTGCTTCTACGTCGAGCGCAAGCTGCGCGAGCGCATGAAGATCCCGGTCTTCCACGACGACCAGCATGGCACGGCGATCGTGGTTGGCGCAGCACTGCTCAACGGCCTGAAGGTGGTGGGCAAGAAGATAGCCGAGATCAAGCTGGTCACCTCGGGTGCGGGTGCTGCCGCGCTGGCCTGCCTGAACCTGCTGGTCAAGCTCGGCCTGCCCAAGAAGAACATCTTCGTCACCGACCTGGCGGGTGTGGTCTATCAGGGCCGGGTCGAGTTGATGGACCCGGACAAATCGGAGTTTGCCCAGGACACGCCGTTCCGCACGCTGGGCGAGGCGATGGTCGGCGCCGACGTCTTCCTCGGCCTGTCGGCCGGCGGCGTGCTCAAGGCGCCGGCAGTCGCGGCGATGGCGGCCAACCCGCTGATCTTCGCGCTGGCCAACCCGACGCCCGAGATCATGCCCGAGCAGGTCAAGGCGGTGCGCGACGACGCCATCATGGCCACCGGCCGCACCGACTACCCGAACCAGGTCAACAATGTCCTGTGCTTCCCCTACATCTTCCGCGGGGCATTGGACTCGGGCGCGACCACGATCACCGACCTGATGGAGATCGCCGCGGTGCACGCGATCGCCGATCTGGCCCAGGCCGAGCAGAACGACGTGGTGGCCGCGGCCTATGCCGGCACCACGCTGGTCTTCGGCCCCGAGTACCTGATTCCCAAGCCGTTTGATCCGCGGCTGATGATGAAGATCGCGCCTGCAGTGGCGCGCGCGGCGTTCGAGTCTGGCGTCGCGGCGCGGCCGGTGACCGACTACGAGGCCTACGAGCAGCGGCTGCAGAGCTTCGTCTACGCCTCGGGCAACGCGATGAAGCCGATCTTCAGCCAGGCCAAGCGCGCCGCGCGCCGCAACGTGGCCTTCGCCGAGGGCGAGGACCGGCGTGTGCTGCGGGCGGTGCAGGTGATCATCGACGAAGGCCTGGCCCGGCCTTGGCTGGTCGGGCGCGCGTCGGTGATCAACGCGCGCATCGATAAACTCGGCCTGCGGCTCAAGCAGGGCCGCGACTACGAGATCGTCAACATCGACGACGACCCGCGCTACCGCGACTACTGGCAGACCTACCACCGCCTGACCGAGCGCAAGGGCGTGACCGAACAGTTCGCCAAGATCGAGATGCGTCGGCGCCTGACCTTGATCACCGCGATGCTGCTGCACAAGGGCGAGGTCGACGGCATGATCTGCGGCACCTGGGGCTCGACCAACCAGCATCTGGCTCACATCGACCAGATCATCGGCCGCCGCCCCGGCGTCAACACCTACGCCTGCATGAACGGATTGATCCTGCCGGGGCGCCAGATCTTCCTGGTCGACACCCATGTCAACTACGACCCGACGGCCGAGCAACTGGCCGAGATCACCATTCTGGCGGCCGAGGAGATGCTGCGCTTCGGCGTGCAACCCAAGGCAGCGCTGCTGTCGCACTCGAGTTTCGGGTCGAGCAACCAGCCCTCGGCGGTCAAGATGCGCGACGCGCTGGCGTTGATCCGGGCCCAGGCGCCCTGGCTGGAAGTGGACGGCGAGATGCATGGGGACGCCGCGCTCGATGCCAGTTTTCGGCATGAGTTGATGCCGCGCTCGACCCTGGTCGGCGAGGCCAACCTGCTGGTGCTGCCCAACATCGACGCCGCCAACATCTCGTACAACCTGCTCAAGACCGCTGCCGGCGGCGGCATCGCGATTGGCCCGGTGCTGCTGGGTGCGGCCAAGCCGGCGCATATCCTGACGCCCTCGGCCACCGTGCGGCGCATCGTCAACATGACCGCGCTGACGGTAGCCGACGCCAACGCCGCCCGTTGAGCGGCCAGGCCAGATCGGGGTGTTGTGGGCCGCGCTACAAATCTTTGCACTGATCGGCCGTGAACTTACGCTTGACGGATGCCAAGAACGGGCATTCCCAGCCCACAGGCGAAGGTGAGTGCCTACTCATATCCCTTCCGTTCTGCCCAAATATGAGGCAATGGCTTGAGTTTTCTGGGCCGTTCCGATAAGATTCGTCATTCGGAATTCAGGGTAAACCAGTGAACAAGGCCGGATGGTCGACGTTTTGCAAGCCTCTGCGCAAGCTCGGGCTGGTGACGTTGGCGATTGGGTCGCTGCTGGTCGGCACGCTGGCCGAGGCGAGGGGGCCGGTGGATGGTGTCGGAACGGTGGCATTGTCGGTGCTGCCTTCCGAAGTTCAGCAGACCCAGCGCTTGATTCATGCCGGTGGCCCGTTTCCTTTTGCCAAGGATGGCGTGGTTTTCGGCAATTTCGAGCGTGTGTTGCCACGGCGTGAGCGCGGTTTCTACCGCGAATACACCGTGCCGACACCTGGCTCGCGAGACCGGGGTGCGCGCCGCATCGTTTGCGGCGGCGGCCGTCCCACACAACCTGAAGCCTGTTTTTACACCGCCGATCACTACGCGAACTTCAAGTTCATCGCGCAGTGACCGATGATCGATCTGGAACTGTTCACTGAACCTGGAGGAACGAGACCATGCTGCTGCAGACCGTCCGTCCCAATATCGTGCAGGCGATCCGCGCCTACCGAGTCGAAGATCTGATGGCCGCCGCTGAAGGCGCTGGCCAGCATTTTCTGTACGCCAACCTGACCGACGCCCAGACCAAACAGGACGTGCTCGACAAGATTGCCGAGTCCTTCCTGTTTCCGGCGCATTTCGGCAAGAACCTGGATGCGCTGTTCGATTGCATGACCGACCTGGTGCACCGCGCCGGCAGCCAACCCGGCTTCGTCGTGGTGCTCGAGCAGGTGCCCGACGGCGTCAAGTTCGACCGCGAAGCGCGCGAGCAATTGCTCGACGTGTTCCGCGATACGGCCGATTTCTGGGCCGAGCGCCGGATACCGTTCCGTTGCTTCTACTCGTTCGCAGTCGCCCGCAGCGCCGAAGCCAGTGCCTGGGAGCAGCGCAACGACGTCGCCCATGTGCCCGAGAAGCCGCCCGCCAAGACGGTTTCGAAGAGCGGCGTCAACCCCAACTTCGGTATGAACATGCCGATGATGAGCAGCGCCTTCGACACTGCGATGTGGCTCAACGCAGCCTGACCTGAGCGGCCCTGGTCAGGCGCAAGCCCTCCATGGGGGTCAAGCAAAGTGGCAAAGCCACATTTGTTTGAGAGACTGAGGTAGCGGTTTGACAAGGCGCTCCAAGGAGCGGCTTTGGCGTTCAGCCATGCCATGAGACCGCATGTGCCAAGGCCACGTACTCGGCCACCGGCACTTCCTCGGCCCGGCGCTGCACATCGAAGGCGCCGCTGAACCCCTGCTCGTCGAGCCAGCGCCCCAGGGTGTGGCGCAGCAGTTTGCGGCGCTGCGAGAACGCCAGCGTGACGAGCGCCCGCAGCCTGTCCTCGTCCAGCGCCGGTGGCGTGGCCAGCGGTACCATGCGGACGATGGCCGAGCGCACCCGCGGCGGCGGCTCGAAGGCTTCGGGCGCCACATCGAAAAGCGCGTCCACGGTGTAGCGCCACTGCAGCATCACCGTCAGGCGGCCAAAATCCTTGCCACCGGGTGCTGCGGCCATCCTGTCGACCACCTCTTTCTGCAGCATGAAGTGCTGGTCGCGCACCTGCGGGGCCACGGCCAGCAGGTGGAAGAGTATCGGTGTGGAGATGTTGTAAGGCAGGTTGCCGACCACCCGCAAGGGCTGGCCTGCGCTGGCCGCCAGGGCCGCGAAGTCGACCTTCAGCGCGTCGGCTTCGATCACGGTCACGCCCTCGCGCGAGCGCCAGCGGGCAGCCAGATCGCGGTCGAGCTCGACCACGGTGAGGGTGCCGCAGCGCTCGAGCAGCGGCTGGGTCATCGCCCCCAGGCCGGGGCCGATCTCGACCAGCGGATCGCCAGGCTTGGGCGCGATGGCCCGCACGATGGCATCGATCACGCCGTGGTCGACCAGGAAATGCTGGCCGAAGCGCTTGCGCGCGACATGCGCGCCGCCACTGCTGCCGCTCACTGCGGCGGCTCGCGCATCTCGATGTAGGCGCGCAGTCGCAACTCTTTGGCCCAATCGCCGTAGGCCTGCTCGAACTTGGACTCGCGCAGCTGGCCGCGGGCCTGTTCGCGCAGCTCTTTCGGATCGGGGGTGATGCTGCGCCGTTCAAGCACCTGGATCAGGTGCACGCCAAAACGCGACACCACCGGTGCTGAAATGCCTCCGGGTGCCAGCTTGGCCATCGCCTCCTCGAATTCGGGAACGAACTGGCCCGTCGAGGCCCAGCCGAGATCGCCGCCGCCCGGCGCTGAGCCGTCCTCGGAGACATCGCGCGCGACGTCGTCGAATTTCTTGTCGCCCCGCTCGATCTGGCGCCTCAGTTCGTCCATCCGGCGCGTCACGGCCGCGGTCTGCGCCCGGTCCGACAGCCGCAGCAGGATGTGGCGTGCCCGGGTCTGGGTCACCTGGAAGGCGTCGTCCTGCTGGCGGTCGATCAGCTTGAGGATGTGGAAGCCCGCCGCGCTGCGCAAGGGCTGCGCGGCGACCTGACCCACCGCCAGATCGCGCACACCCTCGACGAACAGGTCGGGTAGGCGCTGCGCCGGGCGCAGACCGATCTCGCCGCCGGCCTGACGGTTGCCGTCCTCGCTGATCTCGAGAGCGAGCTGGGAGAAATCCTCGCCGCCCAGCACCCTGGCCAGCGCCTGTTCCGCCCGCGATCGGCGCTGCGCGACGACGCCGGCATCGGCGCCTTCGGGCACGGACACCAGGATCTGCGCCAGGTTGAGCTGGGCATCGCCCGAGGCCCGGGCCCGGCGCTCGTCGAGCAGTTTGTCGATGTCGGCGTCGCTGATCCGGATGCGCGAGTTGACCTCGCGCTCGCGCACCCGCTCGAGCAGCAACTGGTCGCGCAAGCTGCTGCGGTAGCGTGCCATCTCCATGCCTTCGGCGCGCAGGCGCTCACGCAACTGCGGCAACGTCAGCTGGTTCTGCGCTGCCACGTTGGCCACCGCGCGGTCAACCTCGGCGTCGTCCACCTTCTGCCCGACGTCGCGGGCAAACGTGATCTGCACCCGCTCGTCGATCAGGGTGTCGAGCACCTGCTGGCGCAAGACCTCGGTGCTGGGCTGCGGGCCGCCGGCCCGACGGGCGTCGGCCGCGATGCGCTCGACCCGCTGTGCCACCTCCACGGCAGTAACGGCCTCGGTATTGACCACCGCGACGATGAAGTCGCCGCTGCGGTTGCTGCGGGCCGTCTGCGCCTGGGCCGGTCCCGCGCCCAGGCAGAGCGCCGCGGCCACGACCGAGGCGGTGACGCGCAAGCGCTGAAAATTGGGCATATAGGTCATGGCTCAGAGGTGGGGAACAAGGTGTTGCCGGCTTCGCGCAGTAAGCGGTAACCTGGGATATTGTCCTTCAACACCTGCAGCGGGTTGGCGCCCAGGCGCGACAGCCCCACCAGTTCGAGCTGCAGCAGCAGGCGGGTGCTGGCTTCGGCGCGACCGGTGGACAGCCGTTCGGCCACCACGCGACCTATCCAGCAGCCGGTGTCGTACTCTATGCCGGCGGTGGCATCCGTGATGCGGCTGTCCTTCAGGCTGTAGTTGGTCCGGCCCACGGCGTATAGCGTGCCGCCGCAGCCGGCGGACGCCCCCACCGGCCTGGCGCTGCCGCGGTAGATCGGCCACTGCCAGCCCAGTTCGACCTGCTCGGACAAGCCGCTGGCCATGCGGTAGCGCGCGCTGAGGGTGTGGAACGGCGCTGGTGAGTAGCGTGCGCCGACGATGGCCCGCACGATGCGGTGGCTGTCGGGGTTGTACTGCAGCGCGGCGTCCAGCGACCAGGGCTTGAACACCGACGTGGCGCCATCGATCAGCAGGTCCGAGAGCCGCTGGTCCAGGGGCGGTCCGCTCAGCACCACCTGCTGGTCGCTCAGCCGGATGCGCTGCGCGACCGCCAGGCGCAGGGTCTCGGCGCCGCTGCTCGCGTCCACCAGTCGGGTGGTGAATCCTGCGGTGATCTGGTGCGCGTCCGAGACCCTGTCGACGCCCGAGAACGCGTTCTCGGCATAGATGGACACTGCGTTGAAGTCGCGGTCGGCAGCGTCGAAATTGGGCAGCGACGACTGGTTGTGGAACGGTGTGTTGACATACAGCAGGCGTGGCTCTAGCGTCTGGTGCTGCTCGCGTTCGAAGAAGGTCGTGTTGCGTTCGAACACCAGCCCGGCGTCCAGGCTGGCGGTGGGGATCAGGCGCGCGCTGCGGGCGCCGCTGGTCGGGGTGGCGAGCTGATCGACCTGGTAGGCCGCCGCGTTGAGCATCAGCTTGGGCGTGATCCAGCCGCCGGGCGGCGCGAAGGGCCGGCTGAGCTGTCCCAGCGCATGCCAGCGCCAGCCGGTGGGCAGGGTGGCGCTGGCCGAGTCGTCGGGCCGGGTGAAGTGGTTGACTTCGGTCTCGAGCGCGGCGCGCAGCCCTGCAGGCAGCACCGGCAGCAGCCGCAGGCCGAGTTGCGGGCTGCGCTGGTAGGGCGAGACGATCAGGTCGCTGCCACTGCCGGTCTGCAGCACCTGCCATCGTTGCACCCGGGCGTACGAGCTCAGCGGGCCGAAGCGGGTGTCCAGCGTGTGCTCTCCCCCCAGGTCCTGCGTCAGTAGCCGTGGCACGGTCGAGCCCGGCATCCAGCGCGGGAAATCCTTCCAGAATGCGTCGTCGGAGACCTGCCGCCAATGTGCGGCATAGCTCACGTCGCCTGGCAGTCGGCCCGCGTTGTCCACATCCCAGGCACTGCGCGAGCCGCCGGTGACGCGGTCCTGTGGCAACCAGTTCAGCCGGACCCGGCCGCTGTGCGGGCCCTCGAGGTAGCGGAACTCGCTGTCCAGCGCCAGGCCACGCCGGCTCAGCACGGTGGGGGTCAGGGTGGCGTCTCGGTTGGGTGCGATGTTCCAGTAGTAGGGCAGCGCCAGCGTGAAGCCATTGCGGCTGTCGAACGGCACCACGGTGGGCGGCAGCCAGCCGCTCTTGCGGTCGTCGCTGAGCGGGAAGCTCAGCACCGGCAGGCCAAGGATGGGCACACCGAGGAACTGCAGCACCGCGCCCTCGGCCACACCCTCGTTGGTGCCGAAGTCGAGCCTGATGCGGTCGGTGCGCAGCAGCCAGTCTGGATCGCCGCCGCCCTCGCGCGGGCAACTGGTGTAGATCGCGCGCTCGGCCCGCAAGCGCGAACTGTCGAGAAAGTCGATTCGATCGGCTTGGCCGCCGGCGCCCAGCCGGCTGAATTCGAATCGGGGCTCCAGGAAGAAGCCCTCGAAGCGCTGCACCTGCAACTGCAGTTCGGGGCCGGCGTAGCGCATGCCTTCGCGCGTGACCACGACATCGCCGCGGGCGCTGGCCAGGTCGTCCGCGCTGTCGTAGTTGAAGCGGTCGGCGCGGATCATGGTGCCGGCGCGACGGAACTCGACATGGCCTTCTGCCACCGCATCCAGTTCGGGCCGGACCCGCAGGCTGTCGGCGCGCAGGATCATCGGCCGCTGGGCCGCCTGCTCGCCGCCCGGGGGCGGCGCCAGCGCGGTGCTGGGCTGCAAGGTCAGCGCCGTTGGCTGAGCCCAGGATGCGGTGCCGGCTAGAGCCGCCACCAGCGTAGCGGCGAAACGCCGGGGCCGGGCACAGCGCCGCAGTCGGCAGGGCGGCCGGGCCAGGCGGGAGACATCGCGGAGAGCGGCTGGCACGGGAGTAGCCCTGGGGGAGTGCAGGCGCCGGCGAACATCGCGGCCCTCGGATGCAGCGGCATCGGGCCGGGCCTGCGGTTCGTAGAATCCGCGGATTATCCATGAGCCTCCTCGCGCCGGTGGCATCGACCAGATGGCCCCACCGACGCCGCGCCCACCCCTGCCGATGACCTCTGAACTGCCCATCCTCACCTGGCCGGACGCCCTGCGCGAAGCCGCGTTCTGGCGCTGGTTCACTCCCCTGGCGCAGGCCCTGCAACTCGATGCCCGCACGCTGGTGCCGGCCTCGGCCGACGCCAGCTTCCGGCGCTATTTCAGGGTGCAAGGGGCAAGTGGCATCAGCCGCATCGTGATGGACGCACCGCCGCCGCAGGAAGACGTCCGCCCCTTCGTCGACTTGGCCGGCCGCATCCAGGCGGCTGGCCTGCATGCGCCCGAGGTGCTGGCGGTCGACGAGGCGCTGGGCTTCGTGCTGCTGGAGGATCTCGGCGATAGCCTCTACCTGACCGCATTGCAGCGCGCGGCACCGGCCGAGGCCGACCGGCTGATGCGCGAGGCGACCGCTGCGTTGCTGCAGTTTCAGCAGCGGGTGGACGGCAGCGGCCTGCCGGCCTACGACGAGGCGCTGCTGCGGCGCGAGCTGGCGCTGTTTCCGGAATGGTGTGTGGGCCGCGAGCATGGCATCACCTGGACCTTTGCGCAGGCGGCCACCTGGCAGCGGGTTTGCGACGCCCTGGTGGCGAGCGCGCTGGCCCAGCCGCAGGCGGTCGTGCACCGCGACTGGATGCCGCGCAACCTGATGCTGACCACGCCCAACCCGGGCATCCTCGACTTCCAGGACGCGGTGGTCGGGCCCGTGACTTACGACATCGCCTCGCAGCTGCGCGATGCCTTCGTCTCCTGGGACGAAGCGCAGGAGATCGACTGGGCGGCGCGCTGGTGGCAGCAGGCGCGCGCGGCCGGCTTGTTCGGCGAGCACGAAATGGCGGCCGACTTCGGCGAAACCTGGCGCGCGCTGGAGTGGATGGGGCTGCAGCGCCACATCAAGGTGCTGGGCATCTTCTGCCGCCTCAAGCACCGCGACGGCAAGCCGGCCTACAGCGCCGACCTGCCGCGCTTCTTCGCCTATGTCACCAAGGTGGCGTTGCGTTACCGCGACCTGAAACCGCTGATCGCGCTGATCGAACCGATGACCGGTACGCTGACAACGACCGGGTTTTCGATGCGCTGACGGGGACAGGCCACCCGGCCGAGCTGTTTACCCGCGCCAGCGGGTCCATCGCGGTGGCTCAGGGGCAGGCGGCGATCACCTGCGCCACCGCGGCGGTCAGCCGCTTGGCGTAAGGCACATGCAGGAACTCGTTGGGTCCATGGGCGTTGCTCTTCGGGCCCAGCACGCCGCAGACCATCATCTGCGCAGCCGGGAAGCCCTGCTGCAGCAAGCTCATCAGTGGGATCGTGCCGCCCTGGCCGATGTAGCCCACCGGGGCGCCAAACTGGGACTGCGACGCGGTGTTCAGCGCGGTCTCCAGCCAGGGCGCCAGGGTCGGCGCATTCCAGCCGTTGGCGCCCAGCGCGCCGGCCCTGCCGTCCGGATGGAAGGTGACTTTCGCGTTATAGGGCGCGTTGTCCTCCAGCAGGGTCTTCAATTGCAGCGAGGCCTGATGGCCGTCGACCAGCGGCGGCAGCCGCAGGCTGAGCTTGAAGCTGGTGAAGGGCCGCAACACGTTGCCGGCGCTGGTCATCTCGGGGAAACCGTCCACCCCGGTGACCGACAGCGTGGGCCGCCAGGTGCGGTTGAGCAAGGCCTCGACCGGGTCGGTGGTGGTGGGCAGTGTGGCACCACCATCGGCGCCGCAGGTCCAGGGGAAGGTCTTCCAGGTTGCCTCGCCCAGGATCGCGGCCGCGGCGCGCACCTGCTCGGCACGGTCGGTGGGCAGCCGGCAGTGGAAGCTCTCGGGCAGCAGCCGGCCGGTGCTGGAGTCCTCCAGCCGGTCGAGCAAGTTGCGCAGCACGCGGAAACTCGACGGCACGACGCCGCTGGCGTCGCCCGAGTGGATGCCCTCGGTCAGGATCTCGACCTTCAGCACGCCCGAGACCATGCCGCGCAGCGAGGTGGTCAACCAGAGCTGGTCGTAGTTGCCGGCGCCCGAATCCAGGCACACCACCAGGCTGACATTGCCGAGCCTTGTGCGCAGCGCGTCCAGGTAGGGTGGCAAGTCGTGCGAGCCACTTTCCTCGCAGCTCTCGATCAGGCCGACGATGCGCGGATGGGTCAGGCCTTGCGTCTGCAAGGCCTCGACCGCGGTGATCGCGGCGTAGACCGCGTAGCCGTCATCGGCGCCGCCGCGGCCATAGAGCAGGCCGCCTTCGTACTTGGGTGTCCAGGGCCCGAGGTCTTTGCGCCAGCCGGTGAACTCGGGCTGTTTGTCGAGGTGGCCATACATCACCACCGTGTCGTTCGAGCCGGGCTTGGTCGCCGGGATCTCGAAGAAGATCACCGGCGTGCGGCCGGGCAGGCGAACCACCTCCAGCGTCAGGCCCGGCACCTGGCGCGATTCGACCCAGCTCGCGGCGTCGCGCACCACCCGCTCGATGAAGCCATGGGCCTGCCAGTCGGCATCGAACATCGGGCTCTTGGCCGGAATCGCGATGTAGTCGGTGAGTGCGGGCACGATGGCCTCGTCCCAGCGGCGGTCGGCAAAAGCGCCCAAGGCGCTGGCTTCGTCGGGCTGCAGCGGCAGCAGGGGGTCGCGAGCGTTCATGGGCGTTCTCGGAGCACAAGCTCCGCAGCAGTGGAGGGATCGATCCAGTTTAGGCCAGCGCGGGCAAGCGGACCGCCAAGCCTGCCGACAGGTCGGCCAGCACGCTGGCCCGCTCGGGCTCGTTGAAGATCTCGTGGGCCAGACCGTCGTAACCGTGCGCCTGCAGCAGCGCCGGGGGTGCGGCGGCGGCAAAGGCCGCGCTGCCGCGAGCCGCGACACAACGGTCGGCGCCGGCGTAGAGCAGCAGCGTGGGTGTGGTCCAGCGCGGCGCGCACTGGACCACCCGCCTGCCGCCCTCGACGATGAAGCGCACCAGGCGCGGCGTGACGCGGTCGTGGTTGAGCGGGTCGGCGATGTAGGCGCGCACCACCGCCGGATCGCGGCTGACCCATTCGGCCTTCAGGCCGTTGCCCAGCGCCAGGGCAGGCGCGATCGGCGCGGCCAGCGCCAGCAGCAGTTTCTGCGCCCAACTCATGCCCGGGTCGAGCGCGGGCGAAGACATCACCAGCCCGTCCACCGCCTGCCACCAGGGCGCCGGCCGGGCCGCCAGGCCCTCGGCGACATAGCGGCCCACCACCAGCCCGCCCATGCTGTGGCCCAGCAACACCAGCGGGCCGGGCAGCGGGTCACCGAGGGCGCTGCGCGTGCGGAGATGGCCGATCACCGCGCCCAGGTCGGCGAGCAGGCTGTCGTCGGCCGGGATGCCACCACGCGGGCCGCCCGAGCGGCCGTGGCCGCGCTGGTCGTAGCCGGCCACCGCCCAGCCGGCACCAGCCAGATGCGCCGCGACATGGGCGTAGCGCCCGCCATGCTCGCCCAGGCCATGCACGATCAGCACCGTGCCGCGGGCCGGCCCGGCCCGCTCGGCCGGAAGCGGCCAGGCGTGCAGGTGGAGCGCAAGGCCGTCGGCGGTGGTCAGCGTGGTCATGCGCTGAGTGTAGAAGCCGGCGCGCGGTCAGCGCGCCAGCAGCAGGTAGTCGAACAACTGGGTGCTGCCTATGCCGCCCAGCGGTACCATCAGGCCCTTGAACAGCGCTTGTTCGAACAGCGGCGCAAACGCGCCTTCCTGGTTGCCGCGCACCTCCTCGATCAAGCGCTTGAAAGGCTCGACCAGCGACTGCCAGTCGCTGCCTGCGCCACCCAGCCAGAGCAGGTCGGCCTGCATCCGCCGCAGCGCATGCTCGCGCGCTTTTTCGGCCGAGCGCTTGAGCAGCACGGCCAGCACCACCAGCCAGGCCAGGTAGGCACAGATGCCGAGTGCCACCGGCATCGTGATGGCCCAGTTGTCGAACAGGCGGCTGCGTGCGACCACCAGCAAGGCCACGATCAGCAGCGGCCCGACGATCAGCGGCGCCACCGCGGCGGTGCGACGGCCGATCAGCCGCACGTCTATCCAGTTGTCGAGCAGCGTGTGGCGCCCGGGCAACTGGCTGTCGCCACGTTGCCAAGGGGGCGCGGCGATACGGCGCTGCCACAGCGCGGCCTGGGCCGGGCCACCCAGCGCGTTGGCAAAGCGCTGCACGGTGGCCTCGGGATAGTCGGTGCGCCCCTTGTCGAGGTGCTTGATCAGGCGCTGGTTCAGCACCGTGGCGTCTGCTACTGCGACCATCAGCATGGGCAGCAGGGCCAGCACCGCATACAGCGTCAGGCGCACCAGGTTGCGGTGGTCCGGGCCGCGGACCGGCACCTCAGGTATCTGGCCGTCGCTGAGCGCGAAGAACAGCGCGACCATCAGTCCCAGCGTGACGACGTACCAGACCAGGGCCCGCACCATGCGCGCCATCGGCTCGGCGCGGTGGGCGGTCTCGCGCCACAGCAGGTCGAAGCCGACGCTGGCGTGGCCCAACTCGTTGGCGTTCTTGGGATCGGTGGGCGGCGGCGACCAGCCGACGATGCTGTGTTCTCGCCACCAGGCACGCCGCAGCAGCGAGGCCGACGGCATCCCGACCGGCGCCAGCGCCAGCCAGCGGGTGTCGATATCGAAGCGGTCGCGGATGCGGCTCCACTGCACATCGAGTATGCACACCAGCGCCACCAGCGCCAGCAGGTGGACCAGGTGCGAGGGCCAGGCGCTGACGCCTTCCAGCCAGGCCGCCGGCTCGCAGGCTGTGCAGGGCGCCGCGCTTTCGGTGGGCCAGGCGATCCAGACCGCGGCAGCCAGCATCAGCAGCGCGCCCGCCGCGGGCGCCAGCCAGGTCGGCATCGCCGTCGCGTTGTCCAGCGCCAGCGGTCGCATCGCGCCCCGTCCCAGCAGCATCAGCAACACGACCCCGGTGACCGACGCCGTGAGCAACAGTATCCCGGTCAGCCCCAGCCGTCCCGGCGCGGCGAACTCCACCGTGCTGCCCAGCGCAAAAGCCAGCACGCCCAGATGCAGCACCGCCAGCAGCACGTTGGACAGCGGTGGCGCCTGCGCCTTGCTCGCGGGCGGCGCCGGCTTGCCGAAGACCCAGTCTCGCACCTGGCGCAGTGCCGGCGTGGACGGCCAGAACCACAGCGCGCCGGCCAGCACCAGCCACATCGGCAGCACGATGCCGGTGTGGGCCAGATGCTGGTCGCGCACCCGCTGGCTGTGGTCGTAGCCGGCCAGCGGCACCGCCTGCTGGCGCCCGATCTCGTAGACCGAGGGTTGGGCGATGGCCTCCTGGATGTCATCGTGCAGCGCCTCGCAGGCCTGGCCCTGGCGGCAGCCCGCGCGCTGCGCGGCGAGGAATACCGAGGTCTGGTAGACGTCGCGGAACGGCGGCGCGCCGGCCTGGAGCCGGGGCTTGGCAAAAGCCAGCGGCAGGCTGGACGCCAGCACCAGGTTGCGGGTGTAGCCCAGCGTGCGCGGATGCATGTAGCGCGCATCCAGGTCGGTGGTGAAGAACACCTTGTCGGGGAAGCTCTCGTGCAGCGCCTGCAGCACCAGCAATTTGTCGTGCACGTCGCTGGCCAGCAGGCCGATCGCGCCTATCGGCCCGCCTTCGGTTGTCTGGTCGGCCTCGCTCTGGCGGTGCGGCAATCCGATGGGCCGTTCGGACTCGCTGTGCTTGAGCGAGATCGCCACCCGCCGCAGGTAGTCGAGCTGGTCGCGCGATTCGGGCCATTCCAGCAGCGCGGCGCTGTCCTTGTCCTTGCCGGTCGCCGGCCGCTCGGCGGCGCCGTCGAAGGTGGTGGCGCCATCGAGCCCGCGGTAGAAAAAGCGCGTCTCCAGGCGCAGGTTGGGGTTGTATTGCGGGCTGCGATTGTCAGACAGGCGCCACCGCAGTTCGCTGACCAGCGCCTGGGCATAGAGCGAGTCGCGCTCGGCCAGCAGCACGACGCGCCGCTTGACATCGGCCGGCAGCCGCAGTTGCAGTTCGACCACCAGACTGCGCAAGACCTTGTCGTCGGTGGCCATGGTGCGCAGGTATTCGACCTCCCGGTTGACCGGCATGCCCGCGATGCGGGCCAGACGCTCCTTGATGTAGGCGTCGAGATTCTGCTCGTGCAGTTCGGGCATCGCGCTGGCGCCTGCGGTGGCGGTGGCGTTGAACAGGCGCGCCTTGGCCAGTTGCCGGTAGCCCTCGATGACCGGCGCCGGCAAGTCATCCCGGCAGCGGGGGCGCGACGCGGCGTCGACCGCCTTGCCGGCGGCCTCGTTCAGCGGCGCCGGATCACAGGAGTTGGCGGCCCTGTCCAGATCGCGCAGCGCCTGGCGCAGACCGTCCGAACTGGAGGGCCCGATCAAGGCCAGGGCCGGCAAGTTCGCCCTCATGCCCTGCTCGCGGCCGTCGATAGACCTCGGTTTGACCTGCTGTCGCCAGCCTGCGGTGGTGGGGGTGGCCATCAGCTGGCCGACAAGCCCTGCCAATGCATTGAGCATGGGCTGCGGCAGCGCGGTCTCATCTATCCACAGCACGGCCACCTGGGCATAGCTCTCGTCCTGGTGTCCGGCCCCGGCACTGCCGCGCAGGATCGGTTGCTGCGACAGCATTTCGTAGGGCACCCGCAAGGAGTGCGAACCGCCCTTGCCGGCGGGCAGATCGAACTGCAGCAGGCCGAAATGCTCGGGGTCGTCGGGCGACAGGTATTGCGCCTGCAGCCCGGCCAGCAGCGCGTAGCGGGTGCGCCGGCGGCTCTCCTCGGCCCCGACAAAGGCATTGCCCGGCAGCATCACCGCCACCACCAGCGTCTCGGTCAGGTCCTGGTTGCCATTGCGGTCCAGGTCGTGCAGCAGCCGCGCAGGCTGGCGGCGGGCCTGGCCCGCCGGTTCGCCGCAGTCGGCGCTGGCGTCGGTCGTGGACACGCCGGTCACTGCGCCGCCAGGCGCGGACGCAGCGGGCGTCTGCAGCTTGCGGCTGTTGCCAAGCTTGTCGCAGCGGGTCCGGCGATCCGACTCGTAGCGCCGGGCGGCGGCGAAAGGGTCTTCCCACAAGCGCGCCTCGACCTCGAGTTCGGCGCCCTGCTGTGGCAACGCATGTTCTTTCTCGTCCGGGCGCAGCGGCTGGAACGGGTGCTGTACCAGCAGCGTGCTCGACACGAAGGCTGCCACCACTGCGATCGAGCCCCAGGGAACGCCATTGCCGTCGGGTCGATCGCTCATGGCTGCTTCCTTTGACGAACGAAGGCGAAGCGGCTCACTCTAGGCCGATGCGGCGATGGCACCATCCCTATGCCGCATGCCGCATGCCGCATGCCGCATGCCGCATGCCGCATGCCGCATGCCGCATGCCGCATGCCGCGCCGCCACCGGCCCGGACCTTGCCGCCGTAGCCCCGGCGCTAACTTCGTTCGAACTTGAACAGCGCCACGCTGGCCGTCAGGTTGGGCCAGCGCCGCACCGCACGGCCGGACTGCAGGCCGAAGCTGTCGAGGATGTTCAGGCCGTTGCGCCGTGCCAGCACCTCGAAATCGGCAAAGGTGCCAACCCGGATGTTGGGCGTGTCATACCACTCGTAGGGCAGGGTGCGCGTCACCGGCATACGGCCGCGCAACACCGACAGCCGGTTCGGCCAATGCGCGAAGTTGGGGAAGCTGACGATGCCGATGCGGCCCACCCGGGCCGTCTCGCGCAGCATCTTCTCGGTGTTGCGCAGGTGCTGCAGCGTCTGCAACTGCAGCACCACGTCGAAGCTGCGGTCGCCGAACAGCGCCAGACCGTCTTCCAGATTGAGCTGCACCACGTTGACGCCGCGCCGGGCGCAGGCCAGCACGTTGGCGTCGGCGATCTCGACGCCGTAGCCGCTGCAGCCCCTGGCCTGCTGCAGATGCGCCAGCAGCGCGCCGTTGCCGCAGCCCAGGTCGAGCACGCGCGACCCCGCGGGCACCAGTTCGGCGACCAGCGCCTGTTCGGGCGTGATATGCGGCATGTCCCGCGCTGTGTCGGCCCGTGCCGTTGGGGTGGGGCCGGTCACCCTGCCAGCTCCGCGGCGATGCGCTCGAAGGTGGCGCGCAACACGCCGTGGTAGCGCGGGTCCTCGAGCAGGAAGGCGTCGTGACCATGCGGCGCTGCGATCTCGGCGTAGCTGACGTCGATTCGGTTGTCGACCAGCGCCTTGACGATCTCGCGCGAGCGTGCCGGCGCAAAGCGCCAGTCGGTGGTGAAGCTGATCACCAGGAAGCGCTTGCCGCGCGCCGCCGCAAACGCCGCCGACAAGTCACCGCCAAACGCCAGCGCCGGGTCGAAGTAATCCAGCGCGCGGGTGATCAGCAGGTAGGTGTTGGCGTCGAAATACTCGCTGAACTTGTCGCCCTGGTAGCGCAGGTAGCTCTCGATCTGGAACTCGATGTCCTGGGTCGAGTAGCCCAGCTCGGCCGCGCGCATCTGGCGGCCGAACTTCTCTTCCATCGAATCGTCCGACAGGTAGGTGATGTGCCCGATCATGCGCGCCACCCGCAGGCCGCGCTTGGGCAGCACGCCGTGGGCGCGGTAATGGCCGCCGTGGAAATCGGGGTCGGTGATGATGGCGCGCCGCGCTACCTCGTTGAAGGCGATGTTCTGCGCCGACAGGTTGGGCGCCGTGGCCACCGCGATGCATTCCCCCACCCGCGCCGGGTGGCGCAGGGTCCAGCTCAAGGCCTGCATGCCGCCCAGGCTGCCGCCCAGCACCGCGGCCAGCGTCGTGATGCCCAGCGTGTCGAGCAGTCTGGCCTGGGCGTCGACCCAGTCCTCGACCGTGACGACCGGGAAATCGGCGCCCCAGGCCTGCCCGCCCTTGGCGGGGTCGGGATGCGGGTGGGTCGGGCCGGTCGAGCCGAAGCAAGATCCCAGGTTGTTGACGCCGATGACGAAGAAGTGGTCGGTGTCCAGCGGCTTGCCGGGGCCGATCAGGTTGTCCCACCAGCCCTCGCTGCGGTCGACGCCGGCATGGGTGCCCGCCACATGGTGGCTGGCGTTCAGCGCATGGCAGACCAGCACCGCATTGCTGCGCGCCGCGTTGAGTTGGCCGTAGGTCTCGTAGACCAGTTCGTAGTCGGCCAGCGTCGCGCCGCTCTTGAGCTGCAGCGGCGCATCGAAACGCATCGTCTGGGGACTGACGTGACCGACAGAGGCCATGGTGTGTTGATGATGTCCCAATGAGAACCCGGCAGCGCTGCAAAGCGTGGTTACCGGGCGGGTCATCACGTTTAGCGGCATTTTTAAAGCGCCCGCAATCTGGAACAAATCGGCGCTGGGGCTTTGAAGTATAGCCAGCACCCGGCTGCGCCGACCTTGAGCTGCGGCGTGGCTTTCGCGGCGTGGCGGCCAACAACGGGCATCCAGACCGGCGCTGCCGCGGCAGCACCGGTCTGGCCCACACGCCAAGGACGCCGAATGGCCCTGCGCCAACCCGCCCGCGCCTCCGCGGTGACGCTGTTGTTGCTGGCCGGTGTGGAGATGACCCGCGTGCGCGGCACGATGGAGAATCCTCTCGCCACCCCGGTGCGGCCGCTCGAGGTGATGATGGGCGAAAAGATCGTGCCCTGCGTCGCGATCGGCCGTGTTCAGCTCGGCGTGATCATGGCTGCGGCCTGGCTGCTGTTCGAGGTTCCGATGAACGGCAGCTTCATGCTGATGATGGCGATGAGTGGCGTCTTCATGCTCGCCAATCTGGCGGTGGGCTTCACCTGCTCGACCCTGGCGCGCTACCGCCAGACCCTGGATTGACGGCGCCCGTTCAGGCCTTGGGCGGCGCGGTGTCGATGAAGCTGGGGCGCGTCGCCAGCTTTTCGGCCAGCCTGGCCAGATTGGCGTGGTCGCCGCGCCAGTCGATGTGGTCGAAGCGGAAATCGAGGTAGGACAGCACGCAACCCACCGCCACGTCGGCGAGCGTGAAATGGTTGCCGTTGCACCAGGGCTTGTCGCCCAGCCCGCTGCCCATGGCCATCAGCGCGTTGCCGACCCGGCTCATCTGGCGGTCTATCCAGGGCTGGCTGCGTGCGCCCTCGCGCGGACCCCAGCTGGCTTCCATGCGCGCCAGCACCAGTGCATCGCAAGCGCCGTCGGCCAAGGCTTCCCAGGTGCGCACTTCCACCCGCTCGCGGCCGGACGGCGGGATCAGCTTGCCCACCGGCGACAAGGTGTCGACATATTCGACGATCACGCGCGAGTCGAATATCGCTTCGCCGCCCTCCATCACCAGGCAGGGCACCTTACCCAGCGGGTTGTGCTTGAGCATCGCGTCGCTGCCCCAGACATCTTCCAGCACGAACTGGTAGTCGAGCTTTTTTTCAGCCATCACCACGCGCACTTTGCGAACGTAGGGGCTGGTGAGCGATCCGATGAGTTTCATGTTGATCTGTTCTGATGGGGCTTCCCTGACATTTTCATTCTAGCCAACGCCGCCCCGGCCGGCGCCGCGTCGACGATCACTGTGGCAAAACCCAGTCTATTCGTGAAGGCCTGCCGGGCAGCGACAGCGTGGCGGCGGCGTCCGGCGCGGTGGCGATCACCCGGCCGCGCCGGATCACTTTGAGCCTTGCCGGCCGCAGGCGCAGCGCCTCCACCGCCGAGCGCGCCTGCAGCAGCACGAAGTCGGCGTGGCAGCCCGGCGTCAGGCCGTAGTCCGGCAAGCCCATCACCCGGGCCGCGTTGACCGTCACCGCGTCGAAGCAGGCCCGCATCTGCGCCTGCGAGGTCATCTGCGCCACATGCAGTCCCATCTGCGCCACCTCCAGCATGTCGGCCGAGCCCAGCGCGTACCAGGGGTCCATCACGCAGTCGTGGCCGAAGGCGACGTTGACGCCGCCAGCCATCAGTTCGGGCACCCGCGTCATGCCGCGCCGCTTGGGGTAACTGTCGTGCCGGCCCTGCAGCGTGATGTTGATCAGCGGGTTGGCCACTGCGTGCACGCCAGCCTCGGCAATCAGCGGGATCAGCTTGGAGACGTAGTAGTTGTCCATCGAGTGCATCGAGGTCAGGTGCGAGCCGGTGACCCGCCCTGCCAGCCCGAGGCGCCGGGCGTGGAAGGCCAATGTCTCGATGTGGCGTGACAACGGATCGTCGCTCTCGTCGCAGTGCATGTCGACCGGCAGGCCGCGCTCGGCCGCCAGTTCGCAGAGCAGGCGAACGCTCTCGGCGCCTTGTTCGGCAGTGCGCTCGAAATGCGGGATGCCGCCCACCAAGTCCACGCCCAGGTCCAGCGCGCGCTTCAAGTTGGCCAGCGCGCCCGGCGCCCGCAGCAGCCCGTCCTGCGGGAAGGCCACCAGTTGCAGGTCGAGGTAGGGCGCGACCCGTTGCCTGACCTCCAGCAGCGCATGCACCGCCAACAGGCGCGGGTCGCAGACGTCGACATGGCTGCGGATCGCCAGCAAGCCCTTGGCCACCGCCCAGTCGCAGTACTGCAGCGCACGCTCGACCAGCGCCTCCTGCGTCAGCAGGGGTTTGAGCTCGCCCCACAGCGCGATGCCCTCGAGCAGCGTGCCGCTGGCGTTGACCCGCGGCAGGCCGTGACTCAGCGTGGCGTCGAGGTGGAAATGGGCGTCGACGAAGGGCGGGCTGAGCAGCCAGCCGGCGGCGTCCATCAGTTCGACGCCCTCGGGCAGCGGGCGGCCGTCGAACAGCCGCTCGCCGATCACCGCGATGCGGCCGTCCTGCACCAGCAGGTCGATGTCGGTGCGGCCGTCGGGCAGGGTGGCGTGGCGGATCAGCATGGGGGCCTCTCGGGTAGGTGGCGCAGGGGGCGCGAAAGCGCGGCATGACCGTCGGATGGTGGCCGGTGCGGCAGGCGCCAGCGTAACCCGAGCCAGTGCAGAACTGGCGCGGCGGCGGCGCCCGCCGCAGGGTGTTCCCGCCAGCCGCTAGCATGGGGACTCCGCGCGCCGTGCCGCGCTCCCGCAGCTGAATTGCCAACGCCTCATGTCCTCCAGCCCCCGCATCCCCGGCCGCCGCCTGCTGCAATCCCCCGGCCCCACGCCGGTGCCCGACGAGGTGCTGTACGCGATGGCGCGCCAGCCCATGGACCTGGGCGACCCGCGGCTGGACGCCAGCATCGCCGCCTGCGAGGCCGGCCTGCGCGGACTGCTGCACAGCGACAGCGCCGAGGTCTTCTTCTACGCCACCAACGGCCATGGCGCCTGGGAGGTGGTCGTGGAGAACCTGCTGCCGCCAGGCGGGCGGGTGCTGATCCCGGGCACCGGGCATTTCTCCGAATCCTGGGCGCTGCAGACCGAAGCGCTCGGTCGCCAGGTGATCCGCACGCCCTGGAACCCGGGCTGGCCGATAGACACTGCGGCGGTCACCCAGGCCTTGCGCGACGACACCGGGCAGCAGATCGTCGCGGTGTTCGTGGTCCACACCGACACCGCCAGCGGCATCACCAGCGACCTGCCGGCCCTGCGCGCCGCGATCGACGCCGCCGGTCACCCGGCGCTGCTGGTGGTCGACGCGGTGGCCTCGCTGGCCTGCACGCCGATCGCGATGGACGCGCTGCCGGCCAACGTGTTGCTGGGGGCGTCGCAGAAAGGCCTGATGACGCCGCCCGGCATAGGCTTCGTGGCGGTCGACGCCAAGGCCGCCGCGGTGGCCGCGCGCAACCCGGCGCCGCGCTTCTACTGGGACTGGCGGCCGCGCCAGAGCCCGCTGAGCTACCGCAAGTTCTGCGGCACGCCGCCGCAGACCCTGCTGTTCGGGCTGGAGGCGGCCTTCGCGCTGATCGCGCAAGAAGGCGAGGACGCGCTCTACGCAAGGCACCGCCGGCTGGCCGGCGCGGTGCAGGCCGCGGTGGCGGCCTGGGCCGAGGCCGGCGCGCTCGACTTCTTCGCCCGCGACCCGGCCACCCGTTCGGTCTCGGTGACCACCATCACCGTGCCCGAGGGCGTCGATGTCGACGCGCTGCGCCAGGTGGCGCGCGAGCGCTTCGGCGTGGCGATGGCCGGCGGTCTGGGGTCGCTGACCGGCAAGGCCTTCCGCATCGGCCACCTGGGCGACAGCAATGCCGCCACCATCCTGGGCTGCCTGGGCGCGATCGATGCCGCGCTGCGGGTGCAGGGCATCCCGGCCGGGCGCGGCGGCGTGCAGGCGGCGATCGACCACCTGGTGGCCACCGACGACTGAACGAGCCGAGCAGCGTCGGGCGCGACAGATTTCAACTGCCGGACTGGCCGATCAGGCGGCCCGGCCCAGGAGATTGCAGTGAACCCCCAAGACCATGACCATTCCCAAGACCTGAGTGCCTGGATCGGCCGCAGCGAGACGCTGCACGACACGCTCCATGTCACGCCGGTGGTGGCGCTGACGGCCACGCTCGACCATCCGCCGTCGCCGGTCGACCCCGGCACCGCGCTGCCGCCGCTGTGGCATTGGTTGTATTTCCTGCCTATGCACCGGCAGTCCGAGATCGGGCCCGATGGCCATCCCCGGCGCGGTGGTTTCCTGCCGCCGGTGCAACTGCCGCGCCGCATGTGGGCGGGCAGCCAGCTCGAGTTCCGCGCCCCGCTGCGGGTGGGCGACAGCGTGTCGCGCACCAGCACGATCGAGGATGTCAGCACCAAGGACGGGCGCAGCGGCCGGCTGGTCTTCGTCAAGGTGCGGCACGCGCTGCACTGCAACGGCGCTGCCGAGCCGGCAATCGTCGAGTTCCACGACATCGTCTACCGCCAAGCACAGCAGCCGGGCGACGTGGCGCCACCGCCGCAGCGCGCGCCCGAGGGCGCGGCCTGGCAGCGCGAGATCGTGCCCGACGAGGTCTTGCTGTTCCGCTATTCGGCGCTGACCTTCAACGGCCACCGCATCCACTACGACCGCCCCTATGTCACCCAGGTCGAGGGCTACCCCGGCCTGATCGTGCATGGTCCGCTGATCGCCACGCTGCTGCTGGACCTGCTGCGCAGGCAGCGGCCCGACGCCGAGGTGGCGAGCTTCCGCTTCAAGGCGGTGCGGCCGACTTTCGACCTGCACCCCTTCAGGGTCAACGGCCAGCTCGGCGCCGACGGCAAGACGGTGCGGCTCTGGGCCCAGGACCACGAAGGCTGGCTGACGATGGACGCCACCGCGACGCTGCGATGAACGCCCGCAGCTACCTCTTCGTGCCCGGCAACCGCCCCGAGCGCTTTGCCAAGGCGCTGGCCAGCGCGGCCGACATCGTCGTGCTCGACCTGGAAGACGCGGTGGCCGCCGAGGCCAAGGGCGCGGCGCGCGATGCGATCGCCAACTGGGCGGCGTCGGCCAGCCCGGCCGAGCGCCGGCGTTGCGCCGTGCGCATCAACGACACGGCGTCGGACGGCTTTGCCGATGACTTGCGGCTGCTGCGCGCGGCCGGGCTGGACGACGTGATGCTGCCCAAGGCCGAGGCGCCGGCGCAGATCGCGGCGGTCTGCGCCATGCTGCCCGCGGCCCGGCTGCTGGCGCTGATCGAAAGCGCGCGCGGCGTAGCCCAGGTCGACGCGGTGGCGGCCAGCGCGGGCGTGGTGCGGCTGGCCTTCGGCACCCTCGACCTGGCGCTGGACCTCGATCTCGACATCGCCGAGTTGTCGGACGGCTTGTCGTTCGCGGCCAGCAGGTTGGTGATCGCCTCGCGCCTGGCCGGCCTGGCCGCGCCGGTGGCCGGCGTCACGCCGCAGTTCGACGACGAGGCCAGGCTGCTGGCCGACCTGGCCTGGTCGCGCCGCCATGGCCTGAGCGCCAAGCTGTGCATCCACCCCAAGCAGGTGGCGCCGCTGCACGCCGCGCTGGCGCCCAGCGCCCAGGCGCTGGACTGGGCGCGCCTTGTGCTGGCCGCCGAAGCCGCGTCACCCGGTGCGGCCAAGCTGGACGGCAGGATGATCGACCGGCCGGTGGTGCTGCAGGCGCAGCGCACGTTGCAGCGCGCCGCGCCTTGAAGTCACCGACCCGCGGCGGCGCTGCCGCAGGCCTCAATCGGCCGTCAGGTCGGCCATCGTCGGCCCGCGCGAGACCTCGGGCAACACCGGTGCCGACCAACTGACGCCTTCCTCGGCGGCCCAGCGCGCCAGCCGGCCATCGGCCAGCGCATCGACGATCACCCGGTCGAACGCCGCGCGCACCTCGGCTGCCGGGGCCAGCGTCACGAAGCCCAGGTTGATGCCTATGGCCCGGCGGTAAGCGGCGGCGGCCAGTGGCGTGCCGGGGTGGCTGAGCTTCCAGCCGTCGAACATCGCCAGCGGCACGAAGGCCGCGTCGATGAGGCTGCCGCTGGGTTTGGCCAGTTCGGCCAAGGCGTCCTCGCGCTGCGTCAACGACACCAGCCGGGGCCGCAGCTCGCCGTTGTGCCAGCCCATCGCCGCGGCGCTGGCCATCGTGCCGCTGACTGCGCCCAGCCTGCGCTCGCCCAGGTCATCCAGCCGGTTCAAGGGCTGTGTGGCATCGCGCAACACCACGCCCAGCGCCACCGCCTGGTAGGCCCGGCTCGGCGCCAGGGTGCCGAGTGCGACGAACGGCCGCTCACGCTTGCGCTTGGCGCCGGGATAGTCGGGGGTGCGTGAGCTGGGCCGAGTGGCCGGTCCCAGATCGCTGGCCAGCAGCGGGAAGCCGCTGGCGGCATCGCACAGCCCGGCCGACAGCAGCGCGTTGACCTCGTGGGTCAGCGAGCTTTCCTTCTCGTAGTCGGACTCGAAGGGCAGCACCACCAGTTCGCGTCCCAGCGCGGCCGCTGCTGCCTGCGCGATGCGCAGGTCCAGCCCGCGCGGCTGGCCCTTGACCTGGTAGGACAAGGGGGCGTTGTCGCCCGACATGCACACCGTCAGCGGCGCGGCCACCGCGGACCCGGCGGCGCACAGCGACACCAGTGCGGCCAGCATGCGCCCGGTCTTACGGTTCTTTGCCACCGCGGCTCCCCACATAAGCCCACAACACCGAGATCTGCTCGGACGACAGTGCCTCCTTGAACGACGGCATGTTGCCCTTGCCTTGGGTCACGCTGTTCTGGAAGCGGTCGGGCTGGTCGACCGGAAACTTGCGCAAGTCATACACCGTGGTGCCGGCGTTGACCATGTTGCGGCCGTGGCATTGCGCGCAGGTGCGGTGGAACTGGTCCCGCCCCTGCTCGATCTGCTCGGTCTTGAAACGCGTGCCGCCGTCGACGGGGTTGGTGGCCTGCGCCAAGCCCGCCGCGGGCAAGGCCAAGATCAGCCCCGCCACCCGCATCCACCGCCCGCAAACGCCACCCAGCAGAGGCTGCAGATCTGGCCCTGGCGGTCCCGCGAGGGAGCGCCCCAGCACCGGTACATTGGCGAGGCGCCTCAGCAAACGCCGTGGATCCGGCTCCGCCGGTCCACTGGCGTTGCCTTGCAGGCCGCGCCGGGCTTTGCAGCCCGGCTCCTCGCCAGGCAGGCAAGGTCCGCTGGACCTTGCCTGTCCGGGCTCGGACCCCCCGGGCTGGAGCGCCGAAGGCGCTTCGGGGGGGGGCGTCATTTAATCGCGAAAGTCCACACCGAGCCGCCGCCCGGGGTGGCAGCCATGCGCTCGTCGCCGAGCAAGGCCCAGACGCCGCCAGCACCAACGGTGATGCTGACATACTGCTTGCCGCCTTGCTCCCAGGTGATGGGCAGGCCGATGATGCCCGAGCCGGTCTGGAACTCCCACAGCTTGTTGCCGTTGTTGGCGTCGACCGCGATGAACTCACCCGTGGCCGCACCGGTGAACACCAGGCCACCGCCGGTCGACAAGGTGCCGGCCATGCTGGGCTGGCCCGGCCAAGCCATCTGCCACTTGCTCTTGCCGGTCATCGGGTCGATCGCGCTCAGGTAGCCGTTGGGCGTGCCCTTGGGCGGGAAGTTGACGCCGCGCATGTTCATGCCCAGGTACCACTCGCCGCGCTTGTACTCGGGCTTGACGATCTGGTAAGGCCAGGACATCTCCAGCGTGTTGGCATACGCCAGGCCGGTGTTCGGGTTCCAGGACATCGGGGTCCAGTTCTTGCCGCCCAGCACCGAGGGCCAGACCGTTTCGTCGCTGCCGGCGCGGATGCGCTTGGTCACCTCGGACTCGACCGGCCGGCCGGTGGCCAGGTCGATCTTGTCGGCCCAGTTGACCTTGACGTACGGATTGGCCGCCAGCAACTTGCCATTGGCGCGGTCGAGCACGTAGAAGAAGCCGTTGCGGTTGGCCTGCGCCAGCACCTTGCGGTCTTTGCCGTCTATCTTCATGTCGACCAGCATGCCGACTTCGGTGGCGTCGTAGTCGTAGGGGTCGTTGGGGCTGAACTGGTAATGCCAGACCATCTCGCCGGTCTTGGGACGGAAGGCGACCACCGAGCAGACGTAGAGGTTGTCGCCCTTGCGTACCTCGGGGTTCCACGGGCCGGCGTTGCCGGTGCCCCAGTAGACCAGGTCGAGCTCGGGGTCGTAGGTGCCGGTCAGCCAGGTCGGTGCGCCGCCCTTGCTGGCGGTGTCGCCAGGCCAGGTGTCGCCACCCTTTTCACCCGGTGCGGCGGTGGTGTAGACGCGCCACAGCTGCTTGCCGGTCTGCGGGTCCCAGCCGTCGACGAAGCCGCGCGTGCCGTACTCGCCGCCGGCGATGCCGGTCATCACCACGCCATTGGCGATCAGCGGCGCGCTGGTCATCGCGTGGCCGTCCTGGTAGTTGGCGGCCTTGCTCTTCCACAGCTGCTTGCCGGTCTTGGCGTCGAGCGCGATGACATGGGCGTCGAGCGTGACGCGGTAGATCTTGCCGTCCAGGATCGCCGCGCCGCGGTTCAGGATGCCGCAGCAGGCGTACTTGAAGACGTCCTGCGGCAGCTCGATGTCAGCCTTCCAGAGCTGCTTGCCGGTCAGCGGGTTGATCGCCATCGTCGCGTTGTGGGTGGTCACATACATCACCCCGTCGTGGACGATGGGCTGCGACTCCTGACCCTGCGGGTTGTTCAGGCTGTAGCTCCACATCGGCGTTAGCTGGCTCACCGTGCCGGTGTTGATCTGCTTGAGCGCGCTGTAGCGCTGGTTGTTGTAGCCCATGCCGTAGGTCAGCACGTCGCCCGGCGTCGTGGCGTCGGCCTTGAGGTCGGCCAGGGACTGGGCCTGCGCGGTCAGCGGCGCTGCCAGCGACAACAGGGTCGCGCCTGCGGTCAGCCATCGGGTCATCATCATGTCTTGTCTCCTGTCGGGGTGGGCGGCCGGTGGCCGCTGTTTGCCGTATCGGCATTTCGGCGATGCGATGGTGTACGCAAATCCCGTCGCTGTTTGTGCACAGCGGGCAATCCCTAGTTCGCGAGGGTGGCGAAGACTGAATACAGTGCGCTTCCGGCCAGCATGACGGTCCGCAATGCCAAAAATTGTTCCAGCGCGCAACAGCCTGGCGTTCCCGCCGAGTCCTCATGAACCCTTCCCTCGAACACCAGGTCCGTCTGCAGTCGGTGCGCAGCCATTACCGGGTGACGCCCTGGATCCATGCCCGTGACGACGAGTCGCCGCTGCTGCGGTCCTGGCAGCGCTGCCGCGACGTCGGCATGCACGAGCACGAGCGCGTCACCTTCGAACTGGTGTCGCGCGCGATGCTGGCCGAGCTTGACGATGCCCATGGCGATCTGGTGCGCGCGGCTCGGCCCGAGACCGAGCGGCTGGCGCGTGCGCTGCGCGGCACCGGTTGCGTGGCGCTGCTGTTCAACAGCCGCGGCGTGGTGATCGACCGCCTCTGCCATGACGCCGGCACGCCGGCGGCACTGCTGACGGCCACCCGCAAAGGCATCAATTTGGCCGAACGCTGCGTCGGCACCACCGCGCCGGCGATCAGCCTGGCCGAGGGCCTGCCCTACCTGGTGGGCCGCGACGCGCATTTCTTCGCCAACGTGCGGCCCTTCTTCTGCGTCGCCGCGCCGATTGACTCACCCACCGGCGAGCGCCTGGGTGCGCTCGACATCACTGCCTACGACAACGTGCCGTCGTTCGACCTCTACTCGCTGGTGGTCGACGCCGCGGCGGCGATCGAGAACAGCCTGTTCCGGCCCTCGCCCGACCGCCTGGTGGTGCGCTTCCACCCGCGCGCCGAAATGGTGGGCACGGCGCTGGAGGGCCTGCTCGAGGTCGGCAGCGACGGCCGGGTCTGCGGCGCCAACCGGGTGGCGGCGCGCTTGCTGTGCCTGCCCCGGCCGGCGCTGCTGGGGCGGGCCTTCTCCGAGTTGTTCGACCGCCGGCTGCAATCCCTGTTCGCCCGGCCGCCAAGCCAGCGCGCCGACCTGGTGGAGATGCTCACCTGCGTGGGTCTGCAGGTGCAAGCCCGTTTCGAGAGCGCGCCACGCCGGCACTGGGCTGATGGCGCGGCGGCGCGATGGGGAGAAGGGTCTGCCGCCGATGACCCGAAAGCGGGCCAGGCCGAGCGGCGGCCGGCCAATCTGCGCGAGCTCGAAGGCCTGGCTATCGAGCAGGCACTGGCCGCCTTCGATGGCAATGTGTCGGCTGCGGCGCGCCAACTCGGCGTCAGCCGCAACACGATCTACCGGCGGCGCGGCGAAACGGCTTAGGCCGCAGGTCCGGACTCAAGCGCTTGCCCGCTTGCAAGCGGGCAGAGCCTTCGGCAGGCACTCAGGAGTCCGCAGGGACTGAGTCCGGACAGGTGACAGGCCCTGCGGCCTGTCACCTGCCTGGCGAAGGCCTTGGCGCATGCTTGCGCCAAGGCTCGCTCGGTCCTGGCTCAAGAGCTTGCCCGCTTGCAAGCGGGCAGAGCCTTCGGCAGGCACTCACGAGTCCGCAGGGACTCGCTCGGTCCAGCCTCAGCGACGGCCGAACATCATCTGGCGCGCCAGCGCGGACTTCAGTGGCGGCAGCGCCTGCAGCGCCGCCAGCCCCAGGCCGCGCAACGCCGGCAGACCCGGCCAACGCCAGGTGAAACTGCGGGCCAGGAAATCGGTGGCTGCGATCATGCTCCAGCGGTCGGGGCCGCGCGCCCATTCCAGCCGGCGCAGCAAGGGCCGCAGGTCCCCCGGCTTGGCGTGGCGCAGCGCCCGCACCAACTCGGCGGCGTCGCGCAAGCCCAGGTTCAGACCCTGGCCGGCGACCGGGTGCAGGGTCTGCGCGGCGTTGCCTATGCGCACGATCGCACCATCGACCAGCGTACGTTCGGCATTCAGCCCGAGCGGGAACTGCTTGAGCGGCGAGATCGCCAGCACGCTGCCGGCTTGCGCGGGCAGCAAGCTGTTGAGCAAGGCGATGCGCTGGGTGTCGTTCAGCGCCGCCACGGTGTCACCGCCTTCCGCGCCCTGCGCGTCCGCCGGGCGCGACACGCACCAGACCATTGCCGCGCGCAGGCTGCCGTCGGCGCCGGGCGGTAGCGGCAGCAGCGCCAGCGGGCCCTCGCGGGTGAAGCGCTCCAGCGCCAGACCGGGCGTGGCGCCGCTCAGCGAGACGCTGCCGACCCAGGCGGTCTGCCGGTAGTCATGGGTCAGTGCCTTGCGCGCCTGGTCGGCGAACACACCGCCCTCGGCCACCACCGCCAGGTCGAAGCGCTCGGCGATGCCGGCGTCCACCTCGACGCCGCCCCCGTCCGTGCCGTCCGCCGCGTCCGGGTTGCGCAGATCGGCCACCGGCTGGCCGAAGCGGCTGTGCAGGCGCTGCGGCTCGCGCGCTTCGGCGTCGAACCAGGCGCGCTGCAGGCAGGCCACCAGCGCGCCGTAGCTCAGCACCGCGCCCAGCATGGGCACGCCCTCGTCGGCGGCGCGCAGGTGCACCGCGCCGGCGGCCCAGGGCAGGTCCAGCGTCGGCGGCGCCTGCGACACCATCACCTCGCTGATCGGCTGCGCCGCAGCCGCCGGCCAGGCACCCAGCGCCTGCAGCGCCCGCACGCTGCCCAGTGCCAGCGCCAGGGTGCGCGGATCACCCGACACATCCTTGTCTGCCGGCCTGGCGTCGAACAAGGTCACGTCGGCGCCGGGCAGCAGGCGCGCCGCCTGCAGGGCCAGCGCCAGACCGGCAGGTCCGGCGCCGATGACGGCGATGCGCCAGGTCGGTGTTGCAGGCTTCATGAACAATCCTCCCGTTGGCGTCAGATTGGCGCGGGTGCCGAATAACCCATCGGCGGCGCGGCCGGTCGGTCCTGCAGGGCCGACCATTGCGCCGGCGTGCCCACGTTGTGCCACTCACCGTCCAGCCGCTCGCCGCCGAGCCGGCCCGCCGCGGCGCTGGCGAACAGCAGCGGGCCCAGCGCGGCATGCTGTCCGGGCGCTACGCCGGCCACCAGGGTGTGCCGCACCAGCGCCAGGTTGGCGTAGGTCAGTGGCCGGGTCTGGCCGGCGGCTGGCCGGCGCACCCGGTCGCCATCGAGCAAGAAATCGCCGCCGGCATGGAAGTCGGGGTTGGCCACCAGCCACAGGTGGGCGTCGTCGTCGCCGCGCGCGAAACGCTGCGCCGCTTGCGCGTCGAAGCGGAAGCCGGGCGCGACGATATCGCCCGACACCAGCCAGCAGCAATCGCCCAGCAGCGGCAAGGCCTTGGCGATCCCGCCCGCGGTCTCGAGCGCGCCGCCATGATCGCGGCCTTCCCTCGAATAGTGCAGGTGCAGGCCCCAGCGGCTGCCATCGCCCAGCGCGGCCTCGAAGCAGTGCTCCAGCCAGGCGGTGTTGATCACCACCTCGCGCACGCCGGCCGCGGCCAGCGCCTGCAGATGCCACTCGACCATCGGCTTGCCGCGCACCGGCAGCAGTGGCTTGGGCAGTTGGTCGGTGAGGGGGCGCAGGCGCTCGCCGCGGCCGGCGGCCAGGATCAGCGCAGGGAGATTGGGCGGATGGGACATGGCGGTCGAGTTTAGGCGGCGGTGCTGGCTGCCGGCCGGCATCGCGCCCGGCGTCCGGGATGGCGGCGGGGGTTCAGCCCAGACCGATGGGCGCCGGCGCGGTCATCACGATCTTGCGGAACAGCGGCCGGAACACGTCGTCGGCGGCATGGCCGGTCAGTGGGTCGCGGTTGGTGGCGAAGGCGGCGTCCAGCGCCGCCCAGTCGGCCTCGGTCAAATGGGCGCGCGCCGCCGGCAGGATCTCGCTCTCCTCGATCGCCATGTGCGAGAGGTAGCCGTTGACATAGCCTTCCAGTGCGTCGACGAAGGCCTGCTGCCGGCTCGCGCCCAGCACCTCGTAGGCCAGCAGGGCATGCTCGAGCGAGCGGATCGCGGCCTCGCCGCGGCCATGGTCGGCGTCCAGCCTGGCCAGGGTGTCGGCCAGCGCCGGGCAACGCGCAAGCACCCGCGGGAAAAGCAATTCGCTCTCCTTGGGGTGGTGCAGGCGCTCCGGGAACTCGTCGACATAGAACAGCATCGCGCGCAGCACGCTGAAGTCCGGCACCTGACCCTCGCGCTGCGCATGTGCCACCAGCAGGCTCATCGACCGCAGCATCGCTGCCAGAGCCTGGTGTTCGTCCTGGATCACGTCTAAGGCGGGATGGCGCATGGGATGAATCGCTTCAGTAACGGGTTGCTGACCTTGCAAGCCTGCGCCGCAGCTGAATTTTGTGTCTTGCGCAAGATCAAGAACCCGGGAGGGCCGGGGTCTCAAACAGGGGCGGCGGTCGCGCTGTCCAGGCCGCTAAAATCGTCCGCTCACGCTCCCCACAGCACACTTCAACGCCCACCGGCGCATCGCATGGCCACCTCCAAACAGCAAGACAATCCCCAAAAATCCGCGTTGATGGCCAACGCGATCCGGGCCCTGGCGATGGACGCCGTGCAGCAGGCCAACTCGGGCCACCCCGGTGCGCCCATGGGCATGGCCGAGATCGCGGTGGCGCTGTGGGGCCGGCATCTGAAGCACAACCCGGCCAATCCGAAGTGGGCCGACCGCGACCGCTTCGTGCTGAGCAACGGCCACGCCTCGATGCTGGTCTACGCGCTGTTGCACCTCAGCGGCTACGACCTGGCGCTGTCCGAGTTGCGCAATTTCCGCCAACTGCACAGCAAGACGCCGGGCCACCCCGAGGTCGGCGTGACGCCGGGCATCGAGACCACCACCGGCCCGCTGGGCCAGGGCCTGACCAACGCGGTGGGCATGGCGCTGGCCGAGAAACTGCTGGCGGCCGAGTTCAACCGCCCCGGCCACAAGGTGGTCGACCACCGCACTTACACCTTCATGGGCGACGGCTGCCTGATGGAGGGCATCAGCCACGAGGCCTGCGCGCTGGCCGGCGCCTGGAAGCTGGGCAAGCTGGTCGCGTTCTACGACGACAACGGCATCTCTATCGACGGCCCGGTCAAGCCCTGGTACGTCGACGATGTGGCCAAGCGCTTCGACGCCTATGGCTGGAGCGTGATCGGTCCGGTCGATGGCCACGACGTGGCTGCGGTGGACGCGGCGATCGCCGAGGCCAAGGGCACGGCCGAGCGGCCGGCGATCCGGCCTACGCTGATCATCTGCAAGACCACCATAGGCCGGGGCTCGCCCAACCGTGCCGGCAGCGCCAAGGCGCATGGCGAGGCGCTGGGCCATGACGAGATCAAGCTCACCCGCGAGGCCCTGGGCTGGCCGCACGAGGCTTTCGTGATCCCCGAAGCGGCTTACGCCGCCTGGGACGCCAAGCGTGCCGGCGCGGCCGGCGAGGCGCGCTGGACCAAGGCCTTTGCCGCCTACCAGGCCAAGCACCCGGCGCTGGCCACTGAGCTGACGCGCCGCATCGACGGTGACCTGCCTGCCGGGTTCGCGCAAGCCGCGGTCGACGCCGTCGTGGCCGCGCACACCGCCGCCCAGACCCTGGCCAGCCGCAAGGCCAGCCAGAACGCGCTCGAAGCCTTCACCGGCGCGCTGCCCGAGTTGCTGGGCGGGTCGGCCGACCTGACCGGCTCCAACCTGACCAACACCTCGCACACCCCGGCGCTGCGTTTCGACGAGGTCGGCACGCCCAACGGCGGACGCCATATCAACTACGGCGTGCGCGAGTTCGGCATGGCCGCAATCATGAACGGCGTCGCGCTGCACGGCGGCTTCATCCCGTATGGCGGCACCTTCCTGACCTTCTCCGACTACAGCCGCAACGCGATCCGGATGGCCGCGCTGATGAAGCTGCGGGTGGTCCATGTCTTCACCCACGACTCTATCGGTCTGGGCGAGGACGGCCCGACCCACCAGAGCGTCGAGCATGCCGCCAGCCTGCGGCTGATCCCCGGCCTGGACGTCTGGCGCCCGGCCGACACCGCCGAGACCACGGTGGCCTGGGCGGTGGCGATCGAGAACCGGCAGCGACCCAGCGCGCTGCTGCTGAGTCGGCAGAACTTGCCCTACGCGCCCAAGGCGACGTCGGACGCCGCGCCGACGGCCAGCGGGCTGGACAGCATCGCCAAGGGCGGCTATGTGCTGGCCGAGCCGAGCGAGGTCGGGCTGACCAAGGCCGCGCAGGCGGTGATCATCGCCACTGGCAGCGAGGTGCAGCTCGCGCTGCACGCCCAGGCCGCGCTGGCCGCGCTGAAGATCGCGGTGCGGGTGGTGTCCATCCCCAGCACGACGGTCTTCGACCGCCAGAGCGTGGCCTACAAGTCCAGCGTGCTGCCGGCCAAGCTGCCGCGGGTGGCGATAGAGGCCGGCGTCACCGACGGCTGGTGGAAGTACGGCTGCGCCGCGGTGCTGGGCATAGACAGCTACGGCGAGAGCGCGCCTGCGCCTGAGCTGTTCAAGCATTTCGGGCTCACCGCCGAAGCGCTGACCGCGACGGTGCGACAAGTGCTGGGCAAGTAAACCCTGCCGGCGCGCCGCAACGCTTTGCGGGCGACGCCGGCCCCTCCTTCCCCTCAACCCTGGAGATTGACTGCGATGACCATCAAGATCGGTATCAACGGCTTTGGCCGCATCGGGCGCATGGTGTTCCGCGCCGCCGTGCAGAACTTTGCCGACATCGAAGTCGTCGGCATCAATGACCTGCTCGAGCCGGACTACCTGGCCTACATGCTGAAGTACGACAGCGTGCACGGCCGCTTCAAGGGCGAGGTCGCGGTCGACGGCAACACGCTGATCGTCAACGGCAAGCGCATCCGCCTGACCGCGGTCAAGGATCCGGCCGAGTTGGCCTGGGGCGATGTCGGCGCCGACGTGGTGGTCGAGGCCACAGGCCTGTTCCTGACGAAAGAAGCGGGCGAGAAGCACCTGGCTGCCGGCGCAAAGAAGGTGATCTTCTCCGCCCCCAGCAAGGACGACACGCCGATGTTCGTCTTCGGCGTCAACGACAAGAGCTATGCCGGCCAGGCCATCATCAGCAACGCCAGCTGCACGACCAACTGCCTGGCCCCGGTGGCCAAGGTGCTGAACGACACTTTCGGCATCAAGCGCGGCCTGATGACCACCGTGCACGCCGCCACCGCGACCCAGAAGACGGTGGACGGCCCGAGCAACAAGGACTGGCGCGGCGGCCGCGGCATCCTCGAGAACATCATCCCCAGTTCGACCGGCGCGGCCAAGGCGGTGGGCGTGGTGATCCCCGAGCTGAACAAGAAGCTGACCGGCATGTCCTTCCGGGTGCCGACCTCCGACGTCTCGGTGGTCGACCTGACGGTCGAACTGGTCAAGGAAGCCAGCTACGCCGAGATCTGCGCGGCGATGAGGGCTGCTTCCGAGGGCGCCATGAAGGGCGTGCTTGGCTACACCACCGACAAGGTGGTGTCGACCGATTTCCGCGGCGAGGCCATGACCAGTGTGTTCGACGCCGACGCTGGCCTGGCGCTGGACAGCACTTTCGTCAAGATCATCGCCTGGTATGACAATGAGTGGGGTTATTCGAACAAGGTGCTGGAGATGGTGCGCGTGATGGCGTGACCCTCCCCACGTTGCGCGGCGCCTGAATGGTTCGCCAGCAATCAAACTTCACAAGGCCGGGATAGCATCCCGGCCTTGTGCTTGGTGGGCGCGGCCGCGCCCCGGCTTGGCAGTGGGTGCGCGCGATGGCGACAGTTTCGATCCAACGGTTTCTCGGCAAATGCCTGGCCCTGCTGCCCGCCTTGCTGATGCCGGCGCTGGGGCTGTGGCCGGATGCCGCGGTCAGCGAGCGCGGGCCGCGCCTGCAGGCGCTGGTGGCACCGGCGCAGGGCGAAGACCCGAACAACGCCCGGGTGATCGTCAAGTACCGTGCAGGCAGCGACCTGGCTCGCGCCGCGGGCATGGCCGGGCGGGCCCAGCATGCCAGCCGACTGAGTGCGCGCCTGGCGTTGCCGCTGGCTGACGGCCGCCCGCTGGGCCCGCACAGCCAGGGCCTGCGGGCCATGGGCTTGTCCTCGCGCCAGCTGGTCGCCCGCCTGCAGGCCCAGCCCGATGTCGAGTGGGCGGTGGTGGACCAGCGCCGCAGCATCACCGGCGTGCTGCCCAACGACCCCTACTACGCCGGCAACCAGACCAGCATCACGCCCACGGTGGGCCAGTGGTATCTGCGCGCCCCCGACAACATCCAAGTCTCGGCCATCAACGCCGAGGGCGCCTGGGCGATCACCACCGGTTCATCCAGCGTCACCGTGGCGGTGCTCGACACGGGGGTGCGCTTCGACCATCCCGATCTGTTGCCTGCAGCGCAAGGCGGTAAGCTGTGGCCGGGCTATGACTTCGTCAGCGACAACAGGACCGCTGCCGACGGCGGTGGCCGCGATGCCGACGCCAGCGATCCCGGTGACTGGAGCACGGCCTCCAGCAGCTGCGGCGCGGCCCCCAGCAGCTGGCACGGCACGCAGGTGGCCGGGCTGGTCGGCGCGGCCAGCGACAACGGCATCGGCATGGCCAGCGTCGGCCGCCAGGTGATGGTGCTGCCGGTGCGGGTGCTGGGCCAGTGCGGCGGCTTCGACTCGGACATCCAGGCCGGGATGCTGTGGGCGGCCGGCCTGATCAGCGATCCGGTGCCCAACCCGCATCCGGCCAAGGTCATCAACATCAGCCTGGGCTCGCCCACCGCCTGCGATTCTTACCAGCCCATCATCGACCAGCTGACCGCGGCCAAGGTGACGGTGGTGGTCGCGGCCGGCAACAGCACCGGACTGGACGTCAACTCACCCGCCAACTGCCAGGGCGTCATCGCGGTGGCAGGGGTGCGTCATGCCGGCACCAAGGTGGGTTACTCCAGCCTCGGCCCGCAGGTCTCGCTGGCCGCGCCGGCGGGCAATTGCGTCAACATCGACGGCGGCCCCTGCCTGTACCCGCTGCTGACCACCGTCAACGCCGGCACCACCTCGCCCGGCGCGAACACCTACAGCGACAGCACCAGGAGTTCGCTGGGCACCAGCTTCGCCGCGCCACTGGTGGCAGGCACGGCCGCGCTGATGCTGTCGGTCGATCCGACGCTGGCGCCGGCCCAGATCAAGGCCGTATTGCAAGCCAGCACACGCGCGTTCCCGACCACCGGTGGTGCCGACGCCAAGGTGGTGGCCTGCCAGGCGCCGGGCAGCGTCGAGCAACTCGAGTGCTACTGCACCACCAGCACCTGCGGGGCGGGCTTGCTCGATGCGGGCGCGGCGGTGGCCCGTGTGCAGCTGGCGGCGCTGGCCCCCACTGCGGTGATACAGCCGGTGGCCGGGCCGGTCACCGTGGGCAGCACGGTCAGGCTTGATGGCGGGGCCTCTGCTGCTGCGGTCGGCCGCAGCATCGTGCGTTACCAGTGGCGGGTTGCCGGCGGTGATCTGGCCGCAGCCAGCCTGAACGGCGCCACCGACGGCAACAGCGCGACCCTGACTGCCCTCTCGCCCGGGACCTTGCGCGTCAGCTTGACGGTCACCGACAACACCGGTGCCAGCCGCAGTGCCGAGGCGACCGTCACGGTGGCCGCCGCCCCGGTGGTGGTCACACCGCCAGCGACAGGTGGCGGTGGCGGTGGCGGTGCGATGGGCCTGGGCTGGATGTTCGGGCTGGCCAGCGCGATCGGCCTGCTCGCCCGTCGCCGCCTCAGCGATTGACGCTGGCCGGCGCGGCGGAAGCCGCAGCCTGGGCCACACAGGCCACGAAGCCCGGTCCTGACGGCAGGCGCAGGCCGGCCAGCCTGGCCCGGACCGACGGGTCGGCCGCGGGCAGGCGCAGCACCGTCAGGCCTTGTGCCGGGCGCAAGGCCACCACCCGTGCCGTTCGCACCCCGCGCTGCTGCAGCAATGCCAGCGCGGCATCAGCAGCCGGCTTGTCGTCGAAGCGGCCCAGGCTCAGGCCGGGCTGCAGATTGGGCGAACTGCGCAACTCCTCGGCATCGACCTTGATGCGGTTGAGCTGCTCGCGCTTGGCCTGCAGCGCATCGCGGTCGGCAAAGCGGCCGATGTAGACCAGGTAGGCGCCGCGGTCCTCGGCCTGGATCGACAGCCAGCTGCCCTCGGCCAGGCCCGCCTCGCGCAGCGTGCGTTCGGCGGCGTCGGCCTCGGCGGCGCTGAACGGGCCGGCCTCCAGGCAGGCGCCAGCCGCGGCCTGCGCGGTCTTGGCCACCGAGGCGGCGGCATCGGCCGCGCTGGCAGCCTGCGGCGACAGGATGGTGACCGCCTGTGGGTCGACCTGGCGCGCCAGCCGTTCGGGTTCGCGCTGCCGGGCGCCGCCGGGGCGGCCGCCGTCAGCACCCAGGCGATCGAACAGTGCCCATTGCCCCGCCAGCAGCAGGGCGTTGGCCAGCAGCAGTACCAGCGCGACCATCCTCAGCATGCCGGGGCTCCGTGTCCGGCGCCGGTCTGCGAGTTGGCGGCGGCGCGCAGGCTGACCTCGCCACTGCCCACCGGCAGGCGCTGCGCGCCAGAACCGGCGCTGCCCGGCACGCGCAGCCACAGCGTGCCGCTGTCGTCGACACCGTCGGCGATGCCGCCTGGCAAGCCGGGCAGGGTGGTGGTCACGGCCTGTCCGGCCAGCAGGTCGCGCGCGGCGAAGCGCGCCCGCAGCGGTGCAAAGCCAGCGCGCTCGAAGTCCAGCAGCGCGCGCAACAGTGGCGCGGCCACGCAGGCCAGCGCGGCGGGCGCCGACTGGCCTGGATGCAGTGCCTGCAGGTCGGCCTGGCCCCAGCTCAGCGCGGGCGCACCGGGGTCCAGCGTTTGCGGCAACAGGTTCAGGCCCACGCCCACCACGGCCAGGCGGCGGTCGCCTGCCTGCACCGTCTCGATCAGGATGCCGCCCAGCTTGCGACCTATCGGTCCCGCGCCAGCGTCGGTGTCATCGCGCAGCAGCAGGTCGTTCGGCCATTTGATGCCCAGCCGCGGCGCCTGGCCGGCCCGCGGCGGATCGAGTGCTTCGGCCAGCGCCAGGCCCACCGCCAGCGACAGCCCGGACCAGGTCAGGGGCGACAGCGGCAAGGAGATCGAAAAGGTCAGCGACGCGCCGGCACGCGATTGCCAGGGCTTGCCCTGGCGGCCGCGGCCCTGGGTCTGGTGCTCGGCCACCAGCAGGCAGGGCCGCGGCGCAAGGTCGGGTCGGGCGGCGCTGGCGCTGCGCGCGCGCGCCAGAAGTTCGGTGTTGGTCGAGCCTATGCTGGCCACCACCTCCACGCGCAAGCCGGGCAGCAGGGCGGTCAACTGCTGGCACAGCGCGTCGGTGTTCCAGGGCGGCTTGGGCAGGGCGGGCATCGTGCCGGCGGCAGTGGGTGGCAGATGGGGGCAGATGGCGACCGCTCAGGCCTTGGCCGCCCGCTTGGGCGCCAGCATCGTGCCGCGGCAGGTCTTGGCGCCGCAGCGGCATTCGAAGCGCTTTTTCAGCGCCGCGGTGTGGCGCTCGTCGATCACCAGCCCGTAGTCGAAGAACAACTCCTCGCCCACCTTCAGGTCGCGCAGCGCTTTCAGGTGGATTCGGCCGGCGTCTTCCTCGGCCTCGCAGTTGGGCATGCAGGCATGGTTGATCCAGCGCGAGGCGTTGCCGCCCACCAGGCCGTCGATCACCCGGTCTTCGTCGATGTGGAAGTAGAAGGTGTGGTCGGGCTGGCTGGGGTCGTGCGGATGGCGGCGCAGCGCCTCGGGCCAGCTGATGACCTCGCCGGTGTATTCGATGAAGGTCTCGCCCTGGCGGATCGGCTGCACCACGAACACGCCCTTGCCATGCACACCGCTCTTGCGCACCTGCAGGCGGCGGCCCCGGATGGGCGCGGGCGTGGTGTCTGTCAGGGGGGGGTGGGGCCCGGCGGCGGCAGCGGTCTTGCGGACGTTGGCTTGCACGGCGGCTTTCATTGGGTAAAGTGATTCCATGGGCGCGCACCCGCACACCTGTGCAAGCGCGCGCGAGAACAGCGACGGATTGTAGGCATGGCCCCGTAACCCGGCGCCCGGCCTCGGCCCCGAGGCGATCGCGCGAGCTCACACAATCGCCCACCCAAAGGATTCGACCCGACCCATGAGCAAGACCCTGATCATTGCCGAGAAGCCCAGCGTGGCGCAGGACATCGTCCGCGCGCTGACCCCCGTGGCGGGCAAGTTTGAGAAGCACGAAGACCATTTCGAGAACGAGCGCTATGTCGTCAGTTCGGCGGTCGGCCATCTGGTGGAGATCACCGCGCCCGACGAGTTCGAGGTCAAGCGCGGCAAGTGGAGCTTCGCCAACCTGCCGGTGGTGCCGCCGCACTTCGATCTGGCGCCGATCGACAAGGCCAAGAGCCGTCTGGCCGCGCTGGTGCGGCTGGTCAAGCGCAAGGACGTCACCGACTTGATCAACGCCTGCGACGCGGGCCGCGAGGGTGAGCTGATCTTCCGGCTGATCGTGCAATACGCCGACAACCTGAAGACGCCGCTGGCCAAGCCGATCCGCCGCCTGTGGCTGCAGAGCATGACGCCGCAGGCGATTCGCGACGGCTTCGACCACCTGCGCAGCGACAAGCAGATGCTGGGCCTGGCCGACGCCGCGCGCAGCCGCAGCGAGGCCGACTGGCTGGTCGGCATCAACGGCACGCGGGCGATGACGGCCTTCAACTCGCGTGACGGCGGCTTCTTCCTGACCACCGTGGGCCGGGTGCAGACGCCCACGCTGTCGATCATGGTCGAGCGGGAAGAAAAGATCCGCAAGCATGTCTCGCGCGACTACTGGGAGATCAAGGCCGGTTTTCTCGTGCCCCCAGGCCCGGGCGACGCCCGGTCCGCCCCCCAAGGGGGTGTCGGGGCCTTGGGGCGGCCCGGCGACCCCGAGGCCGCCGCCGGCCGCTACGAAGGCAAGTGGTTCGACCCCAAGTTCAAGAAGGGCCCGGCCCCGGGCGAGGACAAGGACGCGCTGCCCGACCCGGATCGCCGCGCCGACCGGCTGTGGAACGAACGTGACGCCAACGCGATCCGCGACGCAGTGCTGGGCAAGACCGGCACCGTCAGCGAGGAGTCCAAGCCCAGCAGCTCGGCCAGCCCGCTGCTCTACGACCTGACCACGCTGCAGCGCGAGGCCAACAGCCGCTTCGGCTTCAGCGCCAAGACCACGCTCGGCCTGGCCCAGGCGCTGTACGAGAAGCACAAGGTGCTGACCTACCCGCGGACCGACTCGCGCGCGCTGCCCGAGGATTACGTGGACACGGTCAAGCAGACCTTCCAGATGATCGCTGGCGAAGACCTGCCCGGGCCGCTGCGCGAACTGGCCCAGCATGCGCGCAAGGGTTTGAAAGAGGGTTACATCAAGCCGACCAAGCGGGTCTTCGACAACGCCAAGGTGTCGGACCACTTCGCGATCATCCCGACGCTGCTGGCGCCCAAGAGCCTGAGCGAGATCGAGGCCAAGCTCTACGACATGGTGGTCAAGCGCTTCATCGCGGTGTTCTACCCGTCAGCCGAGTTCCAGGTCACCACCCGCATCACGCAGGTCGCTGGCCACCACTTCCAGACCAACGGCAAGGTGCTGGTCAACCCGGGCTGGCTGGCGGTCTACGGCAAGGAGGCGCAGGACGAGGACGCCAACCTGGTGCCGGTCAGCCCCAACGAGGCCGTGGCCAACGAGTATGTCGACGTCAACCCGCTCAAGACCAAGCCGCCGGCGCGCTACAGCGAGGCCACCTTGCTCAGCGCGATGGAGGGCGCGGGCAAGCTGATCGACGACGACGAGCTGCGCGAGGCGATGGCCGAGAAAGGCCTGGGTACGCCGGCCACCCGGGCCCAGGTGATCGAGGGTCTGATCGCCGAGAAGTACATCCTGCGCGAGGGCCGCGAGCTGTGCCCCACCGCCAAGGCCTTCCAACTGATGACGCTGCTGCGCGGCCTGGCGATCGAGGACCTGACCAAGCCCGAGCTGACCGGCAACTGGGAGCACCAGCTGGCCGAGATGGAGCATGGCCGGCTCTCGCGCGCCGACTTCATGAAGGACATCGCGGCGATGGCCGAGCGCATCGTGCGCAAGGCCAAGGAATACGACCGCGACACGATTCCCGGCGACTACGCGACGCTGGTCGCGCCCTGCCCGAACTGCGGCGGCGTGGTCAGGGAGAACTACCGGCGCTTCACTTGCGTGGGCGCCGACGGCGCGGGATTGACCCCCGCCGCGGGCGGTGGGGCGGAGGGTTGCGGCTTCAGCATGACCAAGATTCCCGCCGGCCGCAGCTTCGAGTTGCGCGAGGTCGAGACCTTTCTGCGTGACCACAAGGTCGGGCCGCTGGAGGGCTTCCGATCCAAGGCCGGCTGGCCTTTCACCGCCGAGCTCAAGCTGGTGCACGACGACGAGATCAAGAACTGGAAGCTCGAGTTCGACTTCGGCGACGATGCCAAGGGCGCCGACGGCGAGGCGGTGACCATCGATTTCACCGGCCAGCCGTCGATGGGCGCCTGCCCCAAGTGCAAGGGCCATGTCTACGAGCATGGCGCCAACTACGCCTGCCAGCATGCGGTCAGCGCGCCCGTGACCTGCGACTTCAAGAGCGGCAAGATCATCCTGACCCAGGCCGTCTCGCACGAGCAGGTGACCAAACTGCTGGCCACCGGCAAGACCGACCTGCTCGACGGTTTCGTCTCCAACCGCACCAAGCGCAAATTCAAGGCCAGGCTGGTCTGGGACGAGAAAGAGGGCAAGGTGATCTTCGAGTTCGAGCCGCGCGCGGCCAAGGCGCCTGCGGCGAAGAAGGCGGCAGCCAAGACCGCGGCCCGCAAGACCGTGAAATCCTGAGGCTTGCGCGGCCCGGCCTGCGGGCCACCCCCCGCATCGCGGGGGGCGCGGCTGACGGGCGCGTCGGCAACATGGCCAGGCCTTGCAACAGCGTGCAGGGCCTCGCCAAAAACCGCTCAAGCCGTTGGGATAAACCATGAAGATCAAGACTCTCGCTTTCGCCGCGATGCTCGCTGCCGTTGCCCAGACCCAGGCCAGCGTCGACGTGAATGGCTACGCCTACATGTCTGCCGCTGGCGCCGAGCCCTGGAACAGCAACAGCAACCTGGCGGCGATGGACGCCGCTTTCGGCGCCGGCAAATGGGACAGGCTGGACTTCGGTGATGACATCGCCCCCTACATGATGGTCTACATCGACGGCAGTGCCGCTGCTGGCGTCGACTTCGCCAGCTACATCGATGCCAACCGCGGCGCGCTGGAGTCGTATGTCACCGGCGGGGGCCATCTGTTCCTGAATGCGGGTACCTGGGGTCTCGATGGTCAAACCCGGGGCTTGCTCTTCGGCGCCACCACGACCGAGGGTGGCAGCGGTTACAGCGCCACCGGCCAGCTCACCACCGCCGGCCTGCCGCTGTCGGCCAACGGCGCCGGCACCAATTGGAGCGGCAACTGGTTCGCCCACAACGCGATCGGTACCGGTGCCGGCTTCACCACCTTCATCACCGGGGCCAGCCAGGATGCGGTGCTCGCCGGCAGGACCTTCGGCGACGGCTACCTGCTGCTGGCTGGCCAGGCCTCGACCAATTGGCACGCCAGCGTCAATGGCTCCAACCCGTTCCAACTGCGCGTCAACGAGCTGAGCTTCATCAGCGGCAGCCTCACTTCGGCCGTGCCCGAGCCCGAGCGCTGCGCGCTGATGCTCAGTGGCCTGGCGGCGCTGGCCTCCCTGGCCCGCCGGCGTCAGCCGGGCCTTTGACCGGGTGAGCGCGCCGCCCGCCAGCGACTTGCCCTGCCTGGCCGCCGAGGGCGATGGCTGCCGCCTCGACGTCAGCGTCTCGCCCAACGCCAAGCGCACGGCGGCCGACGGTCTGCACGACGGTGCGCTGCGGGTGCGGCTGGCCGCGCCGCCGGTCGACGGCAAGGCCAACGCGCGCTTGCTGGCCTGGCTGGCCGACGAACTGGGTTGCCCCAAGCGGGCGGTCGCGCTGCTGCGCGGCGACACTTCGCGCCGCAAGCAACTGCGGATAGACCTCCCGCTGGCCCGTGTGGCGGCCTGGCTGGCGACGCAACTGCCGCCGGCCGACGCTTGATCGCCGGCCTGCCGCGGGCTTCACTGCCTGGCCAGCCACTGTTGCAGCGCCGGCACCAGCCCCGCCAGCCGGTTGCCGCGCCGGCCGCAGCGCTTGGCCAGGTTAAGCAGTTCGGGTCGGGAGTTGGTCATGCGGTGTCCTGTGCTGAAGCGAGCTTCAGCAATCGCCGCGCCAGGCTTCGCGTCGGGCCCGGCACCGTGCTGGGCGGATTGCGCCCGAATCGGGCTGGCTTTGCGCGCTGGCCGTGCGCGACACACCGCCGCCGACCGCTGCGGCTTCTGCTGCCACGCCAACGCGCCGATCTGGGAAAATCAGGCGATGAACCCTGCCGACATCCCCCGCTACATGGCCCAGCTCGGCGCGGCCGCGCGCGCCGCCGCCAGCGTGATGGCCGCTTCCAGCACGGCGGCCCGCAACCAGGCCTTGCGCGCGCTGGCGCGCCGGCTGCGCGCCGCCGGTGACCCGCTGGCGCGGGCCAACGCCCTCGACCTGGACGCCGCGCGCGCCGCCGGCCTGGACGCGCCACTGGTCGACCGGCTCAAACTGACGCCGGCGGTGATCGCCACCGTGGCCGAGGGCTGCGAGCAACTCGCGGCCATGCCCGACCCGGTGGGCGAGATCAGCGGCGTCAAGCGCCGGCCGTCGGGCATCGCGGTGGGCCAGATGCGGGTGCCGCTGGGCGTGTTCGGCATGGTCTACGAGAGCCGGCCCAACGTCACGATCGAGGCCGCGTCGCTGGCCATCAAGAGCGGCAACGCCGCCATCCTGCGCGGCGGCTCGGAGGCGCTGCACAGCAATCTTGCGCTGTGGGCGCTGGTGCAGGCCGCGCTGGTCGATGCCGATCTGCCGGCCGACGCGGTGCAACTGGTGCAAACGACCGACCGCGCCGCGGTGGGCCAGCTGATCACGATGCCGCAGTATGTCGACGTGATCATCCCGCGCGGCGGCAAGGGCTTGATCGCCCGCATCAGCGCCGAGGCGCGGGTGCCGGTGATCAAGCACCTGGATGGCAACTGCCATGTCTATGTCGATGCCGAGGTCGACCTCGAGCAGGCGCTGGCGGTCACCGACAACGCCAAGACCCAGAAGTACAGCCCGTGCAACGCGGCCGAGTCGCTGCTGGTGCATCGCGCGCAGGCCGCCGCCTTCCTGCCGCGCATCGGTGCGGTGTTTGCCGCCAAGGGGGTGCAGATGCGCAGCTGCCCGGCGAGCCGGGCGCTGCTGGGCGCGGTGGCGGGCGCCGATCTGGCCGACGCCACCGAGGCCGACTGGTCCGAGGAGTACCTGGCGCCGGTCATCAGCATCAAGGTCGTGGGCAGCCTGGACGAGGCGATCGCCCACATCAACCGCTACGGCTCGCACCACACCGACGCAATCCTGACGACGAATCATCCGAACGCGATGCGCTTCCTGCGCGAGGTCGATTCGGGCAGCGTGATGGTCAACGCCAGCACGCGTTTTGCCGACGGCTTCGAGTACGGCCTGGGTGCCGAGATCGGCATCTCGACCGACAAGTTCCACGCCCGCGGGCCGGTCGGGCTGGAGGGCCTGACTTCGCTGAAATGGGTGGTGCTGGGGCAGGGCGAGGTACGAACTTGACCCACTTCCGTAGCGGCTTGCGCCGCTCCCCCTCAAGGGGGCTGAGCCCGGACTTGCAAGGTCCAGTGGACCTGGCAAGCCTGGCGACGGGCCAGGGCGCAAGCCCGGGCGTGGCCTGCAAGACACGCCCGTGGCCCGGCAGAGCCGGATCCACGGCGTCCGCCTGGATGCACCGATGCGTGCGGCGCTGGCGTCGCAGCCTGATGGAGAAGGGCTTTGCCTGACACCGATCCCCGCACCGCGCTGGTCTTGTTCTCCGGCGGCCAGGATTCCACCGCCTGCCTGGCCTGGGCGCTGGCACGTTACGCCAGGGTGGAGACGGTGGGTTTCGACTACGGTCAGCGCCACCGCATCGAGCTCGACTGCCGGCAGACCTTGCGCGCCGAACTGCTTTCGGCGTTTCCGCCATGGGCCGCCCGGCTGGGCGACGACCACCTGCTCGACCTGCGCCTGCTGGGCCAGATCGCCGACACCGCGCTGACACGCGAGCGCGCGATCGAGGTCGAGGCCAACGGCCTGCCCAACACCTTCGTGCCGGGACGCAACCTGCTGTTCCTGACCCATGCCGCCGCGCTGGCCTACCGGCGCGGCGCCAGCGTGCTGGTGGGCGGCATGTGCGAGACCGATTACTCGGGCTATCCCGATTGCCGCGACAACACCCTGAAGGCGATGCAGGTGGCGCTGTCGCTGGGCCTGGACTCGCCCATGGTGGTGGAGACGCCGCTGATGTGGCTCAGCAAGGCCCAGACCTGGGGGCTGAGCGAGCGCCTGGGCGGCCGCCTGCTGACCGACCTGATCATCGAGCACACCCACACCTGCTACCTGGGTGAGCGCGGTCTGCGCCACGCCTGGGGCCGGGGCTGCGGCGCCTGCCCGGCCTGCCGTCTGCGCGCCGACGGCTTTGCCGCCTGGCGGGCGGCGCGATGAGCTCGGCAGCGCTAGGTTGGGTCGGCTTGCTGGCCGTGCTGGGCTTGTGGACGCTGGGGGTGCACAACCGCATCACCGCCCTGCGGGCGGCGATCCTGAGCGCCTGGGTGCCGCTGGACCAGACGCTGGCGCTGCGGGCCCAGGCCTTGGCTGGCCTGCTGCAGGCGGTGGCCGGTCCGCTGGCCAGTGAGGCGGCGGCGGTCGAGGCCGTGTCCGGTGCCCAGGCCCAGGTGCTGGCCGCCACCGAGGCACTGCGCCGTCGGCCGGTGGCCCAGGACACGGTGGCCGACCTGAGCAAGGCCGACGCGGTGCTGGCCGCGGTGCTGGTGCGACTGGTCTCGCTGGTCGAGCAACAGTCGTCGCTGCTCGGCGATGTCTCGGTGCAGTCCGCGCTGCGCAGCTTGCGCGACCTGCCGCCGCGGCTGGTGTTCGCGCGCCAGATGTTCAACGACGCGGGGAGCGCCTACAACGCCGCGACCCAGCAGTTTCCCACCCGCCTGCTGGCCTCGCTGTTGCGCTTCGGTCTGGCGGGGCGGCTGTAGCGGCGGCGCCTGACCGGCTCGAGCCCGACTCAGCCCCGATCGCCCATGATCGACGCGGTGGCCACCAACTCGTCGAACATCGCCAGCGCGACCTTGCCCGACATCGCGTAGGGGTCCAGCGTGGCGGTGGCCGAGTACTTCAGCAGCAGGCCAGGGTTCAGTCGCGACATGCTGATCTGGCCCATCGCCCAGCCGGCAAAGCGCCGCTCGGTGATCTCCTCGAAGCTCAGCAACTGCACATCGGTGTGGCGCGGGTCGGCAGCGATCTTGAGGTAGAGCCGGTTGACGGCGGCCCGGCCGCCTTCCAGGGCCTGCAGGAAGATGCCGCTGGTGCTGCAGTGGCACAGCAGGCCGGTGATGCCGGTCTGCGGATTGTTCTCCTTGCACTGGCGCAATATGCCCAGCAGCGCGTCCTGGTCCACGCCGTCGGCGGTGCGGCTCGCGTACATCAGTCTTACCAGCATGTCATGTCTCCGTGACGGTCGGGGCAGGCGATCAAGAGGAGTTCTTCTTCGACAGCAGGGTCAAGAACTCGCGTCTCAGGTTGGGGTCCTTCAGGAAGGCGCCGCGCATCATGCTGTTGGTCATCGCGGTGTCGTTGTCCTTGACGCCGCGCCAGTGCATGCAGAAGTGGTCGGCCTCCATCACGATCGCCAGCCCGTCAGGCTTGACGCGCTCCTGCAGCGCATCGGCCAGCATCACCACCGCCTCTTCCTGGATCTGCGGCCGGCTCATCACCCAGTCGCAGACCCGGGCGTACTTGCTCAGGCCGATCAGGTTGGAGTGCTCGTTGGGCAGGATGCCTATCCAGACCCGGCCCAGTATCGGGCACAGGTGGTGAGAGCAGGCGCTGCGCACGGTGATCGGGCCGACGATCATCAGCTCGTTGAGGCGCGAGACGTTGGGAAATTCGGTCACCGCCGGCATGGGCACATAGCGGCCGCGGAACACCTCCTCGACGAACATCTTGGCCACCCGTTTGGCGGTCTCGTTGGTGTTGTGGTCGCTCTCGGTGTCTATCACCAGGGACTGCAGCACGCGCTGCATGTTGGCCTGCACTTCGGCTTTCAGCTCGGTCAGCTCGCCGTCGCGGATGTGGTCGGCGATGTTGTCGTTGGCGTGGTAGCGGCAGTGGGCGTTGACCAACCGGTAGCGGATGCGTTCGCTCGCCGGCAGCAGGGCCAACTCGGCCTCGCTGCGAAAAATGGGGGGGGTGTCCGACATATCGATGCAGTAGGGGTCCGCCTAGGGAAATCCATTCTGCCTGCGTCTGCCCCGCCTGGTGCCGGTCAGGGGATAGCATCGGGTTGATGATGATCAACGCCCCCTCCGCAGCGCTCCATCGACTGCTGGGCCAGACGGCCGATGCGGTGGCCGCGGTGCGCGCCGGGCGATCGCTGACCGAGTTGCTGGCAGCCTGCCCGCCCGAGTTGCGCGGCGGCACCCAGGCGCTGAGTTTCCAGGTGCTGCGCGCGCTGGGCGGGGCCGAGGCGGCGCTGGCCCTGATGGCGCCCAAGACACCGCCGCCGGCGGTCTCGTCCTTGCTGGTCACTGCGCTGGCCCTGCTGTGGCCGGGCGACGCGCCGCCGCCCTATGCCGAGCACACTCTGGTCGATCAGGCGGTGACCGCGGCCCGGGCGCGCACGCCGGTGGCGGCCAACTTCGTCAACGCCGTGCTGCGGCGTTTCCTGCGCGAGCGCGCTGCGCTGGTGGCTCAGGCCCGGCGCTCGCCGGTGGCCGCGCACAACCACCCGCTGTGGTGGATAGAGCACTTGCGCCAGGACTGGCCGGCGCAGTGGCAGGACTTGCTGGCGGCGGCCAACCGCCACCCGCCCATGGCCTTGCGGGTGAACGCCCGCCGCGCCACGGCCCAGGGTTATGCGCAGCGCCTGGCCGCCGCGGGCCGCGCCGCCACCTTGCTGGACGACCCGCTGATCGGCGCCCAGGCGGTGGTGCTGTCCCAGCCCTGCGCGGTGCAGGACTTGCCGGGCTTTGCCGAGGGCGAGGTCTCGGTGCAGGACCTGTCGGCGCAGCGCGCCGCGCGCCTGCTGCTGGGCGGTGTCGGCGGGCTGCCGGCCTTGCCCGCCGGCGCCAGGGTGCTCGACGCCTGCGCCGCGCCGGGCGGCAAGACCGCCCACCTGCTCGAACTGGCCGATGTCGACCTGCTGGCGCTTGACAGCGACGCCCGGCGTCTGGTGCGGGTGCGGGACACGCTGGCCCGGCTGCATCTGCCCGCTGATGGCGCTGAACGCGGCCGGGTGGCGCTGCAGGCGGCCGATGCGCGGTTGGTGGGTCCCTGGTGGGACGGCCGGCTGTTCGACGCCATCCTGATCGACGCGCCTTGTACTGCCTCGGGCATCGTGCGGCGCCACCCCGATGTGCGCTGGCTGCGCCGGCCCGACGACGTGGCCGCGCTGGCGCGCCAGCAACGCGAACTGCTGGACGCGCTGTGGCCGCTGCTGGTGCCCGGCGGCCGGCTGCTGTACGCCACCTGCTCGATCTTCAAGGCCGAGGGCCAGCAGCAGATCGACGCTTTTTTGCAACGCCATGCGGGCGACGGCCCCCGGCTGGACCCGGCATCGCCCGGCCACTTGCTGTGCTTGCCTGACAATCCTGGCATGCCGGCCGGCCAGCCCACCGGCGATGGTTTCTACTACGCGCTGATCCACAAACCTTGACCCTCGCCACCGATGCGCCGCGTGTATCTGCACTTGCCGCTGCTGCGCATGTTTGTCCAGGGCCTTGGGATGACGGTATGGGCCTTGTGCGCCGCCTTGCTGCTGGCGCCGGGCGTGCAGGCGCAGGGCGTCGAGCTGAAGTCGCTCAGGCTGGAGCACCGTGACGCCGACCTGACGCTGGAGTTCAACGCCCGCTTCACGCTGGGCCCTGCGATCGAGGACGCGCTGCAGCGTGGCGTCCCGATGTACTTCGTCGCCAGCACCGTGGTCTACCGCAACCGCTGGTACTGGCGCGACGAGCGCATCGCCCGCGTCACGCGCAGCTGGCGGCTGGCTTTCCAACCGCTGACCGGCAACTGGCGGGTCAGCCAGGTAGGGGGCATCTCGCAGAGCTACGCCACCCGGGCCGAGGCGCTGGCGTCCTTGTCGCGGGTCAGTGGCTGGCGCTTGCTGGAGGGCGAGAAGATGGAAGCCGGCGAGCGCTATTACGTCGATTTCAGTTTCCGGCTAGACAGCAGCCAGCTGCCCCAGCCGATGCAGATCGACATCGGCGGCGACTGGAAACTGGGCGTCGAGCGCAGCTTGCGCCTCGAATGAGTCTGCGATCGGTGCCGACATGACGCCTGCCAGCAACGTTGCACGATGAGCAAATCGGCACGCTGGGCTCTGCTGGTGTCGTCGGTGGCGGTGCTGGGGGCGTCGTTAGTGCTGGCCTTCGTGCTGGCGCTGTCGACCAGCGGCGCGCTGCCCGAGCGCCATTTCGTCTGGCTGTTCTGGGTCAACGTGACGGTGGCGGTGGCCTTGCTGGTGGTGATCGGCCTGGCGGCGCTGCGGCTGCTCACCCGGCTGCGGCGTGGCAAGTTCGGCAGCCGCTTGCTGGCCAAGCTGGCGGGGATCTTCGCCCTGGTGGGGCTGGTGCCGGGGCTGATGATCTACGGCGTGTCCTACCAGTTCGTCAGCCGCAGCATAGACAGCTGGTTCGACGTGCAGGTGGCCGGCGCCCTGGACGCCGGGCTGGCGCTGGGCCGCGGCACGCTGGACGCGATGGCCGCCGAGTTGTCCGCCAAGGCCCGCAGCGCTGCCGAACGCCTGGCCGACCAGCGCCAGCCCATCGGCCCGCTGGCGCTTGAGCGCGAGCGGGTGGGGCTGGACCTGCGCGAGGCCGTGCTGCTGGGCGCTGCCGGCCAGGTGCTGGCCAGCGCCGGTGGCAGCAACGTATCGCTGGTGCCCGAGCGGCCGGCCGCCGGCCTGCTGCGCCAGGCGCGGGCGCAGCGCAGCATCGCCGTGATCGAGGGCCTGGACGACGAGCCGCAGCCGGGCACCCGGCCCAGTGCCCGGCTGCGCGCGGTGGCCTCGGTGCCCAACAACGACATCAGCCTGGCCAGCGCCAACGAGGAGCGCTTCCTGATGCTGTTGCAGCCTCTGCCCGACGCCCTGGTGGCGAATTCGCTGGCGGTTCAGGCGGCCTACCGCGAGTACCAGCAGCGCGCCCTGGCGCGCGACGGCCTGCGCCGGATGTACATCGGCACCCTGACGCTGGCGCTGGTGCTGGCGGTGTTCGGCGCCTTTCTGCTGGCGGTGATGCTGGGCAACCAGATCTTGCGTCCCATGCTGCTGCTGGCCGAGGGCGTTCGCCAGGTGGCCGACGGCGACCTGACCACCAAGCCGGTGTTTGCCTCGCGCGACGAACTCGGCGGCCTGACCCGGTCCTTCGCCCAGATGACCGAGCAGCTCTCGGATGCGCGCTCTCAGGTGCAGCGCGGCGTGGCCCAGCTCCAGGGCGCGCGCACCCGGCTGCAGACCATACTCGACAGCCTGTCGGCGGGCGTGATCGTGTTCGACAAGCGCGGCCTGATCGACACCGTCAACCCGGGAGCCACCCGCATCCTGCGCCAGCCGCTGTCGGCCTACCGCGGCCGCAAGCTCGACGAGGTGCCCGGCCTGGCCGATTTCTCCGCGGCGGTCTGGCAACGCAGCGAACTGCACCGCACCAGCCCCGAGGACGGTGAGCGCGACCACTGGCAGGACGCCTTCGAGCTGCAGCTGGGCAAAGGCGAGAGTCTGAACCTGCTGCTGCGCGGCGCCACGCTGCCGGGCGAGGCCAGGCTGCTGGTGTTCGACGACATCACCGAGGTGGTGTCGGGCCAGCGCAGCGTGGCCTGGGCCGAGGTGGCGCGGCGGCTGGCACACGAGATCAAGAACCCGCTGACGCCCATCCAGCTCTCGGCCGAGCGGCTGGAGCACAAGCTGGCAGCCAAGCTGGCGGCCGAGAGCGACCGCGCGATGCTCAGCCGCTCGGTGGCCACCATCGTGGCCCAGGTGCAGGCGATGAAGCAGCTGGTCGACGAGTTCCGTGACTACGCCCGCCTGCCCGCCGCCAGGCTGACGCCGCTGGACCTGAACGCGCTGGTGGTCGAGGTGCTGGGCTTGTACGCCTCGGCGCAGGAGCAGGGCCAGTTGCAGGCGCAACTGGCCGCGGCGCTGCCGGCCATCGAGGGCGACGCCACCCAGCTGCGGCAAGTCATCCACAACCTGGTGCAGAACGCGCTGGACGCGGTGGCCGACCTGCCCGATGGGCTGGTGCAGGTGGTCACCGAAGCCGCCCGCGCCGACAGCGGCGAGCTGCGCGCGGTGCGATTGAAGGTCAGCGACAATGGTGCGGGATTTGGTGACAAAGTGCTCAAGCGGGCGTTCGAGCCCTATGTCACGACCAAGCCCAAGGGCACCGGCCTCGGACTGGCGGTGGTCAAGAAGATTGCCGACGAACATGGTGCGCGGGTGCGCATCGTCAACCGTCGCGGTCCGCCCGCCGCGGAAGCGCTGGTGGGCAGTGCAGCCGAGGGTCCGATCCTCGGCGCCCAGGTTTCGATATCATTTTCACGCTTCGCTTCCCCTGCTACGCAAGCATCCATCGACATGCCGGCACTCGCCCGGACCCTAGACCCCAACCCTGCACCGGCCGTCGCCGCAACGCCGGGGCAGTGAGCACGCATGGCAACGATTCTTGTAGTTGACGACGAACTGGGCATCCGCGGCCTGCTGTCTGAAATCCTGTCCGACGAGGGCCACACCATCGAACTGGCCGAGAACGCCGCGCAGGCGCGCGCCGCGCGAGAACGCATCCGCCCCGACCTGGTCTTGCTCGACATCTGGATGCCCGACGTCGACGGCATCAGCCTGCTCAAGGAATGGGGCGCGAGCGGCCAGCTCAGCATGCCGGTGATCATGATGAGCGGCCACGGCACCATAGACACCGCGGTCGAGGCCACCAAGTACGGTGCCACCGCTTTTCTGGAAAAGCCGATCACGCTGCAGAAACTGCTGCGCGCCGTCGAGCAGGCGCTGGTGCGGCCGCCGCCGCGGGTGGCGCTGGCGGTCAGCGTCACTACCGGTGGCCTGGGTGGCCAGAGGACCGACGCCGTGCCGGCCGGCGAGGCCGGGGTCTTGCCGGCAGGCCAGGGCGGTGCCGTGCTGCCGCCCCAGCCGGCGGGCCCGCAGGCCGAGCAGCGTTTCGACCTCGACCGGCCGTTGCGCGAGGCGCGCGACGCCTTCGAGAAGAGCTACTTCGAGTTCCACCTGGCCAAGGAGAGCGGCTCGATGACAAGGGTGGCCGAGAAGACCGGTCTGGAGCGCACCCACCTGTACCGCAAGCTCAAGCAACTGGGCGTGGACCTGGCCCGCAGCAAGCGCAGCGGGCCGTAGTCGGCACGCTTGGCGCAGCCAGACCGGTTTTTGCGTTTATACTCTTTGGCTGTTGGCCTGGTAGCTCAGTTGGTAGAGCAGCGGATTGAAAATCCGCGTGTCGGTGGTTCGATTCCGCCCCAGGCCACCAAGATCCCCCCGAAGCCCGTCCATTGAGATGGGCTTTGTTGTTTCTGGGTCTGCCGCATAGGGCTGCTGTTGCACCCCTCTGGTTCGGTGGGTTCGGTGTCGAAC
>CANGHK010000003.1 GCA_947453625.1 Burkholderiales bacterium
CTTCGAGGGCAACCAGCGTCCCGACTCGGTCTTCGTCAACATCGGCCCATCGCACCCCGCCACCCACGGCACAGTGCAGATCATTGCCGAGTTGGACGGTGAACGCGTGCTGCGAACCGACATCCACTGCGGCTACCTGCACCGCGGTTTCGAGAAGGAGTGCGAGGACCACACCTGGCACAACCTGATCCCATACGTGGACCGCTTGAACTATGTCTCGGCGCTGATCAACGACTTTGCCTATTGCGATGGCGTCGAGCAGTTGATGGGTGTGCAGATCACGCCTCGCTGCCGCTACCTGCGCACCCTGCTGAGCGAGTACTCGCGCCTGGTCGACCACCTGACCTGCCTGGCGGCCGGGCTGATGGAGCTCGGTGCGATGACGGCGTTCCTGTACCTGGTGATGGTGCGCGACTTCATGTACGAGCACCTCGCCGCGTTGACCGGCGCGCGCGTCACCTACAGCTATGGCCGCATCGGCGGTCTGGCGCGCGACCTGCCCGAGGGCTGGCTGAAGCGGCTGGAAGAGATCCTCGTCCAGTACGAGGAATTCGTCGGCCGGGTGCATGGACTGGTCGACCGCAACCGCATCTTCATCGACCGGATGCGCGACGTCGGTGTCATCAGCACCGCCGACGCGCTGAGCTACGGCTACACCGGTGTGCTGCTGCGGTCCACCGGCGTGGCGCGCGACCTGCGCAAGGACACCCCGTACCTGGCCTACGCCGAACTCGACTTCGAGGTTCCGGTGGGCATCAAGGGCGACAACTACGACCGTTACTTCGTGCGTATGCGCGAAATGGACGAGTCGGTCCACATGATGAGGCAGTTGGCGGAGATCCTGCAATCGCCCTCGATGTCGGGACCGATCAACGTCGACGACCGCCGCTGCAGCTTTCCCGACAAGGCGCTGGTGTACTCGGAGATCGAGTCCTTGATCAACCATTTCAAGCTGGTGATGGACGGGCCCAGGGTGCCGGCCGGCGAGGTCTACTGCGCCCACGAGGCGCCCAATGGCGAACTGGGTTTCTACATGGTCAGCACGGGCTTGGGCACACCCTACAAAGTGCATGTCAGGTCGCCCAGCTTCGTGCACATGGGCGGCGTTCATCGCATGCTGGACGGCGGGCAACTGGCCGACATCGTGCCCACCTTCGGTTCGGTCAACATGATCGGCGGGGAGTGCGACCGATGAAGCACTTGATCGCTGAGTTCGAGCTGATGCGTCGGCGTTACCCGCCGGGCAGCGAGTCGTCGCTGGTGCTACCCTGCCTGCACCGGATACAGCAAGACCGCGGCTTCGTCGCCGACAGCGACATCGCCGAGCTGACCGACTACATCGGCGTGCCACGCATCCAGATCGAGGAGGTGCTGTCGCACTACACCCAGTTCCGGCGCGCACCTATCGGCCAGTGGCACCTGCAGGCCTGCCGCAACCTGTCGTGCTCGATGCGCGGCGCTGAAGGGGTGATAGGCCATCTCAGCCGCAAGCTTGGCATAGCGCCCGGCCAGACCACCGCCGACGGCCGCTTCACGTTGTCCACCGTCGAGTGCCTGGGCTCCTGCGGCACGGCGCCGGTGGTGATGCTCAACGAGGCCTATCACGAGAACATGAGCCCGGCGCGGCTCGATGCACTGATCGAGGGTTTGCCGAAATGACGGGCACCAAACTGATCATGACCTTCCCGGTCACCGCCACCTCGCACCTGCTGGCCGATGTGCGGGCCCGCGGCGGCTACACCACGCTGGACAAGGTGCTGCGCACGATGCGCCCCGAAGAGGTTACCAAGGAGGTGGCGGCATCGGGCATCCTGGGCCACGGCGGCGCGGCTTTTCCCGCCGGTCGCAAATGGGGTGTCATCAAGCTCAATGACGAGCAGCCGCACTACCTGTGCGCCAACGCCGACGAGGGCGAGCCCGGCACCTTCAAGGACCGCTGGATCCTGGAGAACGCACCGCATCTGCTGCTGGAGTCGATGCTGATCGCCGCCTACGCGCTGCAGGTTCGCCATGCCTTCGTCTACATCCGCGGCGAGTTCGACCTGCCGTACCGGCGCCTGGCCGATGCAGTCGAGGAAGCCTACGCCGCCGGCTTGTTTGGCGAACGAATTATGGGAACCGACTTCTGCTGCGACATCGTGATCTACCGCGGCGCAGGCTCCTACGTCTGCGGCGAGGCTTCGGCGCTGATCACCTCGATCGAGGGCAAGAAAGGCTACCCACGCAACCGCCCGCCCCGCCTGACGGTGCGCGGCCTGTACCAGAAGCCTACCGTCATCAACAACGTCGAGACGCTGGCCAACGTCACCGGCATCGTGGCGCATGGCGCCGAGGCCTTCCGCAAGGTCGGCACGGCCAAGAGCCCGGGCACGCAATTGGTGTCGATCTCGGGCCACGTCGAGCGTCCCGGCGTCTACGAGGTCGAATACGGCACCCCGCTGGCCAAGTTCATCTACGGGGAATGCGGTGGCGGCTTGGGCGGCAGCAAGATCAAGTGCATCGTGCCCGGCGGCATCTCGACCAAGGTGTTGACTGCGGAAGAGATCGAGACCGTCACCTACGACCATGTCAGCCTGTCGGCGGCCGGGTCGGGGGTGGGTTCTGGCGGCATGGTGGTGATCGGCGAAGGCAGCTGCATGGTGCGGCTGCTGCAGATCCTGCTGCGCTTCTACCACCATGAGAGTTGCGGCCAGTGCACGCCCTGCCGCGAGGGCATGGGCTGGATGCACCGCATCATCGACCGCATCGTCGCCGGCGAAGGCCGGATGGACGACATCGATCAGCTGATCCGCATTTCCAAGGCCAACGACGGTGCGACGATCTGCGGCATGGGCGACGCCGCGGGTTACGCCACGCTGGGCATCCTGGCCAAGTACCGGGACGAATTCGAGTTCTGGATCACGAACAAGCGCTCGCGCTTCGAAGGGCGGATTGAAGTGGCAGGCGGAGTGACTGAACATGCTTGAGTTCTTCATCAATGGCCAGCCGGTCCAGGCCGAAGACAACCAGACCGTGATGCAGGCGGCCAAGGCCAACGGCTTCTTCATCCCCTACTTCTGCTGGCATACCCACCTCTCGGTGCCGGGCAACTGCCGCATCTGCACGGTCGAGGTCGAAAGCGACAGCCCGGGCGGTGGCAGCGGCTGGCTCGACATCGCCTGCAACATGCCGGTCACCCGCGGCATGCGGGTGCTGACCGATTCCGACAAGGTCAGGCTGCGCCGCAAGGAGACGCTGCAGTTCATCACGCTGAACCACCCTGTGGACTGTGGCATCTGCGACAAGGCCGGCGAATGCACGCTGCAGGACTACCACTACGAGTACAACGGCGAGCCCTCGGTATCACGCGACGCCAAGGTCACCGCGACCAAGTTCTTCCCGCTGTCCGAGCGCATCGTGCTCGACAACGAACGCTGCATCCTGTGCACGCGCTGCGTCCGCTTCACGCGCGAAATTTCCAAGACCAACGCGCTGGGCGTGCAAAGCCGCGGTGACCACTCGCTGATCCGGGCGGTGGAGGACGGCGCCTTCGAGGCCGATCCGTATTCCGACAACGTGATCGACCTTTGCCCGGTGGGCGCATTGCTGTCGCGCCAGTTCCTGCACAAGGCGCGGGTCTGGTACTTGAAGCCCACACCGTCGGTCTGCCCGGGCTGCTCGCGGGGCTGCAGCATCAATCTCTGGCACCGCAAGAGCGAGTGGAAACTGAAGAACCTGGACGCGGGCCAGAATGCCCGCATAGCCCGGGTCACCCCGCTGGAGAACCCCGCCGTCAATGGCCCGTGGATCTGCAACAAGGGGCGCGACCTGGCACAGATCTTCGAGCGCGCCCGCGCTGACCACGCGATGCAGAAAGGCCGACCGGTCGAGTTGCAGGCGGCCATCGCCCTGGCGCGCGACTTGATTGCCGCGGCAAGGCAACCGGTCGCGCTGGTGTCGAGTTGGGGCTCGAACGAAGAGTTGACGGCCTTCAACACCGCGCTGGGCCAGCGCTTTGCCTGCCATGTCAAAGCCGACTGGCAGCCGGTGGCGGGCGAGGTCATCGCGGACGATGTGCTGATCCAGCCCGACAAGAACCCGAACCGCGCGGCGGCGATCGCGCTGTTCCCGGCGCTGCCAAAGACCGCGACCGACGCCTTCCCGCCCGACACCGATCTGGTGCTGGTGTGGGGCGAGGGCTTCAGCTTCGCCCAGCTGCCACCCAAGGCCAAGATCATCTACCTCAACAGCTATTTGCAGCCTGAAAACGGCCACGCCGATGTGTTCCTGCCGATCAGCGTCCAGACCGAGCGCAGCGGCCACTACACCAACTTCCAGGGCACCGTGACCGGCTTCGAGGCCTGCTTCACCTGCCAACCCGGGGTGGTGGACGCGCAGGCCTTGTTCGCCGAGCTGGCGCCTGTGGCCGTGCTGGCCCCGGGGGTGTCGTCATGACCCAGGACCTCAGCGTCTCGCTGGTCTTCATCGTCTACGCGCTGGTCATGCTGATCACCTTCGGCACGGTCCTGACCTGGGTCGAGCGCAAGCAGGCGGCGGTGATGTCGGACCGCCTGGGCGCCAACCGGGCCTACATCCGCATCCCGTACACCCAGATCAAGCTGGTCTGGATGGGCTTGTTCCACGGCATCGCCGATGGCATCAAGATGCTGATGAAGGAAGACTTCACGCCGCGCACCCATGACTGGCTTGCCTACACGGTCGCGCCCTGGGTCGTCTTCACCCCCGTGCTGCTGGTGTTCGCGGTAGTGCCCTTCGGCGGCATGGTCGACCCGGGCCGGCTGTTCCCGGCGCTGGCCGACTGGTTTGGCGGCCGCACCTACCCGATGCAGATCGCGCGCCTGGACGCCGGTTTGCTGGTCGTGTTCGCCTTCAGCGGCCTGACCATCATCGGCACGATGCTGGCGGGTTGGTCGTCGGACAACAAGTTCTCGCTGCTCGGCGGCCTGCGCGCCGGCTCGCAGATGATCTCCTACGAACTGGTGATGGGCCTGACGGTGCTCGGCCTGATCCTGGTCTACGGCACGATCGACCTGGGGGCGATGGTGCGCCAGCAGTCGGGCACGGTGCTGGGCTTCCTGCCGGCCTGGGGGCTGGTCTACCAGCCCTTCGCCGCGGTGCTGTTCATGACCGCCGCGATCGCCGAGAACAAGCGCATCCCCTTCGACCTGCCCGAGGCGGAGTCGGAACTGATCGCCGGCTACTACACCGAGTACACCTCGATGAAGATGGGCCTGTTCATGTTCGCCGAGTTCATCGAGATCGCGATCATCGGCGCGCTGTTCACGACGATGTTCCTGGGCGGCTACAACCTGCCCTACATGAACGACGCCGGCTTCACGCTGCCCGGCGGCTACCCACTGGCGATGAGCCATGGCGCGGTGGTCGTCACGCAACTGGTGGTGTTCCTGGCCAAGGTGATGGTGGTGTGCAGCTTCCAGATCCTGGTGCGCTGGACCCTGCCCCGATTCCGCTACGACCAGGTGCTGCGTTTCGCCTGGAAGTTCATGCTGCCGCTGGCACTGGCCAACCTGTGCATCACCGCTGTGCTGGTGTGGTCTCACCAAGGGGCGCCGCTGTGACTGCTCCTGCCAAGTCAAGCTACAAGAACAAGCCCCACGTGCGCAAGGTGTACTGGAACGAGCCCACGATGGGCTGGTGGGAACTTGCCTACCTGCCCGAGATCCTGCGCGGCCTGGCCATCACCAGCCGCGTCTTCCTGCGCAACATGGGGCGCTGGATGACCGGCAAGAAGGGGGCCTTGACCACCTTCTACCCGGAGGAAACCCGCTTCGACTACGCGCCGGCCAACCGCGGCAAGCATGTGCTGACGCAGCGCCCCGACGGCAAGCCGCAGTGCATCGCCTGCAACATGTGCGCCACGGTCTGCCCGGCCAAGGTGATCGAGATCGAGGCCGGCTTCGACCCCAGCGACGTCGCACACCCGAAGTTTCCGGTGCGCTTCGAGATCGACTACTCGCGCTGCGTGTTCTGCGGCCTGTGCGTCGAAGCCTGCCCGGAGGACGCCATCCGCATGGCCAAGGAAACACCCGGCCTGCCGGCCGAGGACAGGCACCAGATGTGGCTGACGATGGACGAGATGCTGACCTGGCAACCGCAGAGCGATGTCGCCAAGCCCTACCCGCCCTCGGGCAAGGGCGCCGCTGGCCCACGCACCGCGATTCCCCTGCACAAGGCCGGGGGCACGTCATGACCGGGGCACTGCTCCAAAGCCTGGACGGCCTGCTGCTGCTGTTGTTCGGCACCGGTGCGCTGGCCGCCGCGGCGCTGATGATCGTGTCACGGCAGCCGATGCGGGTAGCGATGGCGCTGATCACCACCATGGTCTGCCTGGGCGTGGTCTACGGCCTGCTCGGCGTGCACTTCATCGCAGCCTTCCAGGTGCTGATCTATGTCGGCGCGGTAATGGTCTTCATGGTCTTCGTGATCATGCTGCTCGATGTGCGCGAGGCCACCGGACCGCGCTTTTCCAGCCTGCTGTGGCCGGGATTGATCGGTTTCGCGCTGCTGCTGGGTGCCATCGTCATCAGCATCTGGCGCACCCTGCCCGCCCCGGTGGGCAACATCGGCCAACAGGGCTACGGCATCGCGAGCTTCTCGGCCACCTTCCTCAACCAGTACTGGCTGCATTTCGAACTCACCTCGGTGCTGCTGGTGGCCGCGGTGGTGGCGGCGCTGGCCGTCATCAAGGTCAGCCGGAGAGCGCACCATGGATAGAACGCAGTTCTTGCTGGGCCTGTCGGTGGCGCTGTTTGCCATCGGCCTGCTCGGCGTGATCGTCCGGCGCAACGTGCTGGTGATGCTGATGTGCATGGAGTTGATGCTCAACGGCGTCAACCTCAGCCTGGTGACCTTCGCCCAGCAGACCGCCACCACCGCCGGCGCGGTGCTGGTCTTCCTGATCTTCGTCGTGGCCACGGCTGAAATTGCCCTGGCCATCCCCATCGTGCTGCTGCTGGTCCGCGACAAGCGCACGCTGGACATCGATGCCTACAGCGACCTGAAGGGTTGACCTTCGATGTCATCCATGCTCACCGTCATCGTTCTGCTCCCGCTGCTCGGCTTCGTGCTGAACGGCGTGCTCGCCACCCGCCTTGGCGAGGGTCAGGGCGGCCCCCGCGTCGGCAAACGCTTCGTCACCGTGGTGGGCTGCGCCCTGCCGCTGCTGTCCTTCGTGCTGGTGGTGAAGTCACTGCTGGATCTGAAATCCGGCGGCTACGCGCCGCTGGTCGAGACCGCCTACCGCTGGGCGTCGATTGGCAGCGCCAACTTCGAGGTCGCCTTCTACTTCGACCGCCTGACCGCGGTGATGGCGCTGATCGTCACCGGCGTCGGGTCAGTGATCCATGTCTACTCGGTCGGCTACATGGCGCACGACAAGAGTTTTGGCCGCTTCTTCGCCTACCTCAACCTGTTCCTGTTCTTCATGCTGCTGCTGGTGTTGGGCCGCTCGCTGCTGGTGCTGTTCGTCGGCTGGGAAGGCGTCGGCCTGGCCTCCTACCTGCTGATCGGCTTCTGGTTCGACGACCTGGCCAACGCCCGCGCCGGCAAGAAGGCCTTCATCACCAACCGCATCGGCGACGCGGGTTTCCTGCTGGGCATGTTCGTGCTCTACCAGGCACTGGGCACGCTGGACATGGACCGCATCAACACCGCATTCAGCCACGGCAACGCGGCTACCCTGGTGTCGGCCAGCATGGTGGGCATCCTGCTGTTCGTCGGCGCCACCGGCAAGTCGGCGCAGATCCCCCTGCATGTCTGGCTGCCCGACGCGATGGCCGGCCCGACACCGGTCTCGGCCCTGATCCACGCCGCCACCATGGTCACGGCCGGGGTCTACCTGGTCGCGCGTATGGCGGGCGTCTACCTGCTGGCACCCGAGGCCTCGATGGTGATCGCAACCGTCGGCGTGGCCACCGCGTTTTTTGCCGCCACCGTGGCGCTGGTGCAGACCGACATCAAGAAGGTGCTGGCCTACTCGACCGTCTCGCAGTTGGGCTTCATGTTCCTGGCGCTGGGCGTAGGTGCCTACGGCGTGGCGATCTTCCACGTCGTCACCCACGCCTTCTTCAAGGCCTGTCTGTTCCTAGGCGCGGGCAGCGTGATCCACGCGCTGGGCGGCGAGCAGGACGTGCGCAAGATGGGCGGCCTGGCGCGCAAGATCCCGGTCACCTTCATCACTTTCGCGGTGGCCACGGCGGCGATCGCCGGCATCCCGCCGCTGGCCGGGTTCTTCTCGAAGGACGAGATCCTGTGGTACGCCTTCGCCAGCACGCGGGGCGGGTCAGCGCTGCTGTGGGGTATCGCCGCAGCCACGGCGTTGATGACGGCCTTCTACATGTTCCGCCTGCTGTGGTTGACCTTCCTCGGCAAATCGCGGATGACGCCGGAGGTCGAACACCATGCTCACGAATCCCCGTTGTCCATGACCGGCGTGCTGATGCTGCTGGCCGTGCTGTCAGCACTCGGCGGATTCATCGCGATACCGCATTTCCTGGAGCCCCAATTGCCCTTGCCCGCCGTGCACGAATCGCTGCACCATTTCGAGACCCCGCTGCTGGTGCTGTCGGTCGTGCTGGCAGCCGCCGGCCTCGGCCTGGCCTGGTTGCTGTACGGCGGCACGTCCGGCCGTGTCGACCGACTGCAGCAATCCTTTGCCGGCCTGCACCGCTGGCTGTCGGGCAAGTACTTCATCGACGAGTTGTACGAGCGGGTGATCAACCAACCGCTGGTCTGGATCTCCGACCGGGTCTTCCTGCGGTTGGGCGACCGCATCCTGCTCGACGGCACCCTCAACGGGATGGCGGCAATCGGACGCTTTGGCGGCGGCTTGCTGGGCCGCCTGCAGACCGGCAGCCTGCAGTGGTATGCCTTGTTCGTGCTGAGCGGTATCGTCGGCGCCGTGCTCTGGAGCTGGCGCCATGTTTGACGCTGAATTCCTCAAGTTCGCCCTCAACCTGGTGTTGTGGCTGCCGCTGGTAGGCGTCGGACTGCTGATCGTCTCCCCGGCAGGCCACCACGACTTCACGCGCCGACTCACGCTGGGCGTGATGGTCCTGCAGCTCGCGCTGACCGCCTGGCTTTACGCCGGCTTCGACAGCGGCGTGGCCGGCCTGCAGTTCGAAACCCGCCTGCCGTGGATAGAGCGCTGGGGCGTGAGTTACCAGATCGGCCTCGACGGGGTCAACGTGCTGCTGGTGATGCTGACGGCTTTCCTCGGCCCGCTGGTGGTGGCCGGGGCGTTCTCCGCGATCACCAAGGACGTCAAGCTGTTCTACGCGATGGTCTTCCTGGTGCAGTTCGCGATGATGGGCACCTTCGTCGCGCAGGACCTGTTCCTGTTCTACGCCTTCTGGGAGACGATGCTGATCCCGATGTTCCTGCTGATCGGCATCTGGGGCGGTGAGCGGCGCATCTACGCGACGATCAAGTTCGTGCTCTACACCGCCTTCGGCAGCATCCTGATGCTGGGCGCGCTGATCTACCTCGTCTACTCGCTGCAGTCCAGCACCGGCGTGGTCTCGTTCGCAATCGCCGACCTGGTCAAGGCCAAGTTGCCGGCGCAAGTGCAAGCCTGGCTGTTCGCCGCCTTCGCGCTCAGCTTTGCGATCAAGGTGCCGATGTTTCCGCTGCACACCTGGCTGCCCGACGCCCACGTCGAAGCGCCTACCGCAGGCTCGGTGATCCTGGCCGGCGTGATGCTGAAAATGGGCACCTACGGCTTCATGAAGCTCGGCTTCCCCTTGTTTCCCGATGCCACGGCGCAATTCACGCCGCTGCTGATGACGCTGGCGGTGGTCAGCATCGTCTACGGTGCCTGCCTGGCACTGGTGCAGGACGACATCAAGAAGATCATCGCCTACTCATCGATCAGCCACCTGGGCTATGTGATGCTGGGGCTGCTGAGCCTGGACCTGATCGGCATCCAGGGCGCGGTGATCCAGATGGTGAGCCACGGCCTGGTCGCGGGCGGCTTGTTCCTGATGGTCGGCATGATCTACGAGCGCTGCCACACGCGGCAACTGGCGGCCTACGGTGGCTTGGCCAAGCTGCTGCCGGTGTACTCGGTGTTCTTCATGATCCTCACGCTGGCCTCGGTCGGTCTGCCCACCACCAGCGGCTTCACCGGTGAGTTCCTGGTGCTGCTGGGCGCCTTCAAGGCCGCCTGGCCGCAATACCAGGCTGGCAACAGCCTGCCGCTGGTGCTGGCGGTGGTGTCGGTCACTGGCGTGGTGCTGGGCGCGCTGTACATGCTGCGCTTCGCACTCGGTTTCCTTTACGGCGCGGCCAAGGCGCCGCATATGCCGCTGTCCGACCTGAACGGCCGCGAGAAGAGCATCCTCGCGCTGATCGTCGTCGCCGTTTTCGCCCTCGGCCTGTTCCCGGATGAACCCATGCGCAAGACTGAACTGGCAGCCAAGGCCTACCAGCAACTCGTGACCACTTCGCGCCTTGACGGAGGAACGAAATGATCAGCCACGCCGTGTTGACCGCGATGATGCCCGAGCATCTGCTGCTGCTGGGCATCGTGCTGTTGATCGCCATCGAGATCGCCGGCCACTGGCAGCGTGCCGCGCTGGCAGTGGCGCTGGTCTGTGTCGGCGCGGCGGCGCTGACTGCGCTCAACCTGTCGCTGTCGGGCTACTCGACAGCGCCCTTCGCCGGGCAGTTCTCGGTCGACCCTGCCACGCTGCTGGCCAAGGCGATGGTGCTGGCGCTGGCGCTGCCGGTGCTGCTGATGTCGCGTAACGATTTCTCGGATGGCGAGTTCCCTATCCTGCTGCTGTCTTCGCTCTACGGCGCCTGCCTGATGCAGTCGGCCGACAGTTTCCTGACGCTGTTCCTCGGGCTGGAGATCATGTCGCTGCCAGTCTATGTGCTGGTGCTGCTGGCCTACCGCCGGCCGCAAAGTGCCGAAGCCGCGCTCAAATACCTGGTGCTGGGCGGAGTGGCCTCGGCCATGCTGCTGATGGGGGCGTCGCTGCTGTATGGCGGCACCGGATCGCTAGCGCTGTCGGCGTTCTCGAAGGCGCTGGCCGCACCCGACAACATGGCGCGCGCGGCCGTCGTGCTGGTGATCCTGGCGTTCTTCCTGAAAGCCGCGATCGTGCCCTTCCATGCCTGGGCGCCCGATGCCTACGAAGGCGCCAGCGTGCCGGTGACGGCCTACATGGCGACGATCGTCAAGGCCGCGGTGTTGCTGACGGCGGTGCGGCTGTTCGGCCAGGCGGTGCTGGCCTCGCCGATGCTGGAGTTGCTGGCTGTGTTGCCGCTGGCCTCCATCGTCTGGGGCAACCTGGCCGCCATGAAGCAGCTCAGCCTGCGCCGCTTGATCGCCTACAGTTCGATCGCTCATGCGGGCTACCTGTTCTACGCCTTGCTGGGTGCTGCGGAAGGCCGGTTGCAGGCCGTCACCTTCTATGTGCTGGCCTACGCGCTGATGAACCTGCTGGCCTTCGCCTCATTGCCGGCGTCGGATGACGACAGCCTGCGCGACCGCCTGGACAAGCTGAAGGGCTTGTTCCACCGCTCACCCTTCGCAGCGCTCATGATAGGCATCGCGATGCTGTCTCTGGCCGGTCTGCCGCCCTTCCCCGGCTTCGTCGCGAAGTTCATGATCTTCCGCAACGTGATGGCCGCGGGTCATACGACTTACGCGGTGCTCGGCCTGGTCGGCAGCTACCTCGGGATCTACTTCTACCTGCGAGTGATACAACTGATGTTCATGAGCCCGGACGCCGCAGCGGCGCCGGCGGGCAAGTCATCCCGCGGCTTGGCGATGGGTGCCAGCCTGGCCTGTCTGGTGGCTGCGTTGCTGGTGGCGGTTTTCCCTGGCTGGATGATGGCCCGTCTCTGAGCCGGTGGCGTCACCGCTGAGCGCCCTGAAGCCGGACGAGGCCGGCCAAGGCCGGTCTTGCCGTGGCTCCCTGCTCAGTTGCCGGCGCGCTTGGCCACCGGCGAGTACATGTCCATCAGTTGGACGCGCGTGGCGCGCAGCCGCTCCGAGACCACGCCCATCAGCCGCAGCATGAAGGCCAGGCCGAATTCAGGGTCGCGCTTGAAGGCGGCCAGCAACTGCTCGCCCTCGAACGCCAGCGCCGTCACCGGACTCAGCGCGCGGGCCTGGAAGTGCTTGCCGGCATGCGGCAACAAGGCCGACCAGTCGAGCTCATCGCCGGCATACAGGGTCTGCACGCGCAGCACCGTCTCGGCCGACTCCAGTTCCAGCGCCACCATGCCCGAGCCCAGCAGGTAGAAGACCGAGTAGACGTCGCCCTCGCGAAAAATTACCTGGTTGGGGTCGAACTGCACCTGCTTGGCCAGCGAGGCCAGGATGGCATTGTGCTCGGGCCGGAACTCGGCGACAAACGGATGCTTCTGGAGTTCCTGCAACAGGGTCTGTGTCATGGCCTGGTTCCTGCCGTGGTCGTTCGTTGTCGGATGTGCGAAGCGGCCGATGGCGAATGGGCACCCGAGGGCCGGCCGCAAGGGAAAAGTCGATTCTGCGCCCGGCACTGACGGCTTGAGATTGACCTTGCTCAAACGGGCACGGCGACTGTCCGCCATCCGAAGTAAGTGGCGGAGACGCTGCCACACAGGGGCTAGAAAGCCGCTCATATGGCATTGGGGCACGATTGATCCACCGCAAGGGGTCAACCCTGCACGCCGTTACGCTGGATTCTGTCAAACATCAAGCGGACTTCGTCCCCTGCACGACAGCATCCGGCAAGCCCGAATCTGGCAGGTTGGTCAGGCGCCGCAGCCCGAGGGATAGCATGTCCGATTTCGAGATCGTTGCACGCGAAGATTTTTCCGAGGTCACCTACCTGCTTGAGGTGCGCCACCCGCAGATGGCCAGGGCCGCCAAGCCAGGCCAATTCGTCATCGTGATGGAACATGAAAAAGGTGAACGCATCCCGCTGACCATCGCCGACTTCGACCACGACAAGGGCACGATCACGCTGGTGATCCAGGCGGTCGGCAAGACCACGAGGGAGATGCAACGCAACTGCCGCGTCGGCACGCATCTGCATGCGATGGTCGGACCGATGGGCATCCCCAGCCACATCGGCCAGGCCAAGAAAGTGATCTGTGTCGGCGGTGGCTTGGGCGTGGCGCCGGTCTACCCCCAAGCCCGCGCGTACAAGGAAAGCGGCGCCTATGTCATTGGCGTGCTGGGTTTCCGCAACCAGAGCCTGATGTTCTGGGAAGACAAGTTCCGCGCCTGCTGCGATGAACTGATCGTCTGCACCGACGACGGATCGGCCGGCATCAAGGGCCTGGTCACCGAGGGCATCCGGCAGGCGATAGCCCGGCATGCCGACATCGACGAGGTGGTGGCGATAGGCCCGCCGATCATGATGAAGGGCTGCGCCGATGCAACGCGCGCGCTGGGCATCAAGACCCTGGTCAGCCTGAACCCGGTGATGGTCGACGGCACCGGCATGTGTGGCGGCTGCCGCGTCAAGATCGGCGATACGGTCAAGTTTGCCTGCGTCGACGGACCTGATTTCGACGGCCACCAGGTCGATTTCGACGACCTGATGGCGCGCCTGGGGCGCTACAAGTCGACCGAGAAGAGCGCGCTGGAAGCCTTCAACGAAAGTTGCCGCATCCGCGCCACGGCCGACACGGTTGCGCCTGACAAGGCGGCGGACCCGCACTGAGGCACTCGCTCAGCGACCCGCTCGCCCGCACCCTCCGATCAGGAACCGACCATGGCCAAGAAGAAGACGATACGCACCATCCCGCAGGCGCGCACGCCCATGCCCGAGCAGAGTCCGCAGGCGCGGGTGACGAACTTCGACGAGGTGGCCTGCGGTTACCGCTTGGAAGACGCGCTGGTCGAGGCCGAACGCTGCCTGGATTGCGCTGACCAGCCCTGCGTGCGCGGTTGCCCGGTCGGCATCGACATCCCCGGCTTCATCCTGAAGATGAGCGCCAAGAACTTCCATGGCGCCTACGACGTGATCACCGACACCAACCTGCTGCCCTCGGTGTGCGGCCGGGTGTGTCCGCAGGAAAACCAGTGCGAAGGGGTTTGCACCGTGGGCGAGACGCTGGAGCCGGTGGCGATCGGCAGGCTCGAGCGCTTTGTCGGTGACATGGCGATTGCCCAGGGCTGGACCAACATCCCCTACATCGAGCCCACCCGCTTCAAGGTCGGCATCGTCGGGTCGGGTCCGGCCGGCATGGCCTGCGCCGCCGACATGGCCAAGGCCGGTTGCGACGTCACCGTCTACGAGGCCTTCCACGAGCCCGGTGGCGTGCTCAAGTACGGCATCCCCGACTTCCGCCTGCCCAACAGCGTGGTCGATATGGAGATCGGCAAGCTCAGGCAATTGGGCATCAAGTTCGAATGCAATACCCTGGTCGGGCGGCTGTTCACGGTCGAGCAGATGCTTACCGAGATGGGTTTCCACGCGGTGTTCATCGGCACCGGCGCGGGCTACCCGAGCTTCATGGGCATACCGGGCGAATCGCTGGGCGGCGTGCTGTCGGCCAACGAGTGGCTGACGCGCTGCAACCTGATGCGCGGGCGCGACTTTCCGGCCTACGACACCCCACTGCAACCGGGCCGGCGCGTGGCGGTGATAGGCGCCGGCAACACGGCGATGGACGCGATGCGCGTCTCGCTGCGGGTTGGCGCCGAGAAGGTTTATTGCATCTACCGGCGCAGCGCGGCCGAAGCACCCGCCCGGGCCGAGGAGATCCACCATGCGCACCAGGAAGGCGTCGATTTTCAGTGGCTGACGAGCCCGCTGGAGTTGCTGGGCGACGCGGCCAAGAACGTTCGCGCGATGCGCTGCGAGCGCATGGAACTCGGTGAGCCCGACAGCTCGGGCCGGCGCCGGCCGGTAGCTGTGCCGGGCAGCGAATTCGAATTTGAATGCGACATGGTGGTGTTCGCGATCGGCACCCATGCCAACCCCATCCTCGGCCAGACCTCGGGCCTGAAACTGGACAAGCGCGGCTACATCGCCACCGACGAGCACCTGGCCACCTCGATCGCCGGTGTCTACGCCGGCGGCGATATCGTCACCGGTGCCGCCACGGTGATCCAGGCCATGGGCGCCGGCCGCAAGGCTGCGCGCGGCATGAAGGCCTACCTCGGACTGCGCGATAGCGCGGTCGTCTACCAGCCCGATGACCTCGATCCAGCGGCCAGGCTGTTCGGCATCGCCCGCGGCGAGCGCAATTTCGCCCGCGTCCATCTGGCCTGACTGATCAGCCTGGATTCAGCGTACCTGCCTGCCGATTCACCCGCTTCCACCTTACCCCTTGCGCACACCATGAGCGACACGCAGACCCTTTCCCCACCCGAAGCGCCGGTCCGCGGTGCCGACCCCACGCCGCGGCCTGCGCTGGCGATCGGCGAGCACATCGTCGAGGTGATCAGCGACTCGGGTGAAGGCGCGCAGAGATGCGGCCAGTCGCTGGCGGCGATCGCCGCGCGCATGGGCAACGGCATCTGGACCACCGAGATCATCCCGGCCGAGATCCAGCCACCGGCACGCAGCGTTGCCGGGGCCAGCGGCATCCGCATCCGCATCGGCTCCGAGCGCGTGAGCAATGGCGGCGACCAGACCGATCTGGTGGTAGCCTTCAACGAGCAGGTACTGATCGGCCGGGTGCAGGCCGATGAGCTCAAGCCCGGCGCCACCATCCTGCTCGAGAGCATGTGGCGCATCCACCGTGACCCGGCGGTGGTGGACTCCTACCTGAAGACGGTCGAGGCGTTGCGGCGAGACGGATTCAAGCTCTACGAGGTGCCGCTGGAAGCGCGCTGCAAGGAACTCGTCAGCGACCCGCGCAAGGGCAAGAACATGTTCGTGCTGGGCCTGCTGTGCAATGTCTACGGCCTGGACGCCGCGTTGGCGCGCGAGCAGATCGCCCGCATCTTCGGCAAGAAGGACGCCAAGGTCATTGCGAGCAACGTCGCGCTCTACGATGCAGGCGCCGCCTGGGCCGAGGCCCATCTCGACTTCAAGTTCTGCATCCCGGCACAGCGCAGCAGCCAAGCACAGATCGTCGTCAACGGCAACACCGCGATCGCGCTGGGCGTGATGGCCTCGGGCATGGACATCTGCGCGATGTACCCGATCACGCCGGCCACCTCGGCGTCGCACTACCTGAGCGAAGTGTTCGAGAAGGTCGGCGGCATGGTGCACCAGGCCGAGGACGAGATCGCTGCCTGCGCTTTCGCCGTGGGCGCGTCCTACGCCGGCAAATGCGCGGTCACCATCACCTCGGGCCCGGGCTACTCGCTCAAGCAGGAGGTCATCGGTCTGGCGGTGATGGCCGAGATCCCGCTGGTGGTGGTCAACGTCCAACGCGGCGGCCCGAGCACCGGCCAGCCGACCAAGGTCGAGCAGGGCGACGCGCTGGCGGCGATGTTCGGCAGCCACGGCGATGCGCCGAAAGTGGTTCTGGCGCCCTGCAGCATCGAGGACTGCTTCTACTCGGTGATCACCGCGCGCAAGATCGCCGAGACCTTCGGCATGGTGGTGGTGGTGCTGTCCGACGCCAGTCTGTCCACCGCGCAGCAGCCCTTCCCGCGGCCGCAATTCAGCGAGGACTGGCTGGCGCCGCCGGTCGACCAGACACCCGTGCCGGCCGGCGCCAAGCCCTACGACTGGGACCCGGTCACTGGGCTGTCGCGGCGCTTTCAGCCCGGCCAGCCCGGAGGCATGCACACCCTCACCGGACTGGCGCACGACCGCTCCAGCAAGGTGGCCTACGACCCGAAGATCAACGAGGAGGGCCTGCGCGCGCGCGGCCTGAAGCTCGCCGCGCTGCAAAAGACGCTCAAGCCGCCACCGGTGTTCGGCGGCGCACCCGACGAAGGCGGCGACCTGCTGCTGGTGGGCTGGGGCAGCACGATGGGCGCGATCGAGGAGGCGGTGACCCGACTGCGCGCCGAGGGACTGGCCGTCTCGTCCATGCACCTGCGCTTCCTGCAACCGATGGCCTCGGGCATACGCGAGATCCTGAAACGCTTCAAGCAGGTGATGACGATCGAGGGCAACTGGTCCGACAAGCTCGAGGACGAGCTGATCGACGAGGACAACCGCCGCTACTCGGCGCTGGCGATGCTGTTGCGCTCGCGCTTCCTGGTCGACATCGACTGCTGGAGCGAGGCGCGCGGCCAGCCGATCAAGCCTGGCGACATCTGCCGCGTCGCACGCTCGTCCTTGCAAGCCACCCTGCAACCCACGGTACACACATCATGAGCCGCTCGTTCTCCCCCTCGCTGAGCCAATGCGTCATCAAGCTGCACGAGGAGCACCACGCGCTGGAAGACTACCAGGGCGGCGTGCCGCGCTGGTGCAACGGCTGTGGCGACAACGCAATCCTGGCGGCGATGCAACGCCTGTGCAGCGAAGAGAACCTGGCGCCCGAGAACACCGTGTTCGTCTCGGGCATAGGCTGCTCCAGCCGCCTGCCGCACTACATGAAGACCTACGGCTTCCACAGCCTGCATGGCCGCGCCTTCCCGGTCGCCGAAGGCATCAAGATGGCCAGGCCCGACCTCAACGTCTTCGTCAGCACCGGCGACGGCGACTGCTGCAGCATAGGCGCGGCGCACTGGATCCACGCGCTGCGCTACAACATGAACATCACCGTGGTGCTGCACGACAACCATGTCTACGGCCTGACCAAGAAACAGGCCTCGCCGACCTCTCCGCGTGGCTTCAAGAGCAACACTACGCCCTATGGCTCGACACTCGAGCCGATGAACCCGCTAACGGTGTCGCTGGGGGTGCAGGGCGCGTCCTTCATCGCGCAGGCGGTCGACTGGGTGCCCGAAGTGCTGTTCGACATCATGCAGGCTGCGTTCAGGCACCGCGGCTTCTCGTTCGTGCGGGTGCTGCAGCGCTGCCCCGAGTTCATGCCCAAGGCCTTCGACCCCTGGCTGCATGATCCGCAACGCACGATGCTGCTGACGCACCCGGATGGGCTGACGCTCAGCCCCGGCCTGTCGGCCAGCTACCGCAACCAGCGCGTGCACGATCCGATCGACATCGATCGGGCGCGCGAGATCGCCTCGATGGACGATCCCATTCCAGTGGGCATCCTCTACCGCAACCCCGCCGCGCCCTGCTACGAGGACTTGCGCCATGCCGGCCAGATGCGCTCGCCCGAGTACATCCGCAGCGGCTTCAACCGCGAACTCGACAAGTACACGGTCTGGCCCGATGAGCCGGACCAGACCCGGAAGGCGGCCTGAGACAGCAGCCGACGGCGCCCAAGCCGTCTCAACCGAACGAGAACCCGTGATGGACATGCCAGCCAAGCACCCCGATCAATTGATCTTCCACCTCACCGGCCGGCTGCAAGCCAGCGTCCGGGAGACGGCCTTGTCCGCGACAGCCAGTCTCGGCCTGCGCCCCGCCCTGCTCGCGCCCTACCGGGATCTCGGCACGCTGCGCCATGACTTTCCGCTGCTGCTCGACGACCGGTGCCAGGGATCCCATGTCGTGCACTCGCTGACCAGCCTGGTCGATGCGGTGCTCAAGGACGTGGCGCCGCGCGGCATCGAGGGAGAGCGCCTGCGCCGCCATGGACTGCAGCTCGAATGCGCGATCCGTCGCGCGGTCGACCAGGGCGCCCAGGGCACGCTGGCCGAGTTGTGGGACCAGGCCGCGGTCGAACTCGGCGCCCGTGAAGGCGAGACGCTCGAGAAAGTACTGAGTCATGCTGGCGGCGCGCTGCCCGCGGAGGGCGAACTGCTGGGCTGCACGCCCGACATGCCGGCGCGCCTTATCAGCCATGTCTGGCGCGCGGCGCAGCGCGAAAAGGCGCGCCTGTTCCATGCCGACCTGGCCAGGCTGGTGCTCAAGCTGTCGGACATCCTGCGCGCGGCCTTCAGTCACTCACAGGCCGGGCGCCAACCCCAGAGCCTGCGGTCCTCGCTCGGCGGGCCGCACCAGGACGCGTTCGACTTCAACATGCTGTCGCGCATCGTCGGCAAGGGTGCGCCGCGCGATGAGCTGCCCGCCGACCGGCGGGCGCGACTGGTGCACAGCCTGGGCGTGCTCGAGTCGCAGCGCTTCTTCGCCGCGCCCGATGCGGGCGAGGACGACAGCTCGGACACCGTCTTCGGTTTCGCCTTCGACAACTGCGCGACCGCGGCCCAGGCCTACCGCGACCGACTGGCCGAGCTGGCCGAGCTGGTCAAGGCCATCGCGGTCGCCGAGCTCGAAGCCCAGGGCCACTACCGGCCGGCCGAACACGACCTGTTGTTTGAATCCTTCGACCAGAACACCCTCACCAGCGAGGATCTGGCACGCTTTCCAGACTACCTGGTGTGCATCCCGCCCGAGCGCAACGAGGCCACCGAAAACGTCAATCTGATGGAGATGCTGTCGTCCGGGTTGCCGGTCAAGGTGCTGGTGCAAACCTCGGACCTGCTGGAAGAGGCATCGATAGGCACCGGCCATTTCGCGTTTGGCGTGCGCAGTGCGCGCTTGGCCACCACGGCGATGGGGCTGGGCGGCATGTTCGTGCTGCAGTCGTCCAGCGCCAACCTGGTCGCGATGCACACGCGGATCGCCCGCGGTCTGGCCTGCCGGGGGCCGGCGCTGTTCAGCGTGTTCACAGGTTCGGCGCAAACCACGGGTGCGCTGCCGCCCTACCTCAGCGCAGCGGTGGCGATGCAGTCACGCGCTTTCCCGGCCTTCAGCTATGACGCCGCCGCGGGCAGCAACTGGGCCGCGCGCTTCTCGCTCGAGAACAACCCGCAGCCCGACGACGACTGGTCAGTCGAGACGCTGGCCTATGTCGACAACGCGCAGCAGCGCGTCAGCACGCCCTGTGCCTTCACCTTTGCCGACTTCGCGCTCTGCGATGATCGACAAGCCACGCATTTCGCCCTGGTGCCCAGCGCACACTGGGATGCGACGATGTTGCCGGTCGCGGATTGGCTGCTGCTGGACGAGCGGGACGCGGCACAGCGGGTGCCCTATCTGCTGGCGGTCGACGCGCGGGACGCGCTGCAGCGCGTCATCGTCGATGCCCGGCTGATGCAGGCCACGCGCCGCTGCCAGTTGCTGTGGCACCGCCTGCAAGAGCATGGCGGCGTACACGATTCGCATGCCGAGCGTCTGCTGGCGCGCGAGCGGGCGGCCTGGATTGCCGAGCAACAACCGCTGGCCACGGCGCCTGCCGCCGCGCCAGTGACCGCCGCAACGGCGGGCGCTGCAACAGCAGAGGTGGAAACCGCTGCACCGGTGCACTCGCGCGATGAGACCTGGATCGACACCGCACGCTGCCCGAGTTGCAACGAGTGCCAGTTGATCAACGACCGGATGTTCGGCTACGACGCGAAGAAGCAGGCCTACATCAAGGACCTCAAGGCTGGCAGCTACCGCCAACTGGTCGAGGCCGCCGAGAGCTGCCAGGTCGCCATCATCCACCCCGGCAAACCGCGCGACCCGAACGAGCCCGGGCTCGAGGACTTGCTGCTGCGCGCCGAACCCTTCCGCTGAACCCGGAGGCGGGCAATACCCGCCCGGCCCATCCGGCTGTTCTGAACACAGGCAGCCTGGTGGGCCTGAATCGCAGGGCCTAGAACGAGTGCCGCAGTCCCAGCGCGATGGCGTTCTGCGAAGCGCCGGCGACCGGGTTGCTGCCGACAGCGCCGCTGCTGACAGACAGCGCCAGCTTGCCGTCATTGGCGATGCGACCGAAGCTGGTGTAGACCGCCGTGCGCTTGGACAGGCTGTAGGTAATCCGCGCAGCGGCCAGCGCAGCCTTGTCTCCGCCTTGCTTGTAGCGCAGGCTGAAGATCTCGGCCTCGGCCAGCAGCAGCGGCGTGACGGGATAGACCGCGCCGGCATACCAGAGGTTGCTGCGGGGTGACAGCGTGTTCGCGCCGTTGTCGCGCCATACCAGACCCGCCGTCAGCTTCCAGGCCGCCAGATTGACATAGCCGTTGACCGACACATGCCTGTCCTTCAGGGCGCTGCTGGTCAGGCCGGCAAACGCGCCGGGGCCGCCGCTCACCTCGTCGATGGCCCAGAGCGCGCCCCAGGCCGCGCCGTCGTACTTGACCATCGCTGACCACTCGCGGCAGGCCTGGGCATCGGTGGCGAGTTCACCCGGGCAGTTGGTGGCCGCGGGGTTGCCGCCATTCACCACGTCGCGGCCCAGGCTGTAGGTGGCGCCCAGGGTCAGTCCGTCGAATGTGCCCCGGTAGGCAAAGGCGTTATCGGCCCGGGCATTGGGGATGGTGTTGTCCAAGGACCCGGAGCCGTAGATATTGGGCCCCAACACATCGGCGTCCAGCAGCGACCAGAAGAGCATCGTGTACTGGCGCCCGAAGGTCACCGCGCCCCAGGGCCCGGCAAGTCCGACGAAGGACTGGCGCCCGAAAGCCCGTCCGCCCTGGCTGAGGGCGCCGGTGTCGGGCGAAAACCCCATCTCCAGCGTGACCAGGGCCCGCAAGCCGTCACCCAGATCCTCGCTGCCGCGCAAACCGAGCCGCGACGGGAAACTGCCGGTCAGATTGGGCATGCGGTTCAGGCCGCTGCCCGAGGCGCCCACCTTGTCCACATGCTCCACCGCGGCGTCAATCAGCCCATAGACCGTGACCGACTGGGCGGACGACGAGGCGGCCGCAAGCGTCGAAAGTGCAAAGACCAGCAAGCAGCGATGTTTCAAGACGGATTCCTTGTGAAGGCTAAATTTCCAGATGGGCTTGAGGTGTGAACAAGATGTTTCTGTCGAACGGCTACCCGTCAGTGGCTCATCGGATCATCCATTCCGTGAAGGGATGGACATGGGCAGCGCATCTGCCACATGCCTGTGGCCTCAGGCCGCCCCCGCACCGACGGTGAATATGCACCGAGGCATTTTGCGGAAGTTGATGCAAATCAAGCCGAGTGGACGGTACGACCCATCGCTTGCCCATACAGTGCCCGTACCGGCCAGCCGATCAGGGCCATGCTGTCCAATCGCCGCAGCAGCTTTGCCGAACGGTTGGGCCGCCCGCCAGACTTGGAGAACCATGAAAGATCCCCTTCCCCTGTCGCGAACCTTTGGCGACAAGCGCGTCGATGAACAGGAACGAGAACGAGGCATAAGAGGCGTTTTCGAGGCCGTGGCGCCGCGCTACGACCTGATGAACGACTTGATGAGCCTGGGCATACACCGCTGGTGGAAGCGCTGCCTGGTCCGCATGGCGGCGCCCGCCGCAGGACAAACCATCATCGACCTGGCCGGTGGCACTGGCGACGTGGCCGCCCGCATGGCAGGACCGGACCGCAAGGTGACGGTGGTCGACCCCAGCCCGGCGATGATGGCGGTCGGGCGTGCGCGCGGCCTGGACCAAGTGGCATGGCAGGTCGGCACCGCCGAACACCTGCCGCTGGCCGATGCTTCGGTCGACACGCTGACGATGGCCTTCGGCATCCGCAACGCCACCCGCGTCGACAACGCGCTGGTCGAGATCTTGCGGGTCCTCAAGCCCGGAGGCCGCCTGCTCTGCCTCGAGTTCTCGACCCCGGCGGTCTGGCTGCGCCCGGCCTACCGGCTCTTCTCGTTCCAAGTCATTCCAAGACTGGCCGCCTGGATCACCGGTTCACCGCAGGCCTATACCTATCTGGTCGAGTCGATTCGCCGCTTCCCCGACCAGCCCACCTTCGCCCGCCAGATCGAGGAGGCTGGTTTCACTGGGGTGGATTTCAGCAACCTGAGCTTCGGCATCGCCTGCATCCATGTCGGCATCTGTCCCGCCCGGCCGGTCGACCGTGAGCACCCAAGCGCCTCGTCTTGACATTGCGCAAGGCGAACGGCCGGGTCGCACGCTGAAAATCCACCGCCTGAGTTGCCGTGTCTCGCGGTGGAAGTGAGAAGCCCATGACCGCAGAAAGAACCATCTCGAACATCGCCGATCCGGTACGGGCAGGTTCACTGCAGGCCTGGGCGGTTGCTGTGCGGCCACGCAGTCTGCTGGTGGCGATCAGCCCGGTTCTCGTCGGAGGCACCTTGGGATTCGACCGCACGGGCGCGATCGATCTGGTGGCTGCCCTGCTGGTGTTCGGCGCGGCGCTGTTGATGCAGGTGATCACCAACATGCAGAACGATGTCGGCTACACCGTGCGCGGCGGCGACAGCAGCGGCACCCGCACCGGCCTGCCGCGCGCCACCGCCAATGGCTGGCTGAGCGTGCGCCATGTGCGCGCCGGCATCGTGCTGGTGGCCCTGGTGGCGGCAGCGATGGGGCTGGGGCTGGTGGCCTACCGGGGCTGGCCCGTGCTGGCCATAGGCTCAGCATCGCTGTTGGCTGCGCTGGCCTACATGGGTGGCCCGAGGCCGATTGCCTACTCACCCTTCGGCGAACTGACGGTGTTCGTCTTCTTCGGCCTGGTCGCGGTGATGGGCACCGACTGGGTGTTGACCGGCAGCGTCGGTCTCGTCAGCGGCCTGGCCTCGGTGGCGATCGGTTGCCTGGCGGCGGCCGCGCTGGCGGTGAACAACCACCGCGACATCGCGCACGACCGTCTGGTCGGCCGACGCACTTTCGCGGTCACTTTTGGCGACGCTGCGTCGTCCGGCCTCTACGCGGTGCTGTTGCTGGCGCCCTATGCGCTGGTGCCGATGATGGCGCTGGCGGCGCGCGCACCCATGCTGCTGCTGCCGCTGCTGCTGCTGCCGGTGTCGCTGCAGTTGAGGCAGGATTTCGTGCACTGCCCGCGGGGCACGGCATTCAATGAGATGCTGTTCCGCACCTTCCGGCTAGAACTGTGGTTCGCGGCGCTGCTGTCGGCCGGCGCGCTGTTGTCGAGGATGCTGGGCTGATGTCGGCGAGGAACAACGCGACTGTGCCCTGCCCGGCGCTGGGACGAAGGACGGTGCTGGCCGCATTGGCCAGCGCGCTGCCAGGCTGGCCGGCGGCGGCGATAGGCTATCCGGAGCGCATGGTGCGCCTGGTGGTGCCTTATTCGGTTGGCGTCGGACCCGACGTGGTGGCGCGCAGCGTCGCCGACCGACTGGCCCAGCAATGGGGCCAGACCGTGCTGGTGGACAACAAGCCCGGCGCGTCGGGCATCGTCGCTTTCGGCGAGGTGCGGCGCGTCTTGCCCGACGGCCACACGCTGTTCCTGGCCGATACCGCCACGATGGCGGTCAACCCGCTGCTGCATGCCACTCTGCCCTACGACCCGGTACGCGATCTGGTGCCGCTGACCTTGCTGTTCCACGCGACCTTTCTGCTCTGGGTCGGTGGCGGCAGCCGGTTTCGCAGCCTGGCCGCGCTGCTGGAAGCGGCACGCCGCGCGCCGGGCAGCGTCAGCTACGCCACGCTGGGCAATGGCCATGCCAGCCATGTAGCGATCGAGACCTTCGCCCATGCTGCCGGGGTGCAGATGCTGCACGTGCCGTTCAAGGACGCCGGCGCGATGCTTGCGGCGGTGGTCAACAGCGACGTCGACTTCACCGCCATCGGCATGAACACCGTGGCCGGTCTGATGGCAGGTGGCCGACTGCGGCCGCTGGCGGTGGCCGCGAAGAAGCGCCTGCCCAGCCATGGCGAGATCCCGACCCTGTTCGAAGCCGGCGGTCCGCCGGTCGAGATGCACCCCTGGGCGGCGTTGATGGCCGTGGCTGGCACGCCGGCACCGGTGGTCGACAAACTGCAGCGCGACATCAGCGCCGTGCTCGCCCAGACCGAGGTGCGCGAGCGAGCCGCGCAAGCCGGCTTCGAGATCACGCCGTCCACGCCGCAGGCACTGCGCGATCGCATCCAGGCCGACATCGCGCTCTACACGCCGCTGGTCAGTGAAGGGCGCATAGCGCAACTCTAGGCCGACCCGGCAGCGCCGGTTCACTGCTGCAGCAAGACCGGTCGGCGCGGGTCCAGCAAGGCGCGCGGGGCCTCCAGGGCAAGCCTGGACCAGCCTGGTCGCTGTCCCGCTACCTCAGCGCCATGCTGACCATCTTGCGGCGCATGAAGGCGATCTGGGTGGCCAGCGGCAAGTGCTTGGGGCAGACATCATGGCAGGCCAGCAGCGACATGCAGCCGAAAACGCCTTCGTCGTCGCCGACGAGATCGTAGAAATCCTCGTCGTCTCGGGTGTCGCGCGGATCCAGCCTGAAGCGGGCGATCTTGTTCAGCCCGACCGCACCAACGAAGTCCTCGCGCATGCGTGCCGTGCCGCAGGCCGCCACGCAGCAGCCGCATTCGATGCAGCGATCGAGCTCGTAGATGCTCTCGGCCAATTCGGGCGCCATGCGGACTTCGAGCCGGGTCAGGTCGGGCAGGGCTTCCTGCTGGTGCACCCAGGCCTGCAACCGCTCGCTCATGCCGCGCATCCACTTTCCGGTGTTGACCGACAGGTCGCCTATCAGTTCAAACACCGGCAGAGGCGCCAGCGTGAACTCATCGCCCAGGTCCTGGGTCAGCGTGCGGCAAGCCAGCGCCGGGCGGCCGTCGACCAGCATCGCGCAACTGCCGCAGATGCCGGCTCGGCAGACGAAATCGAACTGCAGCGAGGGGTCTAGCTTCTCGCGGATTTCGCTCAACGCGATGAACAGCGTCATGCCGGCCGCGTCGAGCAAGTCATAGGTCTGCCAATGCGGCGCATCACCGTGCTGCTGCGGGTTGAAGCGCAGCACGCGTATCCTGAGCCGGCGCATGGCTGCGCCATTCGTCGCCGGTGTAGCGGACGATGTCGCGGCAGGCGTCGCAGCGGTGAATGGCGTCACGACCGGATGGATGGGAATGATCATGGGAGGGGCTCGTCGATGCGTTCATTGCGCCCGAGCAGTGCGGCGGGCAACAGCTTGTCGTAAGGCATCAGCGCCTGCTGCACCTCGAATCGCGGCGCGTCGGCCAATCGATCGCGCAGCGCGGCCACCGCGGCGGCTCGCGCCGCCGTGTCGGGGTGCTCGACATAGTCCTTGGCACCGTAGCCACGCCAGCCCGGCGGCAATTCCATCGCCATCACGTCGAGCGGCTCGTAGGCAAGCGTGGGCAAGGTGTCGGCCGCCCGCGGCCAGGTCGCCAGCGTGCGCTTGAGCCACTGCGCGTCGTCACGGCGCGGGAAGTCCTCGCGGAAATGCGCGCCCCGGCTCTCGGTGCGCTGGGCCGCGCCGTAGGCCACGCACAGCGCCAGCTTGAGCATCTTCTGCGTGCGGTAAGCCGTCACCAACTCGGGATTCGGTCCCGCCGACTTGCTCCGCAAACCGATGTGGCGGCTGCGCTCGAGCAAGGCCTGCAATTCGGTCACCGCGGCCGACAGCTCGGTGCCGGTGCGGAAGATGCCGACCTTGGCCGTCATGATCTCCTGCATCGCAATGCGCAACTTGGAGGCATCCTCGTTGCCGCCGCCAGAGACCAGTTGATCGAGCTTGGCCTGCTCGGCCGCCAGCACCTCGCGCACCAAGCCGGTGGGGATGTTCGCGTCGTTGGCGCTGCGGTCGCAGAAGTCGGCGATGAAATCGCCGACGATCATGCCGGCCACCACGGTCTCGGCCACCGAGTTGCCGCCCAGCCGGTTGAAGCCGTGCATGTCCCAGCAAGCGGCCTCGCCGGCGGCGAACAAGCCCTTCAGCGTCGGGCTCTCGCCGGTGTGGTCGGTGCGCACCCCGCCCATCGTGTAATGCTGGGCCGGACGCACCGCGATCAGTTGCGTCACCGGGTCGATGCCGAGGAAGGATTCGCAGATCTCCTTGACCTCGCGCAGGTTCTTCTCGATATGGGCCCGGCCGAGCTGGGTGATGTCGAGCCACAGGTGCTCGCCGAATCGCGACTGGGCTCCCTTGCCCTTGCGGATATGGGTCTCCATGCGGCGCGACACCACATCGCGCGAGGCCAGTTCCTTCTTCTCGGGCTCGTAGTCGGGCATGAAGCGGTGGCCGTCGACATCCTTGAGCAGGCCGCCGTCGCCGCGGCAACCCTCGGTCACCAGGATCCCGGCCGGGAAGATGCCGGTCGGGTGGAACTGCACCGCCTCCATGTTGCCCAGCGTGGCGATGCCGGTCTCGAGCGCGATCGCCGTGCCCATGCCTTCGCAGATCACCGCGTTGGTCGTGACGCGGTATAGCCTTCCTGCACCGCCGGTGGCGATGGTGGTGGCCTTGGCGACATAGGCGCTGAGCTCACCCGTGATCAGGTTGCGAACCACCGCGCCATGGCAACGCCCGGCCTGGTGGATCAGCGCGATCGCTTCCATGCGTTCGTGCACCGGAATCGATTCGGCGATGGCCCGGTCGCTGACGGCGAACAGCATCGCGTGGCCGGTGCCGTCCGACACATAGCAGGTGCGCCACTTCTTGGTGCCACCGAAGTCACGTTGCGCGACCAGGCCGTGGGCCTCGTCACGTTCAGTCAGCGTCACCCTCTGGCCGTTGATGATCACCTGCCGGTCGCCGCGCTGGACGCGGCTCCAGGGCACGCCCCAGGCGGCCAGTTCGCGCACTGCCTTGGGCGCCGTGTCGACGAACATGCGCACGACGCGCTGGTCGGCACCCCAGTCGCTGCCGCGCACCGTGTCCTCGAAGTGCACGTCCTCGTTGTCGCCCTGCCCCTTGATCACATTGCCCAGCGAGGCCTGCATGCCGCCCTGCGCGGCGGCCGAATGCGAGCGCTTGGGCGGCACCAGCGACAGGATGATCGCGTCGTGGCCGCGCCGCTTGGCGCCTATGGCCACCCGCAGACCGGCCAGCCCGCCGCCGATCACGAGCACGTCCGTGTAGATAATTTTCATCGGAACTCTCTCATTTCAGCGCGGCGGGTGCGTGCGGGTCGGGCTGGGCCCAGGCCGGCGTGTAGCGCTCGCCGGCCTGCGGCGCGTGCTCGCGTCCGATCTTGATGTAGGCCGCCAGCGTGGCCAGGCCCAGCACCAGGAAGAACGCCGTCAACGCCCACTTCAGCGTCTTCAGGCGCGCTCTCGTGGCATTCGGATCCGACCCCGCGATCCAGCCCCACTTCACTGCCAAGCGGTACAGGCCGATGCCACCGTGCAACTCCACCACGAACAACAGCACCAGGTAGAGCGGCCAGAAGTGGTCGGACCAGACCCGGTCGGCGCTCTCGAACGGACCGATGCGGTCGGGCCGGGTGAGCATGGTGTACAGGTGGATGGAGGCCATGAAGAACAGTGCGAAGCCGGTCACCACCTGCCACCACCACAAGTTGGTGTCGCTGTGCTTCATGCTGGCGGCGTGGTCGCGGAAGGACCGGTACTGCCCGTAGTTGATCGGAAACTTGCGCACCGCCAGCAGCGCATGGCCAATGACCAGTGCGAAGATGACCGCTACGACGATGGACACCACCCAGGGCAGCGACCGGCCGAAGACGAAATAACCCTCGAAGAACTTGGCCACCGTCCACATCGCGTCCTTGCCGAGCAGGATCGACGAGACGAAGAACATGTGACCCCACATGAACAGTGCCAGGATCAGGCCACTGACACTCTGCAACCAGTCCAGTCGGGCCGGCCAGCGACTCTTGCGCGTCGGGTGCCCGACGCCGCTTGAGGCGACGGACGCGTTGTTGTCCATGAGGCTGTCTCCTGACACCGGCTGATCACGGCTTGGCGCCGTGGCCGAGATGTTGCCCCCCTCGGCCATAAAGCGCTTGAGCCACATCAAATCAGCGACGGACGGCATGGCCGCGCAGGGCGCGCCGGCCCGCGGGCAACCGGTACGCGGATCGCGGTCGTCTTTTTTTCCGCTTCGATTGCAGCTTAGGCCGAGCCAGGCGGCCAGACGCGGATAGCCCCGGGTCCGCCCTGGCCGGCAGGCAAGGCGGGACCAGCCCGGCCGAACTTCAGGCCGCCGCAGCAGCGATGGACGCGATGTCCGCGGCCAGGCGCGGCAGCAGCGCCGCAGGCAGGTCGTGGCCCATGCCCGAGATGATGTCGGCCCTGGCGCCGGCAATCTTGCGCTGCAGGTCGTGCGCGGCGGCCACCGGCACCAGCGGGTCGGCCTGGCCATGGATGACCAGCGTGGGCGCCTGGATGCGCCCGAGCAGGGCCGAGCGGTCGCCGTCGGACACCACCGCCGACAACTGGCGCGCCGTGCCGTCCGGGCGCCAGGCGCGGCGCACCATGGCCTCGAGCCGGTGACGCTGGACCACCGGGTCGGGCCGGTACAAGGGGCTGCCTATCACCTGCAGCAAGGCTTCGAGGTGGGCCACCACATCGGGCAGCGCCCGACTGCGCGGCCGCTTGAGCAAAGCCTGGCGCACCGCCATCCTGGCCTGCGGCAAGGCGCGTGCGCCCGAGGTCGTCATGATCAGCGTCAGGCTCTTGACCCGGCTCGGGTGTGACGCCGCGAGGTGCTGGGCGATCATGCCGCCCATCGACGCACCGCAGACATGGGCGCGCCGCAAGCCCAGCGCGTCGAGCACGCCCAGCGCGTCGCCAGCCATGTCGGCCAGGTGGTAGGGCGAAGGCACCCGCAGGTGCAGCAGGTAGCGCAGCGAGGCCGCCACCAGGTTGGGCACGCCGCAGGACTCGAAGCCCTGGCTCAGGCCGACATCGCGGTTGTCGAATCGGATCACCCGGAAGCCGCGGCGCACCAGATCGGCCACCAGATCTTCAGGCCAGCCCACCAGCGGCATGCCCAGGCCCATGATCAGCAACAGTGGTTCGCCCTCGGGCGGGCCCTGGACATCGATCTCGATCTGCAAGCCGTTGGCGGTGATTTTCATGCTCAATTATCACGTCGGACGGCGCCGCGGCTTGCGCTCCGGCGACCCGACCGGCTTGCGGCCGGACTTGGCGCCGGCCGCCGACCCGTCGGTTGCCGACTCGCCAGTGGCCGTGGCAACCGCCTGGCTGACAGCCCCCCGAACCACCCCGCCGACGACCTTACCCATGCCACGCATCGCTCCGCCGACCGCCCCGCCGACCGCGTCACCCACCGCCCCGCCCACCGCGTCACCCATGCTGCTCAAGCCCTCCGCCAGCCGCTTGCGCGCCTGACCCACCACCGTGCGTCCGGTCTGGGCCAGACCGGGCGAGGCCTTGGCCGCGGCAGGCGCTTCGAGCAGACAAAGATCCTCGAAGGCGATCTGCACCGCGTCGGCCAGCGCCCGCAGGTGCGGCACAGCTTTCGCATCGGCGACCAGGCCGAAATCCATCTGCCGGTCATAGCTCTCGACCGTGATGTTGAGCGCCACGCCGTGCATCACGATCGAGGTCGGGAAGTTGCACATCATGCGTGCGCCGGCGAGGTAGAGCGGCACCGTCGGGCCCGGCACGTTGCTGATCGTGACGTTGGCCAGTTGCGGAATGCGCTCGGCCACCCGAGCCCGGCCATAGAGCGCGGTCAGCGCCTCCAGCAGCCAGGGCACGCCGATCGACGGATAGTCGGTGGGCAGTACGCCCTTGAGGCTGCCCATGGTCTCCTTCATCGCCCGGGTGGCGGCCTTGACATGGGCCAGCCGCTTGTCGAGGTCGGCGATGTGGGTACCCAGGCTGACCAGGCTCAGCGAGGCCTGGGTGTCCGAGGTGGTGTCGCCCTCGGCGCGCAGCGACACCGGCACTGCGGCGATCAGCGACTTGCGCGGCAGCGTGGCGTGCCTGGCCAGGTAGCGCCGCAGCGCGGTCGAGCACAGCAGCAGCACGATGTCGTTGACCGTGGCGTCATGCGCTCGGGCCAGCGCCTTGAGTTTGTCCAGCGGCAGGCTGACGGCGGCGAAGGCCCGCTGCACCGTGACCGACTGGTTGAACACGGTGCGCGGCGCCAGGTTCAGGTTGCTCACCGTCGCCGCCTTGCCCCGCAGCAGCGCGGTGTGCGAAAGCACCTGACCCGCGGCGTCGGCCAGCGCACCCAGCGTGGACGGCAGGTCGCGGATGATGCCGGCCACCTGCATCGCCTCGTTGGCGATCGCGGCGCGCAGCATCTGGCCGACGCCGAAGCGGAAGTTCTTGCTGCGATTGCCGGCGCGCAGCGTCAGGTCACGGCCCTCGGGCGAAACGTCGAGCAGCGCCTGCGCCACCGCCACCGCCGCCCGCCCGTCGACCGCCGCATGGTGGAACTGCGCGTACAGACCCACCCGCTTGCGGCCCTCGGCGCCGGGCGCCAGTCCTTGGAGCACATGGAAACGCCACAGCGGCCTGCTGCGGTCCAGGCACTGGGCATGCAGCGTGCCTACTGTGGCCTCGAGTTCAGCCATGCCATCGCCCTGGCGGGCCGACTTGGGCAGTTTGACCGCGACGACATGGTATTTCAGGTCCGGCGCGGCATCGACCCAGGCCGGGTTGGCCAGGTTCAGCGGCATCCACCACAAGCGCCGGCGCAGCACCGGTATCAACGGCAGGCGCTCGGCCATGTGGCGCCGCAACTGGGCCACGAAACTGCCCTGGTGCCCAGGCGGCAATTCGTAGATGTTGAGCGCGCCCACATGCATCGGCATCTGGGGGGTCTCGAGGTGGAGAAAAGTGGCATCCAGGCCGGAGAGCTGCTTCATGCCGGGCATGCTAGGCCGGCCGGCGCGCGCGGGGCCCGGTTCTTTCCCCACTAGACCGGGGCCCGCTTGAGTTCGATCAAGTCAGGTCGATCGCATCGCGACGCGGGCCGCGGTTCGCTCGCGCAAGGCCAGCCACTCGTTGAACAGCAGCGCGCCCAGCACAAGCGCCCCGCCAGCCAACGCCGTCGGGCCAGGCGCCTCGCCGGCGCCGACCCAGGTCAGCAGCACGCCGAAGATCACTTCCAGCAGGCCGATCAGCGAGATCTCGGGCGCCGGCAGCACCCGCGTCAAGCCCACCACCAGCAGGCAGGGGATAGCCAGTTGCACGACCCCCAGCAGGCCCAGCAGGGACAGGTCGTGTGCGGTGGCCGAGAACGGCAGCGACAGCGGCAGCGCGACCAGCGTCGACATCAACGCCCCCAGCAGCACCGCCGGCAGCATGTCCGGCGCGGCCACCGCGGCATCGCGGGCACGGCGCTGGTGCAAGTGCTGCAGCAAGGTCCAGTTGGTCGCGCCGGCGAAAGGCACGACCAGCGCCACCAGCGCGCCGGTCATCGACGCGCCCGGTGCGAAGGCCTGGCGGCCGAACATCCAGGCGATGCCCACGCCGGCCACCGCGATCGCGACCCAGGTGCGGCGCGGCAGCGCATGGCCCAGGAAGAAGCGCGCGAACAGCGCGGTGAGCAGCGGCGCGATCGACATCGTGATCAGCACCGTGGCCACGGTGGTCAGCGTGATAGCGACCATGAAGTTGGTGTACATCAAGGCCCAGCACAGGCCTGACACCCACTGCGCCCAGCCACCGCTGCGGATGTCGGCCCACAAGCGCGGGCCGCGCATCGCCAGCAGCGCGACCGTCAGCGCCAGCGCGTTGAAGCCGCTGCGCCAGAAAGTCACCTCGAAGCTGCGCGCCGCCTCCAGGTGGCGCGTGACCACCCCGGCGATGCTCCACATCATCGTGACCAGCACCATCAGCAGCACGGCGCGGCTATGAGAAATGCGCATCGGGGCTTGGGATTGAAGAGGGCCGCAAAGCGGCCCGGGCCATCATCTGGCTGGAGCCCCCGATGGCGGGGGCTGAGCCCCGCAGCGCCAAGCCGACCTGCGTCGGCTTGGACGGGGCGAAGGAGCCGAACTCTGCGAGGCTGCGGCCTGCAAGGCAGGGGTGCGACAAAGTACCGGTCGAAGATCGGAAGCGTGCGGGGTGCAACTCGTTTACGAGTCGCGCCCAGCGCGCTTACGATCATGTTCCTTCAGGTAGCGCTTGCGCAGCCGCACCGACTTGGGAGTGATCTCGACCAGTTCGTCGTCCTCGATGAACTCGACCCCGTACTCCAGCGTCAGGTCGATGGGCGGCGTGATCTTGATCGCGTCTTCCTTGCCGCTGACGCGGAAGTTGGTCAACTGCTTGGTGCGGGTGGCGTTGACGACCAGGTCGTTTTCGCGGTTGTGGATGCCCACTATCATGCCCTCGTAGACCGGATCGTTGGGCTTGACGAACATGCGGCCACGGTCGTCGAGCTTGCCCAGCGCGTAGGTGAAGATCTCACCGGCGTCCATAGAGATCAGCACGCCGTTCTTGCGGCTGGCGATCGCACCCTTGTGCGGCTCGTAGCCTTCGAAGATGTTGGCGATCAGGCCCGAGCCGCGGGTCAGGTTCATGAACTCGTTCGAGAAGCCGATCAGGCCACGCGCCGGAATGCGGTACTCCAGGCGCACGCGGCCTCGGCCGTCCGGCTCCATGTTGACGAGCTCGCCCTTGCGCTCACCCAGCGCCTGCATCACGCCACCCTGGTGCTGCTCCTCGACGTCGGCGGTGACCAGTTCGATGGGTTCGTGCTTCTCGCCATTGACCTCGTGGAAGACCACGCGCGGCTTCGACACCGCCAGCTCATAGCCCTCGCGGCGCATGTTCTCGACCAGGATGGTCAAGTGCAGTTCGCCTCGGCCCATCACCTCGAAGATGCCTTCCTCGTCGGTTTCCGACACGCGCAGCGCAACGTTCGACTGCAACTCCTTCTGCAGCCGGTCCCAGAGCTGGCGGCTGGTGACGTACTTGCCTTCGCGCCCGGCCAGCGGGCTCGTGTTGACGCAGAAGTTCATCGTCAGTGTCGGCTCGTCGACCTTGAGCATGGGCAGCGGCTGCGGGTCGAGCGGGTCGGTCACGGTCACGCCTATGCCCAGCGCGTCTATGCCGTTGATCAGCACGATCTCGCCCGGACCGGCTTCGGTGACCTGGACGCGGTCCAGGCCCTGGAAGGTCAGCACCTGGTTGACGCGACCCTTGACCGACTTGCCGTCCGGGCCTTCCATCACCATCACTTCCATGCCCGGCTTGACGGTGCCGGCGTTGATGCGCCCGACGCCGATGCGGCCGACGAAGGTGGAATAGTCCAGCGAGGAGATCTGCAGTTGCAGCGGCGCGTCAGGCTCGCCGGCATGCGGCTCGACATGCTTGAGCACGGTGTTGAACAGCGCCGACATATCGGTGCCCCACTTCTCGCCGTGGGCGCCTTCTTCCAACGACGACCAGCCGTTGATGCCCGAGGCGTAGACGACCGGGAAATCCAGTTGTTCGTCGGTGGCGCCGAGTTTGTCAAACAGGTCGAAGGTGGCGTTGACCACGGCCTGCGGCTTGGCGCCCGGCTTGTCGACCTTGTTGACGACGACGATCGGCTTCAAGCCCAGCGCCAGCGCCTTCTTGGTGACGAAACGGGTCTGCGGCATCGGGCCTTCCTGGGCGTCGATCAGCAGCACCACGCCGTCGACCATCGACAGCGCGCGCTCCACCTCGCCACCGAAGTCCGCGTGGCCCGGGGTGTCGACGATGTTGATGTGCGTGCCTTCCCAGCTCACCGCGCAGTTCTTGGCCAGGATGGTGATGCCGCGCTCTTTTTCGATCGCGTTGCTGTCCATTACGCAGTCGACGACTTTCTCGTGGTTGGCGAAGGTGCCGCTCTGGCGCAGCAGCTGGTCGACCAGCGTGGTCTTGCCATGGTCGACGTGCGCGATGATGGCGATGTTGCGGATCTGTGGGGTCATGGTGGGTCTTTGAAGAAAATCGGGTCGGGCAAGATTTCAGGCGGCTGCAACCAGCGCTTGAGGGGTGGTTGCGGCCGAGGCCACGGGGATCAAGGCCTGCACTTCGAGCGGGCTGAGCAGGCGGTCGGGAATCAGTTCACCGGCGGTGATGTGGGCGCTGCCGAGAAAGGCGCCGGGCTCGGGCCCATAGACTTTCATGGCTGGCGCATCGGCATGGACCACCCGGCGGCGCAAGCCGGTCAGGAAGCGGCCTGCCTCCGCCTTGTCGAGCGCCAGGCCGGGCCAGTCAGCCAGCAGGGTGTCGGCGGGCAGCAGGCGGGACTGGCGCGCGGGCTCGTCCAGCGCCTCGAGCTCGGCCAGCGTGATCGCACCCGCCAGGGTAAGCGGTCCGCTGCCGGTGCGGCGCAGACCGGTGAGATGGGCGCCACAGCCCAGCGCCTCGCCGATATCCTCGGCCAGGGTGCGGATATAGGTTCCCTTGCTGCACGACACGTCGATCACCAGGGAGGCATCCTGCCAGTCGATGATGTCGATCGCGTGAATCGTCACCCGACGCGGCGCGCGTTCGACTTCCAGGCCGGCACGGGCGTACTCGTAGAGCGCACGGCCGTCCTTCTTCAGCGCCGAGTGCATCGGCGGCACCTGGGCGATCGCCCCGATGAGGCGGGCGATGACCGCCTCGATCATCACCCGGTCTACTGCCACCGGCCGCTCCTGCACCACCTCGCCCTCCAGGTCGCCGGTGCTGGTGCGCTTGCCCAGCGCCAGCGTCGCCCGGTAGGCCTTGTCGGCGTCCAGGCTGATCTGGCTGAACTTGGTTGCCGCGCCGAAGCACAGCGGCAGCAGGCCGGTGGCCAGCGGGTCGAGCGTGCCCGTGTGGCCGGCCTTCTCGGCCCGCAGCAGCCATTTTGCTTTCTGCAAGGCGTCGTTGCTCGTCCAGCCCAGGGGCTTGTCGAGCAGCAGCACGCCGTGCAGGGCACGTCGCACTTGGCGAGGAGGTCGGATAGCGCGGTTCATGGCTCTTCAGGGCTCGCCGTCTTCCTTGGCGCGCGTTGAGTTGGCGGTGCGGATCAGCGCCGACAGCTCGGCGGCATGTTCGGTGGTGCGGTCGAACTGGAAATGCAGCGTCGGCACGGTGTGGATCTGCAAGCGCTTGAACAGACCATTGCGCAGGAATCCAGCGGCCTCGTTCAGACCGGCGGCGCATTCGGCCGTGTCACCGACCAGCACCGAAAAATAGACTTTGGCGTGGGCGTAGTCGGGCGTGACCTGCACGCTGTTGACCGTGACCATGCCGATGCGGGGGTCTTTCAGATCGCGTATCAATTCGCCCAGATCGCGCTGGATCTGGTCCGCAACGCGGACGCCGCGGTGGGGTATGGCTCGCTTGTGGCGCATGGTGTTCTCTGGGTGGGCCGCACAAGTGCAAACCCCGCCAACTTTGAAGAAGGCGGGGTTTGCAGGTGAGGGCAAATCCGCCTTACAGCGTTCGGGCGACTTCCTTGACCTCGAAGAACTCCAGCTGATCGCCCTCGGCGATGTCGTTGTAGTTCTTCAGCTTGATGCCGCACTCGAAGCCCTCGACCACTTCGCGCACATCGTCCTTCATGCGCTTGAGCGAATCGAGCTCGCCGGTGTAGATCACCACGTTCTGGCGCAACAGGCGGAACTTGGCGTTGCGGCGCACCACACCAGCGGTGACCATGCAACCGGCCACCGTGCCGATCTTGCTGGCCACGAACACGGTGCGGATCTCGGCCGCGCCGATGACCTCTTCACGCTGCTCGGGCGCCAGCATGCCGGTCATCGCCGCCTTCACCTCGTCGACGGCGTCGTAGATGATGTTGTAGTAGCGGATGTCGACGCCGTTGCCTTCGGCCAGTTTGCGCGCGCCCGAATCGGCCCGCACGTTGAAGCCGATGATGACCGCCTTGGAAGCGATCGCCAGGTTGACATCGCTCTCGCTGATGCCGCCCACCGCACCGTGCACGATCTGCACCTTGACTTCCGGCGTGCTGAGCTTGACCAGCGACTGGGCCAGCGCTTCCTGCGAGCCCTGCACGTCGGCCTTGACGATGAGCGCCAAGGTCTGTGCCTGGCCTTCGCCGATCGTGTCGAAGATGTTGTCGAGCTTGGCTGCCTGGCGCCGATTGAGCGTGACCTCGCGGTACTTGCCCTGACGGAAGGTGGCGATCTCACGCGCCCGACGTTCGTCGGACAGCACCATGAACTCGTCGCCGGCCTGCGGCACTTCGGTCAGACCCTGGATCTCGACCGGAATCGACGGACCCGCTTCCTGGATCGCCTTGCCGTCTTCGTCCGTCATCGCGCGCACCCGGCCGAAGCTCGAACCCGCCAACACGACGTCGCCGCGCTTGAGCGTGCCGCTCTGCACCAGCACCGTGGCCACCGGGCCACGGCCCTTGTCCAGGCGGGCTTCGATCACCAGGCCCTTGGCCAGCGAAGTGGTCGAGGCCTTCAGTTCCAGCACCTCGGCCTGCAGCAGCACCTGCTCGAGCAGGGCGTCTATGCCCTCGCCGGTCCTGGCCGACACCGGGACGAACGGCACATCGCCACCGAAGTCTTCCGGCACCACCGATTCGGCCACCAGTTCGCCCTTCAGGCGCTCCAGGTTGGCACCCGGCTTGTCGATCTTGTTCATCGCCACGACCAAGGGCACATTGGCCGCCTTGGCATGGGCGATGGCTTCCTTGGTCTGCGGCATCACGCCGTCGTCGGCCGCCACCACCAGGATAACCAGGTCGGTGGCGGTGGCGCCGCGGGCGCGCATCGCGGTAAACGCCGCGTGGCCCGGGGTGTCGAGGAAGGTGATCATGCCGCGCGGCGTCTCGACGTGGTAAGCGCCGATATGCTGCGTGATGCCGCCGGCCTCGCCCGCTGCAACACGGGTGCGGCGGATGTAGTCCAGCAGCGAGGTCTTGCCGTGATCGACGTGGCCCATGATGGTGACCACCGGCGCACGAGGCAGTTGCTCGCCTTCGGCGGCGACATGCTCTTCCTCAAGGAAGGCGTCCGGGTCGTCGAGCTTGGCCGCGAAGGCCTTGTGGCCCATCTCCTCGACCAGGATCATCGCCGTCTCTTGGTCGAGCTGCTGGTTGATCGTGACCATCTGGCCCAGCTTCATCAGCTGCTTGATCACCTCGGCAGCCTTGACCGACATCTTGTGCGCCAGGTCGGCCACACTGATGGTCTCGGGCACGTGCACTTCCTGGATCACCAACTCGGTGGGGGCCTGGAAGTTGCTCTGGCCACCGCTGTCGCGCTCGCCACGGCGGCCGCCGCGCGGAGCGCGCCAACCAGGACGGTTAGCACCAGGGCCGTCGGTGCGGCCTTTGCCGGCCAACGCACGCTTCTTGGCGGCGTCATCGGCCCAGCTCGACGAGAGCTTCTCGCTCTTGACGGATTTCTTGTCGCCCGGCTTGGCAGCGGTTGTGGCCGCCGTGGCGCCCGGCGCACCCGGCACCGGCTTGGGCTTGTGGATCGTGCCCAGGATGGCTTCCTTGCCCACGACCGGCTTGGCCGGCTCCTCGGGCTTCTTGGCCATCATCACCTTCTTGGGCGCGTTCATCATCGCCCGGATCGCGGCCGCTTCGTCCTCGGCCGCCTTGCGGCGCTTGGCCACTGCCGCCAGGGCCAGCTTCTCGGCAGCCTCGGCGTCACCCGCCTTGACGATGCGGATACCCGGCTTCGCCACCTCAGGCGCCGGGGCGGCGGCGGCCGGCGCAACTGCCACCAGCGGTGCAGCAGGCGCCACTGGTGCAGCGGCCTTGGCAGGCGGACGTTGCGCCGGTGCTGCCGCCTTCACGATGGCTGCCGCGGCTTCGGCCTTGGCCCGCGACTCGGCCGCTTGGCGGGCAGCGGTCGCTTCGGCAGCGGCCTTGGCCTCGGCGGCGGCCCTGGCGGCGGCCTCGACCGCTTCGCGCTCGGCACGCTCACGCTCGGCACGCAGGCGCGCCTGCTCGGCCAGCTCTTCTTCCTGGCGCCGCAACTGCTCTGCCTGGGCGATGGCCTCTTCCTCGCGACGCTGCAATTCAGCCTCTTCGGCCACGCCAGCGTTGACTTCCTCGACACCGGTCGTCACGTCGTCACGCTTGACGAAGGTCCGCGTCTTCTTGGTCTGCACCTGGATCGTGCGGGCCTTGCCAGAGGCATCGGCCTGCTTGATCTCGCTCGTGCTCTTGCGTGTCAGCGTGATCTTCTTGCGATCGGCGCTGCCGGTGCCATGCGCGTTGCGCAGGTAATTCAGCAGGCGTTCCTTGTCAGAATCGGTCAGCGCGTCGTCGGGTGACTGCTTGGCGACACCGGCAGACTGCAGCTGCTCGAGCAGCGTCCCGGCAGGACGGTTGAGCTCGGCTGCGAACTGGGCGACGGTCGTCACGGCCATGGGTGGATTTCCTTGCGAAACTTCAATGCGGTGAGGTGGGGGGCGTGGTGTTGCAGCGGAATCGCGAAACCGCGATCAGGCGGTGAACCAATGCTCCCGCGCCTTCATGATCAATGCCTTGGCGGCCTCGTCGTCGATGCCGGTCATCTCGACCAGTTCGTCGACAGCCAGATCGGCCAAGTCGTCGCGGCTGTGCACGCCGCCGTCGGCCAGCTTGCCGATCATCTCGGGGCTCAGCCCCTGACCGTCATGCTCGAGGTCACGCAGGTCCTGCGAGACGGCTTCGACACTCTCCTCGTGGGCGATTTCCATCGTCAACAAGGCGTCCTTGGCACGGTTGCGCAACTCGGTGATGGTGTCTTCATCGAAGGACTCCATCTCCAGCAGTTCCTGCAAGGGCACGTAGGCTATTTCTTCGAGGCTGGTGAAGCCCTCGGCGATCAGGATATCGGCCACCTCGACGTCGACGTCGAGTTTCTCGATGAACAGCCGCCGGCTCGAATCGCTCTCGATCGCCTGCTTGGCCTGAGACTCCTCGGCCGACATGATGTTGATACGCCAGCCCGTCATCTCGGAGGCCAGGCGCACATTCTGGCCGCCGCGACCAATGGCGATGGCGAGGTTTTCCTCGTCGACCACCACGTCCATCGCGTGCTTTTCCTCGTCGACGACGATGGACTGCACGTTGGCCGGCGCCAAAGCGCCTATCACGAACTGGGCCGGGTCTTCAGACCACAACACGATGTCGACGCGCTCACCGGCCAACTCGTTGGTCACCCCGTTGACGCGCGAACCGCGCACGCCGACGCAGGTGCCGATCGGGTCGACCCGCTTGTCATGCGAGACCACCGCGATCTTGGCGCGCGAACCGGCATCCCGGGCGCAACTCTTGATCTCGAGCAGACCCTGCTCCATCTCGGGCACTTCCTGCGCGAACAACTCCATCATGAAGCCAGGCGCCGAGCGCGACAGCATGATCTGAGGGCCGCGCGCGGCGGTGTCTATGCCGGCGATGAAGGCCCGCAACCGGTCACCGATGCGCAGGTTTTCCTTGGGAATCATCTCGCTGCGCTTGAGACGCCCTTCGACGCGACCGCTCTCGACGATGATGTCGCCCTTGTCCAGCCGCTTGACAGTGCCGACGAAGATCTTGTCGCCACGCGACAGGAAGTCGTTGAGCAGGGTCTCGCGCTCGGCATCGCGGATCTTCTGCAAGATCACCTGCTTGGCGGCCATCGCACCGATGCGGCCTATAGGCACCGAAGCCACCGGCTCCTCGATGAAGTCGCCGACCTCGATGTCGGCAATGCGGTCGAGTGCGTCCGACAGCATTTCCTCGCCGTCGGCGTTCTGAAGGCCAGCCTCGTCGGGCACTACCAACCAGCGGCGGAAGGTTTCGTACTCGCCGGTGTCGCGGTCGACCGCGACGCGGATCTCGACCTCGCCACCATGCAGCTTCTTGGTGGCTTGCGCCAAAGCCGCTTCGACCGCGCCGAACACCACATCACGGTCCACGCTCTTCTCGCGCGAGATGGCATCGACCAGCATCAACATTTCGCGGTTCATCAGTCCTGACCTCCGTCTACCATCTGATCCTCGGGCATCTGCCCCAGGCCTTGCCCTGCATCGACATCCAGGCCCTGGTCGCGGCGCCCCTTGAAGTCAACCACCGGCACGAGGCGAGCCTCGCGCACCTCATCCAGCAAAAAATCCAGCGTACGCTGCGCCGTCGCACTGTCGGGAACCCCACCGGCGGCTGCAGCCTTGGCCGCCCGCTTGGCGGAGGTGCGCGACACCGGCTTGTCCAGCGGCAAAATCAACCGCCATCCGGCATCACTGTCGCCGCAAGCCAATTCACCGCGCCATTTGCGACGGTCTTGAAACGGTTCAAGCAAGGTGATTTCAACCTCCGCACCCACGAAGCGCTGCCAATCGGCAAGCCTCTTCAGCGGCCTGTCGATGCCGGGCGACGACACCTCGAGACGGGCGTAATCGACCGCCTCGACCTCCAGCAAAAACTGCAATTGCCGGGTCACGATCTCGCAATCCTCGACCACGATCACCTCGCCAGGCCCGGTGCTGTAGACCCGCCCGGCCAACCGGTCTATGGTCACGCACAGCAAACCACCCGCCGATCGCTCGACATCCACGAGGTCATATCCCAAACCAGTGACGGTGCGCTCAAGCGCTTGCTGCCAACTCATCTTGCCCGAATCGTTCCTTGCCAAAAAAACCGGCCTGCCGCGGTGGACCTGCCCGTTGAAAAGCTTTCAAGCAAAAAAAATGGGCTGGAAGATCCGCCCAACTTTGCTTTTCAGCGAAAGACGGGATTGTAGCCTGAGCCCTGCAGCCCGGCAATACCCGGATGCTGCCGACACCCCAGCATGCGAGAATCCAAGGCTCCAATAGCGGCGCACACCGCCGCAGCCAACCACAGGACTGTCACCCATGGGTTTTCTCGCCGGCAAGCGCTTGCTGATCACGGGCGTGTTGAACAACCGCTCCATCGCCTACGGCATCGCAAGGGCCTGTCATCGCGAAGGCGCAGAACTCGCCTTTAGCTACCAGGGTGAGCGGTTCAAGGACCGAATCACCGAATTTGCAGCCGATTTCGGCTCCAAACTGGTGTTCGATTGCGACGTGACCGACGACGCGCAGATTGCGGCACTTTTCGAGCAGCTCGGCACGCATTGGGATCAGTTCGACGGGTTTGTGCACGCCATCGCCTACGCCCCGCGTGAGGCCATCGCCGGTGACTTCCTGGACGGCATGACGCGCGAGAACTTCCGCATCGCCCATGACATCTCGGCCTACAGCTTTCCGGCGCTGGCCAAGGCCGCCCTGCCCCGGTTGCGCCCGGGTGCGGCGCTGCTGACGCTGAGCTACCTTGGCGCGATGCGCTATGTGCCCAACTACAACACCATGGGCCTGGCCAAGGCGTCACTGGAGGCCAGCGTGCGCTTCCTGGCGCAAAGCCTGGGCGGCAAGGGCATACGGGTCAACGCCATCTCGGCCGGCCCGATCAAGACCCTGGCCGCTTCGGGCATCAAGGATTTCGGCAAGCTGCTGACCGAATTTGCCGCCACCACGCCAATCCGGCGCACCATCACGATCGACGATGTGGGCAATGTGGCCGCCTTCCTGCTGTCGGACCTGGCGGGCGGCGTCAGCGCCGAGATCATGTACGTCGACGGCGGCTTCAGCCACGTCGCGATCGGCAACCCCGACTCCTGATCGGATCCGGGTTCGGACCTTCTGAAAAGCCGGCCGCAACGCCGGCTTTCCTTTGTCCCGGTCAGGCCGCTTCGCGCACGCAGTCCACGTAGTAGCGGCCCTCGACCCCGCCTTCGTCCGCCACCAGGCCGTGCACATCGGTGGCAAAGCCAGGAAAGGCGGCGTTGAACTCGCGCGTGAACTTCAGGTACTGGACGATCTTGCGGTTGAATCGCTCGCCCGGGATCAGCAGCGGGATGCCGGGCGGGTAAGGCGTCAGCAGCGCGGTGGTGATGCGGCCTTCGAGCTTGTCGATGTCGACCCGCTCGGTCTCGCGCCGGGCAATGTGGGCGAAGGCGTCGCTGGGCTTCATCGCCGGCTGCAGGTCCGATTGGTAGACGTCGGTGGTCAGGCGCGCGATGTCGCCCTTGGCATATGCCCCGTGCATGGCCTGGCACAAGTCCTTCAGCCCCATCTTCTCGTACTGCGGCTGGGCCTGGCAGAACTCCGGCAGGATGCGCCACATCGGCGCGTTGCGGTCGAAGTCGTCCTTGAACTGCTGCAGCGCGGTCAGCAGCGTATTCCAGCGGCCCTTGGTGATGCCGATCGTGAACAGGATGAAGAAGGAGTACAGCCCGGTCTTCTCGACCACCACGCCATGCTCGGCCAGGAATTTGGTGACGATGCCGGCCGGGATGCCGGTCTTGGCGAACTTGCCCGACATGTCCATCCCCGGCGTGATGATGGTGCACTTGATCGGGTCGAGCAGGTTGAAGCCCAGCGCCAGATCGCCGAAGCCATGCCATTTGTCCTTGGCCTTCAGCGTCCAGGCCTCGGCCCGGCCTATGCCCTCGTCGACCAATTTGTCCGGGCCCCAGACCTTGAACCACCAGTCCTTGCCGAATTCCTTGTCGACCTTGCGCATCGCGCGCCGGAAGGCCATCGCTTCCTTGATGCTCTCCTCGACCAGCGCGGTGCCGCCGGGCGGCTCCATCATCGCCGCGGCCACGTCGCAGCTGGCGATGATGGCGTACTGAGGGCTGGTGCTGCTGTGCATCAGGTAGGCCTCGTTGAACAGGTGCTTGTCCAGGTGCACCGTCTGCGAGTCCTGCACCAGCACCTGCGAGGCCTGGCTCAGGCCGGCCAGCAGCTTGTGGGTCGACTGGGTGGCGTAGACCATCGCCTCCTTGGGCCGGGGCCGGTTCTTGCCCATCGCGTGGAAGCTGCCGTAGAACTTGTGGAAGGCGGCGTGCGGCAGCCAGGCCTCGTCGAAATGCAGGTTGTCGATGTAACCATCGACCATGCCCTTGATGACCTCGGTGTTGTAGAGCACGCCGTCGTAAGTGCTCTGGGTCAGCGTCATGATGCGCGGGCGCACCGTCTTCGGGTCGATGCCGGCCAGCAGCGGATTCTTGGCGATCTTGCGCTCGATCGCTTCACGCGTGAACTCGCTCTGCGGGATCGGGCCGATGATGCCGTAGTGGTTGCGCGTGGGCGTCATGAACACCGGCACCGCGCCGGTCATGATGATCGCGTGCAGGATGCTCTTGTGGCAGTTGCGGTCGACCACCACCACGTCGCCCGGCGCCACCGTGTGGTGCCAGACCATCTTGTTGCTGGTCGACGTGCCGTTGGTGACGAAAAAGCAATGGTCGGCATTGAAGATGCGGGCGGCGTTCTTCTCGCTCGCGGCCACCGGGCCGGTGTGGTCCAGCAGTTGCCCGAGTTCGTCGACCGCGTTGCACACATCCGCGCGCAACATGTTCTCGCCGAAGAACTGGTGGAACATCTGGCCCACCGGGCTCTTCAGAAAGGCCACGCCGCCCGAGTGGCCGGGGCAATGCCAGCTGTACGAGCCGTCCTGGGCGTAGTCGACCAGCGCCTTGAAGAACGGTGGCGCGACACCGTCGAGGTAGCTCTTGGCCTCGCGGATGATGTGCCGGGCCACGAACTCGGGCGTGTCCTCGAACATGTGGATGAAGCCGTGCAGCTCGCGCAGGATGTCGTTGGGCAGGTGCTGCGAGGTGCGGGTCTCGCCGTACAGGTAGATCGGGATGTCGCTGTTCTTGAAGCGGATCTCCTCGATGAACTTGCGCAGGTTCAGCACCGCCGGGTCGAGCTCGGGGCCGGGCGTGAATTCCTCGTCGTCGATCGACAGGATGAAGGCGCTGGCCCGGCTCTGCTGCTGGGCGAACTGGCTGAGATCGCCGTAGCTGGTGACGCCCAGCACCTCGAAGCCCTCCTTCTCGATCGCCTGGGCCAATGCACGGATGCCCAGGCCAGAGGTGTTCTCGGAGCGGTAGTCCTCGTCGATGATGACGATAGGAAAGCGGAAATGCTGCATCAAGATGCTCCGGGAGCGGGCAGAAACAAGGTCAGGGAAGACGGACTCGCCCACCAAGGGCATGGACGCGGGGCGAAGTGTAGGGGCGAACCGCGGCCGGGCCGTGACGACCGGGCCACGTCGCTACACTGAGTGGGCGCCCGATGGCGCGGTGCACGAGGAGCTGACGATGGACTGGAACGCCTCCACGCTTTGGTGGTTGACCGCTGCCGGCTTGGTGGCCGCGGAACTGGCCACCGGCACGTTCTACCTGCTGATGCTGGCAGGCGGTGCGGCAGCCGCGGCGATCGCCGGCCATGCTGGCATGGGTCTGACCGGCCAATTGCTGGCGGCGGCCGCAGTCGGCGGCGGCGGCGTGGCGCTCTGGCACCTGCGCCAGGTGCGCCGTCCAGCCGCCGCAGCGGCCAGCGCCAACCGCGACGTCAACCTCGACATCGGCGGGACGGTGCATGTGGCGCAATGGCATGACGACGGCTCGGCCCGGGTGAATTACCGTGGCGCGGGCTGGGATGCCCGCTTTGCCGGCAGCGGCACGCCGGCGGCGGGCGACTTCGTGATCCGCGCCATCGAGGGCAGTTGCCTGCTGCTGGACCGGGCTTGACGGCGCGCATGTACCCACCGAATCGCCCACCGATTCGCTTTTTCACCCGCTTTTCCGAAGGATCTGACCCATGGAATACATCGCCCTGCTGTTGCTCGTCGTGGCCGCCCTCTTCATCGTGCGCTCGGTCAAGGTCGTGCCACAGCAAAACGCCTGGGTGGTCGAGCGTCTGGGCAAGTACCACGCCACGCTCACCCCGGGGCTGAACCTGCTGGTGCCCTTCGTCGACCGACTGGCCTACAAGCATTCGCTCAAGGAGATCCCGCTCGACGTGCCTAGCCAGGTCTGTATCACCAAGGACAACACCCAGCTCACGGTCGACGGCATCCTGTACTTCCAGGTGACCGACGCGATGCGCGCCAGCTACGGCTCGTCGAACTACATCGTGGCCATCACCCAGCTCGCCCAGACCACGCTGCGCAGCGTGATCGGCCGGATGGAGTTGGACAAGACCTTCGAGGAGCGCGCCCACATCAACAGCTCGGTGGTGCTGTCGCTGGATGAGGCGGCGCTGAACTGGGGCGTCAAGGTGCTGCGCTACGAGATCAAGGACCTGACGCCACCCGACGCGATCCTGCACGCGATGCAGGCCCAGATCACCGCCGAGCGCGAGAAGCGCGCGCTGATCGCCGCCAGCGAAGGCCGGCGCCAGGAGCAGATCAACATCGCCACCGGCGCGCGCGAGGCCTCGATCGCCCGCAGCGAGGGCGACAAGCAGGCCGAGATCAACAAGGCCCAGGGCGAGGCGGCGGCCATCACCGCGGTGGCCACGGCCACGGCCGACGCGATCCGGCAGATCGCCGCGGCCATCGGCCAGCCCGGCGGCGAGCAGGCGGTGCAGCTCAAGGTGGCCGAGCGCGCGATCGACGCCTACCAGGCGCTGGCCAGGACCAACAACACCATGATCGTGCCCGGCAACATGAGCGAGGTATCGGGCCTGATCGCCACCGCGATGGCGGTGATGAAGTCGGGCGCGGCCGCACCGGCGGTCCGGGCGTGAGCGAGCGCCCCGCCCTCAACGTGCTGGGCAAGGCGCTGCTGCCCTGCTCGTATGACCCGCTGACCGGCTGGTTTCGCGACGGCTGCTGCCAGGTCGACGCGCTGGATACCGGCAGCCATGTCATCTGTGCCCGCATGACGATGACCTTCCTGAACTTCCAGTTCGAGCGCGGCAACGACTTGATCACGCCGCGGCCCGAGATGCGATTCCGCGGCCTGAAGCCCGGCGACCGCTGGTGCGTCTGCGCGCTGCGCTGGCGCGAGGCCTACCAGCAAGGCTGCGCCCCGCCGGTGGTGCTGGAATGCACCCACGCCCGGGCAGTCGATTTTGTGCCCCTGGCCTGGCTGCAAGACAACGCCCTCGACCCGGTGGGCTAGAATGATCGGCTGACCCGCGGAGAGATGGATGAGCGGTTTAAGTCGCACGCCTGGAAAGCGTGTGGGGGTTAACAGCCCCCCGAGGGTTCGAATCCCTCTCTCTCCGCCACTGTAAGTCGTTGATTTATAAGTATTTTTTCGGTAGGGTTGGAACATCACTCCCGCAACTCCCGCAACCACTCCCGCAACGCCCGACTCGGCCTGTGACCAGGCCGCAGCCATGCAACAGTCAGCGGCACGACGGATCAGCGGTACATATAGTCCCTCTTGAATGGGAACGCCGAACGGGCACCCGGCATGACCGCGCCGTTGAACGGGTCGCTGGGTCGCGCGGCCAGCAATTGGTAGAGCGACACCCAGCCGCGCTCGAAGCACATCGCGCTGCCGGCCAAGTACAGACGGTAAGCCCGCACCGTGGCCTCGCTGGTCAGCACGCGGGCCTGTTCGAGGCGGTTTTCAAGCGCCTCCGACCACGCCCACAGCGTGCGCGCATAGTGGGGCCGCAGGTTCTCGGCATCGAGCAGCTCAAGTCCGCCGACGGCCAGGCTGTGCATCACCTGGGACGCATGGACCAGTTCGCCGCCGGGGAAGATTCGCTTTTCGATGAAATCACCCATGCCGGCACCGAGCTGGCCATTGCGCAAACCGCCGGCCGTGATGCCGTGGTTCAGCACCAGGCCGCCAGGCTTGAGCAGGCCGTTCAGCGCCGCAAAGTAAGCGTCGAGTCGGCCACGCCCGACATGCTCGAACATGCCCACGGACGCGATGCGGTCGAACTCGCCGCTGCGCGGCAGCTCGCGGTAGTCGAGCAAGCGCATCTCGACCTGACCGCGCAAGCCCTTTTCTTCGATCAGGCGGTTGACATGGGCATGCTGGTTGGCCGACAGCGTGATCCCCAGCGCCTGCACGCCGTGGTGCTCGGCCGCCCACAGCAGCAGCCCGCCCCAGCCGGCACCGATGTCGAGCAGGCGCTGGCCCGGCGCCAGCATCAGCTTGCGGCAGATGTGCTCGAGCTTGGCCTGCTGCGCCTGCTCCAGGCTCATCGCGCTGTCGCGGTAGTAGGCGCAGGAGTAGACGCGCAGTGGGTCCAGCCACAGCGCGAAGAAATCGTCGCAGACGTCGTAGTGGAAGCGCACCTGCTCGGCATCGCGCCGCAGGTGGTGCTGCCAGCGCGAACGCCACCACTGCAGCCAACGCGGCCAGGCCAGTTGCTCGCCCCGCTTGACCGGATCACCCGCCAGCACCGCGGCCACCGCCATCACGTCGCCCATCGCTCCCTCGATCTCGAGATCGCCATCGGCATAGGCATCGGCCAGGCCACCGACATGCCCACGCAGCAGCCCGGTCAGCAGCCGGCTGCTGCGCAGCGTCAGCCGCACCTCGGCCGACGCATCGCCCAGACGTCCGCCCGGCCAGGCCAACGCCAAGCGGCGCGGCAATCGCGCCAGGCGTGCATCGATCATCGCGGACAATGCCGGCATCTCATCCTCCCGGGCCTCGCCTTGCAGTGGTGGGTTTCGCCGCCGGCCACCATACGCCGAGCGACCCACGACAAGTCCGACAGTTGGACGCTTCAATTGCGCAATATCAATCACTGCGGGTGTACTGGGACGCTGAAGGCCGCCGGCCTGACCAGTGAAAAACAGCACCGGCAACCGTTCGCTGAACCGCCTGCGCCACCATGGGGCGTACGGCACAGGCCGCGACCCCGGCCATGCCGAATCGGGCACCGTGACCGCGCTGCAGGTCGGCAGCCTATGCCGAAGCCTGCTGCGCCGAACGCCGCCCCCGCCTGACCACCCGCACGAACCTGGATACCGATCCCCAATACCGACGCCCGGAAAGGTCGTCGGCGGACAGTGCCAGTGTCGCCGCAGCAGGCCGGCCGCACAACCGGGAGACATCGTGGGGCACCCGCGCGGGGCCCCAGCGACCGTAGGTGCAAAAGCAGGCGATGCGCCTGAAGCGCCCGCGGTGACGCTGCAGATAGGTCCGCATCGGACTGGCCATGCACCGGGCCCAGACCGGTGTACCAATCACCACGGTATCGTAGTCGAGTGGCGACCAGCGGTTGTCACGGATAGGCGGTGCCACCCCCAAAAAAGCCTGTAGTGCAGAACGCAGGTAGCCGATCAGGCCGCGTTGATGCACCAACTCGACGACTTCCTCGTAGTCGGCATCGCAATGCTCGGCGATCCGGCGGGCCAGGCGGCGGGTGCTGCCGTCGCGGGAATAACAAACCACCAGCACAGCCCGTCGCTGCTGCGCTTCAGCGGCATCCTGCGATTGCGCCGACGCCATGGCCTGTCGGACACGTGAGTCCAGCGAGGGGGCGCTCATCCGCATGGTGCATCGCCAGTCTCGCCCGGCATGCCTGCCGGCCTCAAGCGATCGCCCGGTCAGGCACAGGTCGGCCGGCCTGCGCAGTGCCGGCAGCCTGGCCAGGCGAGCGCAGTGGATCGATGTCATCGAGGTGGCGCCGGGTGCAGTGCGCCAGCGTCTTGAGCCCGTTCATGTCGAGAATTTCGACTTCGCGGTTGCTCACACTGAGCAAGGACCACCGGGCCAGGGCCTGGAACGAGCGACTGACCGTCTCATGTGCTACGCCAAGGTGGCTGGCAATGTCGCGCCGGCCCATGCGCAATCGGAAGCGGCGTGGCGATTGCCCGCAAGCCTCCATTCGGCTCGACAACTGCAGCATGAAGCGCGCCAGACGAACCTCGGCCGCCACCGCGGCCATCACGTCGGCCAGTTCACCCTGCTGGGTCAAGGCGCGACTGACCGCCAGCGTCACCACCTGATCGAGCGCCGGGATGCGCTGGCTGGGCCGCAGGATGTCGCGCATGCTCACGGCATAGACGCTCGAGTCTTCGAGTGCGATCGACGCTGTCGGGTGCTGCCCCATGCAGATGGCATCGAAGCCCAGCACTTCGGCCCGACCCGAAAATCCCAGCACCTGCTCGTAGCCGTCCTCGGCAATGCGGAAGGTCTTGAAGGTGCCAGCACGCACGAAATAGACCGCCTCGGCACGGGCGCCCTGGTGAAACAGGGTTTCGCCCGACCGCAAACGGCGCATCAGCACCGACATGTCCGAGGCCCAGCCCGGGTCCTCGGCGCTACCCATCAGTTGCAGCAGTTCGGCCAGTTGACTGCGCTCCCCGCCCACGCCTCGCACGTGCAAGGGAACATTGCTGAAGGGGGTTTGCGCAAGCGACGAAAGCGAGTAATAGCTCATGGAGATGTCTTTGCTGTCCGTTATTCGAGGCCAAATGACCCGATAACGTTAATTTGCACCGGACACGAGGTAGCGGATATCGGCGGCTCAGCGGACTTGGCGTCAGTCTTTTCCGATCCGACATCCGGAATATTCTCAGGCCCAGGCCCTGGTGCTTTCGGCGTTGCCAGCGGCGCCAACCGGCCAGCCGGAAGTCGCCATAGACGGCATGGCTCGACCGTCTTGCCCATCGGCTGCAATGTTGCGGCCTTGGCACCTCGGTGCCTCCGCCGCCTGTCGTGAGAAAAGTCAAACCGTGCCAGCTCGGAAGATCACGCCACCCGCCAGCGTCCGCTACGATGAAATGCAAGGTTGTCACAACAGAGATCCTTCCCCAGATTGGTCATGAGCATCGCGCCCTGTCTCCATCTGCAACACCCGCCCGTTGGCAACTTTCACGGGCCGGAGCTGTCTCGCCCGAAAGGCGCTGCGCAGGCTGGCGGTCTATGAACACCGCGCCTACCGAAGCCTGCGAGACCGAACCGTTCCGAACGGCGAAGACTGCGGTGCTGGATGCGGTGATGGGCGAAGCGATGCTGGTCATAGACGGGCAGGAGCGCGTGGTGATGATCAATCCGGCGGCGTTGCGCATGTTCTCCTGCAGCGCCGCCGAGGCGCTGGGCAGCCGGCTGTCGCGCTTCATCCCGGGTCCGTTTCGGGGCGCGCAGGTCGGTCTGGTGCAGGAATTCAGGGCTTCTGGCACGGCCGAACACAGCGCGATCGAGCCCGGGGCTGTGATCGGTCGGCGTGCCACGGGTGAAGAGTTCGCGCTCGAAGCGACGATCTCCCGGATCGAAACCGCCGGGCAGTTCGGCCCGGACCGCTACCACGCCGCGCTGCTGCGTGACCTGAGCCAGGCGCTGGCATTGCGGGCGGGCGCAACCCAGTTGCCGACCGGCATGCACAGCCTCTTCAGCCTGGCGCCGACGGCGATCTGGATCGCTGAAGGCGAATTCATCGTCTTCGCCAACCAGGCCTGCGCCATGCTGTTTGGAGCTGATGACCCGCGCCAACTGGTGGGCCGATCGATCTACGACTTGCTGGCGCCTCAATCTCACGGGGCCTTGCGGCAGAGCATGGCTCAGGTCCTCGACTCCGCAACCCGGCTGTCGCGGGTCAACGAGCGCATCGCCCGCCTGGACGGCGCCGCGCGGGATGTCGAGATCGCCGTGGCCGCAATGCCTGACCACGGCCGAACCACCTTGCAGATGGTCATCAACGACGTCACCGAACAGTCGCGGGCCAACCGCGAATTGCAGCGTTCGCGCCGCGAGTTGCGCCAGCTCACGGCCAGCCTGGTCGACGCGCGAGAGGAGGAACGGCGGCGCATCGCGCGTGAATTGCACGACGAGCTGGGCCAAAGGCTGACGGCACTGAAGCTGGAGCTGTCGACGCTGGACAACCGGTCACGGTCACGGTCACGGTCACGGTCGAGGTCGGGCCGGCCCGGCCCGCGCATTGCCGCGATGTTCGACATGATCGACGAGACCGTGGCAGCGGTGCGCCGAATTGCCACCGATCTGCGCCCGGCGATGCTCGACGATCTGGGCCTGAATACGGCCATCGAGTGGCTGGCCAGGGAGTCGGGGCGGCGCATGGGGGTCAAGGTGGCGTTGGCCTTGCCGCAGGTCGACCCGCCCATCGGCGAGGCCGCCTCGATCGCGCTCTACCGCATGGCACAGGAGACGCTGACCAACATCGCCCGCCATGCCCGGGCCACCGAGGTGCGCATCGAGATGCATTGCGGCGCCGACTCGGTGATGCTGCGGGTGCAGGACAACGGCGTGGGCCTGCCCAGGCCGACCACCCAGCGCAGGGTCTCGCATGGTCTGATGGGCATGCGCGAGCGCTGCCAGATGTTGGGCGGCGAGATCGACGTCGGCAATGCGCCAGAGGGCGGTGCGCGCATCACGATCCGGCTACCGCTGATGCCGCTGGCGCCTGCCGACACCGATGAGGGCGGGCTCGACCCGCACGATGCCGGCGCGGGCAAGCCGGCGCCAGAGACCGGCGGCGCGGCGGTGGGCGCGGCAAGTGCAGCGGCGCAGCCATGACCCGGCTGCGCCGCCACTCCGACAACGCAGCGTCCGCCGGGGTGCCGCTGTCAGACGACGTGTCGAGCGAGCTCGAGCACGAACTGCGGGTGCACCAGATCGAGCTCGAGTCGCAGAACGAGGAGTTGCGGCGCGCGCAACTCGATCTGGCCGCCGCGCGCGACCGTTTCGTCGACCTCTACGATTTCGCACCCATCGGCTACTTCACGCTCGATGCCGCGGGCCGGATCAGCGAGGTCAACCTGACCGGCACTTCGATGATGGGCACCCAGCGCAATTTGCTGCTGGGCCGGCGCTTCGAGCGCTTCGTCGCGGCGGTAGACAGCGTGCGCTGGCGCGAGTACCTGCACCAGACGCTGCAGCAGGACGTCACCGGCCGCGTCGAATTGATGATGCGCCCCGTGTCGGGCCTGCTGGTGCATGCCCAGCTCGACGGCCTGCGGGTGGTCACCACACAGGGCGCGCCGACGCTGCGGCTGACGCTGACCGACATCACCCAGCGCAAGCGCGCCGAGATGGACCGGCGCATCGTCGCCACCGTGATCGAGGCCAGCGAGGCCGAACGCCGCCGCGTGGCGCGCGAGTTGCACGAGGATCTGGGACAGAATCTGAGCGCGCTGAAGATGGATCTCGCCAGCCTGCCCGCGGCAGCCGGTGTCCAGTCCGAGCGCATCGCCGCGATGCTGGCCACGCTGGACGATGCGGTGGCCAGCGTGCGCCGCATCAGCACCGCGCTGCGTCCCATGATGCTCGACGATCTGGGCTTGAACGCCGCGATCGACTGGCTGGTGCGCGACTCGGCCCAGCGGCTCGGTCTGACCATCACGCTGGACCAGGAGGAAAGCGACCCGCCACTGAGCGAGCGCCACTCGATCGCGCTCTACCGGATGCTGCAGGAGTCGCTGGCCCTCATCGCACGCCACGCCCATGCCAGCGACGTCGCCATCGAGGTGCGCCAACGTGGCGGCGAACTGTTGCTGACGGTGCAGGACAACGGCGCCGGCTGGCCGTTCGCCGCCAACCGGCAGGTCGACAACGACGCGGCCAGCAGCCTGCGCGAGCAGGCACACCTGCTGGGCGGCCGACTGGCGTTCACCAAGGTGCGCGGTGGAGGCCAGCGTTTCACGCTGCACCTGCCCTTGCACGGCACCGACCACCTCGCTTTTTCGCAAGGCCACCGGAGCACACCATGAGCCACCCTGGCAGCGGCAGGCCGCTGCGCCTGTTGCTGGTCGACGACCACTCCATCGTACGCGAAGGGCTCAAGCGCGTGCTGACCTCCAGCGACAATCCCTGGGACATCACCGAGGCCGGCACCGGCTTCCAGGCGCTCGACCTGCTGCGCCGGCAGGAATTCGACCTGACCATCGCCGACCTGTCGATGCCGGGCATGAACGGGCTCGAGCTGATCCGCCGCATCCGGGCCTCTTTTCCGGCCGTGGCGGTGCTGGTGCTGAGCATGCATGGCGAGGAGCAGTACGCGATGCGCGCCTTCAAGGCCGGCGCCAAGGGCTATGTCACCAAGGACACCGCCGCCGAGGAATTGGTGGCCGCGGTGCACAAGGTGGCGTCCGGCGGCGCCTATGTCTCGTCCGGGCTGGCCGAGCGGGTGGTGCAGCACCTGAACGGCGAGTTGCAGTCGCCGCGCCACGCCGAGCTCTCCGACCGCGAACTCGACGTTTTCCAGCGCATCGTCGCCGGGCAAAGGCTGACCGACATCGCCGCGTCGATGAACCTGTCGATCAAGACCGTGAGCACCCACAAGAGCCGGGTCCAGGACAAGCTGCAACTGCCCAACACCGCGGCGCTGATCCGCTACGGCCTGGAGAACCGGATAGGCAGCAGCGCGGAGGCGGGCGTGGACGGCGCGCCCTGACGGGTGCCGCCCGGGCTACTTCACCAGCAGCAGCGACAAGCGGGTCAAATGCCCCACCCGCTGCGCCACCGAGCCCAGGAACAGGCTGACCACCGTGCCACGCCCATGCGTGCCCATCACGACCTGGTCGGGGCGATTGAGCGCCCGCAACGCGCAGCGCGCCGACCGGCGGCGAAAGTCGGCACCCGAGCGTCAGCGTTCGTGCCAAACTCGGTCTGTCGGCGGAGCGGAGCCAGCCAGGGGATGCGCGAGAGGGGTGGACGCGGGCAGGGGGCGCTTGACGTGCCTGCCTTCGGGCTGCGCGCGCGTCCCGGGGGCCGTTGCGACGATCGAATGGCCACGACCAGGACCCGATCACATGACCAGCATCCGCCGATGAGCACCAAGAAAATCGCCGCGGGCGAAACGTCTGAGACGCCCGCCACATCCGAACCTCCCGAGCCTGCGACGCCACCCTCTGCCGGGGATCTGGCGGCAAGTACCGGGGGACAAGCCGGCGCGGGATCAAGCGCTGAGCCTGCCGCTGAACAGGCCGGCGAAGCGATCGCGACGCCCATCGGGCCGGCGCCGGCGCAAGCCCCGGCAGGGCCGGCAGCCGAGCGGGCCGAAACTGGGGCCAGCGAGGCCGTGAGACCCTTCCCCATCGTCGGGCTGGGAGCGTCGGCCGGCGGGCTGGAGGCTTTCGAGATGTTCCTGCGGGAGATGCCGGCCGACTGCGACATGGGCTTCGTGCTGGTACAGCACCTCGATCCCAGCCACGCCAGCATCCTGTCCGAGATCCTGCAGCGCAGGACCGCCATGCCGGTGATCCAGGTCGAAGAACCGATGCGCGTGCTGCCCGACCGGGTGTATGTGATCCCGCCCAACCGCGACATGTCGATCTTCCACGGCACCCTGCTGTTGAGCCTGCCGGCTGCGCCACGCGGCCAGCGCCTGCCCATCGATGCCTTCTTCCGCTCGCTGGCCGAGGACCAGGGCGACAACGCCGCCGGCATCATCCTGTCGGGCACCGGCACCGACGGCACGCTGGGCCTGCGGGCCATCCATGGCGCAGGCGGCCTGTGCCTGGTGCAGGAGCCGGCCGACGCCAAGTACGACGGCATGCCCTCCAGCGCGATCAGGGCCGGCTACCTCAGCCAGGTCATGCCGGTCAGCAAGATGCCGCAGGCGCTGCTGGACGGCTTTCGCCTGAAGCCAGGCCGGATGTCGCCGACGCTCCAGGGGACGTCGCCGCCCGGGCTGAACGGGATCCTGATGCTGCTGCGCTCGGGCACCGGCCACGACTTCTCGCAGTACAAGAAGAGCACCCTGGGCCGCCGGGTCGAACGGCGTATGGACCAGCATGGATTAGACGACATGGCCTTGTATGTCCGCTTCCTGAAGGAGCACCCCGAGGAACTGCAGAATCTGTTCCGCGAGTTGCTGATCAACGTCACCAGTTTCTTCCGCGACCCGCTGGCCTTTGCCGCCCTCAAGGACGAGGTGCTGCCCAGTCTGCTGGCCGAGCGGCCGGAGCACAAGGTGCTGCGCATCTGGGTGGCCGGTTGCGCCACGGGCGAGGAGGCCTACTCGCTGGCGATCCTGCTGCACGAGTGGATGGAGGAGCACCAGCAGGACCTGAAGATCCAGCTCTACGCCACCGATCTCGACGACGAGGCGATCGCCACGGCGCGCATGGGGCGCTACCCGCCCAACATCGAGCAGGACGTCTCGCCCGAACGGCTGCGCCGCTACTTCAGCAAAGATGACACCGGCTACCGGGTGCGAAAGGAGATCCGCGAGCGGGTGGTGTTCGCAGTGCAGAGCGTGATCAAGGATCCGCCGTTCACCCGGCTCGACCTGCTGTCCTGCCGCAACCTGATGATCTACCTCGAGCCCGAGTTGCAGGACCGGCTGATACCGGCCTTCCACTACGCGCTCAACCCTGGCGGGGTGCTGTTCCTGTCGCCCTCCGAGGGCGTGGGCAGCCACGTCGAGCTGTTCGAGCCGGTGAACCGGCGCTGGAAGCTGTACCGTGCCAAGCCCTCGATGGCCTCCGTCCGCGCGGTGCTCAGCGGCGGGCTGTCCTGGACCATATACAAGGGCACGCAGGTGTCGAACGAGTCACCGAGTCAGCCCCCCGAAATGCAGATCGCCGAACTCGCCAAACGCACGCTGCTCAAGACCTTCGCGCCCGCCGCCGTGGTGACCGATCTGCAGGGCAATATCCTTTACGTGCACGGCGATACGGGCAAGTTCCTGCGCCCGGCGCCCGGCCAGCCGACGCACTGCGTCATCGACATGGCACGCGAGGGCCTGCAGGCCGAGTTGCGCGAGGCAATCAAACTGGCCACCAGCCAGGGCCTGCCGACGCTGCACCGGCTGTTGAAGATACGCAGCAACGGCGCGCCGCTGACCGTCAGCCTGAGCGTTCAGGCCATGCCTGGCGCGCAGGCCGGCAGCGGCGTGCTGCTGGTGAGCTTTCAGGAAGTGGACGAAAAATCTCGGCGCAAGTCGGGGAGCAAGCCGCACAGCATCGCCTCGGCCGCTCAGCTGCATGTCGAGGAGCTGGAACGTGAACTGACCCGCGCCAAGGAGGACATGAGCGCGATGCTCGAGGAGCAGCAGGCCTCGAACGAGGAGCTGAAGTCGACCAACGAGGAACTGCAGTCGACCAACGAGGAACTGCAGTCGACCAACGAGGAACTGGAGACATCGAAGGAGGAGCTGCAGTCGGTCAACGAGGAGATGGTGACGGTCAACACCGAGTTGCAGACCAAGATCGACGAGATGGCCGGCATGCAGGACGACATGAAGAACCTGCTCGACAACATGCGCCTGGGCACGATCTTCCTCGACCGCCAGTTGATCATCCGGCGCTTCACCCGCGACGCGGCCAAGATCTACCGGCTGGTGGGCAGTGACGTGGGGCGTCCGCTGGCGGACTTCCGCAGCGCGATCGACGACGACCGGATGATCGCCGACGCCCAGACCGTGCTGCACACGCTCGAGCCCATCGAACGCGAGGTCTGCACCGCATCGGGGATCTGGTACCTGACCCGAATCCAGCCCTACCGCACGGTCGACAACGAGGTCGACGGGGTGGTGCTGTCCTTCTCCGACGCGAGCGCGCATGTGCAGGCGATCGCGGCGCGCAAGGCGCACGCGTTGGCCGAGGCGATCGTCGACACGGTGCCGGTGCCGCTGGTCGTGCTCGATGCCGGGCTGCGCGTGGTGTCGGCCAACCGCGCCTACTTCGACCGCTTCGGAGGCACGTCGGCCGAGACCATCGGGCGAAAATTCATCGAGATCGGCTCCAGGCAATGGGACGATCCGGACCTGCGCCTGCTGCTCGAGACGGCGCTGGCGAGAGAACACAGCGTCGAGCGCCAGGTCTTGCCGTTGACACGCGAGGGCCAGGGCGCGCGGCAACTGAGGCTCAGCGCCCGCTGCGTCGACGACCCCTCGGGCACCGGCAACCTGGTGCTGCTGGCACTGGAGCCCGACGCGCCGGCAGCCGGCTGAACTCGCCCGGCAGGTCAGGGCCTGCGCGGGCGGCAGGCCCTGCTGACCGACCCAGCCCTCACCCGGAGGGTTCGGGCCTTCGTAGGCGGCAGGCCCTGCGCAGGCAGGCCCTGCCGTCCGACCCAGCCCTCACCCGGAGGGTTTGGGCCTTCGTAGGCGGCAGGCCCTGCGCAGGCAGGCCCTGCCGTCCGACCCAGCCCTCACCCGGAGGGTTCGGGCCTTCGTAGGCGGCAGGCCCTGCGCAGGCAGGCCCTGCCGTCCGACTCAGCCCAGCCCGTGGCGCGGCGCGGTCTGGCGCGACCAGCGCGCCTCGACATAGAGGCCGAGGTAGGCCCGCGCCGGGCCGGCCCAGGACAGGTCTTGCGCCATGCCGCGCAGCATCACCGCGCGCCACCCTTCCCCATCGCGCCGAAGCGCCAGCGCCCGCATCACGGCGGCCTCCAGCGCGGCCGGCGTGGCGGCGTCGAAGACGAAACCGGTCTGGCGCTCGGAAGGTCCCTCGCACACCGTGTCGGCCAGCCCGCCCACCCGGCGCACCAGCGGCAGCGTGCCGTAGCGCAGGCCGTAGAGCTGGGTCAGCCCGCAGGGCTCGAACCGCGAGGGCACGGCGATCACGTCGGCGCCGGCCACCAGTTGATGGGCGCGCGTCTCGTCGTAGCCGATGTACACCGCCACCCGGCCGGGGTGGGCCTGCTCGGCCATCCGGAAGGCGGTCTCCAACGCCGGCTCGCCGGTGCCCTGCACCGCGAACTGCACGCCTGCGCGCACCAGGGTGGGCAGCGCCGCGAGCACCAGGTCCAAGCCCTTCTGCGCGGTGAGCCGGCTCACCACCGCGACGATCATGGCCTCGTCATCGCGCGCCAGGCCCATCTGCCCCTGCAGGGCGTGGCGACAGGCGCGTTTGCCCGCCAGGCGGTCGCGGTCGTAGCGGGCTGCGATGGCCGCGTCCGCAGCCGGGCTCCAGACCGCCTCGTCGATGCCGTTGAGGATGCCGACGACATCGCCGGCCCGGCTCCGGACCACGCCGTCCAGACCACAGCCGAACTCCTGCGTCGCGATCTCGGCCGCGTAGCTCGGGCTGACGGTGGTGACCTTGTCGGCAAACTTCAGACCGGCCTTCATGAACGACAGCTGGCCGTGGAACTCGATGCCCGAGGGCGACATGAAGCGCGAACTCAGCCCCATCAGCGCCCAATCGTGGTGCGGAAACAAGCCCTGAAAAGCCAGGTTGTGCACCGTGAAGACCGAGGCCGCCTGGGTCGGCAGGTGGTCGGCGATGTAGGCGCAGGCCAGCGCGGCATGCCAGTCGTGCGCATGCACGACATCGGGCACCCAGGCCGGGTCGGCGTCGTCGGCGGCCAGATGCGCCGCCACCCAGCCCAGCAGCGCAAAGCGCTGCAAGTTGTCGGGCCACTCCAGGCCGTCGCCGGCCTGGTAGGGGCCACCGCCGCGGCGGTAGAGGTGCGGAGCGTCGATCACATAGACCGGCAACTGGCTGCCTGGCATGCGGCCCAGCAGCAGGCGCACCCGCAGCGCACCGAAACAGGCACCGATGTCGACCACCAACCGCGCCCCCTGCACCGCGTCCAGGATCGCCGGCAGGCCGGGCAGCAGCAGCCGCACCTCGGCGCCGGCCTGGGCCTGGGCCGGCGGCAGCGCGGCCACCACGTCGGCCAGGCCGCCGGTCTTGACCAGCGGGTAGACCTCGGCGGCGACGTGCAGGACCTTCAGGCCGGACGGGCGATCGCTCATGCGTCGGTCGAACCCGCGCTCTTGCCCATGCCCATGCTGGCGCTCGCCAGCGCCGTCAACATGCCGCGGGTGACCAGGGTCACCCCCTGCTCGCTGCGGTGGAAGCGCCTGGCGTCGTCTTCGGCGTTCTCGCCGATCACCATGCCATCGGGGATGCTGCAGCCGCGGTCGACGATCACCTTGGTCAGCCGGGCGTGGCGGCCAATCTGCACCTCGGGCAGCAGCACGCTCCAGTTGACATGGCTGTACGAATGCACCCGCACGCTGGAGAACAGCACCGAGCGGAACACGCTGCCCGAGACGATGCAGCCGCCCGACACCATCGACTCGACCGCCAGGCCGCGCCGGTCGGGCTGGTTGTGGACGAACTTGGCAGGTGGCAGCTGGGCCTGGTAAGTCCAGATCGGCCAGCGCGTGTCGTAGAGGTTGAGCTCAGGGTCGGTGGCGGTCAGGTCGATGTTGGCGTCCCAGTAGGCGTCTATCGTGCCGACGTCGCGCCAGTAGGGCTGCATGCCCCCCTTGTTGCCGACGCAGCTCAGCTCGTAGGGGTGGGCCACGGCCTGGCCGCCCCTCACCGCGGCGGGGATGATGTCCTTGCCGAAATCATGGGTCGAGTTCGGATCAGCCATGTCGCGCTCGAGCTCCTTGTACAGGTAGCGGGCGTTGAAGATGTAGATCCCCATGCTGGCCAGGCTGCGCTCGGGCTGGCCGGGCAAGGTCGGCGGATCGGCCGGTTTCTCGACGAAGTCGATGATCCGGCGCTGCTCGTCGATGGCCATCACGCCGAAGGCACTGGCCTCGGCGCGCGAGACCTCGATGCAGCCGACGGTGCATTCGCGGCCATGGCGCACATGGTCGGCCAGCATCAGCGCGTAGTTCATCTTGTAGACATGGTCGCCGGCCAGCACCACGATGTAGTCGGCACCGTAGGCCGCCAGGATGTCCTGGTTCTGGTAGACCGCGTCGGCCGTGCCTCGGTACCAGCTGTCCTCGTCGACCCGCTGCTGCGCCGGCAACAGGTCGACGAACTCGTTCATCTCGGTCTTCAGGAAGGCCCAGCCGCGCTGCAGGTGGCGCAGCAGGCTGTGGCTCTTGTACTGGGTGATCACGCCGATGCGCCGGATGCCCGAATTCAGGCAGTTCGACAACGCGAAGTCGATGATGCGGAACTTGCCCCCGAAATACACCGCCGGCTTGGCCCGGCGATCGGTCAGGTCTTTGAGGCGGCTGCCGCGTCCACCTGCCAGCACCAGCGCCACGGTGCGCTTGGGCAGGTCGAAGCTGGATGCGAGTTCGCTGTTGGCCATGCTGTCGGGTCTCCTTGCACCACTGTCAGGGTGCCAGCGCCATTGCCGGCATCAGCGTGGTTACAAATTGGATGGTGCCATGGCTTGCTGCCCATTTCCGCGCACAGGGCATGAATAATGCTCTGTAACCTCGCGGTGATGCGGCCAGGGCCGCTGCGCCGTCACGATCTCCCGTCTGCACCCCGAACCGGATCAAGCTGCCCATGTCACAAGACCCAACGTCCGCCACTCCCTGGCTCGCCGCACGCGTCGAGCGCCACCTGCTGCACACCGTGGGCGTGATGCCGGCAGAAGCCGGCCCGCTGGACCTGATGTCCGCGGTGGCCCAGGTGGCCCGCGCCGAACTGTCGCGCCGCTGGGTGACGGGCGACGCCACCGACCGTGCCGCCAAGGCGCGCCGGGTGTATTACCTGTCGATGGAGTTCCTGATCGGCCGCAGCCTTGGCAACGCCCTGGCCGCGCTGGGGCTGGATTCGGCGGTGGCCGGGAGCCTGGACCAGCACGCCAGGACGCTGGAGGACATCCAGGGCCTGGAGCCCGACGCGGCGCTGGGCAACGGCGGCCTGGGCCGGCTGGCGGCGTGTTTTCTCGACTCGATGGCCAGCGTCGGCCTGCCGTCCTTCGGCTACGGCATACGCTACGAGTTCGGCATGTTCGCGCAGAGCATCCAGGACGGTCGCCAGATCGAGCACCCGGACCCCTGGCTGGAGGACGGCACGCCCTGGGAGTTTCCGCGCCCCGGCGTGCACTACACGGTGCGCTTCGGCGGCTGGGTCGAGCGCGCTGAATCGCCCGAGGCGGTGCCGGTCTGGCGCCACGCCGGCGCCGTCAACGCCAAAGCCTACGACCATGTCGTTCCCGGCCATGGCACCGATCGCGTCAGCACGCTGCGGCTGTGGAAGGCGGCCGCACCCGCGCATATCGACCTGCATGCCTTCAACACCGGCGACTATGCCCGCGCCGCCGAGTTCAAGAACGAGTTCGAGAACATCTCCTGGGTGCTCTACCCCAACGACAGCACGCCGGCCGGGCGCGAGCTGCGGCTGCGACAGGAGTATTTCTTCACCTCGGCATCGATCCAGGACATCCTGGCGCGTCACCTGGCCGAGCATGGCACGCTGGCCAACCTGGCCGACAAGGTGGCGATCCACCTCAACGACACCCATCCTGCAATCGGCGTGGCCGAGCTGATGCGCTTGCTGGTCGACGAGCAGGGCTATGTCTGGGCCACCGCCTGGGCGATGACGCAGCAGGTTTTCAGCTACACCAACCACACGCTGATGCCCGAGGCGCTGGAGACCTGGCCGGTGTCGCTGCTGCAAAAAGTGCTGCCGCGCCACCTGGAGATCATCTTCCACATCAACCAGGAGTTCCTGGCCCAGGCCCAGGCCTTGCGGCCGGGTGACATGGATTTCCAGCGCCGGCTGTCGCTGATCGACGAGGGTGGCGAGCGCCGGGTTCGCATGGCCCACCTGTCCATCGTCGGCAGCCACCAGGTCAACGGCGTGTCCAAGCTGCACAGCGACCTGCTGGTCGAGACGATCTTCGCCGATTTCGCCGCTCTCTGGCCCGAGCGCTTCACCAACATGACCAACGGCGTGACGCCGCGGCGCTGGCTGGCGCAGGCCAACCCGGGTCTGGCCCGGCTGCTCGACGAGACCCTGGGCGCCGGCTGGCGGCGTGACCTGGACCAGATCAAGGGCTTGCTGCGGCAGGCCGAGGACGCGCAGTTCCGCGCCGCCTTCATGGCCATCAAGCAGCACAACAAGCAGCGCCTGGCCGCGCTGATCCACCGCAGCACCGGCATCACGGTCAACCCGGCCAGCCTGTTCGACGTCCAGGTCAAGCGCATCCACGAGTACAAGCGCCAGCTGCTCAACCTGCTGCATGCAGTGACCCGCTACCGCGCCATCCTGGCCCAGCCGCAGGCCGACTGGCAGCCGCGCACGATCATCTTCGCCGGCAAGGCGGCGTCGAGCTACACCAGCGCCAAGAACATCATCCGGCTGATTCACGACGTCGGCCAGGTGGTCAACAACGACGCGCGCATCGGCGACCGGCTCAAGGTGGTGTTCATCCCCAACTACGGCGTCTCGGTGGCCGAGGTGATCATGCCCGGGGCCGACCTGTCCGAGCAGATCTCGACCGCCGGCACCGAAGCTTCGGGCACCGGCAACATGAAGCTGGCGCTCAACGGCGCGCTGACCATAGGCACCGACGACGGCGCCAACATCGAGATCCGCCAGAACGTCGGCGACGACAACATCTTCATCTTCGGCAAGCTGGCGCATGAGGTGGCGGCGCTGCGCGCTGCCGGCTACCAGCCGATGCGGCTCTACGAGAGCGATCCGCAGCTCAAGGCGGTGCTCGACAGCATCGCCGCCGGGGCGTTCTCGCCGGACGAGCCAGCACGCTACCGGCCGCTGATCGACAGCCTGCTGTGGGGCGGAGACCACTACCTGCTGCTGGCCGACTACCGGGCTTATGTCGAGGCCCAGACAAGGGTCGACGCGCTCTACCGCCAGCCCGAGGCCTGGGCGCGCCAGGCCATCGCCAACGTCGCCGGCATGGGACCGTTTTCGGCCGATCGCACGATACGCGCCTATGCCGAGCAGATCTGGCATGTGACGCCACTAGCCTGACGCCCGGTGGCGTGCCGGCCACGCGCCACCCACCCATTCCCCACTACAGTGACGGCATGCTGAGTTCCAACGACATCGACCTGATACGCCACGGCCGCTGCGGCGACCCCTTCGCCTTGCTCGGGCTGCACCGAGACGCCGACGGGCAGGCCTGGGTGCGCGCGTTTCTGCCCGGTGCAGACAAGGTGGCGGTGCTGGGCGCGACCGATGGCCGTGGCCTGGGCACGCTGCTGCGCTGCCACGCCGACGGTCTGTTCGAAGGCCCGGTGGCGCTGGCCGCGGGCGTCCCGTCGCATCCCGCGGCCTACCGGCTGCAGGTCCGCTGGGCCGACGGCAGCCGCCAGACCCTGGAAGACCCCTACCGCTTCGGCCCGCTGCTCGGCGAAATGGACGCCTGGCTGCTGGCAGAGGGCACCCACCTGCGGCCGTTCGAGGTGTTGGGCGCCAGCCCGCGCATCCACCAGGGCGTGGCTGGCACCGGTTTTGCCGTCTGGGCGCCCAACGCCACCCGGGTCAGCGTGGTCGGCGATTTCAACCACTGGAACGGCGCCCGCCACCCGATGCGGCTGCGCCGCGAATGCGGCGTCTGGGAGCTTTTCATCCCGGGGATCGAGGTCGGCGCGCGCTACAAATACGAGTTGCTCGGGCCGCAGGGCGAGTTGCTGCCGCACAAAGCCGACCCGATGGCGCGCGCCGCCGAACTGCGCCCGGGTACCGCCAGCGTGGTCGCGGCCATGCCCGCGCCAGTGCCGCCATCGACCGCCCGCCAGGCCGCCAACGCGCTGGGCGCGCCTGTCAGCATCTACGAGGTGCACCTGGGTTCGTGGCGGCGCAAGCCCGAGGAGGGCAACCGATGGCTGAACTGGGACGAACTGGCCGACAGCCTGATCCCCTACGCACGCGGCCTGGGCTTCAGCCATGTCGAGTTGCTGCCGATCAGCGAACACCCTTTCGACGCCTCCTGGGGCTACCAGCCGCTGGGACTCTATGCGCCGACGGCGCGGTTTGGCGATCCATCAGGCTTCGCGCGCTTCGTCGAGCGCGCCCACGCCGCGGACCTGGGCGTGATCCTGGACTGGGTGCCGGCGCATTTCCCAACCGATGCCCATGGGCTGGGCAACTTCGACGGCACCCACCTCTACGAGTATGCCGACCCGCGTGAGGGCTACCACCCGGACTGGAACACGCTGATCTGCAACCTCGGCCGCACCGAGGTGCGCAACTTCCTGATCGGCAACGCGCTGTACTGGCTGGAGCGTTTCGGCGTCGACGGCCTGCGGGTCGACGCGGTGGCCTCGATGCTGTACCGCGACTACAGCCGCCAAGCCGGCGAGTGGATTCCCAACGTGCTGGGCGGACGCGAGAACCTGGAGGCGATCAGCTTTCTGCGCCGCCTGAACGAGGTGGTCGGCGTCGAGCGACCGCAGGCGATCACGCTGGCCGAGGAGTCGACCGCCTTCCCGGCCGTCTCGCGCCCGACCTGGGCCGGCGGCCTGGGCTTCCACTACAAGTGGAACATGGGCTGGATGCACGACACGCTGACCTACATGGCGCGCGACCCTGTGCACCGCAGCCACCACCAGGACGAGCTCAGCTTTGGCCTGGTCTACGCCTTCAACGAGAACTTCGTGCTGCCGCTGTCGCACGACGAAGTGGTGCACGGCAAGGGCTCGCTGATCGGGAAGATGCCGGGCGATCGTTGGCGGAAGTTCGCCAACCTGCGCGCCTACTATGGCTTCATGTGGGGCCACCCGGGCAAGAAGCTGATGTTCATGGGCTGCGAGTTTGCGCAGGCGCGCGAGTGGAACCACGATGCCAGCCTGGACTGGCACCAGTTGGACGACCCCGCCAACGCCGGCGTGCAGCGCCTGGTGGCCGACCTCAACACCTTGCAGCGCAGGCTGCCGGCGCTGCACCAGCGCGACTTCACACCCGACGGCTTCGAGTGGATCAGCCACCAGGACGCCGCCCGCAGCCTGCTGGCCTTCGTGCGCCACGGCGACGCAGATGCCCACCCGGTGCTGGTGCTGTGCAACTTCACGCCGCTGGTGCACCAAGGCTACCGGGTCGGCGTCCCGCGCGCCGGCAACTGGGTCGAGCGCCTGAACACCGATTCAAGCCACTATGGCGGCAGCAATGTCGGCACGCCGCTGGGCGCGGCGCGCAGCCAGGGCGTGGCCGCGCATGGCCGGGACCAGTCGCTGCTGGTCGACCTGCCACCACTGTCCTGCGTGTTCTTCGAATGGACGAACTGACGACACCGAGCACCCTGCCGTCCGCCCGCCGAACCGGGCCGGACAGCCCGACCCGGCCCGCCGCGCTGCAGTTGGAGGCCGGCCAGCCCTGGCCGCTGGGCGTGCACTGGGATGGCCAGGGCCTGAACATCGCCGTGGCCTCGACCCATGCGCAGGCGATCGAACTCTGCCTGTTCGATGGCACGGGCCGGATCGAGACCCACCGCGCCCGGCTGCCGGCCTGCAGCCAGGACATCTGGCATGGTTACCTGCGCGCCGATGCGCAGCCGGGGCGGCCGCTGGGCGGTCCCGGCCAGCTCTACGGCCTGCGCGCACATGGCCCCTGGCGGCCCGACCGCGGCCATCGCTTCAACCCCTGCAAGCTGCTGCTCGACCCCTACGCGCGCGAGATCGTCGGCCAGTTCAACTGGGGTGCCGAGCACTTCGGCCACGACGGCCACCACCCGCTGCAGCCCGACCCACGCGACAACGCCGCCACCGCGCTGAAGGCCCGCGTGGTGCACGAGACCTTCGACTGGGGCGACGACCGCGCGCCGCGCACCGCGCTTGCCGACACCGTGATCTGCGAGTTGCATGTCAAGAGCTATACCCGGCTGCACCCTGGCCTGCCTGAGCCGCTGCGCGGCACCTATGCCGGCCTGGCGCATGGCGCCAGCCTGGCCCATCTGCAGGCGCTGGGCATCACCGCCGTCAGCCTGCTGCCGGTGCAGCATTGGCTGGACGAGCAGCGCCTGGTGGCGCTGGGACTGAGCAACCACTGGGGCTACAACACGCTGGGCTTCTTCTGCCCGTCGCCCCGGCTGGCGGCCGATCCGGCCGATGCCCGCAACGAATTCCGCCGCATGGTGCGCCGGCTGCACGCCGCCGGCATCGAGGTCTTGCTCGACGTGGTGTTCAACCACAGCGCCGAGGCCGACGAACATGGCCCGACGCTGTGCTGGCGCGGGCTGGACAACGCCGGCAGCTACCGGCTGCCGCCCGAGCGCCCCGCGGCCTACGAGAACTACAGCGGCTGCGGCAACACCTTCGACATCCGCCAGCCCCGCGTGCTGCAGCTGGTGATGGACAGCCTGCGTTTCTGGGTCGGCGAGATGCATGTGGACGGCTTCCGCTTCGACCTGGCCACCACGCTGGGCCGCGGTGACAGCGGCTTCGAGCGAGATGGTCCGTTCTTCAAGGCCGTGCTGCAGGACCCGCTGCTGCAGCGCGTCAAGCTGATCGCCGAACCCTGGGACCTCGGCCCTGGCGGCTACCAGGTCGGCAACTTCCCGCGCGGCTGGCTGGAGTGGAACGACGGCTTCCGCGATACCGTGCGCGCCTTCTGGCTGGGCGGCGCCGTCACCCGCGGCCAGTTCGCCCACGCGCTGGCCGGCTCGTCGCACCGCCTGCAGGCGCGGCGGCGCCAACCCGGCGAGTCGGTGAACTACATCGTCTCGCACGACGGCTTCACGCTGCGCGACCTGGTCAGCTACGACTTCCGCCACAACCAGGCCAACGGCGAAGACAACCGCGACGGCCATGGCCACAACCTGGGCTGGAACTGCGGCGTCGAGGGCGAGACCGACGACCCGGAAGTGCTGTGGCGGCGCGGCCGTCTGCAGCGCGCGCTGCTCGCCACGCTGCTGCTGAGCCAGGGCACGCCGATGCTGGCCGCCGGCGACGAGATCGGCCACAGCCAGCAGGGCAACAACAACCCCTATTGCCAGGACAACCCCACCAGCTGGATCGCCTGGTCGCTTGCCGATCGCGCGCTGGCGGGCTTCACCGCCAGGCTGCTGGCCTTGCGCCGGCAATGGCTGCCGCTGCGCGGCACCTGGTATACCGGCTTGCCCGACGCCCGCGGCGTGCATGACCTGGGCTGGCTGCGGCGCGGCGGCACGGCGCTCGCCGATGCGGACTGGTCGCAATCGGAATCGCGCGTTCTGGGCGCCCTGATAGGCGATCCGGGCCGGGCGCAAGCCAGCGGCCAGCGTGCGCTGCTGCTGCTGTTCAACGCCGAGCCGCTGGACACCGATTTCCAGTTGCCGCGGGGCGCCTGGACCTGCCTTCTCGACAGCGCCGAGGACGATCCGGCCAGCGCTTCGGCCCGGCACGACGGTACGGACCCTGATTCGGTGCAGGGCCGCTACCGCCTGCGTGCCCACAGCGTGGCCTTGCTGGCCGGCCCCGTCACGACGCAACCTCATCGCCCACCCGCGCCCCTGGCGCCTGACCCACCATGAGATTCCCCCGTGCCAGCGGCGTCTTGCTGCACCCGACCTCGCTTCCCGGCCCGCACGGCAGCGGCGACCTCGGCCCGGCAGCCCACCATTTCATCGACTGGTTGCACGGCGCCGGCCAGACGCTGTGGCAGATGCTGCCGATAGGCGGCATCGGGCCGGGCAACTCGCCCTACATGAGCAGTTCGGCATTTGCCGGCAACCTGATGCTGATCGACCTGGCCGAACTGCAGCAGCGCGGCTGGCTGGCGGCCCAGGCGCTGGCCTCACCGCCACAGGCCGACCCCCGGCGCATCGATTTCGCCACCATGGTGCCCTGGCGCATGCAGCGGCTGGCCGAGGCGGCCGCCAGTTTCGCCAGCCAGGCCAGCGATGCCGAACGCGGCGCGCTCGATGCCTTCTGCGCCAGCCATGCCGACTGGCTGGACGACTACGCGCTGTTCATGGCCTTGTGCGAAGCCACTGGCTGGGCCGACTGGTCGAGTTGGGCTCCCGGCCTGGCCCACCGCCAACCCGATGCGCTGGCCGCGGCCTGCGACGAGCACGCGACGCGCATCGTCTTCTTCAAGTTCTGCCAATGGTGCTTCCACCGCCAGTGGGCGGCGCTGCGCGCCCATGCGCGTGCCCAGGGCGTGCGCATCATCGGCGACACGCCGATCTTCATCGCCTACCAGAGCGCCGAGGTCTGGGCCCGGCCCGACCTGTTCGAGCTCGACGCGCAGGGCCGGCGGACGGTGGTGGCGGGCGTGCCGCCCGACTACTTCAGCGCCACCGGCCAGCGCTGGGGCAACCCCTTGTACCGCTGGTCAGCCCATGCCGCCGAGGGTTATGCCTGGTGGGTGCAGCGGGTGCGGCGAACGCTGGAACTGGTCGACATCGTGCGCATAGACCATTTCCGCGGCTTTGCCGACTACTGGGAGATTCCAGCCGAAGAGCCGACCGCCGTCCACGGCCGCTGGCTGCCGGGGCCGGGCGTGGCGCTGTTCGACGCGATCGAATCGGCGCTCGGACCGGTGCCGCTGATCGCCGAGGACCTGGGGCAGTTGTCGCCGGCGGTCAAGGCGCTGCTGGCCGACACCGGATTCCCTGGCATGGCGGTGCTGCAATTCAGCTTTACCAGCGATGCCGGCGACGCCTTCCTGCCGCACAACCACCGCCAGCACAGCGTGGTCTATACCGGCACCCACGACAACGACACCAGCGTGGGCTGGTGGGAATCGGCCAGCGACCATGAGCGCAACCACGCACGTGCCTACCTGGGCACCGACGGCCACGACATCGCCTGGGCGCTGATGCGCGCGGCCGCCGCCTCGGTGGCCGACACCGCGGTGCACCCGATGGCCGACATCCTGGTGCTGCCCAGCGATTGCCGGATGAACCTGCCCGGCCAAGCCTCGGGATGGTGGGTCTGGCGCTTCGAGTGGAGCCAGGTCCACCCCTGGCACGGCCGGCGCCTGGCCGAAATGACAAAGCTGTTCGGCAGAGGGTGATCATCCCTCCGGAGCGCCTGCGGCGTCCTTGCAGGCCGCGCTGGGCCAGAGGCCCAGCCCTTCGGCAGGCACAAGCGGCGCGCCGTTTGTGTCCGGCCTCAGCCCCCTCAGGGGGCAAGGCGCTGGCGGCCCGGCAAAGCCGGTGCCGCGGCGACTGCTTAAACAAAAAAAGGCGCCTCGCGGCGCCCTCTTTCTGGTGATGCGGGGGCTGATCAGTTCAGCGCGACCTTCTTGCCGTCCTTGTAGACGTAGAGCGTCATCGCCGGGTTCTTCAGCTCGCCGTCAGCCTCGAAGCCGACCTTGGTGGTCACCCCCTGGTAGTTGGTCTCGAACAGCTTGGCAGTGTAGACCTTGGGGTCGGCCGAGCCCGCGCGCACCATCGCGTCGACCAGCACATGCACCGCGTCGTAGACATAGGGCGAGTAGACCTGGAACTGCTTGGGGTACTTGGCCTCGTAGCGCTTCATCCAGGCGGTGCCGCCGGGCATCTTCTCGAGCGATGCACCGCCCTCGGCGCAGACCACGCCGCCCAAGGACTTGGCGCCGCCCGACAGTTCGGCCAGCTTGGCGGTGCAGATGCCGTCGCCGCCGAAGAACTTGACGTTGCTCAGGCCGAGCTGGTCCATCTGGCGCAGCATAGGCCCGGCCTGCGGGTCCATGCCGCCGTAGAACACCGCGTCCGGGCCCTTGCTCTTGATGGCTGTAAGGATGGCCATGAAGTCGGTGGCCTTGTCATTGGTGAACTGCTCGTCCACCACCTGCATGCCACGCGCCAGCGCGGTCTTCTTGAAGACCTCGGCCACACCCTGACCGTAGGCGGTGCGGTCGTCGATGATCGCGACCTTGGTCAGCTTCAGGTTGTTGGCGGCATGCAGCGCCAGCCCGGCGCCCAGCGCGTTGTCATTGGCCAGCAGGCGGAAGGTGGTCTTGAAACCCTGCTGGGTCAGCTTGGGGTTGGTGGCCGAGGGCGTGATGTGGGGAATGCCGCAGGCGTTGTAGATCGACGAAGCCGGAATCGTGGTGCCCGAGTTCAGGTGGCCGACCACGCCGTTGACCTTGGCGTCGCACAGTTTCTGCGCCGCGGCCGTGCCTTGCTTGGGATCGGCGGCGTCGTCTTCAGCCACCAGTTCGAGCTTGACCTTCTTGCCGCCTATCGTCACGCCCTTGGCGTTCAAGTCCTCGATCGCCATGCGGGCGCCGTTCTCGTTGTCCTTGCCATAGTGGGCTTGCGCACCAGAGACCGGCCCGACATGGCCGATCTTGACGACCATGTCCTGCGCCATGACGCTGCCGGCCAACACCGAAGCGGCGGCGACGACGATCACATTGAGCTTGATTTGCATGCAAAAACTCCGGGAAGGAAAACGGTTGAGGGTGAGAGCGTGTCGGTAGGGAATTTCCCAACGGGCGAGACGATACACCCGGGAATGCCTGTTTTCGCCGCCGTGCACTCGGGGCTTGCCCTAGTTCAACAGGTCGACATGGCGGCAGGCAAGCAAAGCCCATGCCGTGCGAGACTCCCCGTCAGGCCAGCCGCTGATCATCGGACGCCAACTCGGCCGGGCTCGCAGCGTTCGGCAATGACCGGGCCAGTTCCTGCGCCACTGCGCCGGCCACCAGATCGCGCAAGGTGCGCACCAAGGCCAGCCGCGTCTCGTGCACCACCTGTTCGGCAGCGCGTGCCAACGCGGGCGCGATGGCCGCGTGCAGCCGGGCATCCAGCGCGGGCCCGATCTGGCACTGCAGCGTGGCGAGCACGCGCTCGGTGAGCGTGGCCTCGTCGGCCGCAGCGGCGTCGCGCCGAAGCGGCACACCCAGCGGGTCCGGTCCCGCGGAGGGCGCCCAGTGCACCACTTCGGTCAACATGGGCACGCTTTCGGGCGCCGGAGGAACTGAATTCATGCCGTTTGCTGGGGTTTTGGCGTGGTCAGGTTGCTGGGCTGCAGGCCGGCGGCCAGGTACTGGCGCCAGCGCTGCCGGCCACTGGCCACCTCGGCCGCGGCCTCGGCGACGATCTCGATCACCCGGGCATGGCGCTCGAAACCCACGACCAGTTCAGGCCCCAGGTTGACCAGCACATCGCGAGGCGCCAGTTCGCCGGGCGCGTCGGCCAGCCAGATCGGTGTGCGCTGCAGCGCCGGCGTCAGCGCCTGACCGGCGCGCAGCCTGGCATGGGGGATGAAGTCGCCCGTCTCGAAAGTCCACAGCAGCGCGTCGAGCCTGGCCAGTTGATCGACCGATCCCGCCACCACCACCCTGCTGCCACTGCGGTAGGCCTTGCGCAGCAAGCGGCAGGCATAGGCCGGCTTGTCGGCCACACCGCTGTGGAAAGCGACTTCGGTCAGGATGGCCCCCGCTGACTCGGCGTGCTACTTGGCCTGGGCCTGCGCCAGCACCCAGTGCGTCAACAACCCGACCGGGCGGCCGGTAGAGCCCTTGGCAGCACCCGACTTCCAGGCCGTGCCGGCGATGTCCAGGTGGGCCCAGCGCAGCTTGGCGGTGAAGCGCTTGAGGAACATCGCCGCGGTGATCGCCCCGCCGGCCCGGCCAGCGATGTTGGCCATGTCGGCGAAGTTGCTCTTCAAGCCCTCGTCGTAGTCGTCGTCGACCGGCATGCGCCAGCAGGTGTCGAGCGCGGCGTCGCCGGCGGCCAGCAACTCGGCCGCCAGGCCATCGTCGGCCGAGAACATACCCGAACGCACCGCCCCCAGCGCGACCACGCAGGCGCCGGTCAGCGTCGCGATGTCGACCACCGCGGCGGGCTTGAAGCGCTCGACGTAAGTCAGCGCGTCGCACAGCACCAGCCGGCCCTCGGCATCGGTGTTGAGCACCTCGATGGTCTGGCCCGACAGGCTGGTGATCACGTCGCCCGGCTTCAGTGCACGGCCGCCCGGCATGTTCTCGCAGGCGGCGACCACGCCGATCAGGTTGAGCTTGGGTTTGAGCGCAGCCACCGCGCGCAGCGTGCCGACCACGCTGGCCGCCCCGCCCATGTCGAACTTCATCTCGTCCATGCCCTCGCCGGGCTTGAGCGAGATGCCGCCCGAGTCGAAGGTGATGCCCTTGCCGACCAGCACCAGCGGCGGCTGCGTCTTGGCCGCGCCCTGGTAATGCATCACGATGAAGCGCGGCGCCTCGGCCGAGCCCTGGGCCACCGCCAGGAAACTGCCCATGCCCAGGGCCTCGATCTGCTTGCGGTCGAGCACCTCGATCTTCAAGCCGTTGGCGCGCGCCATCTTGCGCGCTTCATCGGCCAGCATCGTCGGCGTGCAGTGATTGCCCGGCCGGTTGGCCAGTTCGCGCGCCAGCGCCACGCCGTCGGCGATCGCCGCGCCACGCGCCAGACCCTCGTCGGCAGCCTTGGCCTCGGCCTTGCTGGCCACCAGCAGGCTCAACTTGTTCAGCGGCGGCGCTTCGGTGGCGCTGGGCTTGGTGTGGCTGTAGGCATAAGCCCACTCGCCGACCGCGTTGGCCAAGGCTTCGGCCTGGGCGGCGACCACGGTGTCGGTGCCGGCGATCTGCACCGCCAGGTGCTTGATGCCCAGGCCCTTGAGCAGACCCAGGCCGGCCAGCGCGGCCGCCTTGACGGCTTTCGCGCTTCCCTCACGCAAAACGACCACGGCCACGCGGGGCGACTTGACGCCAGGGACCTGGCGCAAGTAGGCCAGCTTGCCCGGCTTGAGGCTCAAGTCGCCTTGGGCGATGGCCTCGGTCAAGGCTTGCGCCAGCGGCTCGTCCAGCCCCGGCGGCAGGCTGTCGCCAGCGACCAGCAGCAGCAAGGCGTCGGCGGCAAGGCGGCTGGTGCCGCCCGGGGTGATGACCTGGGTACGGAAGTCCATAATTCGCTCAAGTTGGAGAATGCCCCCAGGCAAGCCGGGACGGTTGCCCCCCCGAATTTCATTCAGCATGTCATTCAAAAGACATTCCGAAGGTCATTCACTGCGGGGTGAGTCGGGTTGGGGCGCAGCCCAGCGTTGACTCAATTCCCAACGATGATATTCGATTCGACCGTCCGCAGAGAACTTGCACGCAGCTTCGGTGCCACCCTGGTGGTGATACTCACCATCGTCATCACGATGATGCTGATACGCACACTGGGCATGGCTGCCGGCGGCGAGGTGGCGCCCGAGGACGTGGTGCTGCTGCTGGGCTATACCGCGCTGGGCTACCTGCCGATGATGCTGGGCCTGAGCCTGTTCGTCGCGGTCGTGGTCACGCTGGGGCGGATGTACCGCGACAGCGAAATGGTGATCTGGTTCGCCAGCGGCCTGGGCCTGGGCCGCTTCGTGCTGCCGGTGCTGCAGATGGCCTGGCCGGTGCTGGCCGTCACCGCCGCGCTGCTGCTCTTCGTCTGGCCCTGGGGCAACCGCAGCAGCGTCGAACTGCGCAGCCGCTACGAGCAACGCACCGACTTGTCGCGGGTGGCGCCTGGCGTGTTCCAGAGTTCACGCGACGGCAGCCGGGTGTTCTTCGTCGACCGCGCCAGCCAGGAAGGCGTGGCCGGCCACCATGTCTTCGTGCTGACCCGCAGGCCGCCGCTGGAGTCGGTGGTCTCGGCGCGCAGCGGCCGGTTGGCCAACGAGGGGGCGGACCGGGTGCTGTCGCTCGAGCATGGCCAGCGAAACGAGGCCGACAGTGCGACAGGCTCCCGCACGCTGGCCAGCTTCGAGCGCTACCGCGTGCTGGTGGGCGAGACCGCGGCGCGCAGCGCCGAGGAAGCGCCGGCCAAGACCCTGGCCACGCTGGACCTGATGCGCCAGGTCACGCCGCGCCACCAGGCCGAGCTGGCTTGGCGCTTCGGCATGCTGATGGCCGCGGCCAATCTGCTGCTGCTGGGCATAGGCCTGTCGGCCACCGAGCCGCGCCGGGCCAGCAACTGGAACCTGCTGCTCGCGCTGCTGACCTTCGTGGCCTATTTCAATGGCGTCAACCTGTCGCAGGCCTGGATCGCCGCCGGCCGCTTCGCGATGGCCCCAACCCTGCTTTGGTTGCATGGCGGCGCGCTGGCCCTGGGCCTGGCGCTGATCTGGTGGCGTGACCACGCCGCGGTGCGGTGGCGACTGGGCGCCAGGCGCAGGGCCGGGAGGAAGGCATGAAGACCGTGCGCTGGCTGCTCTACCGAGACATCTTGGGGTCGGTGGTGTTCGTCGCGCTGGCCTTCCTCAGCCTGTTCTATTTCATCGACTTCGTCGACGAACTGGAGAACGTGGGCCGCGACGGCTACACCCTGGCGCAGGCCATAGGACGCGGCCTGCTGGCCGTGCCCGGGCATTTCTACGAGTTGTTCCCGATCGCGGTGCTGATCGGCACCATCTACGCGATGGCCAGGCTGGCACAGTCGTCCGAGTTCACCATCCTGCGCACCGCCGGTCTGGGACCGTGGCGCGCGCTGCGCCTGCTGGCGGTCCCGGGGCTGGTGTTTGCACTGCTGACCTTCGTCGTGGGGGACTATGTGGCCCCCGGCACCGAGCGCCAGGCCTTGGCGCTGAAGGCCGGCAGCCGCGGCGGCTTGTCGCTGGGCAGCGGCGGGGCCTGGCTGAAGGACAGACGGCCGGCCGCGACTGGCCAGGCCGACACCGAGCGCAACATCTCGGTCAACGTGACGGCCGCGGCGGGCAGCGGCGAGTTGCTGGGCATACGCATCTTCGAGTTCGACGCCGACGGCCGGCTGCGCACCCGCATCGCGGCGCGCTCGGGGCGGGTCCTCAAGACCGGACAATGGGCGCTGCAGGAGGTCGAGCGCACCGACTGGCCAACGCCCGAAGCGGCACTTCGCGGCAGCGGGCTGCAAATCCAGAATCTGCCCGAACTGACCTGGGCCACGGCGCTAGACGCCGGCGTCGTCGCCTCGGCGCTGCTGCCGGCGCAGACCATGTCGACGCTGGACCTGTGGCGTTATGTCAGCCACCTGGCCGACCAGGACCAAGCGGTGCAGCGGCAGGAGATCGCTTTCTGGAAGAAGGCGCTCTACCCGCTGGCCTGCGTCGTGATGGTGGCGCTGGCGCTGCCCTTCGCCTACCTGCACGCGCGCGCCGGCGGCGTCAGCTACAAGGTGTTTGGCGGCATCATGCTGGGCATCAGCTTCGTGCTGCTGAACAACGCCAGCGGCCACCTCGGCCTGTTGCGCCAATGGACCCCCTGGGTGGCTGCCGCCGCACCCAGCGGACTCTACCTGCTGATATCGATGGGCGCTTTTGCCTGGCTGGTCCGATACCGATGAACTGAAGCTATGAACCCCTCCACATCCTCGATCCCCGACGCCGACGCCACCGGCCTGCTGCTGTTCGCCCACGGCGCCCGCGACCCGCAATGGGCGAGGCCCTTCGAGGCAGTGGCCAGCCACTGCGCTGCGGCGCGGGGCGCGCAAAAGGTGGCGCTGGCCTTTCTCGAATTCATGGCACCCGACCTGGTGGCCGCAGGCAACGCGCTGGTGGCGGCGGGCTGCACCGCGGTCGACGTCGTGCCGCTGTTCCTGGGTGCCGGCGGCCATGTGCGCAAGGACATCCCGGTGTTGATGGCGCGGCTGACGGCCGAGCATCCGACGGTGCGCTTCACGCTGCGCCCAGCGATCGGCGAGGCCGAAGGCGTGATTGCCGCGATGGCAGCGGTGGCGCTGTCGCCGGGTCGCGCCGAGGTGGCGTTGCGATGAACCTGCACCAGTTCCGCTTCGTCCAGGAGGCCGTGCGACGCGACCTGAACCTGACCGAGACGGCGCGCGCGCTGCATACCTCGCAGCCCGGCATCAGCAAGGCGATCCTGGAACTCGAGGAAGAACTGGGCGTCGACATCTTTGCCCGCCACGGCAAGCGCCTGCGCCGCGTCACCGAGCCCGGGCGGCTGGTGCTGCAATCGGTCGAGATCATCATGCGCGAGGTCGCCAACCTGAAGCGCATCGGTGAGGAATACGCCAAGCAGGACGCCGGCACGCTGTCGATCGCCACCACCCATTCCCAGGCCCGCTACGTGCTGCCCGGACCCGTGGCCCAATTGCGCCAGCGTTTCCCGAAAGTGCGGATCGTGCTGCACCAGGGCACGCCAGGCGACGTGGCGCGCATGCTGCTGGACGACGTGGCCGAGATTGGCCTGGCCACCGAGTCGCTGGTCGATGTCGAGGGCCTGATCACCCTGCCCTGCTACGAATGGCAGCATGTGCTGGTGGTGCCGGCGCGCCACCCGCTGGCCGCAGTCGAGCGGCCCACGCTGGAGCAGGTGGCGACCGAGCCGCTGATCACCTACCACCCCACCTTCAGCGGCCGCAGCCGGATAGACGCAGCGTTTGCCAAGGCCAGACTCAAGCCCGACATCGCGCTCGAGGCGATAGACGCCGACGTCATCAAGACCTATGTCCGGCTGGGCATGGGGGTGGGCCTGGTGGCCGAGATGGCGGTGCGCGACGACCCGCCCGGCGGCGACCTGGCCTGGCGGCCGGTGGGCCACCTGTTCGGGCCCAACACCTCGCGTGTGGCTTTCAAGCGCGGCGCCTACCTGCGCCATTTCGTGTTTGCCTTTGCTGAATTGCTGAGCGAGCGCCTGACCCGCGCGCTGATCGAGCGCGCGATGTCCGAGCGCCCGGGCGGCGAACCCACTTCCTTTGAACTCTGACGTGATGACCACTTTCCGCACCCCAGTCCCCGCCAGCCGCCTGCCCAAGGTGGGCACCACCATCTTCACCGTGATGTCGGCGCTGGCCGCCGAGCGCGGCGCTGTCAACCTGGGCCAGGGCTTCCCCGATTTCGAGGGCGACCCGGCGCTGGTCGACGCGGTGACGCAAGCCATGCGCGACGGCCACAACCAGTACCCGCCGATGACCGGCGTGCCGCTGCTGCGCCAGGCGGTGTCCGACAAGATCGCCACGCTGTATGGCCGTCGCTATGACGCGGCGACCGAGGTCACCATCACCGCCGGCGCCACCCAGGCCATCATCACCGCGATCCTGGCCGTCGTCGGTCCGGGCGACGAGGTGATCGTGCTCGAGCCCAGCTACGACAGCTACGTGCCCAACATCGAGCTGGCGGGCGGCACGGTGGTGCGGGTGGCCCTGAAGGCCGAGACCTTCCGGCCCGATTTCGAGGCCATCGCCGCGGCCATCTCGCCGCGCACAAGAGCCATCATCGTCAACACGCCGCACAACCCGAGTGCGACGATCTGGCGCGCCGACGACCTGGACCGCCTGGCAGAGATCCTGCGGCCGACCGATGCGCTGCTGATCGCCGACGAGGTCTACGAGCACATGGTCTACGACGGCGAGGCTCACGCCAGCGCATCGGCCCACCCCGAGTTGGCGGCGCGCGCCTTCGTGATCTCGAGCTTCGGCAAGACCTTCCATGTCACCGGCTGGAAGATAGGCACGGTGGCCGCGCCCGCGCCGCTGTCGGCCGAATTCCGCAAGGTTCACCAGTTCAACGTCTTCACCGTCAACACGCCGATGCAGCATGGCCTGGCCCGCTACCTGGCCGACCCGGCGCCCTACCTCGGACTGCCGGCTTTCTACCAGCGCAAACGCAAGCTGTTCCGCGAGGGACTGGCCGGCACGCGATTCCGCCTGCTGCCCAGCGAGGGCAGCTACTTCCAGGTGGTCGACTACAGCGCCATCAGCGACCTGGGCGAGGCCGATTTCTGCCGCTGGCTGACGACCCAGATCGGCGTCGCGGCGATCCCGCTGTCGGCCTTCTACGACGACGGCCGCAACCAGGGCCTGGCGCGCTTTTGCTACGCCAAGCAGGACGCGACGCTGCATACCGCGCTCGAACGCCTGTCGCGGCTCTGACGCACGGCGCGGCCGCTGTTGCTCAGGCGCGCGACGTGGCTGGCGGTGGCAGGTCGCTGTCATCGAAGGCGGCCAGGTCCGAGCGGCGGCTGTCGCGCCGCAGGTCGACATCGGTGAAGGCCGCAGGCCGGGTGAACTCGCGCGACGCCGGCCCGAATTCGCTCAGGTCCAGATCGAGCTTGTCCGGCGGCAGGGGCAGACGATCCGACCCCGAGGTGCTGCCGGTGTTCGGCAACGAGGTGGTCGAGCGCGAGAACACCCACTCGGCCAACATCGCCCGGGCCAGCGCGCCGGACTCGGTCAACAGCGGCCGCTGGGCGCCGAAATCGCAGGGCTCCTCGCCCAGCGGCAGCAGCAGGTCGACAGTGACCAGGCCGGCGCTGGGCGCAGCCATGGAGGCCTTGGCCGGGATCGGGGCGGCACCGTCGGCGGCCTGAGCCGGCAAAGCCGGCAAGTCGCGCACCAAGGCGTGCAGGGTCAGCAGGTCGTGGAAAGCGGGCAGGTCGAAAGGGTCCAGATCGGCCCGCCACAGCAGCAGGGCTTCGAGCTCGGCCACCGCCCGAAGCGGTTGCGGCCAGGCCCGCTGAAGCCGGGCGATCACCTCGGGATACTGGGCCAGGCAACGGCCCGCGGCCAGGTCGCCCTGCCAGTCGGGCGCCTGCGCATTGAAGCGCTGGTTGAAGCGGTCGCGGGTGCGCTCGTAAGCCGCCTCGTCACCCTGCTGGCGGTAGATCTGCAGCAGCTTGAAGTAGGGCAAGCCACTGCCGCCGCCAGTGGCACGCAGGTGGCCGAGCAGCAAGTCGATGGCAGCCTGTTGCCGGCCCAGTACGATGAAGAAATCCACCTGCTGGTCCAGATCCAGCAACTCCTCGACCGACACCGGCCGCGGCGCCAGCGCCGCGCTGAACGATGCCGCCGTGGCAGTCTGTGCCGGCACCCTGGCCGGCGCGAACGTCATGGCCGGGGACGGTGCGGCCACGCTGGCGGAGACCGGCGCCGTCTGGGGGCCCGACAACGCAGTCGCGTCCTGCGAAAACAGGGGCATGGACGCCGAGGGCGGCACCTGTGGCTTGTCACCGGCATGCCAAACGGCCTGTTCAGCGGCAGCAGACTGGGCCTGGCGCGCGATCTGGCGCCTGAGCCGACCCAACTGCCTTGCCAGCCAGGCGACCAGCGCCGCAGCCACCCCCAGGCTCAACAACAACACGGGCAGCCAACCCTGGGTCGCCTCGGCGCCGACCAGGCGGTCGGTGACCAGGGTCAGCTGCGCCCGCTGCCGTAGAGCCTCCGCCCGCAAATTCGCCACCTGCTGCTCCAGCGCGGCGACCTGGTCACCGCTGACCGGCTCGGCGCTGTCGGACAGCGAGCCCCCACTGCCGGCGTGGCCGCCCGGCTCGAACGGTGCGGCCACCGCCGCCAGGCCAGCCGGCGGCAAGGTCGGTTCCGCGGCCTGCGCCGATGGCCGACCCAGCGCCTGGCCAGCCGCTGCCCACAACAGCCAAGCGCCCGCGGCAAGCAACGAGACCTTGAAATGCCGGCACGACGACCGTTGCGGACAGGGCATGTCGGGCTTTGGCAGGAGAACCATTGTTCTGATCAACTCTAGCATGCCCCCCGGACGGCCAGCCCCGTGGGCAAAAGCCAAAACGGTCGGAATTGGCTGGCGCCGCGGCACCGTCGCGACAGACTCGCTCAGCGGCCCCACTCTGCCGCATCAACCCGGAAACCGACGGCCCAGGCCGCGTAACCGACCCCTGGCCCCGATACCGGACAGTTCGGCGGGGCGGTAGAGTCGTTGCGGCTTCGTCCGTGACGGTTCCCGGATGAGTCGGTCTCTCATGGACAATGCGGATGGCATCGTGGCGCGGCTGTCGCGCCTGGGACATGACATGAATACCCCGGTTCTTACGATTGAAGAGCGTCAAAACATCGAATCCGGTGCATGGTTCTCCAGACTCTCTCAACCCCTGCGCCATGCAATCCTGTCGCGCGCCCATGTCCGCCGGCTATCGGACGGCGCCCCGCTGGCCTCGCGCGGCACGCCGGCCGAGGAGTGGTGCGGCGTGGCACGCGGCACGGTTCGCGTGTCGCTGGTCTCTCTGGCCGGCAAACAGGTCACGCTGACCTACTGCGAGCCCGGGGTCTGGTTCGGCGACATCTCGCTGTTCGACGGTCTGCCCCGCACCCACGATGCCGACGCGCATGGCGAGACCACGCTGCTGTGCGTTCGCAAGGCCGACTTCAAGGACTTGCTGGCCCAGCACCCCGAACTCTACGACGCCCTGTTGCGCCTGAACTGCCGGCGCTTGCGGCTGATGTTCAACCAGTTCGAGGATCTCAACACCAAGCCGCTGTCGGCCCGCCTGGCCAAGCAGATCATCCTGCTGGCCAAGAGCTACGGCATCGAGCAGGGCGAGGAGATCCGCATCGGCCTGCAACTGGCACAGGAGGATCTGGCGCAGTTGCTGGGGGCCTCGCGCCAGCGCGTCAACCAGGAGCTCAAGGGCTTCGAGCGCGAAGGTGCGGTGCGGGTAGAACCGACCCGGCTGGTGGTGCTGTCCCGCGACAAGTTGCTCGACATCGCCGAAGGCTGAGGCATCGCCGGCAACGCTGCCGAGCCAGCGGTGGCCACTGGCCGAGGCACGGCCGAGTCGGGTGACACCGAAATACCCGCCCGATCACGGGGCGATGCTTTGACAACAGGAGGCTGACCCGATGGACACTTTCGCCGGCAGTGGCACGGTTTCGCCCCAGCATGCTTTCGACACCGCGGCCTTGCAGGCCTGGTTGACCGACCACCTGGACGACTTTGCCGGCCCCTTGCAGGTCGAGCAGTTCAAGGGCGGCCAGTCCAACCCGACCTACAAGCTGATCACGCCCGACCGCAGCTTCGTCATGCGCACCAAGCCCGGTCCGCTGGCGCGCCTGCTGCCATCCGCGCATGCGATAGAGCGCGAGTTCCGGGTGATGGACGCCCTGGCGATGAGCGGCGTGCCGGTGGCGCGCATGCATGTGCTGTGCGAGGACGAGAGCGTCATCGGCCGCGCGTTCTATGTGATGGAGTATGTGGAGGGCCGGGTGCTGTGGGAGCAGTCGCTGCCTGGCCTGGACCCGGAAGAGCGCGCAGCCGTCTACGACGAGATGAACCGGGTGCTGGCAGCGCTGCACAACGTCGACATCAAGGCCGTCGGCCTGGCTGATTTTGGCCGACCGGGCAATTACTTCGCGCGCCAGATCGCGCGCTGGAGCAAGCAGTACCTGGCGTCGATCACCGAGCCGATCGTCGAGATGGAGCACTTGATGGCCTGGCTGCCGGCCAACCTGCCGGCCAGCGCCAACGACCCTTCCCAGGTCGCCATCGTGCATGGCGACTACCGGCTCGACAACCTGATCTTCCACCCGGACGAGCCGCGCATCATCGCCGTGCTCGACTGGGAACTGTCCACCATCGGTCATCCGCTGGCCGATTTCAGCTACCACTGCATGAGCTGGCATATCGCGCCAGGACTGTTCCGCGGCATCGCAGGGCTGGACTTGGTGGCATTGGGCATACCGAACGAGCGCGACTACATGCGCCGCTACTGCGAGCGAACCGGCCGCGGCTCGCCCGGCGACTTGCTGGCCGACTGGAACTTCTACCTGGCCTACAACCTGTTCCGGCTGGCTGCCATCACCCAGGGCATCGCCAAGCGGGTGGTCGACGGCACGGCCGCCAGCGCACAGGCCCGGGCCACGGGCAACTCGACCCGGCCGCTGGCCGAACTGGGCTGGGGCTTTGCCCTGAAGTCATCGGCCGTTGCCTGATCCCGCACCCGGGCTCAGGCGCCCAGCAGGTTGGAGACCTGGCCGGCTTCGCTGAGCGATGAGGCTGCGGTCAGACCGCCGCTGTTCAGATCGACCCCATCGACACCCAGGCGGCACGCCTGGCGCACGGCATGCTCGAACACCGAGAACCAGATCGCCAGGACGGCGGCATCGGGCTTGCCCATCGCGGTGCGCAAGGTCAGACGACCGCGACCTATCGTCAGCACCACCGGCTGGTCGGAGCGGATGTCATCGGCCGTGGCTGACAGCGCCTCATTGAGCGGGCTGGCCAGCCACTGCACCAACCAGGGCATGACGCTGCCGACAGCGCCATAACGTTCGCGCAAGCGGCCCAACTCTTGCGGGCCGACTTTGCCGTACATCACCAGCCAGCGCATCTCGGACGGCGTGTCGGTGTCGATGCGGGTTTGCACATCGCTGACGAACTGGTCATAGACCGTCTTCTCCATCGCTGCCATCAGGCTGCGGTTGAGCACCATGCACATCAAGCCCTTGGGCAGGTCGAGTTCGGCGATCAGCCGGAGTTCGAAGCCCGGGATATAGCTGCGCTGCGAAGCCCCCCACTCGATGCGCCAGGACTGTGCACCGAACTGGCCATCGATCACGCAGCCGGCGGCAGATCGAACGCGCTGGAACTTGTGGCCGCGCGCCCGGGCCCATTGCTCGAGCGCCAACGGCTCGACCCGTGCCGGACTGCGAGCGAGGAGGCGACTCATCAAGTTCAGCATGGCGCAAGGACGGTCGGATTGACCGGAAGAAGGTGAAACACCGCAACCATCGCGAGTGTAGGAGCGCAAGGGCGCAAAGCACGCTGATTGACGGCCTGACGGCCCGTCACCGCGCTGTCGGGCGTGCACTATCGGGCATTTTTGCCGGGCAGTGCCGCGGCCGGCGCCGGCATCCTCCCATGACCGACAAGAAGTACAGCCGAAAAAAAGCCGCCCTAAGGCGGCTTGCTGCAATCGGTGAGAAGCCGATTACTTGCTGGCGGCTTGCGCGGCGGCGCCGGCGGCAGCCGAAGCAGCAGCGTCAGCAGCCGGTGCGGCCGAAGCGGCGGCATCAGCAGCCGAAGCCGGGGCGGCAACCACCGGGGCCGGGGCCGGGGCGGGAGCAGGTGCTTCTTCCTTCTTGCCGCAAGCGGTCAAGGCGGCGGCAGCGATCAGGGCGGCAAACAGGATTGACTTGTTCATTTGTGTCCTCAGTGAAAAATGTTGATCAACAACTCGAAAATAGGGATCCAACCCATCCAGCCAGAGCTGAAGTGTCAAGAAACCAGACCCAGAAAGCTCGAGCCCTTCTGGGGCTAGCCAAAAATTATAGCAAGACCTAGGGATGGCCCTTATAAACCCAGTGTTGTGGCCGGCCAAGCCGACTCGCAGCGTTGCAAAAAGTCTGCACATTCTTCGTGCATGGCGGCAACACGCACCGAATCGGTGATCAGTTGCAGGCGCCAATCCGGCGCGTCCAGCCGCAGCGCGAGCACAGTGCCGACCCGCACAGCCGCAGGCCAGGCGCCAGCAGCCCGTCGGCGGGACGCCAGACCTCGATGCGGTGGGTCCAATCGCGCCGCCAGCGCGCGAATTTCGGGTGCAACCCGGCGATCGCCTCGAAATCCAGGCCGACGATGCGCAAGCACCGGCCCGCCGGCCGCAGCCAGCCGTCCAGGCTTTGCAGCACGGCAGGCTCGTCGAGCGGCCAGCCGGCAAACCGGTCGTCGAACATCAGCACCTCCCTGGGCGGCGGTGCCGACGCTGGACCCGGCTGCGCCGCACCCAGACTGCAGAGCATCAACCTCCACTGGGCGACGCAGGCGTCGCGCCCCTGCAGCACCGCGGGCGACAGCTGCGCGCTCATCCGGCGTGACCGGTTCAGGCGCTGGCGTGGACCCAGCCTGCGTCGGCCCAGTCGCCGAGCAGATCGCGCGCCTGCGCGCTCAGTTGGTGGCACTCGGCGGCACTCAGTTGCCGCTGGTCGGCCAGGCCGTGCATCAGGCGGGCATCGCGTCCGCCGGCGACAAAAGACTCGCCGTTGATGAACACATGCCAGGCGTCGTAGACCATGCGGGTGCGCCGGTCGAGCCGCACGCCGCTGCCGGCGGCCAAGTGCGGCCCCGGCTCGAACCAGACCCGCGGCTTGGGCTCGCTCATCAACACGCCCAGCGCGTGGTCCAGCGTCTTCGGGTCGGCCAGCGCACGCTGCAAAATCTTCTCGGCAAACTCGTGCAATCCGGCCGGCATCTGACCCGGGGTGGCGGTCGCGCCCTGCCGGGTGTCGCGGTACATCGCATCGCCGGTGTCGGGGGCCTCCAGGCTGTCGGCGATCTCGTGCAGCAGTTCCTGCGCCAGCGTGGTGGCGGTGGCCGCCCGGAAGCCCACCGAGCAGGTCATGCACTCGCCCACCGCCACGCCGTCATGGCCCCACAACGGCGGCAGGTAGAGCATGTCGCCGGGCTCGAGCAGCCACTCTTCGGTGGGCTGGAAATTGGCCAGGATGCGCACCGGCAGGCCGGGCACCAGGCTGCGGTCGGCCACCGGCCCGATGCGCCAGCGCCGTTGGCCCTGCACCTGCAGCAGGAACACGTCGTAGGAGTCGAGGTGCGGCCCGACGCCGCCGCCATCGCTGGCCCAGGAGATCATCAAGTCGTCGAGCCTGGCCTCGGGCACGAAACGGAACGGCGCCAGCATGTCGTGCGCCGGTTGCCAGTGCAGGTCCAGCCCCTGCAGCAGCAGCGTCCAGCTCGGCTTGCTCACCGGCGGCAGCGAGCGGCGTGTGAACGGGCCATGGCGCAGCCTCATGTTCGCGTCCAGCGGACCGTCGAAGCGGGTCAGCAGGCGCGACTCGACGCCCTCGGCGCCGGCCAGGTCGAACATCGCGGCACGGCCGATCGGCGGACGAACGCCGGGCCAGGCCTGGCGCACCAGCAAGGGCTTCTTCTGCCAGTGACGGCGCATGAACTGGGCTGGGGACAAGCCCCCCAGCAGGGGCAGCGGTAGGGTGACATCCATCCGGCGATTGTCGCCGCGGCCCACACCGCAAGGCCGGCAGCGGCGGATATGCGATCATGCTTTGATGTTGATCACTGCACCCTGCGTCGTCAGCCTGACCTGGCGCCTGGCCGATGGCCAGGGCGAGGCCATTGACGACCTCACCGAGCCGCTTGAATTCTTCTTCGGCGGCCATGACCTGCTGCCCAAGGTCGAAGAAGCGCTGGCCGGCCACCGCACCGGCTACGCCGTCGACCTGCACCTGGAACCCGAGCATGGTTTCGGCGACTACGACCCGGCGCTGGTGTGCTTCGAGGACCGCGCGGTCTTCTCCGAGCACATCGAGACAGGCATGCAGTTCGACGGCCTGCCCGAGGGTGCGGCCACCACCGGCATGAAGCCCGACGCGATCTACACGGTCACCGAGATCTACCCGGAGCATGTGGTGCTGGACGGCAACCACCCGCTGGCCGGCATGGCGCTGCGCCTGGCCGTCAAGGTCTGCGGCGTGCGCGAGGCCACGGCCGAGGAACTGGAAGCCTTGACCGTGTCGGACAGCGCGCTGAGCGTGGTGTCGACCGTGCCACCGTCTGCCCAGATTCATTGATCCAGATCCATTGACCCAGCGCCATTGACAGCGCGGCGGCCGTGCGCCGTCAGGTCTGGCCGGTGGATCCGAATCCGCCCTCGCCGCGCTGGCTGGCGCCGAAATCATCGACCTGCCGGAACTGCGCCTGCAGCACCGGCACGATCACCAGTTGCGCCAGGCGCTCCATGGGCTCTAGCGTGAACGCGGTCTGGCCGCGGTTCCAGCAACTCACCATCAGCGGGCCCTGGTAGTCGCTGTCGATCAGGCCGACCAGGTTGCCCAGCACGATGCCATGCTTGTGGCCGAGGCCCGAGCGCGGCAGGATCAACGCGGCCAGGCCGGGGTCGGCGATGTGGATCGCCAGGCCGGTAGGGATCAGCACGGTCTGGCCGGGTTCGATCACCAGCGCGGCGTCCAGGCAGGCCCGCAGGTCCAGCCCGGCGCTGCCCGGCGTGGCGTAGGCCGGCAAGTGGGCGGCCATGCGCGGGTCCAGCACTTTCAAGTCGATCGGGCTCAGGTTTGGATTCATGCCACCGCCTGCAGTCGCTGGGCGATCTCGCGCACCAGTTCGCGCGCCAGGCTCAGTTTGTCGGCCGTGGCGAGCGCGCGCTCGCCCTCGGCATCGACCAGCAGCAAGGTGTTGTCGTCGCGACCGAAGGTGGCCGGCCCGAGGTTGCCCACCACCAGCGGCACGCTCTTGCGGACCAGTTTCTCGCGCGCGTGACGCGCCAGGTCCTGGCTCTCGGCAGCAAAGCCGACGCAGAACGGCGGCGGCACCAGACTGGCCACTGCCGCCAGGATGTCAGGGTTCTCGGTCATCACGAAGCCCGGCACGGCGCCGCTGCCGTCCTTCTTGATCTTGTGGTCAGCCGGACTGGCTGGCCGCCAGTCGGCCACCGCCGCGGTGGCGACAAACACATCCTGCCTGGCGGCCAGCGGCAGCACCGCATCGTGCATCTGCAGCGCGCTGCGCACGTCGATGCGCCGCACATGGCGCGGCGTGGCCAGGTGGACCGGGCCGGCCACCAACGTGACCAAGGCGCCGGCTTCCTGCGCCGCGCGGGCGATCGCAAAACCCATCTTGCCCGACGACAGGTTGGTGATGCCGCGCACCGGGTCTATGGCCTCGAAGGTCGGCCCGGCGGTGATCAGCACCCGCCGGCCGGCCAGCAGCTTGGGCTGGAAGAAGGCGATCAACTCATCACGCAGTTCGGTGGCCTCGAGCATCCGGCCGTCGCCGACCTCGCCGCAGGCCTGGTCGCCGGCCCCCGGCCCAAACAGCGTCGCACCATCGGCGCGCACCTGGTGGACATTGCGCCGGGTGGCCGGATGGGCCCACATCTCGCGGTTCATCGCCGGGGCCAGCAACAGCGGGCATTGCGCGATCGGGCGCGCCAGGCACAGCAGCGATAGCAACTCGTCGGCGCGACCCAGCGCCAGCTTGGCGATGAAATCGGCCGAGGCCGGCGCCACCAGGATCGCGTCGGCGTCCCGGCTCAGATTGATGTGCGCCATGTTGTTGGGCTCGCGCCCGTCCCATTGGCTGGTGGCCACGGGACGGCCGGACAAGGCCTGCATCGTCACCGGGGTGATGAAGGCCTGTGCGGCCTCGGTCATCACGACCTGGACGCTGGCGCCGGCCTTGTGCAGTTCGCGCACCAGTTCGGCCGACTTGTAGCAGGCGATGCCACCCGAAAGGCCGAGCACGATATGGCGGCCGCCCAGGGGCAGCGATTGATGCGGGGTGGGGATAGACATGGCCGGCAATGTAGCGCAAGCGCGCGGCTTGCCCGACGGCGCGCCGGCCAACCGATTCAGGGCGTCGCCGCGCCGTGGCACTTCTTGTATTTCTTGCCGCTGCCGCAGGGGCAAGGGTCGTTGCGGCCCGGCGTGGGCTCGACGCGGCGGGTCTCGGGCTTGGCGCCATGCTCGAGCCAGTAGACGCGCAAGTCCTGCACGCCGAAGCAGGCCTCGTCGACCAGTTGGTCGCGCTCCAGCGTTTCGCCGGGGTAGTGGATCTGCACATGCTCGGCCAGGCTGGTCGGTGGCAGCATCAGCGCCAGCACGCGGCTCAGGCAGTCGTCGTACCAGCGGCCGTCGTCGGTGTCGAGGTCGGGATCGGGCCAATCGGCCGCAAAGGCCTCGATCGCCTCGGAGAAGCCTTCAGCCCATAGCGCGCCGGTGTTCAGCAGTTCATCCGCCTCCTCGGCCGTCATGTGGCCGCCAGCCACGATCTCGGCCCGGGCCGCGTCGTCGTAGCTCAGCATCAGCGGGGCCAGCCGCAAGTCTTCGGGCTGCTCGAGCAGCGACTCCGGGTCGAGCTGGCTGGCCAGAACGTTCCAGCGCCCATTCAGCGCGGCCAGCGCCTGCTGCACGTCGGCGGGGTCGGCAAAAGCCCGCTCGAAGGTCTCGCCGAACATCGCCGGCAACCACTCGCTGGACGCGATCACCCGGCGGCTGGCGAGCAAGGCTGTCAGGTAACCGTCGACCCACTCCAGCGAGACATCGGCGCCGAAGCCGACCATGCGGTCACACAGTTGCTCCAAAGCTTCGATCTCGGCTTCGCTGCTGCTGCGCGCGACCCGGGTCATGACCGGCTCCCGTTCGTGCCATGCCCGGGCCGATCGGCGGTGGTGAGGGGCAGGGGCGCTTGCGGGGGCGTTTGTGGGATCGTCATGGCGGGTTTCCTCTGGCTTGCTTGTGCGGACGGGGATAGGTATGCAATTGTCGCCGCGCGCCCGGCCGGCGGCCAGCGGCGGGCCGGTGAACGACAATCACCCCTTGTCAGCCCACACGAACCGTAAAAAATCATGAGCATGAAAAAGACCGATCTCGTCCGCCAACTCGAAAGCAAGCTCGAGGGTCAGCGGCAGCGGGCCGCCGTGCCGGGACGTTTTGCGCAAGACACCCACGCACCGATGGACCGCAAGGAGCAGCGGCGCATCGATGCCGCTGCCGGGCTGGTGCCCTTCGCCTGCAAGCTGCCGTCGACCCTGACCGCGCAACTCAGTGAGCGCGCCGCCAGCCATGCCGGCGGCATCAACGGCCTGGTGGCGGAACTGCTGTTGCGCAGCCTGGGCTGAACCTCGGCGAGAGGCCGCCAGCTCAGGCGGCGGCCTGGCGGGCGGCGCTCAGAGCCGCTCACCCACCCAGCCCGCCACCGCCGCCAATGCCTGCGGCAGCTTGTCGGGCTCAGTGCCGCCGGCCATCGCCAGGTCGGGCTTGCCACCGCCCTTGCCACCGACCTGGCTGGCGACGAAGTTGACCAGTTCGCCGGCCTTCAAGCGGGCTCCGGGCCGGGCCAGCAGGTCGGCGGTGACCCCGGCGACCAGTTGCACACGGCCGCCATCGACCACCGCCAGCACGATGGCCGCGCTCTTGAGCTTGTCGCGGAGCTTGTCCAGCGTGTCGCGCAAAGTCTTGGCATCGGCGCCGTTGAGCATCGCGGCCAGCACCTTGACCCCGCCGATGTCGACGGCTTGCGCCATCAACTCGTCGCCCTGGGCCGAGGCCAGCTTGCCCTTGAGCGCGGTGATCTCCTTTTCCAGGCTGCGCACCTGGTCGAGCACCGCGCCCACCCGGGCCGGCAGTTCGGCCGGCGTGACCTTGAGATTGCCGGCCACGCTGCCGACGGTCGATTCCAACTGCTGCAGGTAAGCCAGCGCGTTGTCGCCGGTCACCGCCTCGACCCGGCGGATGCCGGCGGCCACGCCGGCTTCGGCAACGATCTTGAACAAGCCGATGTCGCCGGTGCGACCCACATGGGTGCCGCCACACAACTCCTTGCTCGAACCAATCGACAGCACCCGCACCGTCTCGCCGTATTTCTCGCCGAACAGCATCATCGCGCCGCTGTTCTGCGCGTCGGCCAACGCCATCACCTGGGCGCTGGCGGCGGCATTGGCCAGGATCTCGGTGTTGACGATGGCCTCGACGCGTCGGATCTGCGCGGCGCTGACCGGCGCGTTGTGGGCAAAGTCGAAGCGGGTCCGCTCGGCGTTCACCAGCGAGCCCTTTTGCTGCACATGGTCGCCCAGCACCTCGCGCAGCGCCTTGTGCATCAGGTGGGTGGCGCTGTGGTTGCGCACCGTGCGGGCGCGCTGCTCGGTGTCGACCCGTGCGGCCAGGCTGTCGCCGACGGCGATCACGCCCTCCATCACCCGGCCCTCATGGCCGAACACGTCCGCCTGTATCTTGCTGGTGTCCTCGACCCGCACCCGGGCCACCGCGTTGCGCAGTTCGCCGGCGTCACCCGCCTGGCCGCCGCTCTCGGCGTAGAACGGCGTGTGGTCGAGCACGATCACGCAGTCGTCGCCGGCCTTGACGCTGGCCACGGCCGCGCCGTCGAGGTAGAGCGCGGTGACCTTCGCGGTCTCGCAGGCCAGTTGCTCGTAGCCGTGGAAGGTGGTGGGCGCGCCCTCGTAATGCAGTCCGGCGGCCATCTTGAACTTGGCGGCCGAGCGCGCCATCGTGCGCTGGCGGTTCATCGCGACATTGAAGCCCGCCTCGTCGACGGTCACGCCTCGCTCGCGGCAGACATCACCGGTCAGGTCGACGGGAAAGCCGAAGGTGTCGTGCAGCTTGAAGGCGGTGTCGCCGTCTATCACCTTGGCACCGGCCGCCTCCCCCTGCGCCAAGGCCGACTCGAGAATCTCCATGCCGTTGTGGATGGTCAGGAAGAAGCGCTCCTCCTCGACCTTCAGCACCTCGGTGACGCGCGCCGCGGCGCGCCGCAGTTCCGGGTAGGCCTCGCCCATCTCGGCGTCGAGCGCGGCCACCAGGGTGTGGAAGAAGGGCTTGCGCGCGCCCAGCTTGTAGCCATGGCGGATGGCGCGGCGGGCAATGCGGCGCAGCACATAGCCCCGACCCTCGTTGCCCGGGATCACCCCGTCGGCCACCGTGAAGGCGCAGGCGCGGATATGGTCGGCAATGACCTTGAGCGACGGCGAATCCTTGTCGCAACCGCCCTCCACCGCTGCGCCGCCGCCAGCCGCGTCCACCGCCTGCTTGGCCGCCGCCAGCAGGCTGACGAACAAGTCGATCTCGTAGTTGCTGTGCACATGCTGCAGCACCGCGGCCAGTCGCTCCAGCCCCATGCCGGTGTCGACGCTGGGCTTGGGCAGCGGGTGCATCACACCGTCCTCGGTGCGGTTGAACTGCATGAAGACGTTGTTCCAGATCTCGATGTAGCGGTCGCCGTCCTCGCCGGGCGAGCCGGGCGGGCCACCGGCGATCTCCGGGCCGTGGTCGAAGAAGATCTCGGTGCAGGGCCCGCAAGGCCCCGTGTCACCCATCATCCAGAAGTTGTCCGACGCATAGCGCGCGCCCTTGTTGTCGCCGATGCGCACGATGCGCTCGGCCGGCACGCCGATCTGCTGGTTCCAGATCGCATAGGCCTCGTCGTCCTCGGCATAGACCGTGACCCAGAGCTTGTCGGGCGGCAACTTGAAGTGGACGGTGAGCAGTTCCCAGGCAAAGCCTATCGCGTCCTGCTTGAAGTAGTCGCCGAAGCTGAAGTTGCCCAGCATCTCGAAGAAGGTGTGATGCCGCGCGGTGTAGCCGACGTTGTCCAGGTCGTTGTGCTTGCCACCGGCGCGTATGCATTTCTGGCTGGTGGTGGCGCGCGAATAGGGACGCTTGTCAAAGCCCAGGAACACGTCCTTGAACTGGTTCATGCCGGCGTTGGTGAACAGCAGCGTCGGGTCGTCGCCCGGGATCACCGGTGATGAGGCCACGATGGTGTGACCCTTGGACTCGAAGTACTTGAGGAAGGTGGAGCGGATTTCAGAAGCTTTCATCGGGGCACCCAAGGCTGGCAGGGGTCAAAAGAGGCTGTTTCAGGAAAAAACGGGGACACCGGCCCGCAGGGCTGCTTGCGCCAGTCGCGCATCACAAGTCGCGATGCCGCAGCGCTGCTGCAGGGCCAGATCGAGGTATTGCGCATCGTAGGGGGTCAGCCCATGCGCATGGGAAAATTGGCACCAATGTTCGACCGACAGCACAGGGGAAGGAGCGACCTGCACATCCAGCGCCGCGACCAGTTCCACGAGGCGCTGCAACTGCGCGGCGGTGATGCGGCCGCGCCGCTGGCTGACCAGAAAAGTGTTGGCCACCTCCAGCGGCCAGATCGCAGGGGCCAGCAAGCGCGCCGCCAACACCTTGTTGGCCTCGGCTGGCGTGGCCTCGTCGCCCATCACCACTGCCAACAAGTAGGAGGTGTCGAGAACGATGTCCCCCGTCACGGCAGGCCAGCCGCGCGCACCTTGCGCTCGGTCTGTTCGTCGCGCATCTCGCCGATCATCTGCACGATCTCGGCGCTGCTCATGCCGCCGCCGTCGCGCCGGATGTCTTCACGAAGCGCCGCCATGGCCGCCAGCGCGGCCCGCCGCCGCTCCAACTTCACCCCTGCCGAACTGGCATGCATGGGCACCAGCTTGGCCACCGGCTTGTTGTGGCGCGTGATCACCACCTCCTCGCCGCGCTCGGCACGGGCGATCAGCTCGGACAAATGGGTCTTGGCTTCGAAAAGACCGATGGATTCCATGGCGACACCTCGGCAGGCTGGATCTATTGGTTGAATCAACCAGATTCTAGCGGAAGCACTGTGTCGGCCCTCAGACCACCCGCAGGGCCTGGCCGGCCTGTCGTCAAGGCGGCAGCCAGGCCATCCCCGAACTTGTTATGGTTGGCGATTTTCGACCGCCCGGCTTGACCGGGCCGTCGCCGCATCCGATTACCTGCCTCAAAGGACCGCCACCATGGCCAGCCACGCCAAATTCACCTGGGACGACCCGCTCCAGCTCGACAGCCAGCTCAGCGACGACGAGCGCGCGGTGCGCGACGCGGCGCATGCCTACTGCCAGGACAAGCTCGCGCCGCGCGTGCTGGAAGCCTTCCGGCACGAGAAGACCGACCGCGCGATCTTCAACGAGATGGGCGAGCTGGGTCTGCTGGGCAGCACCATCCCCGAGGCCTATGGCGGCGCCGGGCTGAACTATGTCTGCTACGGGCTGGTGGCGCGCGAGGTAGAGCGCGTCGATTCGGGCTACCGCTCGATGATGAGCGTGCAGTCCTCGCTGGTGATGGTGCCTATCAATGAGTTCGGCACCGAGGCGCAGAAACAGAAATACCTGCCCAAGCTGGCGCGCGGCGAATGGGTGGGCTGCTTCGGCCTGACCGAGCCCAACCATGGCTCGGACCCCGGCAGCATGATCACCCGCGCCAAGAAAGTGGACGGCGGCTACAGCCTGTCGGGCGCCAAGATGTGGATCAGCAACTCGCCGATCGCCGACGTGTTCGTGGTCTGGGCCAAGGACGACGAGGGTGCGATCCGCGGCTTCATCCTGAACAAGGGTGCCAAGGGCTTGAGCGCCCCGACGATCCACAGCAAGGTCGGCCTGCGCGCATCGATCACCGGCGAGATCGTGATGGACGGGGTGTTCTGCCCCGAGGAAGACGCCTTCCCCGAGGTGCGTGGCCTGAAGGGCCCGTTCACCTGCCTGAACAGCGCGCGCTACGGCATCGCCTGGGGCGCGCTGGGCGCCGCCGAAGACTGCTTCCACCGTGCCCGTCAATACGTGATGGACCGCCAGCAATTCGGTCGCCCGCTGGCCGCGAACCAGCTGATCCAGAAGAAGCTTGCCGACATGATGACCGAGATCACGCTCGGCCTGCAGGGCTGTCTGCAACTGGGCCGGATGAAGGACGCCGGCACCGCGTCGGTCGAGATCACCTCGATCATGAAGCGCAACAGCTGCGGCAAGGCGCTCGACATCGCCCGGATGGCGCGCGACATGCTGGGCGGGAACGGGATTTCGGACGAATACGGCGTGATCCGCCACATGGTCAACCTGGAGGTGGTCAACACCTACGAGGGCACGCATGACGTGCATGCGCTGATCCTGGGCCGCGCCATCACGGGCATCCCCGCATTTAGTTGATCCCCCCGAAGCGCCTGCGGCGCCCCACCTGGGGGGCCGAGCCCGGACGGGAAACAGTCCCTGCGGACTGTTTCCCGCCTGCGAGGGCCAGCCGACATGCTTGTCGACTGGCGCCGCCAATGGCCCGGCAAAGCCGGTTCCATGGCGTCCGTTTGACCCCTACCTTGCGCCTGGAGTTGCTGTGGCTGTTCTGAAACTGCTGGACGGGACCCGAATCCTGGATTTGTCTCGCGTGCTGGCCGGCCCCTGGGCGGGCCAGATCCTGGCCGACTACGGTGCCGACGTGATCAAGGTCGAGCGGCCGGTGATCGGCGACGACACCCGGGCCTGGGGCCCGCCCTGGTGGGGCGATCCGGCCGACCGGATGTCGGCCTACTACCTCAGCACCAACCGCGGCAAGCGCTCGATCGCGATCGACATCGCCAGTGCCGAAGGCGCAGCCAGCGTGCGCCAGCTCGCGCTGCAGGCCGACGTGCTGCTGGAGAACTACAAGGTCGGCCAACTGGCCAAGTACGGCCTGGACTACGCCACGCTCTCGGCGTTGAACCCGCGGCTGGTGTACTGCTCGGTCACCGGCTACGGCCAGGACGGGCCGATGGCCCAGGCGGCAGGCTACGACTTCGCGATCCAGGCCACCGGCGGCCTGATGAGCGTGACCGGCGAGAAAGACGGCACGCCCGGCAGCCAGCCGCAAAAAGTGGGCGTGGCGGTGGCCGATCTGTTCACCGGCACCTTTGCCACCACCGCGATCCTGGCCGCCTTGATCGAGCGCGGCCGCACCGGCCGGGGCCGGCACATCGACGCCGCGCTGCTCGACGTGCAGGTGGCGATGCTGGCCAACCAGGCCAGCAACTTCCTGGTCGGCGGCCTGACCCCGGTACGCATGGGCAATGCCCACATGAACGTCGTGCCCTACCAGGTGTTCGCCACCCAGGACGGCCACATCGTGCTGGCGGTGGGCAACGACGGGCAGTTCGCCCGTTTCTGCGAATTGGCGGGCCACGCGGCGGTGGCGCGGGACCCGCGCTACGCCGCCAATTCAGGCCGGATCACGCACCGCGACAGCTTGATCCCGCTGCTGGCGGGCTGGATGCTGGGCCGCACCACGCTGGACTGGGTGGCGCTGCTCGAACCGAACGCCGTGCCCTGCGCGCCCATACTCGACCTGCCGGGCGTGTTCAAGCATCCGCAAGTGGTCGCGCGGGGGATGCAGGCCGACATAGCCAGCGGCGGCGACCGGCCGATGCCGCTGGTGGCCAACCCGATGCGCTTCGACGGCCAGCGCGCGATCGCCGACCAGGCCCCGCCCGGCCTGGACGCCCAAGGCGACGCGCTGCGGGCCGCCCTGGCGCGCCAGGCAGGCTGGCCAGCGCGCGACGCTGCAGCCACCGGGCATACCCAACCCACCGAGCCCGACCATGACCTCGCCTGACCCGCTGGCCTCGCCCCAGCCCGAACCGCGCCTGACATCCTTGTCGCATGGCGGCGGCTGCGGCTGCAAGATCGCCCCCGGCGTGCTGTCGGAGATCCTGAAGGGCACGGCGGCGATGCCTGTCCCGGCGGCGCTGCTGGTCGGCATCGAGACCGCCGACGACGCGGCGGTCTACCAGCTCAACGACGAGCAGGCGATCATCGCCACCACCGATTTCTTCATGCCCATCGTCGACGACCCGTTCGACTTCGGCCGCATCGCCGCCACCAACGCGATCAGCGATGTCTATGCGATGGGCGGCACACCGATCTTTGCGTTGGCATTGGTCGGCATGCCGATCAACGTGCTGTCGACCGCCACCATTGGCCGGGTGCTGGAAGGCGGCGCGTCGGTATGCCGCGCCGCGGGCATCCCGATCGCCGGTGGCCACACCATAGACTCGGTCGAGGCGATCTACGGTCTGGTCGCGCTGGGGCTGATCCACCCGAAACGCGTCAAGCGCAACGCCGACGCCCGCACCGGCGACAGGCTGGTGCTGGGCAAGCCGCTGGGCGTGGGCGTGATGTCGGCGGCGCTGAAGAAGGCGCAGCTCGACGCAGCGGGCTATGCGCTGATGATGGACACCACCACCCAGCTCAACACCCCGGGGCCCGACCTGGCCGCGCTGCCCGGCGTGCATGCGATGACCGACGTCACCGGCTTCGGCTTGGCCGGCCATGGGCTGGAGATGGCGCGCGGCGCCGGCTGCCAGGTGCTGATCGACTGGGCTGCCGTGCCGCTGCTGGCCGGCGTGCGCGCGCTGGCCGGCCAGGGCTTCATCACCGGCGCGTCGGCCCGCAACTGGGCCGGTTATGGCGCCGAGGTGTCGCTGCCGGCCGGCTTTGCCGCCGAAGACCAGGCGCTGCTGAGCGATCCGCAGACCAGCGGCGGCCTGCTGGTGGCCTGCGACGCCGCCAGCGTGGACGCGGTGCTGGCGATCTTCACCCGCCATGGGTTTGCGGCGGCGACGGTGGTCGGCGAGGTCGGCGCGGCGCTGGCCAAGGACGCGGGCCAAGCCGCCGACGGCCCGGCGCGGCTGGTGGTTCGCTGAAGGCTGCGCTGAAGGCGGTCGCTCAGAGGCTGAGAGGAATTCGAGCGTGACCGAGCAACGTGCCAAAACGTGCTCGATCTAGGCGCAAAGCGCAGACATAGCCCGAGCTATGGCGAGCATTTGCAACGACGAGCGGGTGCGTTTTGGCGTGGTGAGCGGGCATGATCGAAAAACTCTCAGTCTCTCAGACCGTCTCGGCCTTCAGCGCCGACAGCACCCGCGCCATCTCGGGCTGCAGCGATTTCCAGGCCCCGGCATCCAGACCCGGCGGCCGGCGCAGCGGGCCGATGCGCAGCGCCGCCAGCGCCGCGTCCTTGCCGGCAAAGACGATGCTGTTGCTGCGGTCGCTGTCGTCGACCGCCAGCGCGGCGCCGGCAAAGCTGCGCCGGATGCGCTCGAGCTGCTGCGGGTACTGCGGATGGCCGGCATGCAGGTTGACGACCAGCAGGCCGCCGGGCGCCAGGGTCTCGTAACAGCCGTCGTAGAAACGCTGCGAGCTCAAGGCCTCGGGCAGGCCGTCATAGTCGAAACCGTCGACCAGCAGCACCTCGAAGCGCGCCGGCGGGCCGCGCACGAAATCGGCCCCATCGCCCAGCTCGACGCCGAAGCGCGGGCCGTCGGGCGGCACCTGGAACTCGTCGCGCAGCGCCAGCACATGCGGGTTGATCTCGACCACCTGCATCCGCGTGCCGGGCAGTTGCCGGTGGCAGAACTTGGCCATCGACCCGCCGCCCAGGCCGATCATCGCCAGCCGGGCCGGCGCGGGGCAGAACAGCAGGAAACCCATCATCAGCCTCGTGTACTCGAGGTCGAGCGCATCGGGGTGCCGCAAGTCCATCCGGCTCTGCAACTCGCTGATCGAGAAATGCAAGGCCTTGGTCGTCAGCGTCACCTGCACATAGGGTTTGACATGGGTCGAATCGTTGCTCATCCCAACCCAGTATGCACCCCGGCGCCGGCGCGGCCAGTCCACCTGGCCGCACCGGTTCAACCGCGCTTGGCCACCAGGGTCAGGATGTCGTAGCTCGCCACCAGCTCACCGCGCTGGTTGCTGACCTCCACATCCCAGGCCACCACGCCCTGCCCTTTGCCCTGGGCGTCGGTCTTGTTGCGGTCGGTCTTGCGCTTGCAGGTCAGCCTGGCCTGGATCGTGTCGCCTATGCCTACCGGCTTGACGAAGCGCAGGCTGTCCAGGCCGTAGTTGGCCAGCACCGGGCCGGGCGCGGGCGAGACGAACAGCCCGGCCGCCGCCGACAGCACGAAGTAGCCATGCGCGATGCGCTGGCCGAAGGGGCTGGCACGCGCCGCCTCCTCGTCGAAATGCATGTAGAAGTAATCGCCCGAGATGCCGCCGAAGTTGATCAGGTCGGCCTCGCCGACGGTGCGGCGGTGCGTCAGCAGCGACTCGCCGATCTGAACCTCCTCGAAGTGGCGGCGGAACGGGTGCACGCCGGTCTCGATCAGCGCCGCGCCGCGCACGAACTCACCGGTGACGGCGCTGAGCATCGTCGGCGATCCCTGGAGCGCGGCGCGCTGCAGGAAATGCTTGACTGCGCGCAGGCCGCCCAACTCCTCGCCACCACCTGCTCGGCCCGGACCGCCATGCTTGAGCTGTGGCAGCGGCGCGCCGTGGCCGGTGGATTCGAGCGCCGAGACACGGTCCAGGATGTGCAGCCGGCCGTGCAGGGCCGCCAGCTGAGGGATCACCCGCGCCGCCACCTGCGGGCTGCGGGTGACCAGCGTGGCCACCAGGCTGCCGCGGCCGCGCGCGGCCAGCGCGACCGCCTCGTCGATCTCGTCGTAGGGCATCACCGTGCTGACCGGGCCGAAGGCCTCGATGTCGTGCACCGAATCGACGTCCATAGGCCGTTGGCAGACGAGCAGCGTGGGGGCGAAAAACGCGCCGGCGGCCACGCCCGCGCCCAGCGGCGTGAACCCGACACCGCCGTCGTAGGCCAGCTCAGTGTCTCGCCGCAGCAGCGCCACCCGCTCGGCCACGTCGGCCTGCTGGGCCTGCGAGGCCAGCGCGCCCATGGTCACGCCCGCGACTGCCGGGTCGCCCACGACCACTTTGGCCAGCCGTTCGCGCAGCGCCGAGACCACCGCATCGACTTGCTGGCGCGGCACGATGGCGCGGCGGATCGCGGTGCATTTCTGGCCGGCCTTGGCGGTCATCTCGCGCGCCACCTCGCGGATGAAGAGATCGAATTCGGCGTCGTCCGGCATCACGTCGTCGGCCAGGATCGCGCAGTTCAGGCTGTCGGCTTCGGCGTTGAAGGGGATGCTGCGCCGCACCAGGTTCGGATGGACACGCAGCCGGGCCGCGGTGTCGGCCGAACCGGTGAAGGTGACGATGTCCTGCTCGCTCAGACGTTCCAGCAGGTCGCCGGTGCCGCCTATCACCAGTTGCAGCGCGCCCTCGGGCAGGATGCCCGACTGCACGATCAACCGCATCGCCGCCTCGGTCAGGTAGCTGGTGGCAGTCGCCGGCTTGCCTATGCACGGCATGCCGGCCAGAAAGCTGGGCGCGAACTTCTCCAGCAGGCCCCAGACCGGGAAGTTGAAGGCGTTGATGTGCAGCGCCAGGCCGCCACGCGGCACCAGGATGTGGCTGCCGGCAAAACCGCCCTGCTTGCCGAGCCCAAAAGCCGGGCCCTCGTGCACCAGGTTGCCCGAGGGCAGCTCGTTGCTGCCGATCGCGGCATAGGCGGACAAGGTGCCGCTGCCGCCCTCGATGTCGACCGCGCTGTCGGCGCGGGTAGCGCCGGTGTGGGCCGACACCGCGTAGAGCGCCTCCTTGTGCTGGCCCAGGTATTTGGCCAGGGCCTTCAGGCGTTCGGCGCGCTGCTGGAAATCCAGCGCCATCAGGCTGGGCAGGCCGACCCGGCGGGCATGCTGCACCGCCTCGTCGAAGTCGATCGCTTCGTCATGGGTATGGGCCACGGCGCTGCCGTTGACGGCGCTGCGCAAGGTCGTCGCAGGCTGTCGGCCTATCCAGCGGCCGCCGATGTAGCTTTGCAGGGTGGAGGTCATGGATTGTTGTCTTTCAGGCTTGGGGGCTGGACGGCCGGCAGGCCACCCAGGAACAAATCGGCCACCATAGGCGCCAGCGTGTCGTAGGCCAGCGCGCCGTCGGGCTGCACCCAGGTGAACATCCAGTTGATCATGCCGAACAGCAGCATGGTCATCGGCGTGGCGAGCGCGGCGGCCTGCAACTCGGGCCGCAGCCCGGCCACGGCCTGGGCAAAGCCGCGCACCACCGCGCGCTCCTGGTCGAGGATGCGCTGGCGGTCCGCCGGCGCCAGGAAGCGCGTGTCCTCGGTCAGCACCCGGTGCGCATGCTGGGCGCCGGCGTATTCCTCGACGATGCGGCGGATCAGCGTGCGCAGCCGCAACTCGGGCGCCAGGCCTTCGGCCAGCACCTCGGCCACCAAGGACACGAGCTTGCCGACATGGCCCTCGGCAATGCTGACCAGCAAGGTGTACTTGTCGCGGTAGTAGTGGTAGAGCGTGGCCTTGGACAGGCCGCAGGCCAGCGCCACCTCGTTCATCGACGTGGCCGGGTAGCCGCGCTGGGCAAACAGCGCGGCGGCCTGCGCCAGGATCAGCTCACGCTGATCGTCGTATCCGGCTGCGCGGCCGCGTGCCATCGGTTCGGGACCGGCTCAACGCTCGTCGAAGGACAAGACAACGAAGGGCGTGATCGGATGGGCCTGGCAGGTCAGCACGAAGCCGGCCGCGACGTCGGCCTTGTCGAGCGCAAAGTTGCGCTCCATCCGCACATCGCCCTCCACCACCTTGGCGCGGCAGGTGCCGCAGACACCCGAGGTGCAGGAGAACGGCAGTTCCAGGCCGGCCGCCGAGGCCGCGTCCAGGATGCTGGGCTGGTCGCGATTGAAATCGATCTCGCGCCGCAGCCCGTCGCGCACGATCACGACGCGGGCCTGCTCGGCGTCGCCCGGCCTGGCCTCGTGGATCACCGCGCCGACCGGTTGGCCGGCGCCGTCCGGGCTGGCGACGCCGAAACGCTCGATGTGGATGCGGTCCTCGGGCAGGCCGGCGGCCAGCAAGGCCGCCTCGACCTCGTCGTTCATCTGGAACGGGCCGCAGAGGTAGGCATGGGCGATTGCCGCCGCAGGCAGCACGCTGGACAGGAACTCGCCGATCTTGGCGCGGTTCATCAGCCCCATGTTCAAGGGTGAGTCAGTTTGCTCGTCGGAGAACACATGCTGCAGCACCAGCCGCGTCATGTAGCGGTTCTTCAAGTCCTCGATTTCCTCCTTGAACATCGTCGACTTGAGCGAGCGGTTGCCGTAGACCAGCGTGAAGCGGCTGTGCGGCTCGCGCGCCAGCACCGTCTTCATGATCGACAGGATGGGCGTGATGCCGCTGCCGCCGGCAAAGCCGACATGGTGGCGCCGCGCCGCCGGGTCGAGCGGCACGAAGAAGCGGCCTTGCGGCGCCATCACGTCGATGCTGTCGCCGGGCTGCAGTTGCTCGTTGATCCAGTTAGAGAACACCCCGCCCCTGACCTTGCGCACGCCCACCCGCAACTCGCCGTCGTCGACGCCGGCGCAGATCGAGTACGAGCGGCGCAAGTCGCGGCCGGCGATCTCCTTGCGCAAGGTCAGGTACTGGCCTTGCGTGAAGCCGAAGGTCGCGCGCAGCTCGGCAGGCACCTCGAAGCTGACGATCACCGCCTCCAAGGTGTCGGGCTCGACAGCGCGCACGCGCAAGGGGTGGAACAGGACACTCATGGCAGCGTGCTTTCTGGGAAATATCTGGCGGTCATATCGGCTTGAAGTGCTCGAAGGGCTCGCGGCAGGCGATGCAGCGGTAGAGCGACTTGCAGGCGGTCGACCCGAAGGCCGACAGCTGTTCGGTCTGCGCGCTGCCGCAGCGCGGGCAGGTCAGCGCGGGCGCGACGCGTCGGCGCACGATGCGCACCGGCACGCCCTCGGCCGGGTTCGTCAGGTGCGCCGGCCCGGGCGGCGCGATGCCGTACGCCAGCAGCTTGCGCCGGCCGTCGTCGCTGATCCAGTCGGTCGTCCAGGCCGGGGCGCGGCGCAGCGTCACCCGGGCCGGCCCGAGGCCGGCGGCGGCGATCGCGGCCAGGCAGTCCTGCGTGATGACTTCGGTGGCCGGGCAGCCCGAGTAGGTCGGCGTCAGCACGATTTCCAGACCGTCGCCCTGCTCGATGACCTCGCGCACGATGCCCAGGTCGCGCACCGACAGCGCCGGCACCTCGGGGTCGAGCACCTGGCCCAGCACGGCCCAGGCGCGGTTGACCCGGGTTGCGGTCAACGACGCAGCGTCACTCACCACACGCCGCCGGGAAAGGCCCGCTGCAACTGCTGCAACTCGGCCAGGATGCGGCCCATGTGCTCGCTGTGCAGGCCGCGCTTGCCGGTGCTGCGGAACGCCGAGTCCTTGGGCTGGGCCAGCGTGGCTTCGGCCAGCACCTCGGCCATCTCGGCATGCCAGGGCGATTGCATGGCCGACCAGGCCGGGCCGAGGCCGCTGGCCTGGGCCGCCGCATCCACCGCGTCATCCTCGAACAACTCGGGCGTGTAGCGCCACAACTCGCCCAGGGCTGACTCGCAGCGCCGGCGCGACTCGGCCGTGCCGTCGCCCAGCCGCACCAGCCAGTCGGCGGCATGTTGTTGGTGGTAGCGAGACTCCTTGATCGCCTTGCCGGCGATGGCCGCCAGTTCGGCGTCGCTGGAGTCCGCCAGCGCCGTCCACATCAGCTTGAACCAGGTCGCCACCATCAGGTTGCGCACCACCGCGAACGCGAAATCGCCGCGCGGCAACTCGACCAGCGTCGGGTTCAGGTAGTCGCGCTCGTCACGCAGAAAGGCGAGCTGGTCCTCGTCGAAGCCGCCGGCGCGCCCGGCATGGCTGAGCAGCGCCCGGGACTGGCCGATCAGGTCGAGCGCCATGTTGGTCAGCGCGATGTCTTCCTCGAGCGCCGGCGCATGGCCGCACCACTCGCCCAGGCGCTGGCCCAGGATCAAACAGGTGTCGCCCAGGCGCAGCAGGTAGCGCGTGGCGGGGTCATTGGTGATCTGGATCGATGCGGTCATGGCGTGCAGTCCCCACTCACATGTGATCCACTTCGGGCGGAAGTTTGTAGAAAGTCGGGTGGCGGTACACCTTGTCCTCGGCCGGGTCGAAGTACATCGCCTTGTCGGTCGGGTCGCTGGCGACGATCTGGTCGCTGCGCACCACCCAGACGCTGCTGCCTTCCTGGCGCCTTGTGTAGACGTCGCGTGCCATCTGGACCGCCATCTTCGGGTCGGACGCATGCAGGCTGCCGCAGTGCTTGTGGTCAAGCCCAGCCTTGGTGCGCACGAACACCTCCCACAACGGCCATTCCTGGTCGATCGGCTGGGCGGCAATGTTGTCGGTCATGTCGGTTCTCCGAGAGGATTCAAGCCGCCTGGGCCTGGGTGGATGGCTTGCGCGCATGCACCATCGCGGCCTCGCGCACCCAGGCGCCGTCGTCCCAGGCCTTGACACGGGCGGCCAGGCGCTCGCGGTTGCAGGGGCCGTCACCGCCCACCACGCGCCAGAATTCCGACCAGTCGATCGCGCCGTGGTCGTGGTGGCCGCGTTCCTCGTTCCATTTCAGTTCGGGGTCGGGCAGGGTCACGCCCAGCAACTGGGCCTGGGCCACTGTGGCGTCGATGAACTTGGCGCGCAACTCGTCGTTGCTGATGCGCTTGATGCCCCAGCGCATGCTCTGGGCCGAGTTCGGGCTCTGGTCGTCGGGCGGACCGAACATCTGTATCGACGGCCACCACCAGCGGTTCACCGCGTCCTGCACCATCGCCTGCTGGGCGGCGGTGCCGCGCGTCATCATCGTCAGCAGCGCATCAAAGCCCTGGCGCTGGTGAAAGCTCTCCTCGCGGCAGATGCGCACCATCGCCCGGGCATAGGGTGCGAATGAGCAGCGGCAGATCGGCACCTGGTTCATGATCGCCGCGCCGTCCACCAGCCAGCCGATCACACCGATGTCGGCCCAGGTCAGCGTCGGGTAGTTGAAGATCGAGCTGTACTTCGCTTTTCCACTGTGCAGCGCGTCGAGCAACTGGTCGCGGCTTTGCCCCAGCGTCTCGGCCGCCGCGTACAGGTACAGGCCATGGCCGCCCTCGTCCTGCACCTTGGCCAGCAGGATGGCCTTGCGCTTGAGCGTGGGCGCACGGCTGATCCAGTTGCCCTCGGGCAGCATGCCGACGAACTCGCTGTGCGCATGCTGGCTGATCTGCCGCGTCAGCGTCTTGCGGTAGTTGTCGGGCATCCAATCCTTGGCCTCGATGAACTCGCCGGCATCGATGCGGGCGTCGAAGCGCTGCTGCAGCGCGAGTTCCTCGGTTGAGCGCAGGGCTTTGGGCGCATCTGCGGCGTCCTTGCCCACCGTGTCCATGGCCTGGGTGTACATGTTGGATCTCTCCTGGGTGAATGACGTGATCAGCGCTTGCGCTGGTCCACCACGCGCCTGGCCTTGCCGGTCAGCGTGCGTTCGATGCTGTCGGGCCGCAGCACCTCGATGCGCGTGCTCACGCCCACCAGGGTCTTGATGCGGTGCTGCAGCCAGTGCACGATCTGCTCGATCTCGACCGGCGCGGCCTGGGCCGAGGCGTGGTTCAGTTCGGTGCGGACGCACAGCGTGTCGAGCGGACCCTCGCGGTCGACCACCAGCTGGTACTGGCCAGACAGCCGCGGGTGCTGCAGCACGATCTCCTCGATCTGGGTCGGGAAGACGTTGACGCCGCGGATGATCAGCATGTCGTCGCTGCGGCCGACGATCTTGCCCATGCGGCGGAAGGCGCGCGAGGTGGGCGCCAGCAAGCGGGTCAAGTCGCGGGTGCGGTAGCGGATGATGGGCAGCGCCTGCTTGGTCAGCGAGGTGAAGACCAGCTCACCCTCGCTGCCGTCGGTCAGCAGCGCGCCGGTCTCGGGGTCGACGATCTCGGGGTAGAAATGATCCTCCCAGATCACCGGGCCGTCCTTGCTCTCGATGCACTCGCAGGCCACGCCCGGGCCCATCACCTCGGACAGGCCGTAGATGTCGACCGCATCCAGCCCGGCCGCACCCTCGATCTCGCGCCGCATCGCCTCGGTCCAGGGCTCGGCGCCGAAGATGCCTATCTTCACCGACATCGCCGACGGGTCCAGCCCCTGGCGCCGGAATTCCTCGATGATCACCTGCATGTAGCTGGGGGTGACCATGATGATGTCGGGCTTGAAATCATTGATCAGCTGCACCTGCTTCTCGGTCTGGCCACCCGACATCGGCACCACCGTGCAGCCCAGGCGCTCGGCGCCGTAATGCGCGCCCAGCCCGCCAGTGAACAGGCCGTAGCCATAGGCCACATGCACCATGTCGCCGGGTCGGCCACCGGCGGCGCGGATGCTGCGCGCGGCCAGGTCGGCCCAGGTGTCGATGTCGCCCAAGGTGTAACCCACCACGGTGGGCTTGCCAGTGGTGCCCGACGAGGCGTGGATGCGCGCGACCTGGGACCGCGGCACCGCGAACATGCCGAACGGGTAGTTGTCGCGCAAATCCTGCTTGGTGGTGAACGGGAACTTGGCCAGATCGGCCAGGGTCTTCAAATCGCCCGGCCGCACCCCGGCGGCATCGAAAGCCTGGCGGTAATGCGCGACGTTCTGGTAGGCGTGGTCCAGCGTCTGGCGCAGGCGCTGCACTTGCAGCGCGGTGATCTCGTCACGGCTGGCAGTCTCGATCGCGTCGAGGTCACCGGGGGCGGGTTGGCGCTGGGGCATGGCTGGGCTCTGCTGAAGGGGTGGAGGAGAGGCGGCGGAAGCTCAACCCGGCGCGTCGAGAGGCTGGATCACCGGCTTGCCGCGGACGGTGTGGCTGCGGCCACGGAACACCGCGATGCGTTCGCCACGCTGGTTGCGCACGTCGGTGTCGTAGACCCCCGTGCGGCCGGACTTGGACAATTCGGTGCAGGTGGCGGTCAGCACATCGCCCAGGCGCCCCGGCGCCAGCAGGTCGATTGCAAAGCCCGAGGCCACCGTCAGCTCGTTGTACGCGTTGCAGGCGAAGGCGAAAGCCGAGTCAGCCAGCGTGGCGATCAAGCCGCCGTGGCAGATCGCGTGGCCGTTGAGCATGTCCTGCCGCACCGCCATCGTGATCACCGCCCGACCCGGCGCCACCTCGGTGACCTGCATGCCCAGCATCTGGGTGGCATGGTCATCGGCCAGCATCGCGTCGCGCACCTGTTCGGCCAATTGCTGCGAGCTGGGTTCGGCCATGGGTGGGGATTCCTTGCAACTGAAAAAAGAGGACTTCGGGACGGCCGACCTGACCGGGACCGGCGCTGCGGCGCCCGATCGGCATGCCACGCGAGGGGGCCGTTGATCCGGCATCGGTCACGTCAGCGATACCGCTGGACCCGCACCGAAAAACACTTTCGACCAAACGGTCGGTCAATGATAAACGGGCCGATCTACATGACACAAGTCAATTCGATCCCCAAAAACCCGGGGACCCTGCCCGCAACTGGCCGGGCCGCGCCGCGGCAAAGCACTCGACAAGCCACCCCGAACATCGCTGGGCACGACGCTTGCCACGACAATACGCCTTTGCTCCGTCCTGCCGCTCAGCGGCACATGCCATGCCCGACACGCCTGTCCCCTCCGTGATCCCTGCCGACGCCGACCTGGCCGTGCCGTCCCCCCTGGCCCTAGACAGCCCCGAGCCAGCGCCCGGCGAGTCGCAAGCCGCCACCCCGGTCGAGGTCGCCCTCGAAGCCGACCTGGCGCCGCCAACCGCAGCCGCGGACACGCCCGAGAACGTCGACGCCGCAGCCCCTGCCGAAGCAGGCGCCGTCACCGACGGCGCCCCCGATGCGCCGACGCAGCCCTCGGCCGACACCCCGCCGCAAGCCGCCGGCCGCGAGATGAGCCCGGGCGCCTGCGCCGATCTGCTCAAGCAGCATTTCCCGGGGCTGTTCGCCGGCCCGGCCAAGCCGATCAAGCTGCGCGTCCATGCCGACATCCAGCAGCGCGCGCCCGGCGTGTTCACCAAGGGCGCGCTGTCGGCGTTCTTCCGGCGCTACACCGGCAGCACCGGCTACCTGATCGCACTTGGAAAGGCCAGCCAGCGTTTCGACCTCGACGGCCAACCGGCGGGCGAACTGAGCGAAGAGCACCGCCAACTCGCCCGTGACGAACTGACGCGCCGCCGCCAGGTCACGCGGGATCGCGACAGCCAAGCCCAGGCCCAACTGCAAGCCAAGACCCAGGCCGAACGTGCGCAGGCGCAGGCCGAGCAGGCGCAGATCCAGGCCGAGCAGGCCGTGGCCCTGCAGGCCCGCCAGGCGCGCGCCGCGATGCTGCGCGACTTCTCGCGCACCACGCTGACGCTGGCCAACTTCTGTGCCCTCAAGGGCATGACCCCCGACATGCTGACGCCGCTGCTCGACCAGGCGCGCAAGGAAGCGGCCGAGGCGCCGCCCCCGCCGCCGCCCATGCGGCCGACGGATGACCGCCGCGGCCCCGGCGGACCGCGACGCGACGGCCCGCCCGGCGTGGCGCGCGATCCCCGCGACAGCCGGGATGCCCGCGACGCACCGCGGCGCGACGCCAGGGCCGGCCCGCGTGCACCGCGCCCGGACGGCGGCAACCGGTCGGATGACAGGCCGCGCAGCGGCGCGCCGCGCGGCCCCGCGGGCCGGCCGAACTCGCGCTGAGGCCAGACCGCCGGCGACTTGCGCCGCCGGCCGGTCTCAGTCGTAGCGGATGTAGGCGTGGCGGGGTTCTTGGGGCGTGCCTTCAAGCGCCGCACCGGGCGCCTGGCCCGGCCGCCACATCAGCACCGCTTCCAACTGGGCGGCCAGTGCCAGGTCGCGCTCGGTCACGCCCTGGACATCGTGGCTCGCCAGGCTGATCGCCACGCTGGCATAGCGGACCGACAACTCGGGGTGGTGCCAGGCCGCCTCGGCCAGATGACCAATGGTGTTGACCACCATCAGCGTGCTCTTCCAGCCGCTGGTCTGGATTGTGCGGCGCAAGCTGCCGTCCACCAGGCGCCAGGCCGGCAGCGCGGCGGCCAGCCGCGACTCGACCTGTTCGGCCGGCAAGACCTGCTGGGCCGCGGAACGGGTTTCGGAACTCATCGCCTGGTTCTCCCTCGTGGTTGAAATCCGGCCCGGCCTCAGAGGCTGAGAGGAATTCGAGCGTGACCGAGCAGCGTGCCCAAACGTGCTCGATCTAGACGCAAAGCGCAGGCATAGCCCGGGCTATGGCGAGCATTTGCAACGACGAGCGTGTGCGTTTTGGCGTGGTGAGCGGGCATGATCGAAAAACTCTCAGCCTCTCAGCCGCGGTACAGCGTCTGCGCCAGCGCCCAGGCCTGCTCGGCCAGCGGCCGGGCGCGCTTGCCCGACTCCAGCGCCGCGGCGTTGGACGCGTTGCCCTGCAGCGCCCGGCCCAGGATGCCCTGCAGGATGCCGGCCAGTCGGAACATGTTGAACACCAGGTAATAGCCCCATTCGTCGGCGCTGATCTGCTTGCCGGCCTGGCCGCTGCGCGCCAGGTAGGTCTGCAGGTAGGTGTTCTCGTCGGGAATGCCCAGCGCCGCCAGGTCCTGGCCGGCCAGGCCGCGCGCAGTCGGGCCGTTGGCCATGTGCCAGGTCATGCAGTGGTAGGCAAAGTCGACCAGCGGGTCGCCCAGCGTCGAGAGTTCCCAGTCCAGCACCGCCAGGATGCGCGGTTCGGTCGGGTGCAGCATCACGTTGTCGAGCCGGTAGTCGCCGTGCACGATGCGGGTCTCGCCCTCGGCCGGCAGGTGGTGCGGCAGCCAATTGATCAGCGACTCCATCGCGGGAATCGTCTCGGTCTCGGCGGCGCGGTACTGCTGGGTCCAGCGCTTGACCTGGCGCTCGAGGTAGCCGCCCACCTTGCCATAGCCGTCCAGTCCCACCGCCGAAGGATCGACCCGGTGCAGCGCGGCAATCACGCGGTTGAGCTCGTCGTAGATCGACGCGCGCTCGGCAGGCGTCATGCCTGGCAGGGTCGGGTCCCACAGCACCCGGCCCTCGACGCAGTCCATCACGTAGAAGGCGGTGCCGATGACGGCGGGGTCCTCGCACAGCACATGGGTGCGGGCCACCGGCACCTCGCTGCCGGCCAGCGCGCTGATGACCCGGAACTCGCGGTCCACCGCATGCGCCGACTGCAGCAGCACGCCAGGCGGCTTGCGCCGCAGCACGTAGCGCTGGCCATCGGCCGCCGTCAGGCGGAAGGTCGGGTTGGACTGTCCGCCCTTGAACTGCTCGACCTGCAGCGGCCCGGCGGCCAGCGCCGGCATGTGAGCGTGCAGGTAGTCGGCCAGCTTGGCCTCGTCGAAGCGGTGCTGGTCGGCCACCGGGCGGGTGCCGGTGAACTGGGCGAATTTGTTGTCGGCTGCGGGTTGGTCGCTCATCGGGGGTTCCGTTCAGGTTGGATTCGGGTCATTCGGTGGGGCGGGCGCCAGCAATCCCATCAGCAAAGGGCGGGCGAACAGCGCGACCAAGGGCTGCTGGCCGTTGCCGGGCACCCAGTGCCCGATCTCGGACAGCGCGTTGAGCAGGCCGCAGACCAGTTGCGCCGCCACGGCGGCGTCGACCCGGCGCACCGAGCCGTCGATCATGCCGTCGGCCAACAGCGCCGCATAGCGTTCGCCCAGGCGGTTCAGGGTGTTGAACTTCTGCCAGCGCAGCGCGCCGGGCAGTTCGGTCCAGGCGCTCAGCCGCAGCAGCGGGGCTTGCGCGCTGGCCTGCGCCGGATCGTGCAGTTCGACCAGCGGCAGGGTCGCGCCCAGCAGACGCTGCCAGCCGCTGCCGGGCGCGGCCAGGGCCCGCAACTGGGCGCCGCGGATCAGCGCAAAGCTGCGCTCGAAGCAGTCGTCGACCAGTTGATCCTTGGTCGGATGGTGGTGGTAGAACGAGCCCTTGGTCAGCGCCAGCGTGGCGGCGATGCGCTCGACCGACGCGCCGCCCACGCCGTGGTCGTTGATCAGCCGGGTGGCCGTGCGAAGATAGGCCTCGCGCAGCGGGTCGGCCACCGATGGGCCGGACTCGGTCGGGTCGCCAGGCTGGGCAGGCTGCAGCACGATGGGCAAGACCGAGCCCGGCGCCGAACAGTCCTGGCCGGGCGCGGCCAAGCCGTGCAGCAGGATGTCGGACATCGCGCGCGACAAGCGCGGGTAGTCGACGCTCTCGTAGCGCGTCAGCCAGGCGCGCGACCAAAGCACCTCGGCCAGCAGCAGGTGGGTGCGGGCATTGAGCGCGCGGCGGCCGTCGACACCGGTCTGGGGCGGCAGGCCAGGCCGGAGCAGGCGCCGCAGCTTGCGGAACATCTCGACATAGGCCGCGAACACCGGCCCGGCCTGCGCTTGCGGCAAGGCCCGCATGTCGCCGAAGAAGATCAGTTCGGCGCGGCGCCGCTCGGCGATCTCGGCCATCAGCCCGATGAAGCCTTGGACGAAGGCGCTGACCCGCTCCGCCAGCCCGTCGGCCAGCGCCGCCTGCTCGATCACCGCGTCCATCGCCTCGATGCTGCGCGCCAGGCAGGCGCAGACCAGGTCTTCCTTCTTGCGGTAGTAGTAGGTCAGGCTGTTGGTGGCCAGGCCGACGCTGTCGGCCACCTCGGCCAGCGTGCCGGCCTTGATGCCGCGGCGGTTGAACAGCCGCGCCGCGCCGTCGAGGATGGCCTCGCGCTTCTCGGCGAAGCGCAGCGTGGACGGGGCCTGGCCCACGCTCATGCGCGGGGCGTCAACCCGTCCAGCAGCGCGGCAAAGGCCTGCGGCTGGTCGACCATCACATGGTGGTCGGCGTCGGGCAGTTCCAGCACCTGGGTGCCGGCCGGCGCCAGGCTCAGCGCATGGGCCATCAGTTCGGTCGTCAGCAGCCGCGACCGGCCACCGCGCACCAGCGTGACCGGGCAGCGCGCCTGGCGCAGGTCGCGGTAGGGCCGGCCGAAATCGAAATGGCGGAACAAAAAGGGATCGAAGCGCCAGACCCAGCCCGGCCGGCCGTCGGGCCCGGCCACCGGCTTCAGGCCGCGGCGCGCGATCAAGTCGGCGATGAAGGGATGGGCGCAGCCTTGCGGCGGCAGCAGGCGAAAGCGCATCAGCGCCTCGGCCTGGCTGGCGTAGACCCGGGCAGAACGCAGGTTCTCGACACGGTGGCGACGCCGCGCGTCCGCGCCGGGCGGCGGGCGCAGCGGCGTGTCGACGATCACCGCGCGCGCCAGACGGTCACCGAAACGCGCCGCGGCGCTCATCAGCGGAAAGCCGCCGAAGGAATGCGCGACCAGCGTCGGCGGCAGCCCAGCCTCGAACAGCCCGGCGCCTTCGGCCACCGCCAGCGCCTCGTCGGCCCATTGCGCCACGCGGTACTGGGTGCGCCAGCCCGATCCGCCCATGCCGGAAAAACTCATCGCCACGACGCGGCGGCCTTCGCGCAGCAGCGGCGCGATGAAGCTGTACCAGTCGGCATGCGCGCCGTTGCCATGCAGCAGCAGCAGGCCGGGGTCACCGACCCGGCCCCAGGCCAGGGTCTCGATGGGCGCGCCCTGCACCGGCACCTCGAAGCGCTCGGGCGCGTCGGCCAGCGCCTGGCTGAACCAGGCCGGCGCAGGCGGCACCTGGCCAGCAAAGACCGCCAGCGGCGGCGGGAAATTTGGGGGATGGTGGCGGTGCGGCATCGTCAGGGCGAGCGGAGGCAGTTGCGCAGGCTTTCAACGCCGGGCAGCCAGCGCCTGCGTCAACTCGTTGCCGCCCTGGGCCGCGCCGCTGGCGGGCACCTGCTCGCCGGCGCGGTCGCTGACCTGGCCCCAGGCGGCGGCCAGTTGCTCGGGCACGTCAGGCCCCAGCCCCAGGTGCAGGCCGGTGGTCAGCGTGATGTGGGCGGCCTCGAAGGTGCCGGCACCTGCGCAGGCGATGGCCCGGGTGGGCGCATCCTGCGAGGCCAGCCACAGCAGCGCGGGCACCACGGCCTCGGGCTTGAGCGCGGCCAGCATCTCGGGCGGCAGCAGGCCTTCGGTCATCGCGGTGGCGGCAGTGGGCGCCAGGCAGTTGACCCGGATGTCGCTGCGCGCGCCTTCGATGGACAGCGTCTGCATCAGCCCGACCAGCGCCATCTTGGCCGCGCCGTAGTTGGACTGGCCGAAGTTGCCGTACAGCCCCGACGACGAGGTGGTCATCACGATGCGGCCGTACTTCTGCGCCGTCATGATCGGCCACACCGCCTGGCAGCAGTGCACCGCGCCCATCAGGTGGACCTCGATCACCAGCCGGAAGTCATCCATCGTCATCTTGGCGAAGCTCTTGTCGCGCAGGATGCCGGCGTTGTTGACCAGGATGTCGACCCGGCCCCAGGCGGCCATGGCCTGCGCCACCATCGCGGCCACGGCCGGCGCATCGGTGACCGAGGCGCCGTTGGCGATCGCCTGGCCGCCGGCGGCATGGATCTCGTCGACCACCGCCTGCGCTGCGGCGCTGTGGCCGCTGGCGTCGCCGAGGTCGTTGACCAGCACGCGGGCGCCGCGCGCGGCCAGCGCCAGCGCATGGGCGCGTCCCAGGCCGCCACCGGCGCCGGTCACCAGGGCCACCCGGTCAGTAAAGGCTAGAGTCGTCATCGCGGATTTTGCAGTTTGGAAGTTTTGGTATGGGGAACCTGTTGTTTATACCGTAAGTACCAATGGCTTTGCCGGCCGCGGCTTGGAAAGATGCGCATGTCTATTCACAACCGAGGATGCAACATGGGTTTGTTCGATCTCCAGGGTCAGGTGGCAGTGGTCACCGGTTCTTCTCGCGGCATAGGCCGCGCCATCGCCGAACGCTTGGCCGAGCATGGCGCCAAGGTGGTGATCTCGTCGCGCAAGCAGGACGCCTGCGACGCGGTGGCCGACGCCATCAACACCCGCCACGGCGCCGGTACCGCCATGGCGGTGGCCGCCAGCCTGTCCAGCAAGGACGCGCTGCAGGCCCTGGTCGACCGCACGTTGAGCGCGTACGGCCGGATCGACACGCTGGTCTGCAACGCCGCCAGCAACCCCTACTACGGCCCGCTGGCCGGCATCGCCGACGAGCAGTTCCGCAAGATCCTGGACAACAACATCATCGCCAACAACTGGCTGGTGACCATGGTGTCGCCGCAGATGGCGGCGCGGCGCTCGGGCTCGATCATCATCGTCTCCTCAATTGGCGGGCTGCGAGGCTCGTCGGTGATAGGCGCCTACTGCATCAGCAAGGCCGCCGACATGCAGCTCGCGCGCAACCTGGCGGTCGAACTCGGGCCGCACAACGTGCGCGTCAACTGCATCGCGCCCGGCCTGATCAAGACCGACTTCGCCAAGGCGCTGTGGGACAACCCCGATGCGCTTGCCGCGCGCAATGCCGAGACCCCGCTGCGCCGCATCGGCGAGCCCGACGAGATCGCCGGCGCCGCGGTCTACCTGGCCGCGCCGGCCAGCCAGTTCATGACCGGGCAATCGCTGGTGATCGATGGCGGCGTGACGATCTGAGCTTTCCTGCCCCGCGCGGGGCAGGCTGTGGCGGCGCCGGCCGGGTCGCGCAAAATGTGCGCACCATGCCCGCCACTCCACCGATCTGGATAGACGACGACACCGCGCTGCCGCCAACCCGGCTGGCGCTGGGACCGGACAGCGAGGCGCCAGGCTTGCTGGCCGTGGGCGGCAGGGTGACGCCGCAACGGCTGGAAGAAGCCTACCGGCGCGGCATCTTCCCCTGGTACAGCCCGGGCGACCCGCCGCTGTGGTGGAGCCCCGATCCGCGCATGGTGCTGCCGGTGGCCGAGTTCAAGCTGTCGCAATCGCTGCGCAAGACCCTGCGCCGCTTCGCGCGCGATCCGGCTTGCGAGATCCGCATCGACAGCGCCTTCCGGCAAGTCATCACGTCCTGCGCCACGGCGCCGCGCGAGGGCCAGGACGGCACCTGGATCGCGCCCGAGATCATCGCCGCCTACAGCGCGCTGCACGGCGCCGGCCGCGCCCACAGCGTGGAGACCTGGGTCGACGGCGAACTGGTGGGCGGCCTGTACGGCGTGGCCATCGGCGCGATGTTCTTCGGCGAGTCGATGTTCGCGCGCCGCACCGACGCGTCCAAGATCGCGCTGGCGGCGCTGATCGCCTTCTGCCGTGCCCAAGGCATCGCGCTGATCGACTGCCAGCAGCGCACCCACCACCTGGCCAGCTTTGGCGCCCGGGAGATCCCGCGCGCCGATTTCGAGGCCCATCTCCGCCACGCCCTGGGGGCTGCAGCACCCAGCGCCTGGACCTATCATTCCGGCCTGTGGACCGGTCTCGACCTGGCGCCGGCAGGGCCTGCGGCGGCGAGCGGCCGGCCCGCAGCCGCGCCATCCGCCGCCACGCGCGACCCCGAACCCGGAACAGATTGACCCACCCGTGACCCGCCCGTGACCCATCCGAAAGAGCTTCCGCTGGCGTCCTTGCAGTTCTACGCCACCGCGCCCTACCCCTGCAGCTACCTGCCCGACCGGCAGGCGCGCTCGCAGGTGGCCACGCCCAGCCACCTGATCAACGCCGACGCCTATTCCAGCCTGGTTGCCAACGGCTTCCGGCGCAGCGGCATGTTCACCTACCGGCCGTATTGCGACAGCTGCCGCGCCTGCCTGCCCTTGCGGGTGCCGGTGGCCACCTTCACCGCCACGCGCAGCCAGCGCCGGGCCTGGAAGGCGCACCAGTCCCTCACCTCACGCGTGCTGCGGCTGGGCTTCGTGGCCGAGCATTACCAGCTCTACCTGCGCTACCAGTCGGGGCGCCATGCCGGCGGCGGCATGGACCACGACAGCATCGACCAGTACACCCAGTTCCTGCTGCAGAGCCGGGTCAATTCGCGGCTGATCGAGTTCCGCGACCCGTCCGAGGACGGCAGTGGCACGCTGCGCATGGTGGCCATCGTCGATGTGCTCAACGACGGCATCTCGGCCGTCTACACCTTCTACGACCCCGACTGCAAGGGCAGCCTGGGCACTTACGGCGTGCTGTGGCAGATCGAGCAGACGCGCCAGCTCAAGCTGCCTCAACTCTACCTGGGCTACTGGATCGCCCAGAGCGACAAGATGGCCTACAAGGCCGGATTCGGCCCCTGCCAGCTGCTGCGCGACGGGCACTGGGACTGGGCTGAAGACCTCAGCTCGCCGCAGTCCATCGCCTGAGCCTGGCGCTGGGCGCAGCACCGCCGCAAAGCCGGCCACGGACAGGTGCGACAGCGCCCGCGCGGCCTCCGCCCCTACAATCCCAGGATGGCAATTTCCCCTGTACCCGAGCTCGTCGCCGAGCTGGCCGCCGGCCGCATGGTGATCCTGGTTGACGAAGAAGACCGCGAAAACGAAGGTGACCTCGTCCTCGCGGCCGACCATGTGTCGGCCGAGACCATCAACTTCATGGCCAAGTTTGGTCGCGGACTGATCTGTCTGACGCTGACCCGCGAGCGCTGCGAGCGGCTGCAACTGCCGCCGATGACGATGCGCAACGGCGCCTCGCACAGCACCGCGTTCACGGTCTCGATCGAGGCCGCGCAAGGCGTGACCACCGGCATCTCGGCCGCCGACCGCGCCCGCACCGTGCAGGCCGCGGTGGGCCGCGACGCCGTGGCCGCCGACCTGGTGCAGCCCGGCCACATCTTCCCGCTGCAGGCGCAGGACGGCGGCGTGCTGATGCGCGCCGGCCATACCGAAGCCGGTTGCGACCTGGCGGCGATGGCCGGCCTGACCCCGGCGGCGGTGATCTGCGAGATCATGAACGACGACGGCACGATGGCGCGGCTGCCCGATCTGCAGGTCTTTGCCCGCGAGCATGGCCTGAAGATAGGCACCATCGCCGACCTGATCGCTTACCGCTCGCACAACGAGAGCCTGATCGAGCGCGTCGGCGAGCGCGAACTCGTCACCGCCCAGGGCAGCTTCCACTGCATCGCCTTCCGCGACCGCTCGGGCGGCCTGCACCTGGCGCTGCGCCACGGCCAGTGGGACCAGACCGACGAGGTGCTGGTGCGGGTGCACGAGCCCTTCACCGCGATGGACTTGCTCGACACCGGTCGCAGCCGCCACTCCTGGCCGCTGCCCAAGGCGCTGGCGGCGATCCAGGCCGCGCCCGCCGGCGTGGCCGTGCTGCTCAACTGCGGCCAGGATGTGCTGACGCTGCTGCCGCAGGTGCTGCCCCAGCAGGCCGCGCAGCCCGCCCGGGCGCAGATGGACTTGCGCACCTACGGCGTGGGCGCGCAGATCCTGCGCGACCTGGGGCTGAGCCGCATGAAATTGCTGGGCAGCCCGCGCCGCATGCCCAGCATGATGGGCTACGGGCTCGAAGTCACCAGCTTCGTGGCCGCCGGCCACTGAGCGCTCATTTTTCCGAAAGATCCCATGCAGAACGCCAACCAGGGCATGCCCGCCGGCGAGGCTGCCAAACTCGACGGATCCAAGCTGTCGATAGGCATCGTGCAGGCGCGCTTCAATGCCGACTTGACGGCCAAGCTGGCCGAAGCCTGTCTGGCCGAGCTCGCCGCGCTGGGCGTCGAGGCCGACCGCATCCGCCATGTCACCGTGCCCGGTGCGCTGGAGGTGCCGGTGGCCTTGCAGGCGATGGCCGAGAGCGACGACTTCGACGCCCTGATTGCGCTGGGCTGCATCATCCGCGGCGAGACCTACCACTTCGAACTGGTGGCCAACGAGAGCGGCGCCGGCGTCAACCGGGTCTCGCTGGACAACACCCTGCCGGTGGCCAACGCGATCCTGACGGTCGAAAACCTGGACCAGGCCTGGGCCCGCGCCGAGGAGAAAGGCCGGGACGCGGCCCGCGTCGCGGTCGAGATGGCCAACCTGCTGGACGAGCTGACGTGATCGAATTGCCCACCCTGCCAGCTCCGGCCAACGACGCGAATGCTGACGCGATAGCCGCCCCCTCGGGCGCCAAGTCGTCCAACGCGGGCTCGCCCCGTCCGGCCCGCAAGCCGCAAGCCAAGTCGACCCGTCGCCGCTCGCGCGAACTGGCCTTGCAAGGCCTGTACCAATGGCTGGTCAGCGGCGCAGACGGCAGCGAGATCGAGGCCCATATCCGCGAGCAGGAAGGCTTCGATAAATGCGACCGCGTGCATTTCGACGCGCTGCTGCATGGCGGCATCGCCGAGGCGGCGACGCTGGACGCGGTGTTGGCGCGCCATGTCGACCGCCGCACCAGCGAGTTGTCGCCAGTCGAGCATGGGGTGTTGATGATAGGCACCTACGAACTGACCCACTGCATCGACATCCCCTACCGCGTGGTGATCAACGAGGCGGTCGAACTGGCCAAGAGCTTTGGCGGCACCGATGGCCACAAATATGTCAACGGCGTTCTCGACAAGGCCGCCAGCGACCTGCGGCCGGTCGAGGTCAAGGCCCGCAACGCGGCGCGCCGCGCCGGATGAACCGGGTTTGAGGCCCAGGCTCAGATGAGGCCGACGCGATGAAGCTGGCCAGCCGGCTCGACCACATCGAGCCCTTCTACGTCATGGAATGCGCCAAGGCGGCGGCGCTGATCGCCGCCAGCCCGGCCTGCGACCCGGCGCAGGGTGGCGAGCGCATGCTCTTCCTCAACATCGGCGAGCCCGATTTCACCGCCCCGCCGCGGGTCCAGGAAGCCGCCGTTCGTGCCATCCAAGACGGCCGCACGCAGTACACCGACGCCACCGGCCTGCCGGCGCTGCGCGAGGCCTTGTCGGGCTGGTATGCGCAGCGTTTCGGCCTCGATATTCCGGCCCGGCGCATCGTCATCACCGCCGGCGCATCGGCCGCGCTGCAACTGGTCTGCCTGGCCTTGTTCGAGGCCGGCGACGAGGTGCTGATGCCCGACCCCAGCTACCCCTGCAACCGGCATTTCGTCGCCGCCGCGGACGCCGTGGCGCGGCTGCTGCCCACCAGCGCCGCGCAGCGCTTCCAGTTGGACGCCGACGCGGTGGCGCAGGCCTGGGGCCAGTCCACGCGCGGCGTGCTGCTGGCCTCGCCCAGCAACCCCACCGGCACCTCCATCCACCCCGACGAATTGCGACGCATCGACAACATCGTCGGCGGCCACGGCGGGGTGACGATCGTCGACGAGATCTACCTCGGCCTGAGCTACGACGAAGCCTTCGGCCACAGCGCCTTGCAGCTCGGCGAGCACATCGTCTCGGTCAACAGCTTCTCGAAGTACTTCAACATGACGGGCTGGCGCCTGGGCTGGATGGTCTTGCCCGAGGCCCTGGTCGCGCCCGTGGAGCGGCTGGCGCAGAACCTCTTCATCTGCGCATCGACCATCGCCCAGCATGCGGCGCTGGCCTGCTTCCACCCCGAGTCGATCGCCGAGTACGAACGCCGGCGGGCCGAATTCCGGGCCAGACGCGACTTCGTGGTGCCGGCGCTGAACCGGCTGGGCCTGCAGGTGCCGGTGCCGCCCGATGGCGCGTTCTATGCCTACGCCGACTGCAGCGCGCACAGCGCCGACAGCTGGGAGTTCGCCTTCGCGCTGATGCACAGCGCCCATGTGGCGCTGACGCCCGGGCGTGATTTCGGCCGCCACGACCCGGCGCGCTGGTTGCGGCTGTCTTTTGCCAGCAGCCGCGAGCGGCTGGAAGAAGCGCTGCACCGCTTGCAGCGCGTGCTGGCGTGACGCTGGAGGTGTTCAGCCACCCGGTCCGGGTCTACTGGGAGGACACCGACGCCGGCGGCGTGGTGTTCTACGCCAACTACCTGAAGTTCTTCGAGCGCGCCCGCACCGAGTGGCTGCGGTCGCTGGGTCTGGGCCAGCAAGCCTTGCGCGACCAGACTGGCGCCATCTTCGTCGTCAGCGAAACGGCGCTGCGCTACCTGGCGCCGGCCCGGCTCGACGATTGCCTGACGATCACCGTGCAGCCCGAAACAAGCGATCGCGCCTCGATGAGCTTGCAGCAGCAGGCCTGGCGCACGCATCCGGCAGGCGACACGCTGCTGTGCGAAGGCCGGATCCGCATCGGCTGCGTCGATGCCACCACCTTCCGCCCGCGCCGCTTTCCGGCCCAGCTGGCGAACGCAATCGCGATCGCGATCACAAACCCCGACAGCGTGCCTCCATGAACCAGGACTTCTCGATCATCACCCTGGTGCTGCATGCCAGCTTCGTGGTGCAGCTGGTGATGGCCGGCCTGCTGCTGACCTCGCTGGCGAGCTGGACCGTGATCTTCAACAAGCTGATCGGCCTGCGCCGGCTGCGCCGCGACAACGACACCTTCGAGACCGAGTTCTGGTCGGGCAAGAACCTGAACGACTTGCTGACCGCCGCCAGCAGCAAGGCCGGAAGCTCGACGATGGAGCGCATCTTCGCCAGCGGCATGCGCGAGTTCCTCAAGCTGCGCGAGCGCCGGCAGGAGTCGCAAGCCCAGCTCGACGGCGCGCGCCGCGCGATGCGCGCCAGCCTGCAGCGTGAACTCGACCTGATCGAAGGCAATGTCGGCTTTCTGGCCAGCGTGGGCTCGGTCAGCCCCTATGTCGGCTTGTTCGGCACGGTGTGGGGCATCATGCATGCGTTCGTCGGCCTGTCCAACGTGCAGCAGGTGACCCTGGCCACCGTGGCCCCGGGCATCGCCGAGGCGCTGGTGGCCACCGCCATCGGGCTGTTCGCCGCTATCCCGGCGGTGGTGGCCTACAACCGCTTCGCGCGCGACATCGACCGCACCGCGATCCAGCTCGAGAGCTTCATCGAGGAGTTCTCCAACATCCTGCAGCGCAACGCCGTCGCGCCGCAGACCGGCGCGGCCAGGTAGACCGCGATGCCCGCCGTCATATCCCGGGGCCGCCGTGGCCGCCGCGCCATCGCCGACATGAACATGGTGCCCTTCATCGACGTGATGCTGGTGCTGCTGATCATCTTCATGGTCACCGCGCCGCTGATCACCACCGGCGTGGTCGACCTGCCCAGCGTCGGCAAAGCGGCCAACCGGCCGACCAGCGTGGTCGAGGTGATCGTCGGCAGCGACGAGAAGCTGCGCCTGCGGCTCGATGGCGGCGAGCCGCAAGCCACCAGCCTGGGCCAGCTGGCCGCTGCGGTGGCCGCGTTGCAGGCCGGCAACGCCAGCGTGCCGGTGGTGATATCGGCCGACAAGGCGGTGCGCTACGAGTCGGTGGTGCGGGCGATGGACATGCTGCAGAAAGCCGGCATCCAGCGCGTGGGCCTGTCGGTCAAGCAAGGCGGCTGATGGCCAGCGACGCGCTGGCGCGCGATGCGTTGCTGCCGCGCGTCGAAGCCCGGCTCGGCCTGGGCGCGGCGCTGGCGCTGCTGGCCCATGCCGGCTTGATAGGCGCGCTGGCGCTGGGGCTGAACTGGCGCCTGCCGCGCCAGACCACCTCGGCAAGCGCCGAGCTGTGGGCCGCCGTGCCGCAGGTGGCGGCGCCCCGGGCGGCACCCGAGCCCCCCCAGCCTCAGGCGCCGACACCGCAGGTGGCGCCTACGCTGCCCGTCCAGCCCGCCGTGCCGGTGCCGCCCGACGCGGCCGAACTCGAGGCCGAGATCGCGCTGGAGAAAGCCCGCCAGCGCGAGCGTCAACGCAAGGAACAGCAAGATACCCAACGCCAGAAGCTCAAATTGGAGCGGGCGCTGGAGGACAAACGCCTGGCCGACGACAAGGCCTTGAAATCGGCCCAGAAGCTGGCCCAGCAGCGCGACCAACAGACCAGGGACGAGAAGGCGCGCGAGGACAAGCGCCTGCGCGACCTGGCCGACCAGCGCGAGCGCCAGCACCAGGCCGACGAGGCCAAGGCGCAGGACGCGCTGCTGTCCCGGCAGCGCGAGGAGAACCTCAGGCGCATGCTGGGCCAGGCGGGCGCTGCGGGCGCGGCCAATGCCACCGGCAATGCCAGCCACGATGCCGCACCGTCGGCGTCCTACGGCGGGCGCATCAAGGCCACCATCAAGCCGCTGATCATCTACACCGCGCAAGTGGTGGGCAACGCGACCGCCGAGGTGGAAGTCAAGTGCGCACCCGACGGCAGCATCTTGTCGCGCCGCGTCACCCAACCCAGCGGCAACCCGGCCTGGGACGAGGCGGTGCTGCGTGCGATAGACCGGGCCCGCGCGCTGCCGCGTGACACCGACGGCCGTATCCCGCCGACGATGCTGCTGACCTTCCCGCAGCGGGACTGAGACCGATCAACCCGTCAGTGATTCTCGCGCGCGTGGTTGATCGTGTATTTGGGGATCTCGATCACCAGGTCGGCGTCGGCCACGATGGCCTGGCAACCCAGTCGCGAATCGGGCTCCAGGCCCCAGGCCCGGTCGAGCAGGTCTTCCTCGCCCTCCTCCATCGCGTTGAGCGAGCGCAGGCCCTGACGCACGATCACATGGCAGGTGGTGCAGGCGCAGCTCATGTCGCAGGCATGCTCGATCGCGACGCCGTTCTCCAGCAAGGCCTCGCAGATCGAGGTGCCGCGAGCAGCGGTGATCTCCCGGCCTTGCGGGCAGAGTTCGGCGTGCGGCAGGATCTTGATGACGGGCATGGGGTTGGCGGTTCAAATATCGTTGATCTGGCGGCCGGTCAGCGCGGCCTGGATGCCGCGGTTCATTCGCGCGGCGGCAAAAGCCTCGGTGCCCACGGCCAGGCGCTCGACGGCGCTGTCGATGGCCGCATGGTCGGTGCCGGCCGCGATGCGCGCCAGGTCGTCCAGCAGCGCATCGATGGCCCGCACCTCGGCCAGGTCCAGCAGGTCGGCGTCGGCGGCCAGCGCGGCGCGGGTGGCCAGCGTCATGCGCTCGGCCTCAACCCGGGCTTCGCTCAGCCGGCGCGCCACCATGTCGGTCTCGGCGCTGGCAAAACCGTCGCGCAACATGGACGCGATCTGGTCATCGGCCAAGCCGTAACTGGGCTTGACGACGACCGAGGCCTCGACGCCAGAGCCCGTCTCGCGCGCCGACACGCTGAGCAGGCCATCCGCGTCGACCTGGAAGGTGACGCGGATGCGCGCCGCGCCGGCCACCATAGGCGGGATGCCGCGCAACTCGAAGCGCGCCAGCGAACGGCAATCGGCAACCAGCTCGCGCTCGCCCTGCAGCACATGGATGGCCATCGCGGTCTGGCCGTCCTTGAAGGTGGTGAAATCCTGCGCCTTGGCCACCGGAATCGTGGTGTTGCGCTCGATGATGCGCTCGACCAGCCCGCCCATGGTCTCCAGGCCAAGCGAGAGCGGGATCACGTCGAGCAGCAGCAACTCGCCGTCCACCGCGTTGCCGGCCAGCGCGTTGGCCTGTATCGCCGCGCCCACCGCCACCACCTCGTCGGGGTTCAGGTTGACCAGCGGCGGCCGGCCGAACAACTCGCCCACCGCCGCCTGGACCATGGGCATGCGGGTCGAGCCGCCGACCATCACCACGCCGGCCACCTCACTGCACTTGACCTTGGCGTCGCGCAACACCTTGCGCACCGCCGCCAGCGTGCGGTCGACCAGCGGCCGGGTCAGGGCCTCGAACTCGCCGCGCTGCAGCGTCACGGCCACCGGACCGGCGCTCAGCGAAAGGCTGGCCGCAGCCGCGTCGGCCGTGCCCAGCGCATGCTTGACGCGACGCGCCTCGGCAAGCACCAGCCGCTTGTCGCGCGGGTTCAGTTGCGCCAGCGGCGGCAGAGCGGCGCGCGCCAGCAGCAGGCTGGCCAGGGCTTCGTCGAAATCGTCGCCGCCCAGCGCCGCGTCGCCACCGGTGGCCACCACCTCGAACACGCCGCGCGCCAGGCGCAGCAGCGAGATGTCGAAGGTGCCGCCACCCAGGTCGTAGACCGCGTACAGGCCCTCGCTGCCGTTGTCCAGGCCGTAGGCCACCGCCGCGGCGGTCGGCTCGTTGATCAGCCGCAGCACATGGATGCCGGCCAGCTGGGCGGCGTCCTTGGTGGCCTGGCGCTGGGCATCGTCGAAATAGGCCGGCACGGTGATCACCGCGCCGAACAAGTCGTCGTTGAAGGTGTCCTCGGCGCGGTAGCGCAAGGTGGCCAGGATCTCGGCCGACACCTCGACTGGCGTCTTGACGCCCTGGCGGGTGTCTATCGCGACCATGCCGGGGCGGTCGACGAAGCGGTAGGGCAGGCGGTCATGGCCGGCGACATCGGTCAGGCCTCGACCCATCAGGCGCTTGACGCTGACCACCGTGTTCTCCGGGTCCTCAGCCTGTTGCGCCTGGGCGTCGAAACCGATCTGCCGGCCAGCGCCGTCCAGGTAGCGCACCACCGAGGGCAGCAGCGTGCGGCCGGCGCCGTCGGGCAGGCATTCGGCCACGCCGTGGCGCACCGCAGCCACCAGCGAATGCGTCGTGCCCAGGTCTATGCCGACGGCAATGCGGCGGGCATGGGGATCGGGGGTCTGGCCAGGTTCCGAGAGTTGCAGCAGCGCCATCGTGGTCTTGTCGTGATCTAAAGCGAAATCGGGAAGGGAATGCCGGCTGAGCTGCAGCCGCGGGGTCAGGCGTCCAGCGCTTCGAGCCGGCGCGCGATATCGGCGCGAAAACGCGCGACGAACATCAGCGCGCGCACCTGCTGCGCTGCCGCCACGGTATCTCCGCACGCTGGGCCGCCGGTGTCGGAGTCACCATCGAGCGTGCGCCCGAGCTGTGCAGTCAAGCGGGCTTCTTCGGCGGAGACGGCGTCGTCGAGCTGATCGACCTCGACCGCACCCTGCGCCTCATCGAGCGCCTCGCGCCAGGCCATCTGCTGCATCAGGAAGGCCACCGGCATCGCGGTATTGCTGTCCGCATGAATCGGCACGCCACGCAGCTCGCACAGATAGGCACCGCGCTTGAGCGGATCTTTCAGCCGCTGGTAGGCCTCGTTGACGCGCACCGCCCACTGCATCGCCAGCCGTTGCGCGGCCGCGCCCTCGCGGGCGAAACGGTCGGGGTGGACGCGCGACTGCAGCGCGCGCCAGCAGTCGTCGAGCGCGGAGCGGTCGAGCGAAAAGCGCTGCGGCAGGCCGAACAGGGTGAAATCGTCGTCGGAGAGCTTCATGCGAGGCGATTGCGGCTGGGCAAACGTCGGGTGGTCGCCAAACATGGCGGATGCCTTGAGACCAAGGTGCGGTTGAAACGTCACCGCGCCCTGCAGCAAGCCCGATGCCAAGGCGCTCAGACGCGGAATGACTCCCCACAGCCGCAACGGTCTTTCTCGCGCGGGTTGTGGAACTTGAAGCCCTCGTTGAGGCCCTCGCGGACGAAATCGAGCTCGGTGCCGTCGAGATAGGGCAGGCTCTTGGGGTCGATCAACACCTTGACGCCATGCAGTTCGAAGACATGGTCCTCGGGTGCAATGTCGTCGGCGTACTCGAGCTTGTAGGCCAGGCCCGAGCAGCCGGTGGTCTTGACGCCCAGCCGCACGCCGACGCCCTTGCCGCGCTTGCTGATGTAGCGCGTGACATGGCGCGCCGCCGCTTCCGACAGGGTCACTGACATGGTGTCAGTGCGCCTGGGCTGCCGGCTGCGCCACGGACTCCGCAGCGCCGTGGCGCGACTTGTAGTCCTGCACCGCCGCCTTGATCGCGTCCTCGGCCAGGATCGAACAATGGATCTTGACCGGCGGCAAGGCCAGTTCCTCGGCGATGTTGGTGTTCTTGATCGCCAGCGCCTGGTCCAGGGTCTTGCCCTTGATCCATTCGGTCACCAGCGAACTGCTGGCGATCGCCGAGCCGCAGCCATAGGTCTTGAAGCGTGCATCCTCGATCAGCCCGGTGGCCGGGTTGACCTTGATCTGCAGCTTCATCACGTCGCCGCAAGCCGGCGCGCCGACCATGCCGGTGCCCACCGAATCGTCGCCTTTGTCGAAGCCACCCACGTTGCGCGGATTTTCGTAGTGGTCGATGACCTTGTCGCTGTATGCCATGTCAATCTCCAAAAATTCACAAGAGAACCAGAGACCTCACTGCGCCGCCAGCAGGCGCTGCGGGGTGGGTCATGTCAGTGGGCTGCCCACTGGATGCTGCTGATGTCTATGCCGTCGCGGTACATGTCCCACAGCGGCGACAACTCGCGCAGCCTGGCCACGCTGTCGGTCAAGGTGGCCACCGCATAGTCGATCTCGGCCTCCGTCGTGAAGCGTCCTATCGTCATGCGGAGGCTGGAATGCGCCAGTTCGTCGCTGCGGCCCAGCGCCCGCAGCACATAGCTGGGCTCCAGGCTGGCCGAGGTGCAGGCCGAGCCCGAGGACACCGCCAGGCCCTTGACGCCCATGATCAGCGACTCGCCCTCGACATAGTTGAACGAGATGTTGAGGTTGTGCGGCACCCGGCGCTTCAGGTCACCGTTGATGAAGACCTGCTCGATGCCGGACAGGCCGGCCAGCAACCGGTCGTGCAACTGCGTGGTGCGCGCCAACTCGGCGCCCATCTCGGCCTGCGCGATGGCGAAGGCCTCGCCCATGCCCACGCACTGGTGGGTGGGCAGCGTGCCCGAGCGCATGCCGCGTTCATGGCCACCACCATGCATCTGCGCTTCCAGCCGCACGCGCGGCTTGCGCCGCACATACAGTGCGCCTATGCCCTTGGGGCCGTAGGTCTTGTGCGAGGCCAGGCTCATCAGGTCGACCGGCAGCGTGGCCATGTCTATCGCCACCTTGCCGGTGGCCTGCGCGGCGTCGACATGCAGCAGGATGCCGCGCTCGCGGCAGATCGCGCCTATCGCCGGGATGTCCTGGATCACGCCAATTTCGTTGTTGACCAACATGACCGAGGCCAGGATGGTGTCGGGGCGCAACGCGTCCTTGAAGCGGTCCAGGTCGATCAGGCCGTTTTCCTGCACGTCGAGGTAAGTGGCTTCGAAGCCCTGGCGCTCGAGCTCGCGCACGGTGTCGAGCACCGCCTTGTGCTCGGTCTTGACGGTGACGATGTGTTTGCCGCGGGTCTTGTAGAACTGCGCCGCACCCTTGATCGCGAGGTTGTTGGACTCGGTGGCGCCGCTGGTCCAGACGATCTCGCGCGGGTCGGCATTGATCAGCGAAGCCACCTGCTCGCGCGATTTCTCGACGATGGCCTCGGCCTCCCAGCCCCAGGCATGGCTGCGCGACGCGGGGTTGCCGAAATGCTCGCGCAACCAGGGGATCATGGCGTCGACGACGCGGGGGTCCACCGGGTTGGTTGCGGCGTAATCAAGGTAGATGGGGAAGTGCGGGGTCATGACGCTGAGTCTTGGAGGCGAGGGGGATACGGGTGCGGACGCTGAAGCTCGGGACGGGCAGGCGCCCGCCGGCTCACTTGGACATGGACATCGCGCTGCCCAGCGCGAAGACTGAATTGGGGGCGGTGATCTTGATCGGCTTGACCACCGGCACCGACGAGATCGCGCGCTTGATCGGCGACTCCTCGATGGACACGCCCTTGGCGAGCTGGTCTTCGACCAGTTTCTTCAGCGAGATCGAGTCCAGGAACTCGATCATCTTCTGGTTCAGGCTGGCCCACAGATCGTGCGTCATGCAGCGACCGGCGTCATCGCCCATGCAGTTCTCCTTGCCGGCGCAGCCGGTGGCGTCGATAGGCTCGTCGACCGCGACGATGATGTCGGCCACCGTGATCAGGTCGCTCTTGCGGCCCAGAGAGTAACCGCCGCCGGGGCCGCGCGTGCTCTCGACGAGTTCATGCCGTCGCAGCTTGCCGAACAACTGCTCCAGGTACGACAGCGAGATCTGCTGGCGCTGGCTGATCGCCGCCAGGGCCACCGGCCCATTGTTCGAGCGCAGCGCCAGATCGATCATTGCCGTGACGGCAAAACGGCCCTTGGTGGTCAAACGCATGCAACATTCTCCTGGTGGCTTGGCAGCGACGACGCCCGGTTGACCGTCTCATCCACCGGTACCCGACTGATACCGTCAAGTATAACTGAACCTGACCAAATCAGTCGACATTGGGCCGATCGGCGGCGAGGCGGCGGCGCAGCTCCCGCAGCAGGCCATCGCAGGCCGGCTCGATCAGGTCCAGGGCCTGGTCGAAGCCCGCCACGCTGCCGTAATAAGGGTCAGGCACCTCGTCGACAGGTGAAGGGGCGGAGGACGCGGCCGCCACCCGCGGCGCGTCTGCCCGGTCCGCCATGAAGGGCAACAGCAACTGCAGACGCGGCTGCGCCGGTGCCGGACAACGGTCGCGCAAGGCCTTCAGGTTGGCACGGTCCATTGCCAGCAGCAGGTCGAAGCGCGCGAAATCGGCCGCATCCACCGGGCGCGACCGGAGTCCCTCCAGCCGATAGCCTCGCTTGCCGGCCTGCGCCACGGCGCGCGGATCGGCCAGGCCGCCTCGGCGAAAGCCCTGGGTGCCGGCCGAATCCACCGCCACCTGGCCCGCCAGGCCGGCTTGTTCGAGTTTGGCGCGCAGCACGCCCTCGGCCATGGGCGAACGGCAGATGTTGGCGGTGCACACCATCAACACCTGCAGACGGGGCGGCTCGCGGCGCCGGAACCACTTTTTGATCATGGGCGGCAAGGATAGCGGAGCCCCGCCGGGTGGCAGGCCTGGCGCCCGGCCGCAGTCGCCGAGCCCCGCCGTCAGCGAGCGACCGGCCCCGCCGCCACCGGCGGCGGCAGCAGGTTGCTGTCATGGCCGGCAGCGCCGAACACCTGCTCGCGCAACTGTGCCAGCTGATCGCGCACCCGCGCCGCCTTCTCGAACTCCAGGCTCTTCGCATGCTCGAGCATCTGGCGCTCCAGCAACTTGATGCGCTTGGCCAGGTCTTTCTCGCTCATGGCCTCGATCTCGGCCGCCTCGATCAGGCCGCTCATCTTGCTCTTGTCGTCCTGGGCACTGATCACGCCGTCGATCAATTCCTTGACGTCCTTCTTGACGCTGCGCGGGGTGATGCCCATCAACAGGTTGTGCGCCACCTGCTTGACACGCCGACGCTCGGTCTCGCCGATGGCCTTCTTCATCGACTCGGTCATCTTGTCGGCATAGAGGATGGCCCGCCCGTTGACATGGCGCGCGGCGCGGCCGATGGTCTGGATCAGGCTGCGCTCCGAGCGCAGGAAACCCTCCTTGTCGGCATCCAGGATCGCCACCAGCGAGACCTCGGGGATGTCCAGGCCCTCGCGCAGCAGGTTGATGCCGACCAGCACGTCGAACACGCCCAGCCGCAGATCGCGCAGGATCTCGACCCGCTCGACGGTGTCGATGTCGGAGTGCAGGTAGCGCACCTTGACGCCGTTGTCGGTCAGGTAGTCGGTCAGCTGCTCGGCCATGCGCTTGGTCAGCGTGGTGATCAGCACCCGCTCGGCGATCAGCACCCGGATCTGGATCTCCTGCAGCACGTCGTCGACCTGGCTGCCGGCCGGCCGCACCTCGACCATCGGGTCGACCAGGCCGGTGGGCCGCACCAGTTGCTCGACCACCGCGCCGGCGTGTTCCTGCTCATAGGCGGCGGGCGTGGCCGAGACGAACACCGTCTGCCGGATCTTGCCCTCGAACTCGTCGAACTTCAGCGGCCGGTTGTCCATCGCGCTGGGCAGGCGGAAGCCGTAGTCGACCAGTGTGCTCTTGCGCGCCTTGTCGCCGTTGTACATGCCGCCGAACTGACCGATCAGCACATGGCTCTCGTCGAAGAACATGATCGCGTCGGCAGGCAGGTAGTCGACCAGTGTGGACGGCGGCTCGCCCGGCTTGGCGCCCGACAGGTGGCGGCTGTAGTTCTCGATGCCCTTGCAGTGGCCCACCTCCTGCATCATCTCCAGGTCGAAGCGGGTGCGCTGCTCGATGCGCTGCGCCTCGACCAGCTTGCCGGCGGCGATGAACTGGGCAACCCGCTCGCGCAGCTCGATCTTGATGGTCTCGACCGCCGCCAGCACCCGCTCGCGCGGCGTGACGTAATGGGTCTTGGGGTAGATCGTGAAGCGCGGCACCTTCTGGCGTATCTTGCCGGTCAGCGGATCGAGCAGGCTCAAGGCCTCGATCTCGTCGTCGAACAGCTCGAGCCTCACCGCCAGCTCGGAATGCTCGGCCGGAAAGATGTCTATCGTGTCGCCGCGCACGCGGAACGACCCGCGCGAGAAATCGACATCGTTGCGGCTGTACTGCATCCGGATCAGCTGTGCGATCACGTCGCGCTGGTCGATCTTGTCACCGGCCCGCACGATGAAACGCATCTGCGCATAGTCGGCCGGGTTGCCTATGCCGTAGATCGCGCTGACCGAGGCCACGATCACCGTGTCGCGGCGCTCCAGCACGCTCTTGGTGGCCGACAGCCGCATCTGCTCGATGTGCTCGTTGATCGAGCTGTCCTTCTCGATGAACAGGTCGCGCTGCGGCACATAGGCCTCGGGCTGGTAGTAGTCGTAGTAGCTGACGAAATACTCGACCGCGTTCCTCGGAAAGAACTCCCGGAACTCGGCATACAGCTGCGCGGCCAGCGTCTTGTTGGGCGCGAACACGATCGCCGGCCGGCCCATGCGGGCGATCACGTTGGCCATCGTGAAGGTCTTGCCCGAGCCGGTGACGCCCAGCAGGGTCTGGTAGGCCAGCCCGTCCTCGAGGCCCTCGACCAGCAGGTCGATTGCCGCGGGCTGGTCGCCGGCCGGCGGATAGGGCTGGAACAACTGGAACGGTGAACCGGGGTAGCTGACGAAGACGCCCTCGGCGGGGGCGTCGTCGACAGCCGTCAGGTCTGGCAGCTCGGTGAGGTCCGACATCGGGGATTCCCTTAATCCTTGGCGCGATGGCCCTAAAATCAAACGCTTGATGTACCCGCCGGATGGCGGCCAAGCAACCCGACAGGGTAGCGCAGACCGGGATTCGATGCCCGCCGCTGCCTGCAACCTGCCATGTCAGGCCATCCCCCGACCCGCATCCCCTCTCCAAACTCCTCAGGACTGCACTCCCATGACGCTTTTTGCCGCCGTCGAACTGGCCCCGCGCGACCCCATCCTCGGCCTCAACGAACAGTTCGCCGCCGACACCCACGCCCAGAAGGTCAACCTCGGCGTCGGGGTGTATTTCGACGACGCCGGCAAGCTGCCGCTGCTGGCCTGCGTCAAGACCGCCGAACAATCCCTCAACGACGCCGCCAAGCCGCGCGGCTACCTGCCGATCGACGGCATAGCCGCTTATGACAAGGCTGTGCAGCGTCTGGTGTTCGGCGCCGATGCCGCCGTGCTGAAGGCCGGCCGGGTGGCCACGGTTCAGGCACTGGGCGGCACCGGCGGGCTGAAGGTGGGGGCCGATTTCCTGAAGAAGCTCATGCCCGATGTGACGGTGCTGATCAGCGACCCGAGCTGGGAAAACCACCGCGCGCTGTTCACCAACGCCGGTTTCCCGGTCGGCAGCTATGCTTATTACGATGCCGAGCGCCGCGGCGTCAGGGTCGAGGCAATGCTGGCCGACCTGAACGCTGCCGCCGAAGGCACCGTCGTCGTGCTGCATGCCTGCTGCCACAACCCGACCGGCTACGACCTGACCTCGGAACAGTGGGAGGACGTCATCGCCGCCTGCAGGACACGCGGCCTGGTGCCCTTCCTCGACATGGCCTACCAGGGCTTCGGCGACGGCATTGCCGAGGACGGCGCGGTGGTGCAGCAGTTCATCGCCTCGGGCATGGATTTCCTAGTCGCCACCTCGTTCTCCAAGAGCTTCTCGCTTTACGGCGAGCGCGTGGGCGCGCTCAGCATCGTGTGTGCCAGCCTGGACGAAGCCACCCGGGTCTTGTCGCAGCTCAAGATCGCGATACGGACCAACTACAGCAACCCGCCCACCCATGGTGCGCAGGTGGTGGCCACCGTGCTCGACACGCCGGCACTGCGGGCGATGTGGGAGGAAGAACTCGCCGGCATGCGGGTGCGCATCAAGCGGATGCGCAGCCTGCTGGCCGACAAACTGGCCGTGAAACTGGCGGAAAAGGGCATTAAGGACGACTTCAGCTTCATCACCCGCCAGCGCGGCATGTTCAGCTACTCCGGCCTGAGCAAGCCGCAAATGGAGCGCCTGCGCAGCGAATTCGGCGTCTACGGCGTCGATTCCGGCCGCATCTGCGTGGCCGCACTCAATACTGGCAACATCGACCATGTCGTGGAGGCGATCGCCGCCGTGCTGTAACGCGCGGACGGCGGCAACCCCTCAGGGCCGTCCACGAAGCCCGGTCAGGTGCCGGGCCTCGTCGTTTTCTGGCCCTGCGGGCAAGTGGCGGAGCGGCTTGCGACGGATTTGCCGGTCGTCCACCCGCATTTTTCCGGTTCCATAACGCACCTCAAGCGTGCAAGATCCTCGCTATGGGATCATAATTGCTGCACTGCACAATTATTTGTCCGCCGTCAGGTGCAATTCAGCGTCAGCGCCACAAGATGGCAGGCGCTGACGGACCACCTGCCCAATCTTCGGAGATTCAAGACCATGCTCTACCAGCTGTATGAAACCCAACGCGCGCTGATGGCGCCGTTCTCCGAGTTCGCCAGCGCGTCGGCCAAGCTGTACACCCACCCGCTGTCGGCTTTTTCGCACACGCCGATGGCCCAGCGCGTCTCGGCCGGGCTGGACCTGATGCACCGGCTGGCCAAGGACTACGAAAAGCCCGAGTTCGACATCCGCAGCGTCAGCGTCGACGGCGTGGACGTGGCGGTGCAGGAGCAGGTGGCCATCAGCAAGCCCTTCTGCCGGCTGCTGCGCTTCAAGCGTTTCACCGACAACCCGGCGGTGCTGGACGAGATGAAGTCCCAGCCCACCGTGCTGGTGGTCGCTCCGCTGTCGGGCCACCACAGCACGCTGCTTCGCGACACCGTCCGGGTGCTGCTGCGCGACCACAAGGTGCTGATCACCGACTGGACCGACGCCCGCACCGTGCCGCTCGAGGCCGGCCCGTTCCACCTCAACGACTATGTGGCCTACGTCCAGGAATTCATCCGCTTCGTCGGCCCGGATGTCCATGTGATCTCGGTCTGCCAGCCCACGGTGCCGGTACTGGCCGCGGTGTCGCTGATGGCCACCAACGGCGAGTTCACGCCGCGCACGCTGACGATGATGGGCGGACCGATAGACGCCCGCCTGTCGCCGACCTCGGTCAACAACCTGGCCACGACCAAGAGCTTCGAGTGGTTCGAGAACAACGTGATCTACCGCGTGCCGAGCAACTTTGCCGGCGTAGGTCGCCGCGTCTACCCGGGATTCCTGCAGCACACCGGCTTCGTCGCGATGAACCCGGACCGCCATGTCAGCTCGCACTACGACTACTTCCTCGACCTGATCCGCGGCGATGACAGCTCGGCCGAGTCGCACCGCCAGTTCTACGACGAGTACAACGCCGTGCTCGACATGCCGGCCGAGTACTACCTCGAGACGATCAAGGCGGTGTTCCAGGACTACGCGCTGGTCAACGGCACCTGGTTCAAGGACGGCGTCCAGGTCCGACCGCAGGACATCACGACCGGCGCGCTGCTGACGGTCGAGGGCGAGCTCGACGACATCTCGGGCGCCGGCCAGACCCGCGCCGCGCATGGCCTGTGCACCGGCATTCCCAAGGAGCGCCAGTTCCACTACGACGTCGAGGGCGCGGGCCACTACGGCATCTTTGCCGGCCGGCGCTGGCGCGAGCTGGTCTACCCGGTCGTCAAGGACTTCATCGCGCGCTACAACAGCGCGGGAAAGTCGGCAGCACCGGGGACCGAACTGGTCGCTGAAGCCGCCCTTCAGGTGGGCGGGTCGTCCTCCGCGCGCACGCTCGCCAAGCGCCCGCCCAGGAAGACGCGCGCCGCCAGCCAGGGATAATCCTGGCGGTGAGTGCCGCCGCCCCTTCATCCCTGCATGCTCCTGTCGTTTTTTTTCCAGCCGTCGACCCGGCGCATGCGCGGGTCGACCGAATAGACGCCGCGCTGCCGCAGACCCAGTGCACGCGCTGCGGCTACCCCGATTGCCGCGGCTATGCGGTGGCGGTGGCTGGAGGCGAGGCGGCGATCAACCGCTGTCCGCCCGGAGGCGCCGAGGGCGTTGACCGGCTGGCCGCGATCACCGGGCTGCCGGCCCTGCCGCTAGACACCACGCGCGGCGTCGAAGGCCCGCGCCTGCTGGCCGTCATCGACGAGGCCTGGTGCATAGGCTGCACGCTGTGCATCACCGCCTGCCCGGTCGACTGCATCATCGGGGCGCCCAAGCGCATGCACAGCGTGATAGACGCCGACTGCACCGGCTGCGAGCTCTGCGTGCCGGCCTGCCCGGTCGACTGCATCACGCTGCTGCCGGTGACCGGTGAGCGCACCGGCTGGGCGGCCTGGTCGCCAGCGCAAGCCGAAGACGCCCGCGAACGCTATCAGCGCCACCAGCAGCGCGCCCAGCGCCAAAAGCAGGATGTTGACGCCCGCTTGGCCGCCAAGGCCGCCACCAAGCTGGCCGACCTGCCCGCCCATACCCGCCATACCGACCCGGCCGTGATCCAGGCCAAGCGTGCAGTGATCGCCGCCGCGCTGGAACGGGCCCGACTGCGCCAGCTGGCCAAGGACGGCGTTTGAGCGCCGCGCCGATGTCGCGTCTGCGCGCCAACGCGCTGCTGCTGCTGGCCGCGCTGATCTGGGGCTCGGCCTTCGTCGGCCAGTCGCTCGGCATGGCTGACGTCGGGCCGCTGACTTTTACCGGCCTGCGCTTCGTGCTGGGCGCGCTGGTGGTGTCGCCGCTGGCCTGGCGCGAGTGGCAGGGCTTGCGGGCGGCCGGGCGACCCCCGGGACGGACCGAAGCGCTGTGGATCATCGGGCTGGGCAGCCTGTTGTGCACCGGCGCGGTGATGCAGCAGGTCGGCCTGCAGACCACCAGCGTGACCAACGCCGGATTTCTGACCGCCCTCTACGTGCCGCTGGTGCCCATGCTGGCCTGGCTGTTCCAGCGCCAGTTGCCGCACTGGAGCGTCTGGCCAGCCGCTGCCGGCTGCCTGCTCGGCGTCTGGCTGCTGACCGGCGCGTCGTTGACATCGCTGTCCGCGGGCGACTGGTGGGTGCTGGCCAGCGCCCTGCCCTGGGCCGTGCATGTGCTGCTGGTGGGCCAGGTGGCGAACCGGATACGCGGCGCCTACCTGCTGGCCTGCGGCCAGTTTGCGGTCTGCGGCATCGCCTCGAGCGGGCTGGGGCTGACCACTGAAAGCCTCAGCGCCGACGGCCTGCGGCTGGCCGCCGGCGCCATCGTCTACACCGGCGTGCTGTCGGTCGGCGTGGGTTTCACCTTGCAGGTCATCGCCCAGCGCAATGCCCACCCAGCCGACGCGGCCATCATCCTGTCGTCAGAAACCGTGTTCGCCGCGCTGTTCGGCGCCTGGTTCATGGGCGACCGCTTGCCTGCCACCGGACTGCTGGGCTGTGCGCTGATCCTGGCCTGCATCCTGGCGGTGCAGATCCTGCCGCAACGCCAACCGCTCTGGGCCGCACCATGAAAATCGCCGACATCGCGCCTTTCTTCGCCACCCTGGCCGCCGCCAACCCGCAGCCGGCCAGCGAGTTGGAATACACCTCGGTGTTCGAGTTGCTGGCCGCCGTGCTGCTGTCGGCGCAAGCCACCGATGTCAGTGTCAACAAGGCCACGCGCCGGCTGTTCCCGCTGGCCAACATGCCGCAGCAGATGCTGGCGCTGGGCGAGGCAGCGGTGGCCGAGCAGATCCGCACCATAGGCCTGTACCGCAACAAGGCCAAGCATTTGCTGCGGACCTGCCGCATGCTGGTCGACCAGCATGGCGGCCAGGTGCCGCGCGACCGCGATGCGCTCGAGGCCTTGCCCGGTGTCGGCCGCAAGACCGCCAACGTGGTGCTGAACGTCGCCTTCGGCGAGGCCACCAACCCGGTCGACACCCATGTCTTCCGGGTCTGCAACCGCACCGGGCTGGCGCCGGGCAAGACGCCGCGGGCGGTGGAAGTCCAGCTCGACAAGCGCGTGCCGGTCGAATTTCGGCGCGATGCCCACCACTGGCTGATCCTGCATGGGCGCTATGTCTGCACCGCACGTTCGCCGAAATGCGCGCAGTGCACGGTGCGCGCCTGGTGCGACACCGGCAAGAAGCTCGAGACGGCATAGCCGGCGCAGTCGGCGGCTGGCCGATTCGGCGCGGCCGCACAGCAGCGGACGGCCGCCACAGCGCGTCGGCACCGGGCTCGAGCGGCACCGGATTCACGCGCGGCTCGGTCTGTCAGTGCTCCCCGTCCAGATCGTCCAGCGTCGGCACGGCGACCCAGCGCTGACGCGCCGGATCGCCCGGGTTCGCCGCCAGCGCCTCGATCGTGAAAGCATGCTCGAACACCTCGACCAGCTGTTGCCGGACCGCGCAGTCGGCCGGCGCCCCGTCGGCCACCAACCGGCCCGCGGCCATCACCAGCAGGCGGTCGGCGGCCAGCGCCAAATTAAGGTCGTGCAGCACCACCGCCACCGCCGCGCCGCTGCGGGCACGCCGGCGCAGGCTGCGCACCAGCGCCCGTTGGTGCGGTGCGTCGAGGTGGGTGGTGGGCTCGTCGAGCAGCAACACCCCCGCGCCGACCGCCAGCGCGCGCGCCAGCAGCACGCGCTGGCGCTCGCCGCCCGACAGCGAACTCAGTCGGCGCCCGGCCAGCGCGCTGCATTCGGTCTCGGCCATCGCCGCCTGAACCGCCTGCTCGTCGGTGCGGGACGGCGCGCCGAACAGGCCATGGCGCGGCAGGCGGCCAAGGCGCACCACATCGGCCACCGCGATCTCGCCCTCGGCCTCGCCCTGCTGCGACAGCCAGGCCAGGCGCTGGGCGCGCTCGCGCGCCGGCCAATCGGCCAGCGGCCGGCCGGCCAGGCGCACGCTGCCGGCGTCGGCCTGGCGCAAGCCGGCCAGCAGCGACAGCAGGCTGCTCTTGCCAGCCCCGTTCGGACCGACCAGCGCGACCCATTGGCCGGCGGCCAGGGCCAGGTCGACGCCGTCGACCAGTGGCCGGCCAGCCAGCCGCAGCACCAGGCCCTGGGCCTGCAGCGCGGGCGCGGTCATGACCACTCGTTCATGCCGGCGCGCTCTGCCGCCGCAGCAACACCAGCAGATAGACCCCGCCGAGCAGCGCAGTCAACACCCCGACCGGCAGTTCCTGGGGCGCAATGACGCTGCGCGCCAGCAGGTCGGCGGCCAGCAGCAAGACGCCGCCTGCCGCAGCCGACAAGGACAGCAGCGCGCCATGCGTCACCACCACCCAGCGCCGCACCAGGTGAGGCGCGGCCAGGCCGACAAAAGCCACCAGCCCGGCCTGCGACACCGCCGCACCGGTGGCCAGTGCCATCACCACCACCAGCAGCAGGCGCACCCGCGGCAGTTGCAAGCCCAGGCTGGCGGCGCTGGCCTCGCCCAGCACCAGGGCATCGAGGACGCGGGCAAAGCGCAAGGCCAGCGGCAGCACCGCCACCAACGCGCCGACCAGCAGGCCCACGCTGTCCCAGCCCAGAAAACCGGTGCTGCCAAGCAGGAAGGCCTGGCGGCCGCGCAGCGCCTCGGGCGACAACATCAGCAGCAAGTCGGAGGCCGCGCCCATCAGCACACCCACCACCACGCCGCACAGCAGCAGCCGCACCGGACGCGCCGCGCCGCCGGCCAGCAGCAGGGTCAGCCCGACCCCCGCCAAGGCGCCGGCAAAGGCCGCCCCGACCAGCCCGAGGCGCATCAGCCCACTCACCGCAGCCAGTCCGAGGGAGGCCCCGCCCAGCCCGCCAAACCCAGCCACTCCGCCGCCCGCCAGCACCATCACGACCCCCAGGCCGGCGCCTGAAGCCGACCCGAGCAGATAGGGGTCGGCCAGCGGGTTGCGGAACAGGCCTTGTGCCAGCGCGCCGGCCAGCCCCAGCAAGGCGCCGGCGGCAAGCGCACCCAGGCTGCGCGGCGCCCGGATCTGCCAGACCAGCTCGCCCTCGTCGGCCCAGGCCAGGCTGAAACCTTCGCTGCCCGCAGCCAGGCCAACCAGCAGCAAGAGCAATGCCGCGGCGACCAGCAGCACACCCAGGCCCAGCGGCTTGCGCCAGGGCATCAGCACGGTCGGCTTCAAGTCCAGCGCGGCGCTCATGGTGAACCCGTAGCCGGTTTGGCCAGCGTCGCCAGATTCACCAGACAGTCGGCGATCAGGTCCGCCGCTTCGGCCAAACGCGGCCCGGGGCGCACCAGGGTGTCGAAGCGCGATTCGGCAAAGCCGCAGCTGCGGCCTTGGCGCAGCGCGGCGATCGCCGACCAACCCGGCCGGCGAGCCATCTCGGTCAAATCGTGGGCCGAGGCCATCACCAGGCCGGGTTGCGCGCGCACCACGAACTCGGGGTTGAGCTTGGGGAACGGGCCCAGCGCGCCCGGCACCACATTGCCCAGGCCCAGCCGCGCCAGCAGCGCACCGACGAAACTGGCTTCGCCCGCGGCATAGGGCGCCGGGCTGACCTCGAAATACACCCGCTGGCCGCGCAGCGCCGGCGGCACGCGGGCGGCGGCCGCGCTGATGCGGCGGTCGATCTGGGCCCACAGCGCGTCACCCTGCCCAGGCAAACCCAAGGCCAGCGCCAGCACCTGCAGCACATGGCGGGTGTCGGGCAGCGACTGGGCTTCGAGCGCCAGCACCGTCAGCCCCAAACCTTCGAGCCTGGCGGTGACGCGGGTCGACACCGCCGCCAGCACCAGGTCGGGCTTGAGCCTGACGATGGCCTCGACCTGCGTGTCCTCCAGCCCGCCCAGCTTGGGCAGGGCCGCCGCCGACGCAGGCCAATTCGAGAAGCGGTCGGTGCCGACGAGACGGCCGCAGGCCTGCAGCGCGCAGACCGACTCGGTCAGCGAGGGCAAGAGCGAGACGATGCGCTGCGGCGGGCGGTCGAAGCGGACCGGACGACCGCGGTCGTCGGTCACCGTGACGGTGGCCGCGGTCGCTGTCCCGATGACGGCCGCGGCCATCGCCACCAGCGGCGCCAGCATCAGCCCGCCCAGCAGCGCCGGCAGCGTTCGGCCGCGGCCCCGCCAGCCGCTGCGCAGGCAGGTCGACACCAGCTTGCGCACTGCTCAGAGCCGCCAGCGCAGGCCGCCAAACACACCGCGCGGCGGCTGCTTGTAGCCGGTGGCCGTCTGGTAGTGCCTGTCGCCCAGGTTCTCGATGCGGGCGAACCACTGCAGGCTGCCGCTCTGGTCCCACTGAGCGGTCATATCGGCCACGCCGTAGGCCGGCAAATTGGCACCGGCGCTGTCGGGCCGATCGCCGACGTAGCGTGCCGCCAGCCCGACGCGCCAGCCCGCGCCCAGGTCTTGCGACAGCGCGGCCGAAGCCAGCGCCTTGCTGCGGCGCAGACGCTGCGTGCCGGTAACCGCGTCGACCGGGTCTTGCGTTGTCAGCCCGGCACGCAGGTCGGCCGACCCGACGCGGCCTGCGTACGACAACTCCAGGCCGCGGTTGCGGGTGCGCGCCAGGTTGCCGAAGGCCTGGAGGGTGGTGTCGTACTCCAGTTCCTGCTCGACCCGGGTCTGGAACAGCGTGGCACGCAGCCGCTGGCCGGCCACCGCCCATTGCAGCCCCAGTTCGGCAGAGCGCGCCAGTTCGGGCTGCAGGGCCGGGTTGCCGTAGTACGGTGCATACAGGTAGCCCAGCGGCGGCGCGCTGAAGGCATTGCCCAGGCTTGCGATCAGCTTCCAGGCCGGTGCCACCTGCCAGCCCCAGCCCAGGCTGCCGCTGGCCTTGGCGCCTGTGCCGCCAGTGTGGTCCTGGCGCAGGTTGAGCGCCAAGTCATGCGGGCCCAGCTTGGCCTGCAGGCCGCCGAACAGCGCCGTCACGCTCCGCGCGTGGGCGTATACGCCACCAAAGCCGTCGTCGGCATCGATACGCTGGCGCTGGTGGTCCAGCCCGGCAGTCAGCGTGGTGGCCGACGACAGCGCCAGGGTGTTGACCCAGTTCAAGGCAGCGACCTGGGTCTGGTACTGGCCGGTGTAGCCATAGTCGCCGGTTTCGACATAGCGCGCGTCGTCACGCTGACTGGACAGGCTGAGCGCGCTGCGCCAGGCGGCGCTGAACTGGTCGGCGCTGCTCAGGTGGACCAGGTCCTTGCGGGTGCGGCTGGTCTGCACATCGGCGGGCGTGGCGAAGGCCGAGTCGTAGTCGAGTTGCCCGTCGCTGTGCACCCAGCCGAAACCCAGGCGGTGGCCGTCGGCCAGCGAGTGCGACAGGTTGAAAGCCGCGCTGGTGTTGCGGTAGCCGTCGCGGTCCGGGTTGGCGGCCGGGACCTGCTGGGAATCTACCGCCGAAAATCCGTGATCGGACTCGCGCGACACGCCCAGCGACAGCGCTGTGGCGCCCAGCGTGGCCGAGCCCTGCGCCGCGCCATGGACGAAACCGCGCGAGCCGGCCTCCAGGCGCACGCTGGCCTGCGGCGCAGCGCTGGCTTGGCGGGTGAAGACCTGGATTACGCCACCCACCGCACCGCTGCCGTAGAGCGCCGAGACGTTGCCCCGCACGATCTCGATGTGGTCGATCTGGTCCAGCATCAGGTGCTCGATGCCGACCAGGCCGGTCGCGTCCTGGCGCGACATGACCATGCCGTCGACCAGCACCAACACCTGCCGGGTGGGCGCGCCGCGCAGGAACAGCGAGGTGACAGTGCCGCGTCCACCATTGCTGGCGAACTGCACACCGGCCTCGGCCGCCAGCAGCGCGGGCAGGTCCACCGCCTGCGAACGCTCGATATCACCGCGCGTCAGCAGCGTGGTGTGCGGCAAGGCGTCGGTGAGGAACTGCGGGCCGCGCGAGGCGGTCACCACCACCGGGGCTTGCTCGAATTCGGCACTGAGCGCCGGCCCGCAGGCCAGGCCCAGCAACAGCGGCGCTGCAGCGCGCGCACCGATCAATGCAGCGGCCCGAGGAGGCCGCCCGGAAACCAGGGAAGGAGTCATGGATGTCAAGCAACAAGATACGCCTGCCCCAGCGTCCCCGCAGGTGCAGACCGATCGCGCGCGCCGAACCCGACACGCGCCCCTTGTTGGCCGGTATCCGGGCTGGCGGAAACAACCCCTGTGGCCTTCCCGACCCCTTGCGGGGCCAGTGGCGTCTGACACAGGAGCGGAGACTGAGGGCGCCAGGCGCCTGCAGTCTCGTCCGCTTACCGTTGCGGGGGCAGCGCAGGTTGGACCATCCTCCGTGGGGCGATGATCTTCCTGCTTCCCGTTTAACCCGACCGCAGTTGACATACGGCCGGAGCACCAACGGGCCGATGCTACCGCATTGCCGGCGCCGATACGGCGGGCCGGCCGCCTACAATCGACAGTCACACAGGAGAGGCGGCGGCTGGCCATGTCAAGACTTGATGATCTCGCCGAGCGAATCGAACGTTTGGTGATGCGGCACGAGGAACTCAAGCGCACCAATGAATTGCTCGAACAGCAACTCGTCAGCGTGATCAGCGAGCGCGACAGCCTGCGCTCGCGTCTGTCGGCAGCCCGCGCCCGCATCGACGCGCTGCTAGACCGCCTGCCGGCCGAGCCCGTGGCGACACCCGCCGTCACGCCGGCGCTGCGCCAAGCCGGCCCGCCTGACCGGGAAGCCGCATGAACCAAGTCGAGACCACCATCCTGGGCCAGAGCTATATGCTGGCCTGCCCGCCCGACGGCGAGAAACTGCTGCGCGAAGCAGTGGCCATCGTCGACCGCGAGATGAGCGCGATACGCGACGCCGGCAAGGTCAAGGCGCGCGAGCGCATCGCCGTGCTGACCGCGCTCAACCTGGCCTACCAGCGCGCCGAGCAAGACCGTGCGACAGCGCCTGAGGCCGCGGCGTCACCCTCCACCATCGCGACCGAACCCAACACCGAAGCAAACACCGAACCCGGCGCGGTGGACATCGAGCGCCTGATCCAGCGGATCGACGCCACACTGGGCGACGACGGGCTGTTGCTGTAGAAGATTCCACCAACCCACCGTCCGAAAGGGCGGGGGACTGTGCTTAGAATGTTCCCGTCCGTTGCGTGTGCGTGAGTCTTAATTTCCTTGATCCGATGCTCATCGAGCCAGGGCTTGGAATATTGCAGAGCGGGTGTGATCGTCTCGCGTCAGATGAACCCGAAGCCCTGTTGACCTCGCCCACCTGATTCTCCCTTTGGGATCAGGAACGCGGCTCATGGCTCGCAACGGACACCCTCCCGCCACCGAATGACACCGCCTTGGGTTGGCGTGCGCAAGGTCATGCGCAGTGTCGTGCGCCTGCTGACCTTGCCGGACAAGCCTTGATGTCTTTTCTCGATCCCCGACTCGTGGCTGAACTGCTGCTGCTGGGCGCCTGCACCGGTTTCCTGGCGGGCTTGCTCGGCATTGGCGGCGGCATGCTGATGGTGCCCTTTCTGACGCTGATCTTCAGCCACCGCGGCATAGACGCCGGGCTGTCGGTGAAGATGGCGATCGCCACCTCGATGGCCACCATCCTGTTCACCTCGATCGCCAGCGTGCGCGCCCATCACCAGCGCGGCGCCGTGCGCTGGGATCTGGTGCGCCGGCTCGCGCCGGGCATCGTGGTCGGCGGGCTGGCCTCCGGCGCGGGGGTGTTCGCCGTGCTCAAAGGCTCGACGCTGGCGCTGCTGTTCTCGCTCTTCATCGGCTTCTCGGCGACCCAGATGCTGTTGAACCGCAAGCCCAAGCCCAGCCGGCAAGTGCCGGGGCCGCTGGGCGCCGGCGCGGCGGGCGGGGTGATAGGCCTGGTGTCCGGGCTGCTGGGCGCGGGCGGCGCCTTCATCTCGGTGCCCTTCATGACCTGGTGCAATGTGGCGATGGCCAACGCCGTGGCCACCAGCGCGGCGCTGGGATTCCCGATCGCGCTGGCCAACACCTTGGGCTATGTGATCGCGGGCCGGAACCTGCCGTCGCCACCACCCGGCGCGTTGGGATACCTGATGCTGCCCGTGCTGGCCGTGATCGCCGCGGCCAGCGTCGTCACCGCGCCGCTGGGCGCCCGGGTGGCACACAGCGTGGACACCCGGCACCTGAAGAAGGTGTTCGCCACCCTGTTGTACGGCCTGGCCATCTACATGGTCTGGCAAGCCCTGGCCGGGCACTGACCCCAGGAGAACAGGATGAAGTGGATGCGTTACCGCCACGGCGGCGTCGAGGGCTTTGGCCAGTTGATCGATGACTCGGTGCAGGTGCACCGCGGCGAGCTTTTCGATGCGCCTCAGCCTACGGGCGCGCTGCTGCCCACGGCCGAGCTCGAGTGGCTGGCGCCCTGCCGGCCCGGCAAGGTCATCGGCCTGTGGAACAACTTCCGCGCCGCGGCCGAGAAGAACGGCTGGTCGCAGCCGGCCGAGCCGCTGTATTTCCTGAAGGCCAGCAGCAGTGTGACGGCGCATGAGGCCGACATCCCGGCGCCCATCGCCCATGACGGCCGCGTCGCCTACGAAGGCGAACTGGCGATCGTCATCGGTCGGCGCAGCCGCGGCGTGTCGACCGCGGACGCTGCGGCGTCCATCTTCGGCTACACCTGCGCCAACGATGTCACCGCGATCGAGTTGCTGCAGCGAGACCCGTCGTTCCCGCAATGGGCGCGAGCCAAGAGCTTGGACGGCTTCGGGCCGCTGGGCCCGGTGATCGCCACCGATGTCGACCCGCTGCAAGCCCGCCTGCGCACCCTGGTGGGCGGGCGCGAGCGGCAGAACTACGCGCTGTCCGACATGTTCTTCACACCCCACGAACTGGTCTCGCGGCTGTCCTTCGACATGACGCTAGAGCCTGGCGACGTGATCCTGTGCGGCACCTCGCTGGGCGTGCTGCCGATGAAGCCCGGCAGCGTGGTCGAGGTGGTGATAGACGGCATAGGCACGCTGCGCAACCGCTATGCGCCAACCGGGCCGGCCGCGCCGGCCTGATCCCCAGCCCGCCTCAGATCGTCTGCAGCGCCAATCGGCCCGCCTGCTGGGCCAGCGTCTGGCCTAGCAGGCGGGTGACGGCGTAGATCGCCGCGATCGTCGGCGTGGGCACGCCGGTGATGCGGCCGAGCTCGACCACCGCGCCGACCAGCGCCTCCAGTTCCAGCGCCCGGCCGCCCTCCACATCCTGCAGCATCGAGGTCTTGTGCGCGCCCACGGCCTCGGCGCCGGCGATACGCTGGGCCAGCGAGATCTTGAAGTGCACGCCCAGTGACTCGGCCACCGCCTGGCCCTCGGTCATCATCTGTTCGGCCAGTTCGCGGGTCAGCGGGAAGCGGCAGATGTCGCGCAGCGTGGCATGGGTCAGCGCCGAGATCGGGTTGAAGCTCAGGTTGCCCCAGAGCTTGACCCACAGTTCGGCGCGGATGTCGCGCGACACCGGCGACTTGAAGCCGGCGCGCATGAAGGTCTGCGACAAGGCCTCGACGCGCTCGCTGCGGCTGCCGTCCAACTCACCCAGCGTGAAGCGGTTGCCCTCGATCACCCGCACCACGCCCGGCTCGACCAACTCGGCCGCCGGGTAGACCACGCTGCCGATGATGCGCTCGCACTCGATGCCGGCGGCCAGCGCGCCGTCGGGGTCGACGCTGGTCACCGGCATTCCTTCATAAGGCCCGGCCAGCTTGTGGAAATACCACCAGGGCACGCCGTTGATCATCGTCACCACCAGCGTGCGCGGGCCGAACAAGGCGCGCAGCGCCGGCAGCACCTCGCGCACCTGGTGCGCCTTCAGCGTCAGCAGCACGGCGTCCTGTGGTCCGGCGTCCGCCATCTGCTCGACCGCGCGAACGGTCGGCGCGTGCAGCGTGCTGCCGTCCTCCAGGATCAGCTTGAAACCGTGGGCGTTGATGGCGGCCAGGTTGCGGTTGCGGGCGATGAAGGTGACATCCTCACCGGCCGCAGCCAGGCGGGCCCCGAGGTAGCCGCCTATGGCGCCGGCCCCGACGATGGCGATTTTCATGTGATGTCCCTGATCAGGCAGCGGGCGCCGGGTGCTTGCGGGCGCACCGGGCCAGGCCATGGCGAATCGGCGGCGCGGCTCAAGCCAGACCCAGCTTCTGCGCCAGCCCGATGCGCTGCAGCTTGCCGGTCGCGCCCTTGGGGATCTCGTCCATGAAGAGGATCTTCTTGGGCACCTTGTAGTCGGCGGCGCGGCCAGCGACGAAGGCTTGCAGTTCGCGCTCGGTGGCGGCCTGGCCCTCGCGCAACACCACCACCGCGGCCACCTCCTCGCCCAGCTTGGGATGCGGCATGCCGAAGCACACCACCTGGGCTACCGCCGGGTGATCCATCAACAACTCGTCGACCTCGCGCGGACTGATCTTCTCGCCGCCGCGGTTGATGATCTCCTTCAGGCGCCCGGTGATGCTGACGTAACCCTCGTCGTCCATCTGGCCCTGGTCGCCGGTGCGGAACCAGCCGCCGCGGTAGCCCTCGGCGTTGGCGGTGGGGTTGTTCTCGTAGCCGGCGGTGACGTTGTCGCCCCGGATCACGATCTCGCCGATGCCGCCCGCTTGCAACAGGCTGCCGTCGCCGGCCATGATCGCCACCTCGGGACCGGCCGCCCGGCCCACGGTGCCGGGCTTGCGGGCGGCCGGTGGCAGCGGGTTGGAGGTCATCTGGTGGGTGGCTTCGGTCATGCCATAGGCCTCGATCAGCGGGGCGCCGAACACGGCTTCGAGCTCGCGTATCACCTGCGGCGGCATCGACGACGACGACGAGCGCATGAAGCGCAGCGGGTGGCGCGCGATCACCTCGGCGTTCTTGCCGGCACGCCCGACGATGGCCTGGTGCATCGTGGGCACGGCGGTGTACCAGGTGGGACGGGCCTCGTCCATCCAGCCGAAGAACTTCAGCGCGTTGAAGCCCGGGGTACAGAACACCTGCGAGCCGGCCGAGAGCGGCGCCAGCACGCCGGCAATCAGGCCGTGGATGTGGAACAGCGGCATGATGTTCAGCCCGCAGTCCCCCGGCACGAACTGCAGCGTGCGGGCGATGCTGCTGGCCGAGGCGCACAGGTTGCGCTGCGACAGCGGCACGATCTTGGGCCGCGAGGTGGTGCCCGAGGTGTGCAACACCATCGAGATGTCGTCGGGCTGGGCGAAGCCGCCCGCTGCGGTGGGGACCGCGTCACGCGCCTCGCGGGCCTGCAGCACGAAACTGCCGGCGCCCTGCTCGGTGCGGGCCACCAGGTCGAGCACGCGCAGGCCCAGTTTCTCGGCCACGGCGACCGCCGGGGAACTGCTGCCCTGCTCGACGATCAGCGCCTTGGCGTTCAGGTCGGCGAGGTAGAACTCGAACTCCTCGGCGCGGTAGCCAGGGTTGAGCGGCGCGCTGGTGACAGCGCAGGCGCAGGCCGCGAAGCAGGTGGCCATCTCGGGGCCGTTGTTCAGCACGATCGCCACCCGGTCGTTACGGCCTATCCCCCAGCCGTTCAGGGTGGCCAGCGTGTCGCTGATCAAGCCGCGCAGCGCCCGGAAGTCGAGGGTGCTGCGGCCGGGCGCGGCGATCGCCGGTGCGCTGTCGGCGCCAGTGGCCAGCAGAGCTATGAGGGAGGACGGGAGCATGGGGAGATTTCCTGGAGATGAAGAAAGAGAGCCGCGGTGAAGGCGCAACCGGCCGACACAGCAAAAAGCAGACCGTCAGCCTGGCGATCCGCGGGATGAAGTTGCTGCCTGGGGGCACCGGATGGGCGCGGCGCCAAGCCCGTGCCCGGCAAGGCGTCACCGCCGGTGGTGACCACAGGATCGGCCACAGGATCGGCCGTCAACTGGCGTCGAATCGGATGCTGGCCAGCGCGACGGTGTTGCCGCCGCGGCGCTGGGCCTCGGCCAGGGCCGCAGAGCAGGCCGCCGTCACTGCCTGCTGGCTGCGCGCCGTGTGCGGGAAGCTCGCCACACCCATGGACACCGTGAAGCTCAGTTCCTGACCGTCGAGCATCACGATCTGGGTGGCGCACTGGCGGCGCAGGCCTTCCATGCGGGAATGCGCGGTGGCCAGCCCGACCCCCGACAACAGCACCGCGAAATGGCGATCGTCCAGGCGGCAGGAGGCGTCCATCGCCCGCGTGTTGCCGCGCAGCAACCGGCCCATCGCGTCGCAGATGCAGTCGTGCGCGCGGGTACCCAGCTGGCGCACCTTCTCGCCATAGGCGTCGAGCGCCATGTAGACCAGGGCGAATTCACGGTGCTCGCGCGACGACAGATCGAGCTCGCGGCGCATCTGGTCGTCGAAATGGGGCCGGCTGTACAGCACGCCGGCCGGGTCACGCGACCCTTGCCCGGTGGCTTCGCGGCGCAGCGCCTCATGGGCCTTCTGCAACTGCTCCAACTGGTCCAGCGCCAGACGCAACTGGGCATCGCGCTGGCGCTGCGGCGCCAGGTCGCGCCAGATGCTGCAGACCAGGCGCTGGCCAGCCCCCGGCAAGGCCGCCTGCCCGGCCAGGCGCAGGACTTGAAATTCCCGGCGCTCGCCGCGCAGTTCGACGCGGTGCTCGCTGACGAACAGGCTGCCATGGGCCAGCGCGGTGTGGTCGGCGGCACGCATCAGCGCGGCCGACGCCGGGGGCAGCAGGTCGGCATCACAGCGCCCGGCCAAAGCCTCGCCGGGGCTGCCCAGCAGTTCGGCCAGCGCCACGTTGGCCATCAGGTAGCGGCCGTCCTCGGCCCGCTTGACGCCCAGCCCCAGCCCTTGATGTGCCGCCAGGGCCAGCAGGGACTCGGCCAGCAAGCCATCGAACAAGCCTTCTTCACCCCGCCGTTCGGACGCTGTGCCGACGCTGTCGGGTGCTGCGATGGTGGCATTCATGGCAGGGGTGGGCAATGGCGTTCAGCCTGGGCTGAGGACGTCGCGACGGGTCGCAACGGGACTTGATTCTGGGGACGGGGCCACTGACCGGCAAGTTCATGCGCAACCGTACCCCTAGGAACAATGATACCCAGCGGCTGCGCCGATTTCGAACCCGCCGGCGCCAAAGCAGGGCGCGCCAAACCGCCTGGGTCGGCGCCGCCATTCGCCGAGGCGTCACCGGCATGCTGTGCCCGCAGAGCGAGCTCCGCTCAGTGAGCCCGCGATACTCGACACCCTGACCAGTGAGCGGTGTCAGACTTCGGCCCGAAACTTGCGGTCTGCTGATCATCACCAACCCGAGGTCTTGCCATGGGCATTGCGAAGTACATCAAGGAGATCGGCCGCGGCAGCGAGGGCGCGCGGTCGCTGAACACCGAGCAGGCGGCCGACCTGATGGGGCAGGTGCTCGACGGCCAGGTCACCGACCTCGAGACAGGCGCGTTCGCGCTGGCGATGCGCATCAAGGGCGAGACGGTGGACGAGTTGCTCGGCTTTGCCAAGGCCACGCGCAGCCGCTGCCTGGCCGTCAACAGCGACCGGCCGGTGATCGTGATCCCCAGCTACAACGGCGCCAGGCGGCTGCCCAACCTGACGCCGCTGCTGGCCATGCGGCTGGCCCAGGAGGGCGCGCGGGTGCTGGTGCATGGCCCGCGCCACGACCCGGCCCGCGTCACCAGTGCCGAGATCTTCCAGGCCCTGGGACTCGCGCCGGTCGACACCCACGCCGCCATCCACGAGCGCTGGCAACGCCACGAGCCGGCCTTCCTCGCCACCGACACCCTCAGCCCGGCGCTGCAGCGCCTGCTCGACGTGCGCTGGGTGGTCGGCCTGCGCAACTCGGGCCACACCGTGGCCAAGCTGCTGCAACCGGTGCAGGGCGCGCCGGCGCTGCGCCTGGCCAGCCACACCCATCCCGAGTTCGGCAAGCTGATGGCCGATTTCGTGCAGCGCAGTGGCGCCGACCTGATGCTGCTGCGTGGCACCGAGGGCGAGGCCGTGGCCGACCCGCGCCGCTGCCCCAAGCTCGACGTCTGGCTGGGCGGCCAATGGCAGGCCGACCTGTGCTGCCCGGCGCAGGAGGGCGTGCTGGCCGAGCTGCCGCTGCTGCCGCGCCAGATCGACGCCTCCACCGTGGCCGTCTACATCCAGGGCGTGGTGGCGGGCGAAAAACCCGGTCCGGCGCCGCTGGACAAGCAAGTCGACCTGCTGCTGCGCGCGCTGCAGCGGCTGGAGGCGAACCCCGCGCACGAACAGCGCGCCTGACCGGGCCCGGCCCGGCCTGGCCCAGGCGCGCGCCGATAATCCGGCGCCATGTCCTCTGACGCCGCCCCTCCCCCACACGGCACCTTCGATGCCATCGTGCTGGGCGCCGGCGCGGCCGGGCTGTTCTGCGCCGGCATCGCCGGCCAGCGCGGCCTGAAGGTGCTGTTGATCGACCATGCCGACAAGGTGGCCGAGAAGATCCGCATCTCGGGCGGCGGGCGCTGCAACTTCACCAACCGCGACACCACGCCGGCGCAATTTCTCTCGTCCAACCCCGACTACTGCCGCTCGGCGCTGGCGCGCTACACGCCGGCCGACTTCATCGCACTGCTGCAGCGCCATGGCATCGCCTTCCATGAGAAGCACAAGGGCCAGCTGTTCTGCGACGGCTCGGCCGAGCAGATCATCACGATGCTGCTGGCCGAATGCCGCAGCGGCGGCGTGCTGCACCGCCAGCCCTGCGCGGTGAGCGCGGTGCGCGCGCGCGACGGCGGCTTCGACCTCGACACCGACCAGGGCCCGGTGCACGGCCGGCAGTTGGTGGTGGCCACCGGCGGGCTGTCCATCCCCAAGATCGGCGCCACCGATTTCGGCCACCGGCTGGCGCGCCAGTTTGGCCACCGCATCGTCGAGCCGCGCCCCGCGCTGGTGCCGCTGACCTTCGACGCCGGCGCCTGGGCGCCGTTCGTGCCACTGGCCGGTGCGTCGCTGGGCGTCGACATCGCCAGCACCGGGGGCCGGCCCAAGGGCAGTTTCCGCGAGGACTTGCTGTTCACCCACCGTGGCCTGAGCGGCCCGGCGGTGCTGCAGATCTCGAGCTACTGGCGGCCCGGCGAGGCCTTGACGATCGACCTGCTGCCGGGTCAGGACGCCGAGGCCTGGTTGCGCGAGGCCAAGCAGAGCTCGCGCCGCCAACTCGGCAATGCGCTGGCCGGCCTGCTGCCACAACGCCTGGCCGAAGCCTGGCTGGCGCGGCTGGCGCTGGACGCCGCCAAGCCCCTGGCGGAACTGCGCGACCGCGACCTGCAGCGTCTGGCCGAATCGCTGACGCGCTGGGCCGTCACGCCCAGCGGCACCGAGGGCTACCGCAAGGCCGAAGTCACGGCCGGCGGGATCGACACGCGCGAGCTGGACTCGCGCAGCATGGCCAGCAAGCGCCAGCCCGGCCTGCACTTCATCGGCGAGGTGGTGGACGTCACCGGCTGGCTGGGCGGCTACAACTTCCAATGGGCCTGGGCCAGCGCGGCGGCCTGCGCGGGGGCGCTGGCGTAGGCATGCGCGGTGCCGAAGTGCGTGGTGAAAGTTAGCCTCAAGTCTTGTCGGTCGCCACGACCCTGGCGTGGGCCTGGAGGCAGGGTTGCACGACTGGGTCAGCTGCCAGACAAGGACAAATCAACTTGGACACCTTGACGCCCTCCGAACGAAGCCAGCGCATGTCCTTGATACGCTCGGCCGACACCAAACCCGAGCGCTTGGTGCGGCAATGGCTGCACGGGCTGGGCTACCGATTTCGGCTGCACGAGAAGCGCCTGCCTGGACACCCGGACATTGTGTTCGCCAAGCGTCGGAAGGTGATCTTCGTTCATGGATGCTTTTGGCATCGGCATAATCGTTGCGCCCTAGCGCGCATGCCCAAGTCAGGCGGATCCTTTTGGCTTGAGAAGTTGGAGGGGAACCGACTCCGGGACGCCCGAAACCGGCGCGCGCTCACTCGGTTGGGATGGCGCAGCCTCGTGATTTGGGAGTGTGAGCTTCACGACCCCATGCGGGTGATGTTTCGGTCAATTGCGTTCCTAGAGGGGTAGATCCACATGCCATTGAAGTCGATAGAACTTTTCGCGGGCGCGGGCGGGCTGGCTTTGGGTGTCACGCTGGCCGGTTTCCGCAGTCAAGGCGTGGTCGAATGGGACAAGTGGGCATGCGACACGATCCGACAGAACCAGCGGCGCGGCTATCCGGCGGTGACCGACTGGCCGCTGTTCGAGGGCGACGTTCGTCACTGGGTTCGCGATCTGGACATGGCGGCACTGGAAGGCCAGATCGACCTCGTGGCCGGCGGACCGCCCTGCCAACCGTTCTCCATGGGTGGCAAGCACCAGGCCAACCTCGATTCGCGCGACATGTTTCCGGTGACGGTCGATGTAATCCGCCGTCTCAAGCCACGCGCGTTCATTGTCGAAAACGTCAAGGGCCTGACACGGGCCAGTTTCAGCAACTACTTCGAGTACATCCAGGAGCAACTGTCTTTCCCTGAATTACAGCGCAGGGTTGACGAGAGTTGGATCGATCACCACCACCGCCTCCAGCAGTTCAAGACTTCCCGCCAACACGGTGGAACGGGCCTGTCGTACCGTTTGGTCGTGACCTTGGTAAATGCAGCCAACTACGGTGTGCCACAGAAACGCGAGCGCGTCTTCGTCGTGGGATTTCGGTCGGACATCGACGCGCGCTGGTCGTTTCCGCATGCGACCCACTCATTGGACGCGTTGATTCACGATCAATGGGTCAGCGGCGAGTACTGGGACCGCCACGCCATCGCCAGGGCTCAGCAGCCACCGGTGCCGGCCAACCTGCCGCCCCTGATCGCCCGCCTGCGCGGCCTGGGCCTACTGCCAACCCGAGCGCCGTGGCAGTCCGTGCGTGACGCGCTAGCGGGCCTACCCGAGCCAGGCCTCGGTGGCGACAGGGTATTGAATCATCGGCTGCAGGCCGGAGCCAAGATCTACCCAGGACACACCGGCAGCCCGCTCGACCTGCCAGCCAAGACGCTGAAGGCGGGCGGACATGGCGTGCCTGGCGGTGAAAACATGATGGTTCGGACGGACGGCAGCGTGCGCTACTTCAGCGTCCGTGAATCAGCGCGGCTGCAGACCTTCCCAGACGGCTATGAATTGCATGGCGCATGGGGCGAGGCGATGCGCCAACTCGGCAATGCCGTGCCGGTTCGACTGGCGCAGGTGGTGGCCTCCAGCGTGGCGGAACATCTGGTAATGGCCGATCATCGGCGCGCGGCAATGGACAGCGGCTGGCGCAGTCCCAAGGCCGCGGAGTTGGCGCTGTGACGGATGCCGTACCCTACAACCCGCTCGACAAGACCAACTTGGGCGCCAGTGTTGCGGATGCGCTACTGGGGCGAAAGCCAAGGCAACTGCATGGCTTGAAGCGATTCGACGGTGCTGGCATCTATGCGCTGTACTACCAAGGCACGTTTGTGCCCTACCAGCGTCTATCCATATTGAACCAGGGCGATGACCCGCAGGCACCGATCTACATCGGCAAGGCCATACCCGAGGGCGGCCGCAAGGGAGCCAGCGGTATCGAGGCTGGCCCCACCCGGGCGCTCTACCGCCGACTCAAGGAGCACGCCGAGAGCATCCAGGCCACCGCCAACCTGAACGTTGCCGATTTTGTTTGTCGCTTCCTGACGGTCGATGACATCTGGATACCGCTCGGTGAATCCTTGCTGATTGCCAAGTTTTCGCCTCTCTGGAACCTGACGATCGACGGCTTTGGCAACCACGACCCCGGCAAGGGGCGCTACAAGGGTCTGGCTCCACGATGGGACATGTTGCATCCGGGTCGTGAGTGGGCTGCTCGCTGCGAGCCGCGGGAGGAAACCGCCGAGCAGATCGCCGACGATGTCCAGTCCCGCCTGGCACAGGAGCCTTCGCTGGTGAGAACCCGGTTCCATGCCGAGCAACGCAAGGGCAGCTACCAGGTGAACGCCGACGCTGACGACGCGCGCACGGCCTGATCTGCTGTCCAGTTGTGGCTCAGAGGCACATCGCGGCGAGATGCTGGCCAGATCACCTAAAACCGAGCTAGAATCCCCGCTTTGCTGGCAAACCGCGCGTCGATTCTCCAGCCTGGTATATCCGGAATGCATCTCCTGCTGATCGCCTCCGGGCGTTCCACAGGCAGGCTGAGTCAAGAACACCGAGCGCAAACCCTTTAGGACCTTCTAGTTAAATGACCACGATTCGCGTCAAGGAAAACGAGCCTTTCGATGTAGCACTGCGCCGCTTCAAGCGCACGATCGAGAAGCTGGGCCTGCTCACCGACCTGCGCGCGCGCGAGTTCTACGAGAAGCCCACGGCCGAGCGCAAGCGCAAGAAGGCCGCGGCCGTCAAGCGCCACTACAAGCGCGTGCGCAGTATGCAACTGCCCAAGAAGCTGTTCTAAGCTTCAAGCCGTTTTCCTGCTGTTGAAAAACGCCCGCACGGGACGCCGTTGCGGGCGTTTTTCATGGCGCGCCGAATTGTCGAATCCACCTGCCTGAAAGAACACCATGAGCCTGAAAGACCAGATCACCGAGGACATGAAGAACGCGATGCGGGCCAAGGACGCGCCCCGTCTGTCGACCATACGCATGCTGCTGGCGGCGATCAAGCAGCGCGAGGTCGACGAGCGCATCGTGCTCGACGACGCGGCGGTGGTGGCCATCGTCGACCGGACGATCAAGCAGCGCAAGGACTCGATCGCCGCATTCGAAAGCGCCGGTCGCACCGACCTGGTGGACAAGGAAAGCGCCGAATTGACGGTGCTGCAGGCCTATCTGCCGGCGCGGCTGTCGGCCGACGAGGTGGCGGCCGCGGTGGCCGCGATCGTCACCGAACTCGGCGCCAGTGGGCCCGGCGACATGGGCCGGGTGATGGCCGCGGTCAAGACCCAGCTCGCCGGCAAAGCCGACATGGGCGCGATGTCGTCGGCGGTCAAGGCCGCGCTGGCCAAGTGAGCGCGCAGCCATGACGACCTCACTGCCGATCCGCCAGATCAACGACCAGGTCTGCGTCGCGCCGCAACTGCTGCCCGAAGCGATGGCAGAACTCGCCCGCCTGGGCTTCAAGAGCGTGGTCAACAACCGGCCCGATTTCGAGCAGGGGCCAGACCAGCCAACCAGCGCAGTGATCGAGACCGCCGCCATCGCCGCCGGGCTGGCCTATCGTCACCTGCCCGTGGCCAGCGGCTACCAATCCCCCGACGAGGTGGCCGCATTCGCCGAACTGCTGCGCGAGTTGCCAGCGCCCCTGCTGGCCTTCTGCCGCTCGGGCATGCGGTCGGCGCGCCTCCACCAGTTGGCCACGGAAGCATAGCGCCGGGTGTAAGCCAGGAGCTTGCCCGCTTGCAAGCGGGCAGATCGTTCGGCAGGCCGGCGACAGGCCGCAGGGCCTGTCGCCTGTCCGGCCTTACCCCCAGACTTCCTGCGCGGTCTCGATCACCAGACGCAGCTTGTTGCGCTGGGCTTCGACCGCGATATTGTTGCCGTGCACGGTGCTGGAAAATCCGCACTGCGGGCTCAGGGCCAACTGGTCTAGCGGGGCGTACTTGGACGCTTCCTCGATCCGGCGCTTGAGCATGTCCTTGCTCTCCATCTCGCCGAACTTGGTCGTCACCAGGCCGAGCACGACGATCTTGCCCTTGGGCAGGAAGCGCAGCGGCCGGAAGTCGCCCGAGCGCGCGTCGTCGTACTCCATGAAGTAGGCGTCCAGCTTCATCTCCGACAGCAGCGCCTCGGCCACCGGCTCGTAATTGCCGGCCGCCGCATGGGTGCTCTTGAAGTTGCCCCGACACAGGTGCATCGCCAGCGTCATGCCTGCGGGCTTGAGCGCCACCACCTTGTTGATGAAGCCGGCGTAGCGGTGCGGCAGCTCGTTCGGGTCGTCACCGCGCAAGCGGGCGGCTTCGCGCATCTTCTCGTCGCACAGGTAGGCCAGGTTGGTGTCGTCCATCTGCACATAGGTGCAGCCGGCATCACTCAGTGACTGCAGCTCCTGCCCGTAGGCGGCGGCCACGTCGTCGTAGAAGGCCGGGTCGAGCTCGGGATAGGCTTCGCGGCTGATGCCGGCGCGGCCACCTCGGAAATGCAGCATGGTCGGCGACGGGATCGTCACCTTGGGCGTCAGGCCGGCCTTGACCTGGCTCTTCAGGTATTCGAAATCCGCCAGTTGGATGTTCCTGGCATGGCGCACCTTGTCGATCACGCGGATCACCGGCGGCGCAAGTTCCTCGGTGCCGTCAGGGCGCAGCACCGTCACCGGGATGTCGGTCTTGACGCCACCCAGCTGGGCCAGGAAATCGATGTGGAAATAGGTGCGGCGGAACTCGCCGTCGGTGATGCTCTGCAGCCCGACGTCCTGCTGGAAGTTGACGATCTCGGTGATCGCCCTGTCCTCGACCGCTCGCAACTGCTCGGCGCTGATTTCCTTCTTGACGAAGAACTGTTCGCGCGCGTCGAGCAGGTATTTGGGTCGCAGGAAACTGCCGACATGGTCGGCGCGGAACGGAGGCGTGGTGCGAAGCGTCATGGAGAAAATCCTTTGGCGGAATGGAAACTGTTCAGTGCGCCGAGACGCCCAGCCATTGATCCAGCGGCGCCGGGTCGTCGAGCAAGGCCTGGCTTTCGGCGCGCAAGGCGATGCTGCCGCGGTCGAGCACGATGCAGTCGTCGGTGACGCCCAGCACCATGTGCGGATGCTGTTCGACGACGATGGACGACAGGCCCTCGTCGCGGGCGACGCGGCGGATCGCGCGCAGCAACTCCTCGATGATGATGGGTGCCAGGCCCTCTAGCGGCTCGTCGAGCAGCAGCAGACTGGGGTTGAGCATCAGCGCCCGGCCAAAGGCCAGCATCTGCTGCTCGCCGCCCGACAGCTGGTTGCCGAGGTTCTTCTTGCGCTCGGCCAGGCGCGGGAACAGGTCATAGACGCGTTGGGCATTCCATGCGCCGGGGCGCGCCACCGCGCTCAGGTTCTCATCGACCGTCAGCGACTTGAAGATGTTGCGCTCCTGCGGCACCCAGCCCAGGCCGGCCCAGCCCGCACCGCCGGCCCGGGCGTAGGCCGGCAGCGCCTGGATCTCGCGCCCGGACAGCAGGATTCGGCCAGCATGGCGGCGCGTCACGCCCACCAGGGTGTCGATCAGCGTCGTCTTGCCGGTGCCGTTGCGGCCCAGCAAGGCCAGCGACCGGCCGATGGGCAAGGAGAAGCTGACATCGGTCAGCACCACCGCGTCACCATAACCGCAGGTCAGTCCCTGCACCTCGAGCAGCGGCTCAGCCATGGTATTGCGCCCTGCGCAGCGGCGCGAAGTCCTGCGCCTGCGAGCTTGCAGCGGGCGACCCGCCGGCCCGCGAGTCGCCCAGGTAGACCGCCCGCACCTGCGGGTCGGCGGCAATCTGCTCGGGCGTGCCCTCGGTCAGCACCGTGCCGTTGACCAGCACCGTCATGCTCCTGGCAAAGCTGAACACCAGGTCCATGTCATGCTCGATCAGCACCACCGACACCTCGTCGGGCAGCGCGGCCACGGTGGCCAGGATGTCGGCGCGCTCGGCGCCGGGCACGCCCGCGGCGGGCTCGTCGAGCAGCAGCACGCTGGGCTTTTGCGCCACCGCCAGCGCGATCTCCAGCAGCCTGCGCTTGCCGTAAGGCAGCTCCGAGGTGGCGCGGTCGGCAAAATCGGTCAGGCGGAACTGGACCAGCAACTGTTCGCACTCCGTGGCAAGGCCCAGGTCGCTGCCCATGGCCGCCCACCAGCGGTGCGCGCTGCCCCGCCGGCCGGCCACCGCCAGCGCCAGGCTTTGCAGCGGCGTCAGCGAGTTGAACAACTGGTTGATCTGGAAGGTGCGCACCAGGCCCAGCGCCACCCGCTTGTGTGGCGTCAGCGTGGTGATGTCGCGCCCGCACAGCACCACGCGGCCCTCGCTGGGCGCGAGCACGCCGGTGAGCTGGTTGATCAGCGTGGTCTTGCCGGCGCCGTTGGGGCCGATCAGCGCATGCCGCGCGCCGCGGCGAATCGTCAGCGAGACCTTGTTGGTGGCGGTGATGCCGCCGAAGCGCTTCACCAGGCCGTGGGTCTGCAGCACCACATCATCGCGCCCAGCGCTCATCGCCCACCCCGCTTGAACCAGGTCCGCGGCCGGAACAGCCGCTCGCGCCCGACCAGCATCAGCACGACCAGGAACAAGCCGATCCAGAAAGTCCAGTACTGCGCCGTGAACGACGAGATCACGTCGTGCAGCACCTTGAACGCAATCGCCCCGACCAGCCCGCCCCACAACCAGCCGGCGCCACCGATGACCAGCGCCAGCATCACGTCGGCGCTGCGGTGGAACTCGAGCACGTCGAGCGACGCGAAGCCGGTGGTCTGCGCCAGCAGCGCCCCGGCCGCACCGGCCAGCGCCGCCGCCAGCGTGTAGACCGCCGCCAGCCGGGCGTTGACCGACAGGCCTATCGCCATCAGGCGCAGCCGGTTGTCGCGCAGCGCCTGCATCGAGATGCCCAGCGGAGAATGGACGATGCGGCGCAGCAGCACGAAGACGACAAAGAGAACGGCCAGCGAGTAGAACGAGGCCACCCGCGCCCCGAGGTCGAAATCGAAGCGGCCGACGAACGGGATGACCAGCGGGCCCATCACCACGCCCTGCAGCCCGTCGGTGCCGCCGGTCAGGCCGTCGAACTTGTTGGCCAGTTCCAGCAGCACCAGCGCCACGCCCATGGTCACCATCAGCCTTGTCAGGTCGGTGCCGCGCACGATCATCGGGCTGGTGACCAGGCCCAGCAGCGCGCCGAGTGCCGCACCCACCGCCAGGCCGACCAGCGGGTCGGGCATCACATGCTTGGCGAACAGCGCCGCGCCGTAAGCCCCGACGCCGAAATACGCCGCGTGGCCCAGCGAGACGATGCCGGCATAGCCCAGGATCAGGTCGAGAGAGAGCGCGAACAGCGCCAGGATCGCGATCTCGTTGACCAGCGCCGCATGCTGACCGAACACGACGGTTGCGCCCCAGATCGCCGCCCACAGCGTGAACTCCCAAGCCCGCCACTTGGACGGCGCCAGCAGCCTGGACGCGGTCTCAGAAGCGGCGCTCATCGCTTGCCCTCGCGCGAAAACAGGCCTTGCGGCCGCCACAACAGGATCGCGATCATCAGCGCGTAGACGATGAAGGCACCGAGCTTGGGCAGGTAGTACTTGCCCATCACATCGGCGATGCCCAGAAGCAGGGCCGCCACCAGCGGGCCCGTGATCGAACTGGTGCCGCCCACCGCGCAGACGATCAGGAAATAGACCATGAATTTCAAGGGAAAGCTCGGGTCCAGCCCGAGGATGTCGGCGCCCAGCGCGCCGCCCAGGCCGGCCAGGCCCGAGCCGACAGCAAACGTCAGCAGAAAGATGCGATTGACGGGGATGCCGAGACCGGCGGCCACCCGTGGATCGTCGACCGCGGCGCGCAGCCGGCTGCCGAAGCGGGTCTGGGTCAGCACCGCTTGCAGGCCGAGTGCCAGCGCGAAGCAGACCGCGACGATGAACAGCCGGTAGGCGCCCATGCCCAGCATCCAGGCCCCGCTGCCCAGTTCGAAGCGCTGGCGCAGCCAGTCAGGCAGCTGAATGTTCTGCTGCGAACTGCCCATGATGAAGTCGACCGAGGCCACCGCCATGAAGGTCAGGCCGATCGAGAACAGCACCTGGTCCAGGTGCGGCCGGCCGTACATCGGCCGGTAGACGCTGCGTTCGAGCAGCGCGCCGGCCGCGGCCGTCAGCACGAACGCCGCCGGCAGGCAGGCCAGGAAAGGCCAGCCCGCGCGCTGCATCAGCACGATCAGGATATAGCCCCCGGCCATCGCGAAAGCGCCATGGGCCAGGTTGATGAAGTTCATCAAGCCCATCGTCACGGCCAGCCCGAGCGCCAGCACGAACAGCAGCATGCCGTAGGCGATACCGTCAAAAAGCAGGGTCAGCATGAAATCTGGCAGGTCATCGCGGAAAGACACAGAGAGGGCGTCGCAGCAAGCAGACGCCGCGGAACCGGCTTTGCCGGGCCGCTGGCGTCCGCCTTGCGACTTGCAGGTCGCAAGGCGTTCGCCAGCCACTCGCGAGCGCGCATGCGCTCGCTCGGTGCGGGCTCACCCCCACTCGGCGGGGAGCGGCCGCGGGCCGCTGCGGGGGGTTACTTAAGCTTGCCGGGATCTTTGACGGCCTTCAGCGTGTCGAACTCGACGTTGTAGAGCTGGCCGTTGACCCGCTCCACCTTGCGGATGTAGACGTCCTGCACGATGTCGCGGGTCTGGGCGTCGATCAGCACCGGGCCGCGCGGGCTCTCGAAGAGCTGGCCTTTCATCGCCGCCAGCAGCGGCTCGCCGCCCGCGCCCTTGGTGGCGTCCAGCGCCTTGAAGATCACCCGCATGCCGTCGTAGCCGCCCACCGCCATGAAGTTGGGCCGGAACTTGGCGGCGGCCTGGAAATCGGCCACGAACTTCTTGTTCGCCGGGCTGTTGTGCGCGGCCGAGTAGTGGTGCGAATTGACCACGCCCAGCGCCACGTCGCCCATGTCGTTCAACTGGTCGTCGTCGGTCACGTCGCCGGTGGCGATCAGCTTGATGCCGGCCTTGTCCAGGCCGCGCTCGCCGAACTGCTTCATGAACTGCGCGCCCTGGCCCGAGGGCAGGAAGACGAATAGCGCATCGGGCGCTGCGTCGCGCACCTTCTGCAACACCGGCGCGAAGTCGGGGCTGCGCAGCGGCGTGCGCAGCTTCTCGGCCACCGTGCCGCCATTGAGCTGGAACTGGCTGGAGAAGAACTTCTCGGCGTCATTGCCTGGGCCGTAGTCGGCCACCAGCGTGACGACCTTGCGTATCTTGTTCTTGGCCGCCCATTCGGCGATGCCTATCGACACCTGCGGCAGCGTGAAGCTGGTGCGCACGATGAAGGGCGAGGCCTCGGTGATGATCGAGGTGGCCGCGGCCATCACCACCATCGGGGTCTTGCTCTGGGTGGCGATGGGCGCGGTGGCCAGCGCCAGCGGGGTCAGGCCGAAGCCGGCCAGCGCCACCACCTTGTCGTTGACCACCAGTTCCTGCGCCAGGCGACGCGTGGTGTCGGCCACGCCGGCGTCGTCCTTGATCAGGACTTCGACCTTCTTGCCGCCGGCCTTGCCGCCGGACTGCGCCAGCCACAGCTTGATCGCGGCGTCTATCTGGCGCCCGGTCGAGGCCGACGGGCCGGTCATCGGCAGGATCACGCCGATCTTGACGCTGTCCTCGGCGCGGGCTGCGCCGCTGGCCAGCGCCAATACGCCCGCCGCCAAGGTCGCCAGGGTGAACAGGTGGTGTCGTCTTGTCATGTCGAAGTCTCCGTGAAGTCGGGTCGGGGTTGATTGTGCGTTGCCTGGCGCGCCGGACATCCCCGCGCAAGCCCGCAGTCGGCTGCCGGCCTGCCGATAACAGCTATCGCGCGGCGGCATGGCGGCGCGCCCCGGTGCAATGTCACAGGTCCAGCACCAGCCGGACGCCGCGCGAGCGCGAGCAGCAGGGCAGAAACTGGTCATGGGCTGCCCGCTCCTCGGGCGTCAGGTACTGGTCGCGGTGATCGACCTGGCCGGCCAGCACCCGGGTCAGGCAGGTGCCGCAAACGCCTTGCTCGCATGAGGTCAGCACCTCGACACCCGCTGCGACCAGCGCCTGCACAACGGTCTGCCCGACGGCCACAGGCAGCACCCGGCCCGAACTGGCCAGTTGCACCTCGAACGCGGTGTCGCCGACGGTCGGTGCCACCGCCGCGCCGAAATACTCGAAGCGCAGCTGCGCCTCGGGCCAACCCGCGGCGCGCGCCCGGCCCAGCACGGCATCCATGAAGCCCTGCGGCCCGCAGACGTAGACATGCTCCCCCGGGCGCGGCTGGCCCAGCAAGCCACCCAGGTCGAGTTGCTGCGCCGCTGCGCCGTCGTCGTGGTGGAACTTCACCCTGTCGGCAAACGACGCCGCCTGGATGCGGCCGACGAAGGCCGTGCGCGCCAGCGACCGGGTGCAGTAGTGCAGTTCGAAGTCGGCGCCCAACTGCGCCAGGCGCTCGGACATGCACAGCAGGGGCGTCACGCCTATGCCACCGGCCAGCAGCAGGTGGCGACTGGCCTGATGCGCCAGTGCAAAGTGGTTGCGCGGCGCGCTGATCTGCAGCGTCTGGCCCACGGACACCGCGTCGTGCAGCGCGGCCGAGCCGCCGCGCGAGGCCGGGTCGCGCAGCACCGCGATCTGGTAGCGGTGGGTCTCGCCCGGGTCGTTGCACAGCGAGTACTGGCGCGTGAAACCGCTGGGCAGGTGCAGATCGACATGCGAGCCCGCGCTGAAAGCCGGCAGCGGGCCGCCGTCCTCGGCCGCGAGTTCTAGACCGACGATGTCGGTCGCCTCGGCCGTCTTGCGCAGCACGCGCACCGTCAGCAGCGTCGGGTGGTTCATCGCGGCTCAGCCCTGCAGCGCCGCGGCGCCGGCGCGCTCTTGCGCGACCAACCGGTCCAGCACTTTGCGCGCCTGCACCCCGCCGGCGTCGATGTTGAGCTTGAGCAGCGTCCGGTCGGGCCAGGCCCGCAGGTTGCGCTGCTGGCGCTCCAGCATCTCCAGGTCCTCGCTGAAGATCCTGCCCTGGCCCTCGCGGATGCTGGCCGTCAGGGCCTTGTCGCGCGGGTTGAAGTTGCGCGCCATGCCCCAAAAGTACCAGATCGAGGTCTCGGTCTCGGGCGTGATGAAGTCGACCACGATGCTCGACGCCTTGACCTCGGGCGCGGCGTGGTAGCCGCCCTGCCCGGCCAGCGCCACGCCGACCTCGATCAGCACATGGCTGGGCGGCGAGAAATGGCAGATCTGCCAGCGGTCCACCGGCTGGTCGTCGGGCAGGTGGTTGCCGCGCAGCGCCAGGCGCCAGAACGGCGGTGGCATCACGCCGTCCATGAAGCGCGAGGTCGTCACCGCGTCGCCGTCGGTCCTGGTGGTGGTCGGTGTCTCGTCGATCTCTTTCTGGCCTATGCTGGTGGCGTGCACATAGGTCTCGTGCGACAAGTCCATCAGGTTGTCGATCATCAGCCGGTAGTCGCAGTGGATGTGGAACAACCCGCCGCCGTAAGCCCAGTCCGGATTGTCGGCCCAGTCGCAGGCGTGGATGGTCGCCGGGTCGGCCAGCGCGGCCTCACCCGGCCAGACCCAGACGAAACCATGGCGCTCGACCACCGGGTAGGCGCGTATCGCCGGAAAGCCGCGCACCCGCTGCCCGGGCATCGCCACCGTCCTGCCGTCGCAGCCCATCTCGAGCCCGTGGTAGCCGCAGACCAGCTTGCCCTCGATCACCCGGCCCAGCGACAGCGGCGCGCCACGGTGCGGGCAGAAATCCTCCAGCGCCACCGCCGCGCCATCGGCATCGCGGTAGAACACGATGGCCTCGTTGCAGACCTTGCGGCCCAGCGGCTTGTCGTCGATCTCGGCCGGCGTGCAGGCCACATACCAGGCGTTTTTCGGGAACATCGCGGGGGCTCCAGGGTGCGGGCCTGGCGTGACAAGCCGGCGCGGGATTGAACGGGGACCAAGCAAAACCCAGGCGCGATTGGCCACCCGCATGATCTTCATTCAGTGTACTCAATGAAGCCGGTTTCACACCCTCACAAAACCAAGGGTTTTCCCTCGACCCCGATGGCGCTGCGCATAGGCGCCCGGCTCTGGTCGTTGTTGAGTTGCACGAACTTGCGCAGCAGGCGCATGAACTCGGCCCGCTCGTCCTCGTCCAGGCGTTGCAGCAAGCCGCGGTTCATATCCAGCAGGCCGGGCACCAGGCGCGCCAGCACCGCCTCACCGGCCGGCGTCAGCACCAGGCGGCGCTGCCGGCGCGGCAGCACCTCGCGCAAGATCCAGCCCTTGGTCTCCAGGCGGGCGGCAATCTCGGCGGTGGTCGAGGTGTCGAGCGCCACCTCATGCGCCAGCGTCACCTGGTCTATGCCGGGCCGCTCCTGCAGCATGCGCAGGATGGCGTACTGCACCGGCGTCACATCGCGCCCCAGCGCCTCGAAGAACATCGACACGGCGATCTGCTGCGCGCGCCTGATCAGGTGGCCGGGCTGGTCGTAGAGCTCGATTGACAGGGAATCGGTTGGGGTCGGTGTCATCGTCGCAATCGGGTAATCGGCGCGGCCAGCAAAAGACAACATTCTCGGCCATGGCCCGCGCCTAGGCGACGCGCGGCGGCGGTCGGCATCGATAGGCTATCGTCAACGGCCTTGCAAACCCTGCCGGCGCGACCCGACGGCAACCGAGGAGATTGCCCGATGCTGCACCCAACCCGACGCCTGGCGCTTGGCGCGCTGACCCTGCTGCTGGCCGGCGCGGCCTGGGCCCAGGCCTACCCGAACAAGCCCATCGAATGGGTGGTGCCCTACCCGGCCGGCGGCGGCACCGATGTGGCCGCGCGCACCCTGGCCGAGGCCATGGGCAAGACCTTGGGCCAGCCCCTCGTGATCAACAACCGGCCCGGCGCCGGCACCAACATAGGCGCCGAGTACACCGCCCGCGCCAAGGCCGACGGCTACGTGATGATGACGGCCGATACCGCGACGCTGGCAGCCAACCCGTCGCTCTACTCCAAGCTGGGCTACAGCGCCGAGCGCGACCTGGCGCCGGTGGGCCTGATCGGCCGCTTCAACCTGTTGCTGGTGGTCAACCCCGCGGTGCCGGCCAACACGCTCACTGAATTCCTGGCCTGGGCCAAGGCCCAGCCCCAGCCGGTGCCGTTTGCCACGCCGGGCGCCGGCAGCCCGCACCACCTGGCGGTGGAGATGCTGCGCCTGCGCACCGGCCTGCAGCTGACCCATGTGCCCTACCGCGGCGCGGCGCCGGCGATCCAGGACGTGGTGGGTGGCCAGGTGCCTTTCATGATCGTCGACTCGGCCGCCGGCTACCCGCAGATCAGCGCGGGCAAGCTGCGCGCGCTGGCAGTGGCCTCACCGCGCCGGCTGGCCTCGCTGTCGCAGGTGCCCACCTTCGCCGAGCAAGGCCTGGCCAACTTCGAGGCCTATGCCTGGCAAGGCCTGGCGCTGCCGTCAGGCACGCCCACACCGCTGGTCAAGCAACTGTCCAAAGCGCTCAACGACGCGCTGGACAGCACCGTGATCAAGGCCAGATTCCAGGTGCTGGGCATAGAGCCCACCCCGGGCACGCCAGAGGCGATGGCGGCCTACGCCAAGGCCGAGCGTGCGCGTTGGGGAGAGATCATCCAGCAGGCTGGCATCAAGCTGGATTGAAGCCGGCCCGGGTGCGGCCAGAGCCGCGTCCGATCAAGCCGCTATCAAGCGGCGGCGCCGACCAGGCCTTGGCGCTCGGCATGCCACTGCACCAGCCGCGCCATGTTGCCCAGCGAGATCTGGTGCGCGTGGATCAGCCCCAGCAGGCCGCTGCGGCTGAAGGCCAGGATGTCGGCATCCGACAGCGCGCCCAGCTTCTGCTCGTCGATGGTCAGGAAACCGTCGACCACCAGCTTGCTGCCGTCGGGCATCGTGGCGTCGAAACGCATGTCGCGCAGCAAGTCCTTCTCGACCAGCAGCGCGCCGGCCAGCCGGGTGCGCTCGACCTCAGTCTCGAAGTTCTCGAGCTGCTGCTGCACGTTGCTGGTGAACTCAGTCGGCGCGCCGTTGGCGTCGAACAGCGCCTGGCCCTCGGTGCCGAAGCCGGTCCAGCCCTCGTCGATGCAGACCACCATCTCGTTGGCCGCCACCCGGGCCAGCGCGAAGGGGTAGAGCCGCAGCATCGCCGGCACGTAGCGCACGCGCCAGGCGTTGCCATCGATGCACAAGTTCTGCTCGGCGCTAAGGCCGAAGACGGCGATGGGCGCGACCTGCATCTTGCCGTCCTCGCCCTTGCCGGCGTTGACCCAGACCACCGGATAGTCCTTGCAGGCGTCGATGAACTCGGTGCCGGCGACGAAGAAGGCATTGAGCTTGGCGACCGCGCTCAGGTCGCGGGCCGACAGGTCGAGCTTGAGTTCGCGGTGCTTGACGCGGTCGAGTGCGACCGCTTTCTTGTGCAGGTTTTCGTTGATCATGATGAGGTTCGGTTCTGTTCGATCGGTGTGATGCGGCTCACCAACACCTTGTCCACGCGCTTGCCGTCGAGGTCGATCACCTCGAAGCGCCAAGATTGCCATTCCACCACATCGGTCTCGCGCGGCAAGCGGCCCAGCAGCAGCATCACCATGCCGGCCAGCGTGTTGTAGCGGCCACGGTCTTCCTCGGGCAACTCGCGCAGCTCCAGCCTGTCCTTCATCTCGGGCACCGGGATCATGCCGTCCATCAGCCAGCTGCCGTCGGGCCGGCGCACTGCCCAGGCATCGTCGGCGCTGGGCGGGCTGAACTCGCCGGTGATCGCCTCCAGCACGTCGCGCACCGTGATCACGCCCTGCACCGCGCCGTACTCGTCGACCACGAACACCAGCTCGGCGGCGGTGGCCCGGAACTGCTCGAGCAACTCCATGCCCGACAAGGTCTCGGGCACGAACACCGGCGGCTGCATCAGCTCGCCCAGCCTGGGCGTCTCGCCGCGCGACAGCGGCACCAGCAGGTCCTGGGCCTGGATTACGCCCACCACGTCGTCCAGCCCGTCGCGGCAGACCGGGTAGCGCGAATGGCCGTTGGTCGTCATCTGCGACAGCAACTCGGGCAGCGGCGCGTTCTGGTCCAGCCAAGTGATCTCGGCGCGCGGAATCATCATCGAGCCGATCTGGCGCTCGTCGAGGCGAAACACGTTGCGCACCATCTGGTGCTCCTGGGCCTCGATCACGCCGGCGTCCAGGCCCTCTTCGAGGCTGGCGGCGATCTCCTCCTCGGTCACGCTGCGCGACGGCGCATGGCGTATGCCCAGCAGGCGCAGCGTGGCCTGGGTGCAGGCCGACAGCAGCCAGACGAAGGGCCGCACCGCCGACGACAGCATGTCCATCGGCCGGGCCACCAGCACCGCCACCCGTTCGGGGTACATCTGGCCCAGGCGCTTGGGCACCAACTCGCCGAAGATGATGGTCAGGAAGGTGATGATCACGACCACCAGCGCGGTGGCGGAAACGTCCATCGCGCGGTGGCCGAGCAGCGGGAAGATATTCAACAGCCAGGCGGCGAGCGGTTGCGAGAAGGCCGCGTCACCGACGATGCCGTTGAGCACGCCTATCGAGGTGATGCCGATCTGCACCGTCGACAGCCACTTGGTCGGGTCTTCGTGCAGCGCCTGCGCCGCCCGGGCGCCGGGCTCGCCGGCCTCGGCCATCACCGCCAGCCGCGCCCGACGCGACGCGGTCAGCGCCATCTCGGACATCGCGAACAAGGCGTTCACGAGGATCAGGAAAATCAACAGGGCAACGTCCATGTATGGCGCCGCTGCAGGCGCCTCGAAATCAACACCGCGGCAGCGTAGCAGAATCCCGCCATGCACTATTTGATCGGCGACCTCCAAGGCTGCTGCGACGCCTTCGAGCGCCTGCTGGCCACTATCGGCTTTTCCCCCTCGCGCGACCGCCTGCATCTGCTGGGCGACCTGGTCAACCGCGGTCCGGCCTCGCTGGCCACGCTGCAGCGCCTGGTCGGGCTGGGCGACGCCGCCAGTTGCCTGCTGGGCAACCACGACCTGCATCTGCTGGCGGTGGCTGTGGGGGCGCGCAAGCCACACCGCGGCGACACCTTTGGCGACGTGCTGGCCAGCCCAAAGCGCGCCGCGCTGCTGGACTGGCTGCGCCATCGCAAGCTGGCCGACCAGGCCGAGGGCTGGCTGCTGGTGCATGCCGGCGTGGTGCCGCAGTGGGACGCCGCGCAGACGCTGGCGCTGGCGCAGGAGGTGCAATCCGTGCTGGCCGGCCCCGACATGGCCGACTTTCTGCGCGTGATGTACGGCAACGACCCGGCCCGATGGGACGACGGGCTGAGCGGCGTGCGGCGCTGGCGCATGGTGCTCAACGTGCTGACGCGCATCCGCTACTGCACGCCCGAGGGAGTGCTGGAGTTCGACACCAAGGACGGCTCGGGCATCGCGCCGGCCGGCCACCTGGCCTGGTTCGACGTGCCGGAACGGCGCACGGCCGGCGTGCCGATCGCCTTCGGCCACTGGTCCACGCTGGGCCTGAAGAACCGCCCCGACCTGCTGGCGCTGGACACCGGCTGCGTCTGGGGCGGATCGCTGACCGCCGTGCGGGTGGACGGCGGCCGGCGCGAAGTGGTGCAAGTGGGCTGCGCGCAGGCGCAGGTGCCGGGCTGAGCGGGGGCCGATGACCGGGCTTGTGCCCTGCCGGCGGGGTCGAGGCCGGTTGCCGCCTAGAATCGCGGCCTGACGCCAACGGCAGCCAACCGTCTTGTGGGGCTAGCGGTGGCGTCGAAGCACCTGTCGCGCAGCGGTGGGCGCACGGGCAAGGCTGACGCGACGATCGCGTCAGGATGTTTGGATCAGGATTATTGGAAGCGTGGCCGAGTGGTTTAAGGCTGCAGTCTTGAAAACTGCCGTGGGGGTAACTCCACCGTGAGTTCGAATCTCACCGCTTCCGCCATTGTTTTGAGCTAAGTCATTGATTTAAAAGGTTTTTACAGCTTTTACAACATTCCAATTTCAGCTACCCATCCAGGCACCCACCCATCCCGAAAGTGTGCCTTCCGTGCAACGTCTGGCGCCATTGGGCCCAGGGTTGACGAACACTGACATGCCAGTTCCGAGGTAAGCCCGGCCTATCGGAGCGGCGCACCCTAGACAACTGAATGCCTCGGACTTTAAATCTGAACGAGATGCAAACCTCGCCGCACAGCAGCCTGGAAGGGGAGCGGGCGGAACTGGCAAAGCAGTTCGTCTTACAGTTCGGCAAGCGCCCATCGCGCAAGATGGGGGAAGGTCTGAGCGCACTGAACGCTAGGATCAAGGCTGCACTGGATTCGGGCAACCCCGCCGGATTAATTC